>CAKSEY010000005.1 GCA_934448295.1 uncultured Oscillospiraceae bacterium
TTTGCTGGTCAATATTTGACCAATTATGCTAAATGCCTCTATTTGTCTGAAATTTTGTGGGTTTTTAGAGGTTACCAGATATGTATTACCATCAACATCTGATGGTATACTGTAGAATGCTTCGGGCGAATGATAAGAATAAATAAGCATTCTCAACCCCTTGGTGCACTCAGGAAGTTCTGCAAATTTAAGTTCTGAAAAGTATCGGTCAGCAGTCATTAAACGAGTTCTGATAAACCTGTCATCATATCTGAGCTTCTTGCATGGAGATTTTGATATGATTTCATGATACACTTTTTCATTATTGAACTCAATAAGTTCATCTATGCAATCATTGTCCTTTCGTTCGCCTTGATCATACTCATTTTCCTTGGACTGAATGATGCTCTTTAGCTGTGGGTCGTTGTCCGAAAACTGTTTAAGCCAGCCATAGACATCATTTGTAAAATCCAGTTTATCATCGGAAACCTGATATATCGCATAAGCAAGATCCTTTCTTCCTATATAAGAAAGACAGAAGCAAACACGGCTTTTGCAGAATCGCAGTTCACGCGACTTGGCTTTTACTTTTGTGACGACGCTATATAATGGTTCTGCAAGCGCTCTGTTTCCGACAGCATAATAGTTGTATGAAAAGCTTTCGACATTTCTGAGCTCACACCTGAAATCGCAGTTTATAAACGCGTTGTTACGGCGTATAGTTTCAGCTATAAGTGAATGTATTCCATACTTGTATGAATCCTGATTTTCATCATAACTGCTCTGAAGCCAGCCGAAAATGCTCATTTCTTCGAAATCATCCTTGCAGTACGGTGAAAACCATCTTTCTGCTGTTCTGACATTTATCATCGCATCAGAGGAAAGCAGTGAAAAATCCATCAGCATTCTTTTATTAAATTCACTCAACCCTGCTAAAGAGAATAAAGTATCAAGATGGTCGCTGACAGATTTTCTGGAGGTGCTTTGATCCTTTTTTAGCTCGACCCTGTCAGACGGATACTGTGGGTCATCTCCACGCATTATCTCCATGAATTCTGTCGGATCCATGTCAAGCTTGTCAAAGACCTTTCCACTTAGTTCCACAAGCAGTGTGTGTCGGTGCAATATTTCAAGTAAATCACTTAGATTATCTCTGAAAAATGAGCAATGCTGCTTTCTGTTATTAAGCTGATTGATAAATAATTCTCCAAGTTCAGAGTCACTCAGCTCGCTGAGCTTAATTGCACTGTTTGAAGCCATTCTGGTAGTAACAAGAAACCTGCATTTATATGTCTCGACTATTTTTTCCCAGTAAGTTTCATCGTCTATGTAGTCCTTGTCCTTATCATCAAGGCTATCAATGAATACAATTGCTTTGTTTCCTGCCTGCTTTAACAGCTTTTGAATTTCAGCTTTGCGCTGTGATGGCTTCATGTTGTCTGGCATACCCTCACACTCAATATTGCTGACGGTTGTTGAGATGTTGGTGTCAAATCTCACGGTACTGATAATATCATACTCGGAACTATGCTCTGCCAGGTATTCCCGGGCAAGAACTGTCTTTCCTATTCCGCCAATACCGCTTATGACCGCATAATTACGGTCTGCCAGAAAATCACCTATCTCTTTTATTTCTTCCGAACGGCCTATAAAGCCATGAATCTTTCTTGGGCGTTCAGAACATATTTTATATACCGGCGACTGATCAGTAATCACATATTCAAGACTTTTTCTCACAGCGTTCACGATATACTTATCCTTACTTGAAAACTGATCGGGTGTTTTCAGTTCCTTTATATCATGGGCAACCTGGCTATTATTTTTATAATCATTTATCCGGTCAGCAATATGCGCCAGACAAGGCTCATTAAATTCATTTTTCAGTATATCTCCGATATTATGGCATAGTGAATTCATGCTGTCACGATCAGAAATAAATTTAGTAAAGAATTTTGCTGGGAAGCCATTCTTCTTTATATTTGAAACCACAGCTTTCGTATAGGACGCATTTTTCCCGTTTATAGCAATAAGCCTGTTAAAGAAACTTTCCTGGCTTTCCGGCTTTTTTTGAGAGCATTCATACAATTCTTCATTGACGTCATGCCATTGCTCAAGTATTATATTGATAATTTTACGAAACAACTCCTGTTTCAAGGAAAATTTATTCATGTAAAAACCTCCGTATATAGCGCTGCAAACGCAACGTTATTTTTATTTTTGAAAACTTCGAAAACTGACCTATTGGAAAAATGAAACCCTAATGCTATACTATGATCATCGCACAGCAAATGTGCGAAATAATTATATCAAAAGGAGATAATTATGACCTATTATTACAATGGAGGAATTGCACTAAATAATGCAAATTCCGGGATTGTTAATAACAGTCAGCCTTATTATCAGGGACAGCCTTATCAGCAGTATAATTGTTCTCAACAGCCGAACTGTGTTATTACTCAGGGACAGCAGAAGGAGTATTCCAGCAGTACAAGCGGGGTATATCCAGACCCTAACCGTAATGGAATGTACAAAACGACATTAAGCTCCTCTTCAAAATCAGAATCGTTCCAAGGTCCTCCTTCGTCTTATGGAGTTCAGGACGTCAAAATCCACAACGCCAGCAAAAGCAAAACTAAGGAAAAGCAGATATGCAGCGGTATGGTGTTTGCCGCGAACTACCATAAAGAAATCAATACTGATGGTACCACAGGCCAGGAATATATTGATTTGGCATTCACACAATCTAATGGTGTAAACAGCGGATCAAGAATTACAAAGGACCAACTCCATGATAAAAAATTCATGGAATCGCTTTTATCTGATAATAAAGTGCTGATGCTTCCTGACGGAAAAATAACAGATATTATCCGTTATCTTGATTATCAGATAAGCTGTCTGGAACCCATGTGTTTTTCTGAAGGCTATTTCAGAGACTACAATGGTTTGCGAATCAAAAACGACGACTGGATCTTCAGGAACGCAGCGGATCGTGCAGAAATTCTTGAATTGCTGTTTCCAGACGGCAATACAGATTATAGAGCGTCATTCTCAATGGTTACCTGCATTTTGATAGGCTGTCTTTCCCGTGTAGCACAGGCATTGAGAGAAAACAGTGTTGAAATGATCAAAACTTTCGTGTTTATCAGTTCAAACTATATCCAGGCAGAAAAGGATCTCTGTTGTCTGTATTGCTGTGATATTAACCCGATAATCAAGCCGGATAAAGATTTCCAGTCCAATATAAAGGGCAATACCGTGTCTTTTCTTCGCCTCAGTGATGAAAGCGACTATAACGTAAAAAAGATATTGCAGCAAAGTATGACTCTATTCGGAAGAACGGCATACGCTGACGGTGAACACCCTTTTGATTCATTGGCAGTTATGGTAGTCAAAAACAGGCAGCTTCTGCGGGATCTTATCAGCTCTGAACAAATTCTGGCTATTCCTTATTCCGTCATCAACCCCAATGTGAGTGGTATTAGGTTAGCAAACTGGTTTCAAACGCTTTACTTAAAAGAGCCAAATTTCGTAGCCAGGCTGAAAAACCGGGCAGCTGAGTTGAATGTGCTCTATCTTGAGCCTCTTTGCTGTGAGGATTATCTGTGCAGCACCTTTTCGCTGCTCATAGCAGCCGCTGAATGTCTGTTTCTTTCATCAGGTGCTGCGGAAGACAGGCTTGACGAGTTCCTGGAGGAATACAGCAATTATCTGACAGGCATTGATGATACTGTTGATAATTCGACGCTGGATACATTAAGGTCCTATGTTCACGGAGAAGGGCAAAGTATGCTTATTCCCAAGGAAAACCTGCCTGCGGGGTGTAATAAGCAGAAGATCATTGGATACTCTTCAAACGACATATTCATTACGTCTCCAGCGTTTAAAAACATAGCTGATTACAACCATGTGACCCCGAAAGCGCTAGCTCAGAACCTTAAAGAAGCAGGAGTGTTATCATGCGGCGATAAATACCAGAAAAACATTGTGTTCAGCGAGGGTCAGGCAAGGGTTTACGATGTTCGGCTTGATAAGCTCTTCCCTATGGGGCAGATCAAGCTTGAGCCAGATGAATTTAAGGATGCCAGTCCGGGACTTATGATCGAACTCGGCATGTGCGGAGGCAGACAGGTGTACTTTTCGCTTTCCGACCGTAAAGGAACTGATAATGGACACATTTATATTACGGGTCAGTCAGGTTCAGGAAAATCATATTTTCTGAAAAAGTTTGCCCGAAATGCCGTTTTGCAGGGAGCTGAGGTGATTTATATATGTACCGAAGATACCTGTCCAACATCTGAGAGTGATTTCATAACCTTTGAATTCAATGAAAAAGACCTTATACCAGACCCCATGTCCTATAACGATTTTTTCTCGCAGATTCTGGACACCAATACTATTTCCGAAGAAGCAAGAATACTCGCCAAATCGCTGAGCGATGAAATGAGCGGCACATTTTCGGCTCCTGCGTGCATAACCAAGCTGTATTCTCTGATGGGTAATGAACCCGAAGTTGAAGAACTTGTAAAGCTCATTAATAGTGCCGGACAGGCAGATTTAGGTTGTTGGAATAATATCTGCCAGAAAGGTCAGATCAGTGTTGTTAAGGCTATGAATGATGACAAATCATTTCTTGACGAAATAATACGCAGATTCTATGAGTACAAATGTTCTCAGGATGAGATAACGCCATGTTTACTCATTCTTGATGAATGCCAGACCTTTGATCTCAGCCAGGGATCATCAATAGTCGATTTAGTTCTGCGTCGTGGAAGAAAGATGGGAATAATGGCAGTGCTGACATCACAGTACCTCACAGCGGCAGACGGCAGAAACCTTTTCAAAGCGATAGACCAGTGTGATACCTACATTGCTTTTAAGCCGGGTAATTCAGCAGATGTAGCTAAGCGTGCAGGCGTAGATATCAAGAACAATGAAGCCAGAAATATTCTGACCGACATCGGAAAATACTCTTGTATTGCCAACGGAAAACTGTCAACCGACAGATGCATGATCAATTATCCTCTTATAATCAATATTCCCGAATGACATTTCTTTGATATTCTATTATATATTATAAACTTGAAATCGAAAAACGTCAAGCGAATAATCTATTTTTTTCCGCAGACAATACCCACAGAAAGGAGGTGCAGCCGACATGAGGCTTGAAATCAATGCGGAACGGCAGATGGCGATAATATGGGCGTGTTCCGATGAAAGCACCGATATCCTCCCGCCTGAAATAGCAGCGCAGCTTGAACCGCTCAGGGCGAAGAACAAGAAGTTCCGTGTGATCATCATGCACTCCGGGAAAGACGATCTTTTCGAGCCCATGCTCACGCTGCTTCTCCGAAACCGCATGAAAAAAGCACTGGATGACGTCAGGGAGGAAAATCAGCAGGACAAGCCTGCTGTATGAATAAATGGCAGGATCGGTCCTGCCATTTATTTTTTTCATTTAAGTTCGTCAGTTCTGAACGCTGTGTAGCCCTCGTAATAATAGCTGTGGTCAATGCCCTTCATGTAAAGTTCACGGTCGTTTACTTTGTCGGTAAGAGCGGATTTCAGCACGAATTTTATCTCCGTACTTCTGATAGGGCTGCGCTCCATCGCAAGGAGATAATCCTCCTTATCGACCTGGCTCCAGTCTACCACTTTGCCAAGCTCAGACTTAAACATCAGGTCGAGCCATATCCTGCCGCTGCGGCCGTTCCCCTCGCGGAATGGGTGCGCGATGTTAATTTCAACGTACTTCTCAACTATCTCATCGAACGTTGACTGCGGCATTTTCTCTATATTCTCAAGGGCTGCGTCAAGGTACATCACCGGGGCAAACCGGAAATTTCCCTTTGCAATGTTCACTGTTCGTATCTTTCCGGCAAAGTCGTAGATATCCTCGAAAAGATACTTGTGTATCGCTTTAAGCGCAGAAACGCTCCCTGCCTTGAGCGTGTCGAGTATCCTGTTATCAAAAAGAACTGCGGCTTTTTTCTTGCTTATGCGCTCTTCCTCTCGCGCAAGCTGGGCTGATTCGGTTATCCCGAGTTTGTTCTCAAGTGCCATTTTTACGCCGCCTTTCCTGTATCATACTAGTATTATACCATAGAATTTGCAAATGTTCAATGATTTTATTCTGCTCACCTATTGATTTTTCGCACGGAATATGTTACAATGACATTATCACAAATGAAGAAAGGAGAAAACTACATTGGATAAATCTCCCGTGTTAGATATAGCGGGCTACTGCCGAATCTCTGTGGATATGGAAGTAGACCGCGACAACACCTCGATAGAAAACCAGAAATCCATAATTGAAGAGTACGTCCGCGTGCAGTTCCCGGAAGCCAAGCTGACGTTCTACGAGGACCGCGACCGTTCCGGCTACACGTTCGACCAGCGTCCCGGCTACCAGAAAATGCGCAGGAAGCTGATGAGCGGCGAACACAATATTCTGATAATCAAGGATTTCAGCCGATTCTCGCGCCGGAACAGCAAGGGTCTGGTGGAGCTTGAAGATCTCCGGGATAAGGGAGTTCGCATAATCGCGATAGGCGACGGAATAGACTACCCGACATTCGACGACTGGATGTCGATACAGTTCCGTTTTCTTGTGAACGAAATGCCGGTAACGGACGCAAGCAAAAAGGTAAAGAGCGTAATAGCCAACCGCCAGAAAGACGGAAAGTGGCTCTGCGCCGTTCCCTACGGCTACCGGATAGAGGGAAACAAGAATCTCACGATAACCGTTGACGAAGAATGCGCCCCCATTGTGCGGAAAATATTCGAGCTGTACTCCGAGGGAATGGGCTACCGCAAAATCGCGAACTACCTCACTGAACAGCACATTCCCACTCCCCGGACGATAGAGCGCGACCGCAAGCTCGCCGCCGGAGAGGACTGCAAGATAAACGCCCGCCCGGAATGGAGCCTAATTACCGTATCCGAAATACTCCGCAACGATTTCTACATCGGGACTTTCCGGCAGGCAAAGTACAAGCGCACCAAAATCAACGGCTCCGATAAAAAGACCGACGAGAGCCAGCACATCGTATTTGAAAATCATCACCCGGCTATCGTGGACGACCGGCTGTTCCTGTCGGTTCAGCAGCAGCTTGACAGCCGCACAAGCGGAAATTACCGCGGTGTCAAGAAATACGAGAACGTGTATTCCGGATTCCTGTTCTGCGGCGACTGCGGCGCTCCGATGTTCTCGATAAGCAACCCAAAACGCGAGCCAGCCTACACCTGCGGAAGCTACCACCGCAGGGGTCTGAAGGGCTGCACATCGCATTTCATCAAGTGCGAAACTCTCGACACCGCACTAAAGGAATATATCAGGATGGTTCGTGATAACTCCGCTGACCTGCTGCGCCAGCTTGACGAGGCTCTGAAAGAGGAAAAAATCGAGAGCGGCGAAACGCAGAATACCGTTGAGATTCTCCGGCAGCGAATCGAGGATACCAAGTCCGAAATGAAACTGCTTGCCCGTCAGAAAGTCAAGGAGATAGCGCGCAATCCCGACAACGAAGCCCTGTTCGAGGAAACCTACGGAGAAATGCTGGACGACCTCGCAAACCAAATAGATTCCCTCGAAAACCAGATACAGTCCATGACGGAAAAGCAGAGCGCAGTACTCCGTGTGAACCGGACTGCGCGCACGGCTATCGGGATATTCAGCGACATCATCGCAAAAGACCACCTGTCACGCACCGACCTGGAAGTCCTTATCGACCGTATCAGCGTTTATGAGGACAGGGTGGACATCAGGCTCCGCTCCAATATAGACGCGCTCCTGCGGCTCGACCCGGCGAAAGGTCTGACCGCAAATTTTAACCCAGACACGGGTGATATCGCACAGGAAATCACGCAGAAAAGCCCCAACAGACGGGGCAAGGTTATCCGTGTCAATGTTTTCAGTAAGGGCGACCCCCTTGAGATCTACACCAGTCCCGACGGCGAAGTCATTTTCAAGAAATACTCGCCCGTGGGTGAGATATCCTGCACTGCGTCGCAGTATGCGGATGTGCTCTCAAAGGTGGGCGGCTGTCCTGCCGTTATCTGCGACCGCGACCACGTTATCGCCGTTTCCGGAATGGCGAAGAAGGAGGTCATAGAGCGCCGCGTATCAGGCTCGCTGGAGGACCTCATCGAGCAGAGAAAGAGCCACGTCTACCGCAACCGTGACGACCAGAAGCTCAACCCCATCGAGGGCATAGACCGCTACGCGATAGCGGCTTCTCCCATTCTTTCGCAGGGAGACGTGAACGGCGCGGTCATCATGCTCTCCGGGGACGACAACGAATTCGCCACCAGCGAACAGAGCGCGCTCGTCCAGGCGGCGGCTATGTACTTCGGAAAACAGATGGAAGAATAACCCCCAAGGCTCTGCCGGATATACGGCGGAGCCTTTTCTTTTGCATTGACTTTTCCGGGGAATAGTACTATAATAGTCCTATAAACACAAAAGAAGGACATAAAAATGACTAAACATCTTTCAAAAATATGGGTGGTGCTTCTCATCGCCTTTTTTTGCTGCGCACTGTGGGGAAGCGCGTTCCCCATGATAAAGATAGGCTATCAGCAGTTCGGGATAACTGAAAGCGGCGCCGGCGCTAAGCTACTTTTCGCGGGAGTGCGATTCTTCATTGCCGGGATTCTCGCGTGGTGCGCCGGGAGCCTTTCAGCCCGCAAGCCGCTCCTTCCGGAAAAGGGAGACTTTAAGCGTATCGCCGCGCTCAGCCTCTTCCAGACTATTCTGCAATACGCTTTCTTCTACATAGGGCTCTCCCACTGCACCGGCGTGAAATCCTCGATAATCAACGGCTCCGGCGCGTTCGTGGTGATACTGCTGACAACGCTGGTTTTCCGTATGGAAAAGCTCACGGCAAGGAAGCTTATCGGCTGTATTCTCGGATTCGCGGGTATCCTTGCGATAAACCTCGGCGGCGACCTCAGCGGCTTTGCGTGGAACGGCGAGGGCTTCATCTTCCTCACTGTGATAAGCTACGCCTGCTCCACTATATTCATCAAGAAATACACCGCCCGGGGAGCCTCCCCGGTGACGCTGTCGGCGTATCAGTTCGCTTTCGGCGGGATAGTGCTGGCGGCTCTGGGACTCGCCCTGGGCGGCGCGAACGAAAAGTGGCAGATATCCGGCGATGGGATCGGCACGCTGCTGTGGCTGAGCTTCGTTTCGGCGGCGGCTTACAGCCTGTGGGCTGTCCTGCTGAAGCACAACCCGGTCAGCCGCGTGGCGGTTTTCGGGTTCCTGAATCCCGTGTGCGGGGTGCTCCTCTCGGCTTTGCTTCTGGACGAGCAGGGGCAGGCTTTCAGCTGGCAGGCAGTGGCGGCGCTTCTGCTGGTAAGTCTCGGAATATTCATCGTAAACTATGAGAAAAAGCCCGCTTCGGGCGGAAAGGCGCAGTAATGCAGAAACAGAACTACCAGAAAATGCTCGAGAGCATAATCAGCTCTATCCCCGAGGGAGAAGCCCCCGCGCTGCTGCTCCATAGCTGCTGCGCGCCCTGCTCCAGCTACTGCCTGGAATATCTCGCGCAGTATTTCCGCATTACCCTGTTCTACTACAACCCGAACATCTCCCCGAGGGAGGAATTCGACAAGCGCACCGCCGAGCTGCGCAGGCTTGCAGCGGAGCTCCCGATGAAATACCCCGCAAAGGTCGTGATGCCGGAATACCGCCCGGAGGAATTCTACTCCGCCGTAAAGGGGCTGGAGAATATCCCGGAGGGCGGCGAACGCTGCTTCGCGTGCTACCGGCTGCGGCTGGAAAAAACCGCGCAGTACGCGGCGGAGCACGGCTTCGATTACTTCTGCTCCACCCTGTCGATAAGCCCGATGAAGAACGCCGAGAAGCTGAACTCCATCGGTGCGGAATTATCCGAAATTTACCCGGTGAAGCTTCTCCCCTCGGATTTCAAGAAAAAGGGCGGCTATCTGCGCTCGACGGAGCTTTCCCGGGAATACGGGCTGTACCGCCAGAATTACTGCGGCTGCGTGTTCTCAAAGCGGGAGGCTGAGCAGCGGGAAGCCAAAAAGGAATCTGAAAGGAGCTTGCCGAATTGCACATAAAAAACCGCGACCTAACCACCGGAAGCATAAGCCGGGGACTTTGGGCGTTCGCCGTTCCGCTTATGCTCGGGAACGTGCTCCAGCAGTTCTACAACCTCGCGGACACCTGGGTGGTGGGGAAATACATAGGCGACGGCGCGCTGGCGGCTGTCGGCTCGTCGTACACGCTGCTGACGTTCCTGACGTCCGTTGTTATCGGGCTGTCGCTGGGCACCGGCTCGTTCGTTTCCATGGCTTTCGGGCGGAAGCAGAGCGACGTTATCCGCAGCGGAATTTTCATGTCCGCAGTGCTCATCGGGGCTGTGACCCTGGCGATGACCGGGCTTTTCTACGCGCTTCTTGACCCGATAATCTCCGCGCTGCTCGTGCCGGAGGAAATAGTCCCGGATATGCGGACGTACCTTTCATGGGTGTTTATCGGGTTCTTTGCCACGTTCCTGTACAACTACGTCTCGAATCTCCTGCGGAGCCTCGGCAATTCCACCGTGCCGCTGATTTTCCTCGGTGTGTCAGTGGTGCTGAACGTGGGGCTTGACCTGCTGTTCGTTATCCCGTTCGGCTGGGGGATAGCGGGAGCCGCAGCCGCCACCGTCATTGCGCAGTACGCTTCGGGGGTCGGGATAGTTATATACTTCCTCGCCGCCTGCCCGGAATACCGCCCGAAATGCGCCGATATGCGCTGGAACCGGGGGCACTTCCGCAGTATTCTGTCGCTGTCGGGGCTGACCTGCCTCCAGCAGTCGGTGATGAACCTGGGTATCCTGATGGTGCAGGCGGTGGTGAACAGCTTCGGCCCCGTGGTGATGGCGGCGTTCGCAGTCGCCGTGAAGATAGACACGATAGCCTATATGCCGGTGCAGGATCTGGGAAACGCGTTCTCGGTATTTGTCGCACAGAATCACGGCGCAGGGCTCCCGCAGCGCATAAAGTCCGGCATAAAGCAGACCCTTGCCAGCACGGCGGTTTTCTGCGCGGCGATAAGCCTGCTGGTGTGCCTTTTTGCAGAGCCGCTGATGAAGCTGTTCGTGGACGGCTCCAGCGTACAGACCGTTGCAGTCGGCGCGGAGTATCTCCGGACGGAGGGCGCGTGCTACATCGGTATCGGGATCCTGTTCATGATGTACGGCTACTACCGGGCGGTGAACAAGCCGTTCATGTCGGTGGTGCTGACGGTGATCTCCCTGGGCACCCGCGTGGTTCTCGCGAATGTGCTCTCCGCAGTGCCGGAGACAGGCGTTTTCGGGATATGGATATCCATTCCGATAGGGTGGTTCCTTGCGGACAGCGCAGGGGCGGCGTACTTTGCCCTCCGGGAACGGAAACGGTATTCCACGGCTGACAAATCAACGGGTGATTAGTTCATCTGATTATATAGTAAAAGGGCTGTGATTTCTCACAGCCCCTTTTATATTATAACATCGCTTACTTCTTAAGCTTGAATCTTCCGGTGAGAGACTTCATGGTGTTAGCCTGACCCGCAAGCTCCTCGGCTGCGGCAGCGCTCTGCTCGGAAGCCGCAGAGTTGTTCTGCGTGACTGCCGAGAGCTGGTCAACTCCCGCAGTGACCTGACCGATAGCCTCGGACTGGCTCTGGGAATTCTTCGAGATATCGTCAATGCTGGTAACTATGCTGCCGATGTTCTCGACCACGGTGCGGAGGGATTCCGCTGTTTCGTTCGCTATGCCGGAGCCGTTTCCGACCGCGTCAAGGGTCTTGCTGATGAGCGCCGCGGTGTTCTGCGAAGCCTCGGCGGATTTGGAAGCAAGGTTGCGCACCTCGTCCGCAACAACTGCGAAGCCCTTTCCGGCCTCCCCTGCCCTTGCCGCCTCGATAGCCGCGTTCAGCGCCAGGATATTCGTCTGGAACGCGATATCCTCAATGGTCTTGATTATCTCGCTGATCTCGTCGGTGTTCTTGTTGATATCCTGCATTGCTTCCAGCATATGGTTCATGCGCTGGTTGCTGAGGTTAGCCTCTTTCTCAATGGAATTCATGCTTACGCTTGCCTTTTCAGCCTCGGCGGCGCTGCTCCTTATCTGACCGGAGATCTCGCCGATGGTCGCCACAAGCTGCTGTATGGAGCTTGCCTGCTCAGTGGAACCGGAAGCCAGCGCCTGCGCCCCGCTGGAAACCTGGTCGGCGCCGGAAGCCACCTGGTCAGCCGCAAGGTCAAGCTCGCCCAGGGTGCTGTTGAGGGACTGGGTAATGTTGTCGAGAGCTGATTTCAGCTTTGCAAATTCGCCCTGGTAATCAAGGGTAAGGCTGATGTCAAGATTCCCCGTTGCGATATCGTTCAGCACGGAGGAAAGCTCGGTGATATATCCCGAGTAATTCCTGAGCTGGTCGGCGGTCATGCCGAAGCTCTTTGCAAGCTCGCCTATATCGTCGTTGGAGCTGCAATCCACGGAAACGTCCAGCTCTCCCGCCGCAATGCGCTTTGCCGCCTCGTTGAGCGACTGGAGCGGCCGCGACATCTTCCGCACGATAAGTACCGTCACTGTCACGGCAAGGGCGCACACAATGATCATCGTGATGAGTATGCGCACCGCAAGCTGGTTGTTCTCGCTGAATATCTCCGCGCCGTCGGCGGTGACTATCAGCTTCATGCCGTTGTCGAGGGCGGAGAACATCGCGCGCCTGTTAACGCCGCCTATCGTCGCGGTGACCATCTGGCTGTCGCCGCTCTCAAGCTGGGAGATCAGCGCGCCGGTATTGCCCGCGTCCGCCAGCGCAGAGCCGAACTCCAGCTCGCGGCAGTACATAACGTTGCTGCCGGAATCAACGAGTATCGGCAGATAGGTCTCGTATGTATCGCTGTCCTCCGCGGCATTCTCTATCATGCTGAAATCAATATCCATGCCGACGATGCCGACATTCGTGCCATTATAGAAAAGCGGCACCACATAGGATATCATGTATATCCCGACATTCGCGTTGTAATACGGGCTCATCCAGGTCGCCGCGCCGTTGTTCACCGGGGTGTAGTACCAGCCGACGTGCTCCATATCCGTCTTGTCATAAACGCTGAAATCCGTCGGGGTCACGCTCTGGAACGGCTCCTCCGTGCTGTTTCTCGTCATGAAAAGTCCGGAGGTTGGCTCGGTGAAATCCGGGTTATATCTCAGGTAGGAGCAGACCGCGCCCTCGGTGTTGGAGGAGGCGTTCATCAGCACCTGCTCCATCTTTGCGGTAAAATCCGCCACATACGCGCTGTCCGTCTGGAATTTGCCGAAATCGTCCAGATCCGCCATTGCAATATCCGAAACCGTGTTCACAGACTGCGCCACACGGCTCAGGCAGGCGTTTATCTCCGAAGAAACGTTGGAACATTCAGAGCTCATGATTGCCGATGATTTTTCGGTCATAAAAACGCTGGAATGAGTCAGCGACAGAATACCGACTGCCGCCGAGGAAACCACCGTGCAGACTGCGACCATCAGACTGATCTTTTTCGTAATATTCATATTACCCTCCGTTTACTCAACCCTAAAACAGACTATAAGTATATTCATCCGCCGGGTCAGATATAAAATAAGGATTCCGCATTGTTAATTATACCACTAATTTATGCAAATTGCAAGTATTTTTTATAGATTTTGATGAATAAATGAGTTCACACTCAAAGTATCTGCTTTGCGGTATTGCCGTAAGAATACAAAAACCGGCGGTGGGCGCCGGTTTCAGTACATGTCACGCTTCCTCTGAGCCAGACTCGTCCTTGCGCTTCTTCTCTTCCTTTTTCGCACGGTACTTCGCCATGTAGCGGGTGTTGCTCTCGCGTATAGCGGAAACTGCCGGAATACTCCTGAAACGCTGGACTGCGTCCGTCAGGCGGCCTATTCCGGTGAAGAGATCCTGCTGGATACTGGTCTCGCGGTTGCAGGATCTCCCGCTCTTCCAGTCGTCTATTATCATACCGTAACGCTCGTAGGCGTTCTTTACCGAGGTCTCCCAGGACATATACACCTCGTTCATTGCGTGCTCGCCCATCTGACGGACTTCCCCGATGTGCCCGGCGGCGTATTCAAGCTCCGCCGCCACTGCCTCTGCGGAATCCTCGGTGAGTATTCCGGTGCGGTAGTGCGTGATACCCTCGGCGGCGCAGCTCCCCTTTATCAGCACGGAGGCTACCCCGCAGGCGGCGGCCTCCCGCACGACTATGCCGTTGGTGTCGTACAGCGACGGGAAGATGAACAGGTCTCCGGCGGTGTAGTACACGCGCAGCTCCTCCCGGTCGAATACAGCGCCGGTGAATACCACCTTTCCGCGGAGCTTAAGCTCGTCAACGTAGGCTTCTATCTCCGCGCGGTCGGCTCCGTCGCCGACGAACATCATGCGGAAATCAACGCCCTTTTCGTCCAGTATTTTCAGGCTGTCAAGGATGCACCGGATACCCTTGTACCACAGCAGCCGTCCCACGAACAGGAACACGGGTCCGTGTCCTTCCAGCCCCAGCTCGGAGCGCAGATACGCCGCGTCCTCGGCGTCGGCGCGCCCCTTCGGGAAGTCAACGCCGTTCTCCATTATGCGTATGCGCCTGCCCTCGGTCTCCTGGTAGCCCAGGCTTATGAGGTTCTGCCGCGCGCCCTCGCTGACCGTCCATATCTCGTCAGCGGAGGAGATGTTGGATATCAGCAGCTTTATCGCCTGGTCCTGCATGAGCTTTGTGGGGAGAGCGCGTTTTATGTCTATATCGAATTTCGTGTGGTAGGTCAGCACCATGGGCGCGTCTATCTTCGTGCGGAGCACCCGCGCCATTATCATGGAGGCAAACGGGCAGTGGGTGTGGATTATGTCGAAGCCGCTGCTGGTCAGGGAATCCAGCTTGCTTGCGGAAAACGGATATCCCATGCGATAGCTGCATATCTTCTCGGTTATCGACATGCTTGTGTATCTTACGACCGGGAACGGAAAATTGTCCTGCGCCCCGGGGTAATCGGGGGTCACGACGGTGGCGCGTCCCAGCTCGCCGTTTATTATTTCTGCGTAGTTCAGTATAGTTGTCGCCACTCCATCAATAACAGGAGGGAACGAGTCGTTCATAAGGCAGATATTAAGTCCGTCTTTTTTGTCTGACATTATTATTCTCCTTTATTTTCTTGGAAGTAATAAAATCATTATACCGCAGTCAGGCTGGAAAATCAAGTGTTTTCACGGATTTTAAAGGTAACATTTTTGTAATATATGGGCACAAAACATCACAGCCTTAAATGTTGTGGTCGTGGAAGCAGGGGTCGTCCGGGATACCGTCGCCGTCCCTGTCCTCCATATGCGCGGAGGCTCCCATCATGTCCCTGCCGCGCACGCTGTATTTATCGCGCTGAGCCTGTATCGCCTCGTCCAGCAGGCGCTTTACCTCCCTGGGGCTCTTTACGGACTGGAGCGTCTTCGTAGGCGTGTCGCTGTCCTTGGAGAGCAGCGTTATCGTGCCGCAGCCGACTATCCTCTGCCCGAAAGGGAGCTTCATGGATTTGTCGTAAACGCGGTAAAGCTCTATCTCGTCCTCTTTAAGGCTCAGCAGACCCACGCGGGTTATCAGCTTGGATTCCGTCAGGATATAGCGTGTGAACGAGATGGGCAGCCCCATAATGCACTTCTTTCCCGTCCAGATTATTTCACCGTAGTCCCGGGTGAGCTTCTTCATGTTAGCCATATTCAGGCTCCTTTCACTATTTCGTGAGCGACTTTATCTTAGCTTCTATCCTGCGGTATTCCGCGGATAAGGGGCTTGCGCCCTTCTGCTTCATGTATATCTCGAGGTACACGCGGTTGAAGAACGCGCTGCCGCTGAAAAACTGCTCCATGCGCCTTATCTGCTCCCAGGAGTATACCCCCGTCAGGAACATCAGCTTTTCCCGCTGAGTGGCGGCGGGCTCCAGCGCGCCCATCATCAGCAGGTCGTAGCCCGCGTCGAGCGCCGCCTTTCTGTCCTCGGTGGAGTAGCTGCCGCTGAACATTCCCTCCAGAAAATCCAGCACGTCGTCAATGCGTTCGCTGTCGTGATTTCTGAGCCACACGGCGCGGTCGAACACATAAACCGCCCGTATCAGCGAGTGCCGCTGGCGGCTGTCCGGGTGGTACTTCATGATAAGCAGCAGGTGGCGGCTGAGCTGCTTGTCGGGCTCCTGCGGGTAGCTTCCCACGGAGAACCGCGTGGTCTCATGGTCGAGCCGAGCTGCGTCCGTGAACGGAGCGTTATCCACATTCACGCAGTGCGCGTAGATAACGGCGGCTTTCTCCCGCAGCGCCGGGAAGCTCCCGGTGAGCTTCTTGAAGAACCCGCAGGTGTACGCCGGGGAAACGAACCGCCCGCCCTTCGACAGGAACCTTTTCAGTATATCCAGCGAGTATTCCAGCGACTTCTGCGCCATGTTCCAGTCGGACTGCCCGCGTATCATGTCTATGCAGGAATCCAGCCGCTCCTCCCAGTTCTCCACGTCGTTGAGCTTCAGGATACCGGCGGTCATCCTGCCGCAGCAGGCTTCAAAGTCCCGGGGGCGCCAATCCAGCGCGGCGGCGTACCTCTGGAAAGCGTTCGCGAAATCCCACTTGCCCATGTATTCCTGAGCCTTTGCACATTCCTCCCGGCACTCGTCCATGCCGTAGGAATCCTCCAGCGCGTCGTCCTCGTCTATCAGGTCGCTGAGGTCGGCTTCTATTTTCAGCTCGTCAGGGACGGCGCTTTTCAGCCCCTCCAGCAAGAAATCCCGCGCCTCCTGCCAGGAAATGTGCGTGCCGCAGTAAAGGCAGAAGCCCGTGTCAAAGTCGGGATCCAGCATTATCATGCGTTCGCATTTCGGGCACATACAGTAGTCAAGCATAATATCACCGCCGTTCGTAAAATATATACAATATAATTATACCACACACAGAGAAATTTTTCAATAAATTTTCGAAATACCCCTTGCAATTTCTGAAATGATGTGCTATAATATCAATCTGATAGTGAGAATCAAAATCAAATTCGGGAGGCTGAGAAATTTGGACAGGAACAGCTACAACACAAAACAGCGCGACGAGATAGTGGAGTTTTTCAGCCGCCACCGCGGGAGCTGCTTCACCGCAAAGGACATAATCGTCAGCGGCGAGGTCACGGTCGGGGAGGCAACGGTATACCGCACGCTGACGAAGCTTGCGAACCAGGGGGTGCTCAAGCGCTTCACCGGGGACGGCTCCGGGGCGTGCTATCAGCTCATGGACGAGCAGAAATGCTCCGCGCACTTCCACCTGAAATGCGACCGCTGCCAGAAACTTATCCACATGGACTGCTCCTTTATGCGGGAAATGCAGGAGCACATCGAGAAAAGCCACGGATTCGCCGTGGACGTTGGAAGAACAGTTATCTACGGGCTTTGCAGCGACTGCCGGAAAGCCCTCGAAGAACAGGAGAAGAAATGATAAAGAAGATACTTGCGGCGGCAGCTGCGCTCGCCCTCGCGGCGGGACTGTGCGGGTGCTCCGCCGATGAAAAGCCGGAGAGCGGAAAGCTCACGGTGATAACCACGATATTCCCGGCATATGATTTCGCGCGGCAGGTGTTCGGCGACAGCGCGGACGTGAAAATGCTGCTCAAACCCGGTCAGGAGAGCCACAGCTACGACCCCTCCGCAAAGGATATCGTTGAGATAAGCGGCTGCGACCTCTTCATCTACAACGGCGGCGAATCCGACCAGTGGGTGGAGAGCGTGCTGAAAACCGCGCCGGATATCAGCACGTTCCGCATGACTGACGCGGTCTCCCTGCTGGAGGAGGAAATCACCGAGGGCATGCAGGAATCCGACCACGACCATGACGAGGAAGAGGAAGACGAGGAATACGACGAGCACGTCTGGACTTCTCCCGCGAATGCCGCGAAGATAGTCCGGGCGCTGGGTAAGACCGCCGCCGAGCAGTTTCCGGAGCTTTCAGAGCAGCTCGCCGCAAACGCCGGGGACTACGCAGAAAAAATAGACGAGCTGGACGGAAAATTCGCGGAGCTTCTGGACGGCGAGGAGCGGTATTTCATCTTCGGCGACAGATTCCCGCTGCTGTACTTTTTCAGGCGCTACGGGCTGAATTACTACGCGGCGTTCCCCGGCTGCGGCAGCGAAACGGAGCCATCCGCCCGGACTATGACCTTCCTGCTCGACAAGCTGAAACAGCGGAACGCGGTGCCTGCGGTGTTCTGTATCGAGCTTTCCAGCCGCAGGCTTGCGGACGTGCTGGCGGAGGATTCCGGCTTGCAGACCGTGGAATTCCACACCTGCCACAATATTTCCCAGGACGACTTCAACGGCGGCGCGACCTATGTAACGCTCATGCAGCGGAATTACGACGCGCTTTCAAACCTGCTCAGGGGTGAGTGAAATGACGGAAAACGAGTATCTTATAAAGGTGAGCGACCTGACGCTCTCCTACGAAAATATGACGGTGATAAGCGGCATGAGCTTCAACGTCCGCAGCGGGGATTACCTGTGCATTGTGGGCGAGAACGGCTCGGGCAAAAGCACGCTTGTGAAGTCGCTGCTGTCGCTG
The DNA here is from genome assembly GCA_934448295.1 of uncultured Oscillospiraceae bacterium. Taxonomy (GTDB): domain Bacteria; phylum Bacillota; class Clostridia; order Oscillospirales; family Ruminococcaceae; genus CAG-115. The sequence continues at coordinate 18,581 of CAKSEY010000005.1, forward strand.
AAAAAGCCGGTGGGCGGCAGCATTGAATTCGGCGGAGGACTGCGCCGTAACGAGATAGGCTACCTCCCGCAGCAGACCGGGGCGCAGCAGGATTTCCCCGCAAGCGTTGGGGAGGTGGTTATCTCCGGCTGCCTTAATTCCCGGGGGATACGCCCGTTTTACTCCGACAGGGAGCGGAAAATGGCGGCGGAGAACATGGAGCGCCTGGGCATAACCCACCTCAGAAAGCGCAGCTACCGGGAGCTTTCCGGCGGTCAGCAGCAGCGGGTGCTTCTGGCGAGGGCGCTGTGCGCGACCAGGAAGCTGCTCCTGCTGGACGAGCCGGTCTCCGGGCTGGACCCGATGGTGACAGCCGAGATGTACGAGCTGATAAGCGGCATAAACAAAAGCGGCGTTACCGTGATAATGGTAACTCACGACATATCCGCGGCGCTGAAATACGCGTCGCATATACTCTGTCTGCGGCAGGAAAGCTGGTTCTTCGGCACCTGCGACGAGTTCCTGTGCAGCAGCGCCTCCGACTTCCTGAAAGGGGGCGCTTCAAATGGCTGACCTGGTTTCCGCTTTTTTCAGCTCCCCGATACTGGTGCGGGCGCTCGTTGTGGGAGTTCTGGTGTCGCTGTGCGCGGCGCTTCTCGGCGTTAGCCTGGTGCTCAAGCGTTACAGCATGATAGGCGACGGGCTTTCCCATGTGGGATTCGGCGCGCTGGCGATAGCCTCCGTACTTAACTGGGCACCCATGGCACTGACTATCCCGGTGGTGATAGCGGCGGCTTTCCTGCTTCTGCGTATCTCGGGAAGCAGCAGGATAAAGGGCGACTCCGCGATAGCGCTTATCTCCACTGGGGCGCTGGCGGTGGGCGTAATGGCGGTGTCCCTCTCAGGGATGAACACCGACCTTGACAGCTACCTCTTCGGCAGTATCTACGCGATAAGCAGCGAGGACGTGGCGCTGAGCGTAGTGCTGGCGCTGATAGTCCTGGTGCTGTTCATATTCTTCTACACCAAGATATTCGCGATAACCTTCGACGAGAATTTCGCGAAAGCCACCGGCACCCGAGCGAATCTCTACAACATGCTGATAGCCCTGCTGACTGCGGTGACGATAGTCATAGGCATGAGAATGATGGGCAGTATGCTTATCTCCAGCCTGATAATATTCCCGGCGCTGTGCAGCATGAGGGTGTTCAAGAGCTTCCGGGCGGTGACGATATGCTCGGCGGCGATCTCCGTGGCGACTTTCGTTGCGGGAATGGTGATCTCATACGAGCTGGGGACCCCCGGCGGCGCAAGCATAGTCTGCGTGAATATCCTGGCATTCGCGGTTTTCTCAGCGGTAGGCGCCATATCAGCCAGAAGCCGGAAATAAACCAAACAGGGACTGAAAAAACAGCCCCTGTTTTTAATATTCGTCCCACGAAGTGGGACACCATTAATTACGAATTACGAATTACGAATTAAAGAAGTATTTCTTCCGGAACGATATCCGCCATTCTCCTGTACCCCGCCTTGCTGGGGTGGAGGTGGTCGCCGCTGTCGAACTCCGGCAACATTCTGGTGGGACGCTCCGGGTCGGCAAGCGCCCGGTCGAAGTCTATGCAGCCGTCAATGAGGTCTGTGGCGCGTATCCAGTCGTTGAACTGCGCCCTTACCTCCTCGCGGAACGGCGCGTATGTCCGCCAGCCCTCGATGGGAAGCAGCGTGCCGACATACACCTTGTAGCCGAACTGCCGCGTTTCGTCAATGTAGTACTTCATCAGCCCGATAAGCTCGTCGGCGGTGGGCATATCGCTCATGGGGCGGAACGGGTTGACCTCGGTGCCCACCGGGTGGATTATGTCGTTTATCCCGTGCTGGATTATCACGGTGTCCGCGCCGTCAGTGGGCACCTCGTGCTGGAAGCGCTTCTTGCCCTTAAGCCCGTAGGATTCGTAGGTTATGCAGTTGTATTCCCGGAGCATTCTGGTGCCGCTCGCCGCGCGGCGGATAACGGCGGTGTGGAGCTTCTCCTCCCGGTTGCAGCGCAGCGTGAGGTACTCCGGCCAGTCCTGCGCGGTGATGGAATCCCCGTAGCACACGATGGTGCGGTTGTCCGCCGGGGTCAGCACGGAAATGTTGCTAAGGAAGTATATCACGCTGATGGAGCGCTCTATCTCCTTCGGGATAAGCTCCATCTCGGTCATGTCGCCCATGGCGTAGTAGCCCTCCGTGAGGGGTCCGCTGGTGAACACCGCCGAACGGAGCTGAGTAAAGTCCTTGAACCAGAAGCTTACGGTGATAAGGCTCTGCGGCTCGATATCGCAGGGGAGCTCGTCTGAGACCGTGTTCTTCCCCGCGCCGATGGTGACCTCCCGCCTGCCGCCGAACGTGACGGGGTAGAACCTCCCGCCGATGAAAACGGTAACGCGGTTGAACGTGACCGGCTCGGTGCCGCAGAAATTGTCGAAGGTCAGCCTGACCGCCTTTCCGCCGAACTGCGTGTAAATAGGGTAGCGGAACGTTATATCCTTGTTGTAGCTTTCGGGGCGGTTCTCGCTGATGGAGATCGCGTTGCCCCATACGCTTGCCCAGTGGTCGTACATCTTTGTGCCTCTTTCTCTGTCTGTTAGTTTATTTAAGTCCGAATGATATTATATAACCAAAGCGAAAAAAAGTCAATCGGCAGAATGTACAGTTTTTTTGAAGAACGACTTCATACAATTAAAAAGAGAAGACACCAACGCGGCGGCGTCTTCTCTTTTTTAGAGGTGCCCTTCAGATAAGTCCGAGGGACAGCGCGGTTTCCGTCAGGTTATCCACGGATTCCCGCAGGCGGGTGAACTGGTCGTAATTCTCGCGGTAAAGCTCCACGATATACGCGCCGTCATAGCCGACAGCGCTCAGCTCCTGCATTAGCCGGCGGAAATCAAAGCTCCCCTGACCCACCGGCAGGCAGTCGCGGTCGGAATCTGCGTCGCTGATATGCAGGTGCACGATACTCCCGCCAAGGGAGCGCACATAATCGAACGCGTCCGCGCGGCTCCTTCTGGACTGCTTTAAATCCAGCACGAATTTCGCGCAGTCCCCCAGCTCCCGCTTCATACGCAGCAGGAAATCAAGGCTGCCGGACATGCAGTAGCTCACGTTCTCCTGGGCGACGGTAACGCCGTATTCCCTGCCCGCTTCGGCAAGCAGCCGGAACTGCCGGAAATAATGCTCCTCGGGGCATTTGCTGCTGAGTATCGCCCCGTGCAGCACGAATATCTTCGCGCCGAGACGGTTCATGTTCCCGAAGAACTCCCGGTAGAGCTCCATCATTTCCTCTATCCTGCGGTCGTAGGTGGAAAACAGGTACACCGACTCCATCGGCGAGGAAAACGGGTGGAAGCTGGTTATCTCCATTCCGTTCCCGTCACGGATATCCAGTATCTGCGAGGTCACGGGATCCCTTGCTTCCCCGGTGCTGTTGGCGAACACCTCGGCGGTCTTTATGCCGAGAGCCGCAAGCTCGGCGAATGCGTCCTCCGCGTGGAGCGGATACAGCGAAGCGGTAGAAACTCCGATTTTCATTTCACGGCACCTCCTGACAGTAGCAGTAAACTGACAGTAACAGTATAACACGAACTGCGGAATTATTCAAGCCTTATTTGTCGAGCTCCACGCGCACCCTGCCGTCGGAAAGCACCAGTTTTCCGGAACAGGGATTGCCCTGCCTGTCCTGGAAGCCCTTCAGCGTGATGGAGCTGCCCTTTTCAAGAATACGCTTCGCCTGGGTCTCGCTGACCTCCTTGCCCCATATCTCCCGCATGAAGAAGAAGCCGCAGGAGCCGCGGCTGTCCTCGCAGGAATAGGACTTCGGGAACGCGTAGACGTTCTTTCCGCACTTGGGGCACTTCCCTATCACCGGAAGCCGCGAGAACCTGAACGGATTGCTGTCCCGGCTGACCTCCCCGGCGTTGTCCCGGATAAGCTGCTTTGTGAACTCGGTCATGTCCGCAAGGAATTTCTGGTCGTCCGCTTCGCCCCGGGCTATCTTCTGGAGGGTGCTCTCCCACTCGGCGGTCATCGCCGGGGATTTCACCTTTTCCGGCACGATATCGATAACGCGTATCCCCTTGTCGGTGGGAATGAGCTGCTTGCCCTTGCGCTCGACATACTCCCGCTTTACCAGGGTCTCGATTATCGCCGCCCGGGTCGCCGGAGTGCCAAGCCCCTTTTTCTCCACATCATCGTCGTCGTAGCTGTCGCTGCCTGCGTGCTCCATGGCGGAAAGCAGCATATCCTCGGTGTAGCGCTTGGGCGGAGTGGTCTTGTGCTCCGCCTGCTTCACGGATTTCACCGCCACCTCGCTCCCCTCGGCAAGCGGCGGCAGCACCCCGGAGGGCTCGTCTGCGGCGTCCTCGTCCGGCTCCTGGGATATTCCCTTTATCCCCGCCTTTATGGTGGATTCAAGCTGCTTCCAGCCGCCCTGCACCACCGTCTTTCCCCGGGCGGTGAAGTCCCTGCCGCCGCACTCCAGCACCGCAGTCACGGCGTCGCAGGTGTGCACCGGGGAGACCGCCAGCAGAAGCCGCGCTGCTACCAGAGTCAGCACATTCCAGCACTCCTCGGAGAGCCTGCTGAAATCGAACCGGGATATCTCCTTGGTGGGCAGCAGGGCGTGATGGTCGCTGACCTTGTCGTTGTTTATCAGCCGCTTCACGTCCGGAACGCAGCCCTGCGCCTCGTAATCCGCGCCGAACCTGAACGCTCTCGCGGTGCGCTCTACCATATCCAGCGCGGTCTGCTCCATGTCGTCCGTGAGGTAGCAGCTGTCCGTTCTGGGGTAGGTCATCAGCTTGCTTTCGTAGAGCTTCTGGGCGCAGTCGAGGGTCTGCTGCGCCGTATAGCCGAACAGCTTGTTCGCGTCCCGCTGGAGCGAGGTCAGGTCGTACAGCTTCGGGGGATTCGCGTTCTTCTGCTCCTTTACCACGGACTTCACCACGGCGGTCTTTCCGCAGGCGGAAGCCGCCTTTTCCGCCTCCAGCGGCTCTATCTTGTCGCTCTCCGCCCTGAACTTGCCGCAGTTCAGCTCCAGCGTGAAATATCTCGCCGCCGCGAACTGCTGTATCTTCTTCTCGCGCTCCACCAGCATTGCGAGGGTCGGGGTCTGGACTCTGCCCACGGAAAGCAGGCTGCGGTACTTCACCGTGAAAAGCTGCGTTGCGTTCATGCCGACTATCCAGTCAGCCTTGTTGCGGGCGAGACCGCTGCGGTACAGCGCGTCATAGTCGCTCCCCGGGCGGAGGTTATTGAACCCGTCCCGGATAGCCTCGTCCGTCATGGAGCTTATCCACAGCCGTTTGAACGGCTTTGTGCACCCCGCCTGGTTATAGACGTACCGGAACACACATTCCCCCTCGCGCCCCGCGTCGGTGGCGCAGATGAGCTCGTCAACGTCCGGGCGCTCCATGAGCTGTCTGAGCTTCTCGAACTGCGGCGCGGTGCTCTCCAGCACAGTCCAGCGGAATTCCTGCGGGATTATGGGCAGGTTGGAGAGCTTCCAGGGCTTGCCGTATTTCTTGTCGTATTCCTCCGGGGAGGAAAGCGCCACAAGGTGCCCGAAGCACCAGCTCACTATGTAGCCGTTGCCCTCGGTGAAGCCGTCCCCCCGGCGGGTGGCGCCGATTATTCTGGCGATGGAGTTTCCGACTGAGGGCTTTTCTGCGATAACAAGTTTCATAATGGTTCCTTTCGCACCCAGTCTTGACAAACCGGGTATATTAGTGTTAAAATAACTGTATAATTATTAGGGACATAGCACACGTCCGTACGGCTTTGTCCCGTTTCCGGAGGTATCACAATGGCGAAAAAGGACGACAAAGGAAAGAACTCCAAGACAAAGCTGAAAAGGCAGATAATCATAAACTGGGTGATATGCGGGGCTTCGCTTCTTGCGATAATACTGCTCCGGCTCTACGCGCAGAATCACTGACAGAGATACAGAACAGGAGAAAAGATGAAAAGAAGCTGTGGAATACTTATGCACATTTCCAGCCTGCCCTCTCCCTACGGGATAGGCACCTTCGGCAAGGAAGCCGAGAGGTTCGCGGACTGGCTGAAAAGCGCCGGGCAGAAGTACTGGCAGGTGCTGCCCATAGGCCCCACCGGCTACGCGGATTCGCCGTATCAGCCGTTTTCCTCGTTCGCTGGGAATCCCCTGCTGATAGACCTCGACGACCTCGTTGAAAGCGGCTGGCTGGCGAAAAGCTCCGTTGACGATGCGGACTACGGCGCAGACCCCACCTTTGTTGACTTCGACAAGGTCAGCAGGAGCAAGATGGCGCTGCTGCGGGAAGCGTTCGCGGGGTTCACGGACGACGTGGGCTACACCTCGTTCGTCATCGACGAGCAGGACTGGCTGGAGGACTACGCGCTGTTCACCGCGCTGAAATCGAAATTCGGCGGCAGACCCTACACCCAGTGGGACGAGGACATTAAAATGCGCAGGCCGGACGCGCTCAGTCGCTGGCGCGAGGAGCTCGGCGGGGAAATCAAGTTCGTGAAATTCGTGCAGTATGTATTCTGGCGGCAGTGGGACAGATTCCACCGCTACTGCAACAAGAACGGCATACAGCTCATCGGGGATATCCCGATATACGTTTCGCCGGACTGCGCGGACGTGTGGGCTCAGCCGGAGCTGTTCGAGCTAAACGAGAAGCACGAGCCGAAGCGCGTTGCCGGAGTACCGCCGGATTACTTCTCGAAAACCGGACAGCTCTGGGGAAATCCGCTCTACAACTGGCAGGAGATGCACAAGACCGGCTACAAGTGGTGGCTCCAGCGGATAGGAAAGGCTCAGGAGAGCTTTGATATGCTGCGTATCGACCACTTCCGCGCGTTCGACACCTACTACGCTATCCCCGCCGGGGAGCTCACCGCAGAGCACGGCACATGGGAGAAAGGCCCCGGCATGGAGCTTTTCAACGCCGTGAAGAACGACCTCGGGGACGTGAACATCATAGCGGAGGACCTCGGCGACATCTTCGACAGCGTGAAGGAGCTCCTGCGCGACACCGGATTCCCGGGAATGAGGGTGCTCCAGTTCGGCTTCAACGCCGAGCACGCCGACAACGACCACCTGCCGCACAACTACCCCGGGAACTGCTGCGCCTACACCGGCACTCACGACAACTCCACGATAATGGAGTGGCTGCGGGAAGCAGACCCCCGGGCAAGGGCGATGGCAAAGAGCTACGCTGACCAGCGCCTGTTCAAGCGCTTCAACATGGCGTGCGTGAGGACGGTCTACGCAAGCCCCGCCGCCCTGGCGATAATTCCCATGCAGGATATCCTCGGGCTGGGGAAAGAGGCGCGGATGAACGTCCCCTCCACGGTGGGCGGGAACTGGAAGTGGCGTATGCTGCCCGGGAAGCTCAGCGCCGCAAAGGCGGAGAAGCTCCGCGTCCTCGCCGAGACCTATTTCAGATGACCGAAAGGAGCAGACATGACGCTCACAACACTGCGGCTCACGCTGGAGCCCCTCGGAACAAAGCACCTTAACTCCACGCACGAATACGCCTCCGACCCGGAGCTTACGCGGCTGATGGTTTTCCTGCCGGTGGAGGATATCGCCGAAACGGAGCGCTACCTCAGAAGATGCGAAGCCGAAGCCGCCAAGGAGCGCCCGGGCTTCTGCGAGATGGCGGTAATGCTGGACGGACGGCACATAGGCTCCGTCAGCGCTTACCTTGAAGAGGACGGCGCCGCCTGGGAGCTCGGCTGGATAATGGCGCGCGGCGCCCAGGGTCACGGCTACGCGGTCGAAGCCGCGAAGGCGCTCATGGAATACTGTCGGGAGACCTCCGGGATACGGCGGTTCATCGCCCACTGCGACAGCGAAAACGCGGCTTCACAGCGGGTAATGGAGAAGCTGGGATTCCGCTTCATGGAGGAATCCTCCGGGAGAAAGAACCGCGGCTCAGACGAGGTTCGCCGGGAGAAATTATTCGTGCTGGAAATGCCGTAAATCAGAATCATCAGGGAGGGTTCACGCCCTCCCTGTTTTTTATTTCACGAATTCAAAGTCGATAAAGCCGCCGTTTACGTTGACGTTAACGCACTTCACGCGCACCTTGTCTCCCACGGTGAAGATACTTCCGTCAGCCGCACCCGTCAGGATAACGCCGTGCTGAACCTCGTATTCGCCCATGGGGAGCGCGGTAACGGACACCATGCCCTCTATCGTGTTCGGCAGGACAACGTAAACTCCGCCTGCGCTGACTCCGGATATCATGCCGTCAAATTCCTCGCCGATGTGCTCCTTCATGTACTCAGCCATGTAGAAGTTCTCGCACTCGCGCTCACAGCGCACAGCGGAAAGCTCTGTATTGCTTGCCTGGAGCGCCGCAGAAGCCGCGAATGCCGCGTACTTCCGGCAGAGCTTCTCATGGTCGAGGGCGTACACATAGTCCGTCAGGATACGGTGAATGGACAGGTCTGCGTATCGGCGTATCGGCGAGGTGAAATGCGCGTACTCCGGCATGACCAGACCGTAATGTCCAAGGGGCTCCTCGCTGTAACGCGCCTTCATCATGGTGCGCAGAACAATGCGGTTTATTACCATTGCGCGGTCGCTGTCGCGGTTCTCCCGCAGTATCCTCGCAAGGTCTCCGGCGGAGGCGTTCGCGCCTATCCCCTCCGGATTTATGCCCAGCGCGGTCAGCGTTTCGTTGAGCTGGTCGAGCTTCTCCGTGGTGGGAGCCTCGTGGACTCTGTACACGAACGGAATCTTCTCTTTCATCGCCAGAGCCGCCGCAGAGTTGTTCGCCATCAGCATGAATTCCTCGATTATGCCCTCCGCAACGCCGGTGTTTCGCGGCTTTACGTCAACGCACACGCCGTTTTCATCGGTGATTATCCTGGATTCCTGCGCGTCTATCTCGGGAGCGCCGCGCTCAACGCGGTTCTTTTCCAGGATATCCGCAAGCTCCTTCATCAGCGGAATACGGTCGAGCACGCGCGCGTATTTCGCCTTTATTTCCTCGTCGGCGGTGCCGTCGATTATCCTGTTGACCTCGGAGTACACGCCTTTTACGCGGCTCCTGATAACGGATTTCTCAAAGCGGTAGGAAAGCAGCTTTCCCTCAAAGCTGACGTCCATAAGGCAGGAAAACGCAAGCCTGTCCACCTGCGGATTCAGCGAGCATATCCCGTTGGAAAGCTCCCGCGGGAGCATAGGCACCACCTGGTCCGCGTAGTATATCGAGGTGCCGCGATAGAACGCTTCCTTGTCCAGCTCGCTGCCCTTCGCGACGTAGTGGGAAACGTCCGCAATGTGGACTCCCAGCTTGTAGCAGCGGTCGGTCCTGGCTAAGCTCACGGCGTCGTCGATATCCTTGGTGTCCGCGCCGTCTATGGTGAAGATAGGCTCGCCGCGCAGGTCGAGCCTGCGGAGTATCTCGTCCCCGTCCGGCTCGTCCATGTCAAGCCTGGAAGCCTCCAGCAGCACCTCCGGCGGGAACTCCGTGTGGAGCCCGTTTGACAGCATATACGCCTGCGCCCCGGATCTCGCACAGTCGCTGGAGCCGAGCACGTCTATGATGTTCACGGTGTGGTCCATGTGGCGTTCGCCGCGCTTCTTTATGGAGAACACCACCTTGTCGCCAACATGCATTACCGCAGGCTTTGAGACCTTCGCGATGACCAGCGGGTCGCTGCAAAGCTTGTCCGGCAGCACCATCAGCTTGTTGCCGACAGCGGTTATCACGCCGGAAAGCAGGCGGTCGTTCTCCTCGACTATCGCCATGACCACCGCCTCGGCGGAGAAACGCTCGTCCGCGTCCGCAGTCTTTCTGGCGAGGACTATGTCCCCGGGGATAGCGCCCATCATGTCGCGGCCGCGCACGAAATACTCCGCCGGCATATCCCCCAGGGACTTCACGAAGCCGGATTTCTGCGACACGCGGCTGACCTCAGCCTTGAAGTAATTTTCCGGGTGCCTTATCCAGCAGCTACCCTTTTTGTATGCGATGTCGTTGTGCTGCTTCATCTCGGCGAGGGTGTTTTCCAGCTTCTTCACGCCCTTTTTGTTTATGCCGAGCCAGTCCGCAAGCTGCTTTACGGACATTCCCTTTTCGCCCGCCTTATATAAAGCCGTCAGTATGGATATTTTCAGCTTGTTCATATAATTCCTTTCTCCGGATATCGGATAGTATTTACACGAGCCTAAAAAACTATTAACAAAAAAGGACAGGCGGTGAACCTGTCCTTGCTTTTACTGTTCAGCAGTCTGTCCGCTCTCCGCCTGGGAGGTCGCCGCCGTTTCGCCCGTGGATGAAGCCTCGGCGGTAACTTTGCTTTCGGTCTCCGCCGTGTCAGTCTCTGAGGTGGTGTCCTCAACGGTCGCGGAAATGCTTGACGTATCGGAGCTTGCGTCACTGTCGCTGTTGGAGCCGCCGAGATATACGTTCACCACGTTAACGATGAGAGCCAGCACAAAGAACACGATAGCCGCCGTGGTCATAGCCTTGTTGAGCATTGCTTCCTTGGTTCTGCCGGAATTCTTACCGTAGTAGTTGTCGCTGGAATTACCGGAGATGGTCTGCGACATCTGGGTCTTGGTGTCCTGCATAAGAACCACGATAACGATAAACACACACGCGATTATCAGAACGATAGCGCTGATTATTTCAAAAATTCCCATTTAATACAATCCTCCATATAATTATGTACTCCCAAAGGTACAAGTGATATCATACTAATCAAGTATACCACATATTCTCATAAAATGCAAGTGTTTTTTAAAATTTTTTTTGAAAAACCGCCGATTTCAGGCGCGAAGCAAAAAATACGTATTCCGGGACATCCTGCGGCATACTATATAATATGTAAAGGAGAGACTATGGACATTTTTCGATACATCATCAGCGGTCTTGGCGTGGGAGCCGCCATGACCATACCCGGAGTCAGCGGGGGGACCGCCGCAATGCTGCTCGGGGTGTACGACCGGCTGGTACGCGCCGTGAGCCAGCTTTTTTCCGCTCCCCGCAGGAACCTCCCGCTGCTCCTGAGCTTCGGCGGCGGCGCGGCGGCGGGCGCTCTTGTGCTGGCGAGACTTATCTCGCTGCTGCTGACTACCCCGGCGGAGATCCCGCTGAGGTTCCTCTTCCTCGGCGCGGTGGCAGGGGGAATCCCGCTTATCCTCCGCCGCGCGGAGCTCCGGAGGTTCACCCCGGGGGCGCTGCTCCTGGTGCTGCTGGGGGCTGCGGCGGTGTTCCTGATCTCCGCTCTGCCGCAGGGGCTGTTTTCCCCGGAAAACTCCGGGTTCGGCGGGTTCGTTCTGCGGTTCCTGGGCGGAATACTGCTGGCGGCGGCGCTGGTGCTCCCGGGGATAAGCGGCTCGCATTTCCTGTATATGCTGGGGCTGTACGACGACGTTATCGGCAGGCTCGGGAGCCTCGACCTGCTGCCGCTTCTCCCGATGGCGGCGGGAGTTCTGGCGGGAACATTTCTGTCGGCAAGGCTGCTTGAAGCGTTGTTTGAGAACCACAAAACCGGCACTTATCTCGTTATCCTCGGGTTCATGCTCGCTTCCCTGCGGGAGCTTCTGCCGGAAGCCGCAGACGGAATTCAGCTTTCCACCGGCGTGATATGCGCGGCTGTGGGATTCCTGGCGGTGTTCCTGCTGCAGATGAACAACGGAAAAAATAGATCCGAAAAATCCAGATATAGTGCAAGAAACGGTTGACAAACGCATGATATTGTGATACAATAGTGTTACAGGAAAAAGAGGTGACTATCATGAAAATCAACGTTACAGGCGGAACGCTCCCGCAGCAGGAGATAGACTACTACACCGAGGCGGCTCTGAAAAAATACCCCGACCGCAATATCACGGCTATCGACTTCGATGTTGACGGCGACTACGTCAACGCGACCTATCACTTCTGCGACCAGCCGTTCGAGAGGATACGCAGGATAACCGGCTACCTCGTCGGCACCCTGGACAGGTTCAACAACGCGAAGCGCGCCGAGGAGGCTGACCGGGTCAAGCACAGTCTGAACTGAATTTAAGAGACCTCCGGAAAGCGGGGGTCTTTTTTTATATATAACCCTGGGAACACCTAGCCGTGATATTTACGCAAAAAGAAAAATCCCCCGCAAAAAACGGGGGATTTAATTCTGCAAAATCAGCCCTTGACTGCGCCGAGGGCAACGCCCTTAACGATGAACTTGGACAGCGCCAGGTAGATAATAACGATCGGGATGATGGAAAGTATAACCGCAAGGTTCTGGATACCGTAGTCAGTGGAGGTACTGATACCCATAACGCCTGCAACCATCATCGGCATTGTTTTCATGCTGGAGTCGCCGTTAACCAGGATCATTGTCGGGTTGTAGTAGTTGTTCCAGTTCGCAACAAACGCGAATATCGCCTGAACTGCAAACGCAGGCTTGAAGATAGGCAGCGATATCTGCATGAAGGTCCTGAACTCGCTGCAGCCGTCGATTCTTGCCGCCTCAACAATGTCAAGCGGGAAGGAGGACTTCATGTACTGAAGCATGAAGAATACGGTGGCAGGAGCTGCGATAGCGGGAACGATCAGCGGGAGGTAGTTGTTCAGCAGCTTGAGGGAAGCCATGAACTCCAGGAAGCCGGTGGAAACTACCTGCGTCGGAACCATCATTACCAGAAGAATAAAGGTGGTCGCAAATTTCTTTCCCTTGAAATCATATACTGTCAGACCGTAAGCCGTCATTGCCGAGAAGAACACGGTGAGTATCGTGGACGAACCGGCAATAATAAGGCTGTTTCTGTAACCGACGAGAACGTTGAAGATACGATAATACACACCGTTTGCATACTGCGGATCGGTCATGTTCTTGAAATTGTCGATAAGATTGGTTCCGGGAAGGAACGAGATACCATTAACAATTATATCCGAATTGGCTCTTGTCGCGTTGATCAGAATTATGTAGATCGGAAGCAGGGAAATGATCGTAAGAAGGACGCAAACAATAAATCTGATAGTGGAGTGAATCCTGATTTTTCTTCTGTACTCCGCATTGCTGAAATTATAAGAGTCAGCCATTTTTCACATCCTCCTTACTTAGCCTTGCGCTTCTTGCCAGATGTATTTTCGGTATTGAACCGGAATACTATCATGCCAAGAACAGCAGTGATAACGAACAGTATCATGGACGCTGCCGCGGAATAACCATAGTTGTAAACCTGGTGGAAGTTTTCATAGATGAATACCGCAGTGGTCTTAAGTGCGGGTCTGACTGCGGTGCCCTCATGAAGAAGATATGGGATATCGAACATCTGAAGTCCGCCGATCATCGAGGTGATGAACACATAGATGAATATAGGCTTCAGAATCGGCATTGTTATCCTGAAGAAAGTGTTAGCTCCGCTGGATCCATCGATCTCAGCCGCTTCATAAATCGACGGGTCGATACCAAAGATACCCGAGAGAAGCAGGAGCATCGTATTACCATACCACATCCAAGATTGAATGAGCATTACAAGAATGCGCGACGACCAAACGTTGTCAATGAACTTAATAGGTTCAGTAATGGATCCGAGATTCATAAGCATGGAGTTGATCGCGCCATACTTAGAGTTACCGAACAGCATCATGAACATTCCGGCTACGGAAGCAGCGGTGATGATATTTGGCAGATACATAACGACCTTGAAGAAGCCTGTTCCCTTGATCTTAGTCCTTGCGTCAGAAAACCATACTGCAAGAAGAAGCGACAGCACTATCTGAACGATAAAGTTTCCTGCCCAGAGGATAAATGTGTTCCCCAAAGAGGACCAGAATTTGTCCTGAACACTGTTTGCAGCAAAGTTTCCAGCCTCACCAAATAAAAGATACTGATAGTTTTGAAGCCCTACCCAAGCCTCCGGATGCTCCGAACCGTTCTGCTTGAAGCTCAGGAGTAACGTATTAAACAAAGGATAGAGCATAAAGAATGCATACACTATGAAAAACGGCGCAATGAATATGTAACCGTATTTCGCATAGCTTATCATCTTATGTTTTCTTCCGGTTGCTGCCTGCATGATGCACACCCTTTCAAAATTTGTCTAAAAAAATCACAATATACTGCTTATGGACTTTCGCCCATAAGCAAATATATTGTAATCGAAAACTTATCTAGTTTTTAGCTGCAAAACTAAATCTGATTACTCGATAACGAGCTCAGGATAGTTTGTAGCAACATCGCCCTTGAATGCGTTGATAGCGTCATCCTTGGTTGCATATGTGCCATCGAGGTAGCCCTGTACAGACTGGTTGAACAGGTTCTTGATGATGGAGTCATACTTGGTGAGCTTGTTGCTGAGGTCGAGCTTGTCGAGGACAGCGGTAAGTACCTTGTAGTGATCCTGACCGTTGAGGAGCGGGTTCTCGATAGTAGCCTCGGTCATAACGGTCTTGTTGTTCATGAAGTCGCCGGTCTCTGCTGCATAAGCCTTCATAGTGTCAGCGTCCTTGCAGAAGAACTCGATGAATTCCTTAGCGAGAGTCTTGTTGTCGCACTTGGTGGATACGCCGAAGTAGGAACCGCCCCAGAACCAGCCGGAAGGACCTTCGCAGATAGCCATGTTCTTGCCGAGCTCGGTGTCGCCGCCGTTTGTGAAGTTCTCAAGGATGGATCCACCGCCTGTTGTGGTAAGACCCCATGTAGGAACGAAGTCGCCGAGTGCGGTGCCATCCATTATAGCGTTGTACCAAGCCTGATCCCACTGAGGAACGCCTGCGAGGGAGTGGTTATCCTGCATTGCCTTAGCGATATCATAGAAGTCTTCAGCATTGTCCATAACGAGCTTGCCGTCAACTACCCAAGCCTGGGTTCTGTTGGACTGGAATACCTGCCACAGACCGCCCTCGGTTGCCTGGATGGAAGTCTTGTTGCCAGAAGCCTCATAGAGCTTAGCGCCGGTCTCCTGGAACTTATCCCAGTCGCTGATAAGAGCCTGCATCTCATCAGGAGTGGAAACGCCGAGATACTCCTGAGCGAGGTCAGCTCTGTAAACGAATCCGCCAGGTGTAGCCTGGAAGGAAGCTGCCTTGAATACGCCTGCATCGTTGGTGCCATAGTCGAGGGTGTAAGAGAATGCCTCGGGGAAGTCAGCAGTGGTAAGATCGATTGCAGAGTACGGAGCAGTCAGGTTGTCGTCGTTGATGTAGTCAGCGACCCAGTCTGCGTCGTAGATCATGAGGTCAGCGTCGTCTTCGCCCTTGAGGTACTGCTTGTACTGGTCACGAGCGTTCTCGCCCTTCTCACCAACACCTACGAACTTAACCTGATCCTCGGTGTAGCCCTTTGTCTGACGGAAGAAGTCTACCATCTTAACAACGTCAGAGTTGGTCTCCCAAGCGAGGATGGTCAGGCAGTCGCCGTCATCGGTCAGACCTGTCTCAGCGTTGTCTTCAGCTACGCTGGAATCGTCAGCAGCACTGGAGTCGTCAGCAGCGCTGGAATCGTCAGCAGCGCTGGAATCATCAGCTACGCTGGAGTCGTCAGCAGGTGTGCTGCTGTCGTTGCCGGAAGCAGGTGTGCTGCTGTTGGTGTTGCTGGAGCAGCCAGCAAAGGACAGGACTGCAGCAGATGCGAGCAGAGCTGCTAAAAGTCTTTTCTTCATAGATTTTTTCCTCCCAAAATAGGTTTCATTCTGTTCCCGAAGGAACCTGATTAATCATCAAGGATCTCGTCGGCATTCATACTCTGTCTGGTGATACTGTATGCCGCGCCTTGATTACATTTGTAAGTTTATCATAAATCCTTTTATTTTTCAAGCCCTTTTTTATAACTTTTTTCACATGAAAATCAGGAAAACGTTTTCAATTTTCACTGATTGTACATAATCACAACGCGCCATGTTTGCCGATAAAAAATCGGCTGTTTTTTTATTAACTTAAGTTATCCGCGAGTTATGCGGGTTCACAGGATAGTTTGCTTCTCTTATTACCCTTGTAACCTCTTTTTGTTACCGTTTTGTAACCAACTTGTAACCGTTCATTTGTGCAAAGTGCCGAAAAATCATATTATTGCTTTGTAAACGTTACCGAAAACGTTTCCGGCTTGTTTCGCCCTGATTCCGCATTAGAATCACGCATACGCGTTTTCACACGTTTACACGGAAACGCCGCTTTCAACCGTCCTTTACGTCATGTTTCGTCAAATTTTACAATGCAAAAATCCCCCCGGATAACCGAGGGGATCAATGTCTATTTTAATAGAATCAGACAGGGTGAACCTTGTTGGTCTTGTCAGCGTGCTCTGCGTCAATGCCGACCTGTCTGTCGCGGCGCTTCTCGAAGAACTTCGGAGCTACCTTCGGGAACATGGCATAGGTCAGCACGTCCTCAACGGAAGCGTCCTCAACGTACTGCTTTACCTCTTCCTTCATTACGTCGAACTCAGGCTTCAGGAGGTCTGCGGGACGGCAGGTGATGGGCTCCTCGGCGCCGAGTATCTTCTTCTGGAACTCGGGATCGATAGCGACAGGAGTCCTGCCGTATTCGCCCTTTACGAGACCCTTGAACTCCTTGGTAACGGTCTTGTAGCGCTCGCCCATGATAACGTTGAACACAGCCTGTGTGCCAACGATCTGGGAGGTAGGCGTAACGAGGGGCGGGAAGCCGGAATCCTTGCGAACGCGCGGAACTTCCTTAAGAACCTCCTCAAGCTGGTCTGCCTTGCCTGCCTGCTTGAGCTGAGAGAGCAGGTTGGACAGCATTCCGCCCGGTACCTGGTAGATAAGGGCGTTGGTGTTCGTAGCCAGCATGGAGGGGTCGAGCAGACCGCTGTCGATGTACTTCTTGCGGAGCTTCATGAAGTAATCCCTTACCTCGTTGAGCTTTACAAGGTCAAGACCGGTGTCGTGCCCTGTGCCCTGGAATGTAGCGACTATAGACTCCGTAGGAGCGTGGGATGTGCCCAGCGCCAGCGGGGACATAGCTGTATCAACGGCATCAACGCCAGCCTCGACAGCCTTCAGTATGCACATGGAAGCAAGACCGGAGGTATAGTGCGTGTGGAGCTGGATCGGGATATTTACAGCGCTCTTGAGATCCTTTACAAGGCTTTCAGCCTCGTAGGGAGTAAGCAGAGCCGCCATATCCTTGATGCAGATGGAATCAGCGCCCGCGCTCTCGATCTGCTTTGCGTAGTTCATGTAATACTCGTGGGTGAACACCTCGCCGAGAGTATAGGAGATTGCGACCTGAGCGTGACCCTGCTCCTTCTTTGCCGCCTTGATGGCGGTCTCGAGGTTGCGGATATCGTTCAGCGCGTCGAAGATACGGATAATGTCGATACCGTTTGCGATGGACTTCTGTACGAAGTACTCAACGAGGTCGTCGGCATAGTGACGGTAGCCCAGCATATTCTGTCCTCTGAACAGCATCTGGAGCTTGGTGTTCGGCATTTCCTTCCTGAGGATACGGAGTCTCTCCCACGGATCCTCGTCGAGGAAGCGTATGCAGGAGTCGAATGTAGCTCCGCCCCAGCACTCTGCGGAATAGAAGCCGATCTTATCCATTGTGGAAAGGATAGGACGCATATCGTCCATGGACATTCTTGTGGCGAGCAGGGACTGGTGCGCGTCACGAAGAACGGTTTCAGTAATCTTTAATTTTGCCATTTCTGCTCTCCTTGAATCATGCGTTTAATGTAGCAACCAGCGCGCCGGTCTCTACGCTGTCGCCCTTGGATACGTTGATGGAAGCAACAACACCGTCCCTGTCGGATACGATATCGTTCTCCATCTTCATAGCCTCGAGAACTGCGATAACAGTGCCGTTTGTAACCTTATCGCCGACCTTTACCTTAACGTCAACGATAGTGCCGTTCATCGGGCAGTTTACCTGCGCGTTGCCCTGTGCGCCGGCGGGAGCAGCCTTCTTTGCCGGAGCCGCCTTCTTGGGAGCGGGAGCAGCAACGGGAGCAGCGGAGCCGTCAGCCTCGTCAACAGTTACATCGTAAGCATTGCCGTTTACAGTGATGGTGTATCTTTTCATTTCAAAAACCTCTCTATGTTTTAATTAAAATACAAAATTAACGTGCTTTCTGGTGGGAGCGACAACTCTCTTGCTGGAGCAGAGATCAACTGCTGTCGCAACAGCCTGCTTGGTGTCCTCAACGGCAACAACGCCGTCTATCATGCCAAGGGAAGCAGCCTTGAACGGAGTGGCGTCTACCTCGCCGCCCATGAATACCTTTGCAGCCTCGGGGCTCATAGGAGCGATAGCCGCGTTCTCCCACGCGTAGGTGATGTCAGCGCTGTCGAACGCCGCGTAAGCCGCGCCGAAAGCCTTGCCCGTAATAAGGTTGATCTTGGTGGTGGTAGCGGAAGCGTAAACCTGCGCCAGCTTAGCCGCGTCACGCACGGAGCCTGCAAGCTCTGCGCCGCTGGACGGCTCGAAGCCCTCGGTGTTCACAACTGTGACAACCGGGATAGAGAACACGTCAGCGAGCTGCACGAATCTTGCGATCTTTGCGCAGTCAGCCGCTGTGAGCTTAGCCGCCTTGTCGGTGGTGACGACTGCAACGGTGCCCCAGTTGATGCTTGCGAAAGCTGTGTAGGCAGCGGTGCCGAACTCAGCGCCGAGCTCTACCACGGAGCCCTTGTCAGTGAGCGCGGAAACGAGGTCGGCGGACTTCAGGTTAGCTGTGACCGCTGCGTCGTTGTCTGCGAAATCATCATTGCCTGCAAGGGAGATATTGTTTGCAGGAAGGATAGCCGCCAGCTTCTTGGCCTTGGCAACAGCGTCCGCGTCGTCCTTTGCAACGATATCCGCAACGCCGGACTTGGCAGCGTTCGCCGCCTTGCCTGCGCCCTCGAGCTTGCCGTCGGGGGTGTTGAACGGAGCGTTGAGGAACAGCTCAGCCTTCTCGGTCATGATGGTAACGTCAGCCATGGAAGCGATGACCGCCGCAGCGCCTGCGCATACGCCGTTGATGACAGCGATCTGCGGAACTACGCCGGAGATAGCCGCGGAAGCCTTGATGATCTCGCCGTAGTCAGCGAGAACCTCCATGCCCTCGTTTATATCGCCGCCCTTGCTGTCAAAGAAAGCAACCACGGGAGCGCCGTTCTTCGCCGCCAGCTCGTAGATCTTTCTGATCTTGAGCGCCGCGCTCTTGTCTACTGCGCCGCCCTTTACGGAAACATCCTGGGCATAGGCATAAACAGTCGCGCCGTTGATGGTGCCGAAGCCTGCTGCAACACTGCTCACTGCGCCGTCAGCCGAAAGGAACTTGTCAAGCTCCGTAAAGGTGTCCTCGTCGCAGAGGGCGGTAAGTCTTTTTCTTGCGTCGCTGTCGGGAACGTTCTGTTCCATCTCAGCTAATGTCTTTGAAAACGCCATTTTTTCTCCTCCATACCTGCTATTGAGATCGGTGCAGACATAGCTTCACCGTCTTAATTAAAATTTATCCACAATAATTATACTACATTGAAAAAAAAATAACAAGCGAAATTCCGATATTTTTGCATTTTTTATCTTATGCAATAAAAACAAATCAAATCGCAGTTAATTTTTTGTCAATATCCACAAATCAACACAGAGAGAATTGACAACAAACTTTTACCTGACGTCACTTTCTGCGCTTATTCTGCGTTTTTCCCACAGCGGCGCGCAGTGAGCGCAGCTCGTCTTTGGTGAGGTCGCGGTACTCGCCGGGCTTGAGCATTCCCAGCTTCACGCCGCCCACCGCCGTCCTGCGTAGCCTGCCGACCTCCAGACCGACCGCCGCGCACATACGGCGTATCTGGCGGTTCCTGCCCTCCTTGATAACGAAGCGGAGCACCGTCCTGTCCGGCGCCTCCGAAAGCACCTCCACCGTGCAGGGGAGCGTCTTTACGCCGTCGTCCAGCTCCACGCCGGACATGAGCTGCGAGAGCTGACCCTCGTTCACCATGCCGTCTATCGTAACGCGGTAGGTCTTGGAAACATGCCTTGACGGGTGCATGATGTCGTTGGCGAACTCGCCGTCGTTGGTGAATATCAGCAGTCCCTCGGAATTCCTGTCGAGCCGTCCCACCGGGTAAACGCGCTCGTGCACGTCCGTCAGCAGGTCGGAGGCTATCTTTCTGCCCATCTCGTCAGCCATGGACGTAACGTAGCCGCGCGGCTTGTTCAGCATGATGTAGCGCTTTTCGGCGCGCTCTGCGGCTATCTCCTCGCCCTCTACCCTGATGAGGTCGTTCATCGGGTCCGCCTTGTCGCCGAGGGAGCACGGTCTGCCGTTCACCGTGACAAGTCCCGCCGCGATAAGCTCCTCCGCCTTTCTGCGGGAGCACCTTCCGCTGTCTGCAATAATTTTCTGGATCCTTATTTTTTCCATATCTAACCTTTCCACAGTGCTTCACAGCGCTGAATTATGTACGCCCTCCCGGGCGGTGTCGCCTTAAACGTATATCCCCGCCCATTCGAGCAGTCTGCTGAAAAATCCCTGTTCCTCCTGCGGGACGTCGACGTTCCCGTCCGCGAACAGCGGAACTCTGCCGACGACCTCGCCGTCTATCAGGAAAATCATCTCGCCGAGTTTGTCGCCGCGCTCCACGCTGCCGTAGACGAACCCCGGCAGCAGCACACGCCGCGTGAGCTTCGTCCTCTGCTCCGGGGTGAGCGCCAGGGTCGTTTTGTGCGCGTAAACTCCCACGCTCTGCCCTGTCCCCGCCACTGCGACCTTTTCCGTGCAGGATGTCTCCAGAGGATACGCCCGCACCTGCGTGAAGCCGTAATCCAGCATTTTGGTGTGGTCGTTCCAGTCGTCCGGGGCGTTCAGCGTTACCGCAACGAGGGTCGCGCCGTCCCGCTCCGCCGCCGAAACAAGGCACCGCCGCGCGTTGTCCGTGAATCCTGTCTTTACGCCAATGGCGCCGTCATAGCGCTTCAGCATTTTGTTGGAGTTGTACAGCGTCCGCTTGTAGGGCGGGTTCCCGAACTCCACGTCAGCCGAGGAGCACCCCACAATCTCCCGGAACGTGTCGTCCCGGAGAGCGTAAGCCGCCAGCCTTGCGAGGTCGCAGGCGGTGGTGTAGTGCCCATCCGCGTCCAGCCCGGAGGGGGTCGCGAAGTGCGTGTCGTTCAGCCCGAGCTCCCGGGCGCGGCTGTTCATCAGCTTCACGAACGCGGTCATGCTGCCGCTGACGGAAACCGCCGCCGCATTCGCCGCGTCGTTGCCGGAGGGCAGAAGTATCCCGTAAAGCAGGTCGCGCCGGGAAACGCGGTCGCCCTCCCGCAGTCCCATGGAGGTGCCCTCCACCATTATCGCCAGGGGGTCGACGGTGAATTCCCGGTCGAGGTCGCCGGCTTCTATGGTGAGAAGCGCGGTCATTATCTTCGTGGTGCTCGCCATGGCGCGTTTTTCGCGGGAATTATGCTCCCACAGCACCGTGCCGGTCTGAGCTTCAATGACTATCGCGCTGACCGCCGAAATGTTCTCCGGCGCGGCATAAGCCGGGATTCCCGCCAGGGACAGGGCGAAAGCCCCCGCAATCGCCGCCGCGAGTATTCTGAGCAGCTTTTTCATGTAATGCACTCCTTTGATGTAAAAATTTCCACCATTAGAATGTACCATGAACGCTCGTTTTATTCAGATTCTTCCTCGGATTCCGGCTCGTCGTCCTTCTTCTTGCCCACAATATCCTTTATCTTGCCGATAAGTCCGGGGATAGAGTCGATGATACCCTCCATGGGGCTGGTCTTTCCGCCGAGCTCCAGCAGCTCAACGTCGCCGTCGTTCTTGATGACTATGAACGCCTGAGGCTTTACCGTGACGCCTGCGCCGGCTCCTCCCGCGAACTTCTCAGCCGCCTGGGCGGGCAGGTCGCTGCCGCCGGAAGCAAACCCGAAGGACACCTTGGAAACCGGGATTATCGTGGTTCCGTTGGGTGCGGAAATGGGGTCGCCGATGATGGTGTTCACATCCACCATCTCGCGTATTTTCTCCATGGAAACGCCTAAAACGCCTTCAATTGAATTTGACATGATATTAGCTCCTTTCAAGCATATTGTTACTTTCTTAACTTACCGACTGCCGCCGCTGCGTCCCCGCGCGCACGGTAGTTCTTCACCGCCCTGCCCGCCAGCCATAGAAGGAACGCCAGCGCCGCGATCACCGTCAGCTTCGCTGTGAAGCTGCACTCCGCGCGGGTCTCCTCGCTCAGGAAATCGCAGGTTATATAATAGTCCGGCTTTTTCAGCGTGAAGTTCCCGTCAAGGAACGCCAGCGCCGAACCCGCCGCTATGTTCACTTCGCCGAATCTTATCGCCGCCTTTGCCGCGTCCTCGCCGCCGACCACGATATACAGCCTGAAATCGTATATCCTTGTAGCCTTGAGCACCCGCTTCAGCGGCTTGCTGAGGCTGTCCCACACCAGCTTTACCAGCGCGCGGATATCCTTTAATGTCAGCTTATCTGCGGAATTCTTCGTGGAGCCTTTCTGCTTCTTCGGTTTCTTTTCCGGGGAGCTTTGGGGTTTCGGGGCGCTTTTTTGCCCTGCGCCGCCTGTCCCGCCGTCCGGAGTCTCCCCGGACAGCTTTTCCTCGTCCGCCGCCGCAGACTTCACGTCCTTTTCGGCTTTTCTGTCCCGGCGCTTCATCTTCTTGGTTTTGGCAGGGATCTGCACCAGGTCGACAAAGAGCCAGTTTATTTTAAGCCGCAGCTCGCCTGAATATTCAAACCGCACCGTGACCGAGGTCATCAGCAGAATAAGTATGACCGCGACTATCGCCCCGGCTATTATCCAGCCAGACACAGCCTCACCTCCGCCGTCAGTCCCCGCTGAGATTCATCTCGTCAAGTTCCTCAAAATCCATCTGGTCAGTGCTGTCCGGTATCGCGGGGAGCCCGCCGATATCGGTCATTCCGAAGCACCGCAGGAAATTATCCGTAGTCTTGTAGGCTATCGGGCGTCCCGGCAGGTCAAGTCTGCCGTATTCCTCCAGCAGATCGCGCTCCACCAGGTTGTTCACAACGCTGGAGCTGTCGACCCCGCGCACCTGCTCCACAAAGCTCTTGGTGACCGGCTGATTGTACGCCACCACCGCCAGCACCTCCATCGCCGCCTGCGACAGCGGGACCTGCCTGCGGTTCTCCAGCGCCGTTTTTATATAGGGCGCGAATTCCGGCTGGGTCATCATCTGATAGCTGTCCCCCAGGCGGTTTATCCTGAACGCGCTGCCGTTTTCAGCGTATCTGTCGTTGAGACGGTCTATCATCTTCAGCACCGTGCCCTTTTCTATACCGCAGGCGGCTGAGAGCTTGTCCGCGTCGATAGGTTCGCCGCAGGCAAACAGCACGGCTTCTATCGCCGCCATGCCTTCGCTGAATTTCACTGCTCCGCCCCCTCCGTTTCCTTTGGAATATCGTCAGCCCGCGTCCTGAGCCGTACGCTTGCGCCGTCCTCGGAGATGAAAATGCGCCCCTCCTTGGAAAGCTCCAGTATGGCAAGAAATGTCGCCACTGTGCGCGACCTCGGCTGACCCTTATACAGCTCGTCCATCTTCACCGTGCCGTTTCTGCGCAGGCTTTTCAGCACCGCAACTATCCCGGTGAACACCGTGACGTAGCTCTTCGCCACTATCGGCTTTATCGACCTCGGGCGGTAGCTCGCCTTACGGCGCACGCGCTCGTTCAACGCGCTGTAAGCCATCATGAGTTCCTCGGGCTGGTGGCTCTTGTGGTAAGCCCTGTCGAATTCTATCTCCATCGGCTCCCTGACGAACACCACGTCGCCCAGGTAGCGCTTTTTCAGCCGCTCCGCCATGGTCTTGCAGAGGGCGTATTCTATCAGCGCGCCCTGGAGCTCGCGCTTCATCTGCTCGGCTTCCTCCCTGGGCAGGAGCGCCGCAGATTTTATCATGATGAGCCGCGCCGCCATTTCAAGGAAGTCCGAGGTTATCTCGAGGTCAGCCTCGGACATTCTGTCAAGATAAAGCATGAACTGGTCGAGCAGTACGCTTATCTCAATGTCCTGAATGTTCAGCTTGTGCTTCTGGATAAGCGAGAGCATAAGCTCCAGCGGACCCTCGAAGATCTCCAGCTTGAAGTTTAGTTCTTCCATCAGATAACGGTCGGAATAAAGAACGAAGCCTTTTCAAGCAGCCAGATTATACCGTTGGTGGCGGCGCCGAGCGGAACGTCCAGCACGCCGAATATAAGAAGCGCGAAGAACACCCAGTAGATTATCTGCTGATTCTTCTGCATGAAATAGACCGCCTTTCCCGGCAGGAAGCAGGCGAGCACGTTGAATCCGTCAAACGGAGGTATAGGCACAAGGTTGAACACCGCCAGAAATACGCTTATCTGGATAGTGTAAAGCAGACCAAGACTGATGTACACGGCGGTCATATTGTCCGCGCCCGCGCTCAGCATGACTATCTTATATATAATAGTAAGAACATAGGCAAGCAGGATATTCGCGACCGGCCCCGCCAGGGAGACCAGCACGACAGCCTTTTTCTGCGAGACCTTAGTGCACCTGCGGATATCTATCGGCATGGGCTTAGTCCAGCCGATACGGCAGACCAGCATTGCCAGCGCGCCGATGAGGTCAAGGTGGGCTATCGGGTTCAGCGTGAGCATTCCGGAGCGCTCCGGGGTATCGTCGCCGAGGAGCTTCGCCACCAGTCCGCGCCCGCAGTTCCTCAGCGGGAATATAACAAGCAGTATAATAAGCACGGAAAATAACGAAAGAACAACCTCTATGATGTCCCAGTTTGTACGGTTGCTCTTGAAAATAAGCTGAATTATCTCGATCAAAGGTCCCTTGAACACTTGCTTTTCTCCTTTATTGTCAGTGATCCATATGAATATACATTTTATATTATACCGCAAACCGGGACTTTTTTCAAGTAGCCGGGCGAAAATAATTGCGCA
This sequence comes from uncultured Oscillospiraceae bacterium, assembly GCA_934448295.1. Lineage (GTDB taxonomy): Bacteria > Bacillota > Clostridia > Oscillospirales > Ruminococcaceae > CAG-115. Next base: position 43,448 of record CAKSEY010000005.1, read on the forward strand.
TTTCTGCGAAAGTCCACGAAAACCCGCACAAATGCGAAAAAGCCCCCGGGATCCCGGGAGCCTGCGATTCAGCTTTTAGTAAAGGTATACTTCACATCTGTGCCGTTGGAAGCCTTGACGGTGTAGTACGCAGTGCCGTCCTCGCTGTAATAGAGGGTTATCAGCACTTTTCCGTCCGTGCCGCGAACGTTTATCCCGTCGGAATTTCGCTCGTACTTCAGCGGCTCGCCGGTCACCCCACCGGAGGACTGCGTGAAGCTCTCGTCCGTTATCGTGATGGTTATTGGCTCTCCGCCGTCGGGAGTGCAGCTCCATGTTCCTATGAGCTTCTCCATATCTATCGAGCGGCTGCACGCGGTGCACATCAGCGTTACCGCCGCCAGCATAATTGCAGTGATGATCTTTTTCATGCGATATCTCCTATCCATTAGTGTCCGGAGAATATTGTACCACATTTGAGCACGGTTGTCAACAGAAATAAAACGACCCGGACAAATCACCTGCCCGGGTCGGTTATGCAATTCAGCAGGAATTACTCAGCAGCCTCAGCGGTTGCAGAAGCCTGTGCGGTTGCAGCGGTCTCCTCGTCAGCGTTCACGAATACGAACTTGAGGATATTTCCATCTGCGTCGGAAGCCGCATAGTACAGACCGTTAGTGTCAGCGTCGTATACTACGTTGAGAATAGCGCCCTCGCCGAAGTCAACTGCGATACCGTTGTCGGAAACGGTATATGCAAATGTGGACTCAGCGCCGGAGGTAGCGGTGGTGTAGCCGTTCTCGTCAATAGCGATGTACACCAGGCAATCCTCTGCGGCAGCGCCGATGGAATCAGCATAGTCTGCAACGCTGAGGGTCTCAGTACCGTTATTTATGCCTGCAAGAATCCAATTGCCGTACATTGCTGTAACGTCAAATGCGGAAGCCTCAGCGGTAGCTACAGCCTCAGCGGTGGGAGCTGTCGCTGCATCCTCAGCGGTGGGAGCCTTGGATTCGGTCTGAGCAGTGGAGTCGGTCTGAGCAGTGGTGGAAGCTGCCTCTGCGTTGGAAGCGGTGCTCTCTGCTGCGGAGCTGCTGTCAGCCGCGCTGGAAGAAGATGTGTTGTTATTGCTGCAGCCTGCGAAAGACAGAACTGCTGCGGCAGCAACTACTGCTGCAAGAATCTTTGTGATTTTCATAGCTTGTGTTTCTCCTTGAATACGTTTCTTTCTGTAAGTATTTGCCATATATCTTTATGACATAGCGATTATATCACAAGCGCATTAGTTTGTCAACAAGACTAAAACATCTTTGGATATTATACCAAAAGTTTTATACCTCTATAAAAAACAATGTACAGAATGACGCATTTATGAAGCACAACTGTAATCGTTTTACTGAGCGTCAGGTCTGGGGTTATTCCCGCGCGCCAGCACGCCCGTTATGCCGTCCCTGGTAAATGTGAGCGTATCCGCCGCCGGGTCGTATACAAAGAAGTCCCTGGTTCCGTCATTATTGAAGATCTCCACTCCATCTTCGGTCACGAGGCAGGCAAACGTGCCATTAAGCGTATCTCCGGAGTACACCCCGACCTCCTGCTCAGCAAATCTGAAGATATACTCTTCGGTCATGCCGTTCTCGTCGGCATAATCCCAGTAGTCCTTGCCGCCGACCGTTTTCATGCTCCATGTGCCGTATATCCAGTCCGATTCAGGTCTGGGATTCTCCCCGCGCGCCAGCACGCCCGTTATGCCGTCCTCGGTAAATGTGAGCGTATCCGCCGCCGGGTCGTATACACAGCTTGACCTGGTACCGCCGTCGATGAAGATCTCCGCGCCCTTGTCGGTTATGCGGTAGGCATATGTGCCGATCAGATCCTCTCCGGTGTATACATCGACATTCTGTGCGGTGAATTTGAGGATATACTCTTTGCTGATGTCATTTGCGCTGGCATATTCCCAGAAATCCTCACCGTTGACCGTTACCATGCTCCATGTGCCGTATATCCAGTCGGCGATATAATCCACCTGCGGCTCGGTCTGCCGGGGATTCCCGCCGCGCTTTAAGACCATCGTCTGCCCGCTTTCCTCTGCGTAAAGCATGTCCATGGTCTGGTCGTAGGACAGAGTCTCCCACACATAACCATTGTCCTTATAAATCTCCGCGCCCTCGTCCGTTATCGCATAGGTCATGGTATCCGTAAGCCCGGCGCTGCCGGACACGACCTGGCAGCCGTCCTTATCGAAAACAAGCTGATACTCGCCCTCAAGACCGTTTTCGTCAGCGTAGCTCCAGTAATCTGCGCCGTTAACGCTGACTACGCTCCACGTTCCGTATATCCAGTCTGCAATATAACTTTCAGTATTCTCTGGCTGAGAAGCTGTTTCGGCGGGAACCGCGTTTTCCGGGGCTGCAGTCTGTTCCGGCGCCGTGGTCTGCTCCAGAGCCGTGGTCTGCTCCGGCGCTTCGTCTGAATGTTCATCAGCGGGAGCCTGCGCTGTCGGCTCTGCGGAAGTTGTTGCTTCTGCGGTAGGCTCCGGCTTGGAGCCGCTGCTTTGCTCCTGCGCGGAGCAGCCAGTCAGTATTGCCGCAGAAAGCAGCACGGCTGTGATGGATATGTATTTCTTCATATAATTACCTCCGTCAAATTGTGTGATTACATTGTAGCATATTTTCCGGATTTCTGCAAGTGCGGGAGAAATTTTCATGAATCACCCCCGCTTTTCCGGGAATAATAACCGCAAAGGATCCCATTTCAGAAAGGAAAGATTCACATGAAGGATATGTTTTGCTTCCAGTGCCAGCAGACCGCTCACAACACCGGCTGCGAGGGAAAGGCGGGTGTCTGCGGAAAGAAAGCGGACACCGCGAACTACCAGGACGAGATAATCAGCGCGCTGATAGGCCTCGCCCGCGCCGCCAGGAACGGCAGAACCACCGAGACCACCGACGCGCTGGTTGAAAAGGCGCTTTTCACCACGATAACCAACGTAAATTTCAACAATTCAACGGTGAAAGCCGTTAAAACCGAGGTCGAAAAGGAAAAGGGGCGCATTTCCGCCGAGAAATTCGAGGACTACCCCATGGAGAACATCTGGGACGGCAACGCGGATATCCGGTCGCTGAAATCCCTGATACTCTTCGGGCTTAAGGGAATGGCGGCTTATGCCTACCACGCGCGTATTCTCGGCAAGACCTGCCGGGAGGTCAGCGAGTTCTTCTACGAGGGTCTGTACCATCTCGGCGAGGACGAGCCGCAGGACGTGCTGCTGCCGCTGGTGCTGAAAACAGGCGCCGTGAACCTCAAATGCATGGAGCTTCTCGACAAGGCGAACACAGAAGCCTACGGAGATCCCGTGCCGACAGTGGTGCCGCTCACCATTGAAAAGGGGCCGTTCATCGTGGTGAGCGGGCACGACCTGCACGACATGAAGCTCCTGCTGGAGCAGACGGACGGCAAGGGCGTGAACATCTACACCCACAGCGAAATGCTCCCGGCGCACGGCTACCCGGAGCTGAAAAAGCACCCTCAGCTAAAGGGCAATTTCGGCACCGGCTGGCAGAATCAGCAGTCGGAATTCCACAACATTCCCGCGCCGATACTGTTCACGACAAACTGCCTTATGCCGCTGCGTGAGAGCTACGCTGACCGCGTGTTCACCACCTCTGTGGTGTCCTATCCGGAGGTAGTCCACATCGGCGAGGACAAGGACTTCACCCCCGTGATAAAGAAAGCCATCGAATGCGGCGGCTACGACGAGCCAAAGGAAATGACCGGCATGAACGGCGGACATCAGGTGACCACCGGATTCGCGCACAACGCTGTTCTTTCTCACGCGGAGAAGCTCATCGGGCTTATAAAGGCGGGTAAGATCCGGCACATCTTCCTTATCGGCGGCTGCGACGGGGCCTCGCCCAGCCGCAGCTACTATTCGGATTTCGCGCGGCTCACTCCCCCGGACACGCTGATACTGACCCTCGCCTGCGGAAAATACCGCCTGAATGATATGGATCTTGGCGAGATAGACGGAATCCCGCGTATACTGGACATGGGGCAGTGCAACGACGCTTACAGCGCGATAAGGGTCGCCGCTTCGCTTGCGGAGGCTTTCGGCTGCGAGGTAAACGACCTGCCGCTGACCCTGGTGCTCTCGTGGTATGAGCAGAAGGCGGTGTGTATTCTGCTGTCGCTTCTCTACCTCGGGATAAAGGACATCATTCTCGGGCCGACCGTGCCTGCTTTCGTCTCCCCGGCTGTGCTGGATGTGCTCCAGAAAGAATTCGCGCTCAAAGCCGCGACGACCCCGGAATCCGATCTGCGCATGATACTCGGGTAATTTGATCAAATAATTGTAATACCCCCGGCAGGTGAATGCCGGGGGTAATCGTTATACATATTTAAGAACGTCATTCAGAGTTTCCGCAACGAAATCCGCCTTGTATTCCGCGAATTCCTCACGGCTGCCGAAGCCCACGAGCACGGCTATGCACTTCATTCCAGCGTCGTGCGCGCCGACTATATCGTGCATTCTGTCGCCGACCATCACACATTCTGCCGGGGCGGCTCCGGTGCTCTCCAGGACGTACTTTATGACCGCAAGCTTGCTGTCGCGGCTTCCGTCCAGCTTTGCCGCGCCGATGAAGTCGAAGTACCCGTCAATGCCGAATTTCTCCAGTATACGCACGCTGAATTCCTCCGGCTTGGAGGTCGCAAGGCAGACGCGCTTGCCCCGGCTTTTCAGCGCCTTCAGGAACTCCACCGTGCCCGGGATAAGCTCGTTTTCAAACAGCCCGGTCTGCCCGTAGTACTCCCGGTAGAGCCGCACCGCCTCGCGGGCTTTCTCCTCCGGAAGCCCCCGCCGGGTGAACTCTACGATAAGCGGCGGGCCTATGAAGCTCCGCAGCGTGGAGCGCTCCGGCACTTCCATGCCAAGCTTTTCGTAGGCGTACATAACGCCGTTGGTGATCCCCATGTAGGGGTTGGTGATAGTCCCGTCAAGGTCGAGTAAAACAGTGCTGAATCCCATGCTTACCTCTTCCTGTCGGACTGAATCAGCCTGCGGATAGCTCCCACCGCGCACTTTATAGCGCGCTCGCTGCTCTCGCACCGCTTGTCCGGGAGACCCGCGTTCGTGCGCTCAACATTCCACAGAGCCGTCAGAACTGCTCCCGCCCTTGCCCCGCGCAGAATGGCAACGGAGAATATCGCCGCCGCTTCCATCTCGGAGGTAAGACAGCCGCATTTGAGGTAGCCCTCCCACGCGCCGCACAGCTTCGCGGAAACGGCAGTGTTACTGGGGTCTATCTCGCCGTAGAAATTGTCCTTGGAATGAACCACTCCAACGTGGCAGCGGTTTCCGTCCTCGTCCGTGGAAAGTTCGTCGCCGGAGGCTTTCAGCGCGCTGACTACCTCGAAATCCGCAACGGCGGGGTAGTCGTCCGGGATATATTCATGGCTGGTGCCCTCGCTGCGGACTGCCGCGCTGGCGACAAGCAGGTCGCCGCCTACCACCTTGAGGTTTATCCCGCCGCTGGTGCCAACGCGGATAAACGTGTCAGCGCCGCACTTTATCAGCTCCTCCACCGCTATCGCTGCAGAGGGGCCGCCTATCCCCGTGGAGCACACGCTGACCTTCTCGCCGTCAAGATACCCGGTGTATACGGTGTACTCGCGGTTGCTGGCTATCAGCTTCGCGCCGTCCAGCTTTTCGGCTATCTTAGGCACCCTGCCCGGGTCGCCGGGAAGTATGACATACCTGCCGATATCGCCTTTCCTGGTTCTCAGGTGGAACATGATCTCATCAGAAATAATGCTTTCCATAGCGCTTCCTCCTTACTCGTCATCATCATGGCTGAGGATAGAGGGCGCCTGCGCTTTCGCCTCCGCCGCCTTTCTGTCAAGCCACTTCGGGATATTTATGAGCATTGCAATGACCACCGCAAGCACGGTGAGCGCAATGCAGGGCATATAAAGCGTTGTGGGACCTACGCTCAGCTCCGGGTCTGCGGCGTTCGTCACGAACAGGTAGTAGGTCACAAGGGAGCCCACCGCCGCCGCGCAGTCGATAATCGCCGCTATCCTGGAATGTCCCAGCATTACCACAAACGTACCTATTATATATATGCAGGAGCTTATCAGCCAGGTAAGTATCGCGGGATTCCCGGTGATACTGGGGTCGTACTCCCCTATCCAGATACAGATAGGGCCCAGGATACCGAAACACAGCGCGCCGATGGAAGTCCCTATCAGCATGAGTATTTTCAGCACTATGACGGCGTACTTCGCCGCGCCCTCTCCCTGGTCGGGGACGAAGAATATGAATTCCCCGCCCTTTTTCTTTTTCTTGCTCATATCACTTTATGACCTTTCCGCCCCTGTCCTGCTTTTTCAGCTTCATGGGAGCCTCCTCGCCGCCTCTGTCCTCGAACAGGACTTCCTCGTCGTCATCGTCATAGTCCGGTATCTCCGGGTTGGTAAGACCCTGCTGCTCATAGAACGGGTTGATTATGAACTTCTGGATAGCCGGGTAGCTGTTGAACATCGCCAGGAAAGATATCCATGCCAGCGGGAACAGCGGCATCAGCAGGAGCACCGGCAGGCAGAACATGCACAGCGCGATGTACACAAGGATAACCGCCAGGGTGATAAGGTTGCCCTTGAGGTTCACGAACGCCAGTATCAGGGAGTTGCGGAGTATCTGCGGCAGCTTTAGGTTCAGCGCCACAATCTGCGGGAAGATGTAGAAGTTCATCAGCAGAACAACTATCTCCACGGCCATGATGAGCGCGTAGAACAGCCAGTAGGGTTTGTCGTTCTGGTCGATCACCGTGCTGAAAAAGAAGAAGCTGAACACCGCTATGCAGATACACCATACATCGAATACGCCGATACCGACGGACTGCCAGAAATTCTTCTTGAACGCTTTCCAGAATTCATGGAACACGAACTGCGGTCTTTCAAGGTAGATATTCCGCATGAGGTGCGTCATAGCCGCCGTTGCCGGGCCGAAGGTCACCACCGGAATACAGAACAGGAAGTATATCAGGTTTATCTTGAAGAACGTCCAGAATTTGTTAGTGAACATCTCCCAGAAACGGAAGAACGGCTTCTTCTGCTTTCCGTGCTTTGCTACGCCGGAGCCGGCGACATTGTTGTTGTAGAACAGACCCATAAGTATCCTTTCATGCGCTTAATTGTGCTTAATTTAATATAGTACAGACTGAACGATTATTCCGATTATCATAGCCACAGCCAGAACCAGTGCGACTACCCGGAAAACACGCATCATACGCTGTCTTTTCTTTTCGTCCATGTTATCTCCTTTGCCGTCAGCCCTTGGGGACCTCGCGGTAGGAACCGTAGTCCTGGAGAGCGTATACATTTCCGTCCGCTATGCCGGGTATCTCAACGCTGCGCAGGATATTCCCGCCGGAATCAGACAGAACAAGGGTCTCGCCCTTTTTCAGGCTGAAGCTGCACTGGAGCTGATGTAACGCCTCCTGCGACTTGTTGTTGTCGGTGACTATCAGCAGCGTGCCGCCTGCGGGTATCGTCTGCGCCGGGAGCGCCCAGCGCTGTAAGTTCTCCGGCTTGTCCGTGAGGTACAGCCCCGAGGTGGAGACCGGCACCGTGTTCGGGTTTGAAAGCACTATGTAGCCGGCTTTCTTCCGGGTGCATATCTCCTGTATCTGTATCGGGGAGTCCATGGTCTGCGCCTGCTCTGTGGTGATCTTCGCAGTTACCCTGCCCTCCTCGTCAGCCATTTCTGCGGATATGGTGAGCTCCGGCTCGGTATACTGCTGTCCGTTTATCTCCCAGCAGACGAACTGCCAGCCGTCCGCCATTTCAGCGGAAAGCTTCACGCTGACCTCCTTATCGTAGGTCGCCCACAACGAACCGCGCCCTTTCTTTGTCTGGGAGCTGAGCGTTGTCACGGCGCCCCTTGCGGAGCTTACCGACACGGAGTATTCCTCGCCGCTCCACTCGAACAGCTTTCGCATATCGCCGAACACCACGCGCTTTCTCACCTTGGCGAACTTGCGTATCTGCTCGCGGCTGTCCGCGAAGGTGCCGGGATTCGCCCAGTCGGAGGTGTATCCGTGCTCCAGCGCGTACATCTGCTCGGCGTCGCTCTTTTCGCACAGCTCGTCCAGGGTCTCGTTGATGTGGTTTTCCTCAAAGGCATATGCGGTCAGGTCGGACATTATCGCCGCGTATTTCTGCCGCATATCCTCGCGTTTCATCAGGGCTATCATAGCCTTGCTTTCGCCGCTCATGTGGGTGCCTTCAAGCAGGTCTTTCAGCGTGTTCAGCCGTGGGTTCTCGCCGTAGAGGCTCCACGCAAACTCCGCGTCAAAGAACATGAACCGCCAGCGCCCGTCACGGAAGCCCTCGGCTTCCTCGCCCTCGGAGGGGTAATACCGGAACGCCTTGTAGTTGTTCCCCGGCCAGTCCTTGTTGGAAATGAATATCTGCATACAATAGTACTGCATGAGATTATCTATATCCACCAGGTCGCAGAACTCCCCGAAAACCTTGTCGTCCGTCAGGTCCCTGTCGTAGTATTCCAGCACCTTGGCGTAGTCCGCAAGGGCTCTTTCGCTGCCCTCGTCCGCGTCCTCGGTGTTGCTCACTATCTCGTAGTTTTCCTTGTTCCCGCCGAACTGGGTCGCAAGGTAGTCCTCGTTGAAATTCTCGTGGAGCCACGCAAACCCGTAGTACTCCCCGTTCAGGAACACCGCCGCCGGGGTGGTGTGCTGGGTCACGGGATAGCCGTAGTCCTGCGCCAGCTTCTGGGAAAGCTCGTCCCGCACGCCGGCGAATTCCCGGTCGTTTGCGCCGTTTCTCAGCACCAGCCGGTCGTATTCCGTCACCGGAACTCCGTCCGCGTTTTCCTCCCCGGGGAAGAAAGCGTACTTGAACTTTCCGTTATCCGGGTCGTAGTCCTTGCGCGCGATAAGCCTCAGCGACTTCTGGTCGGGCACCCTGGAATATCCGCCGGAGAGCCTTACTCCCGCCGCCTGGTCTATGACCTTATCGCCGTCGCTCTCGAACACCTCAACGTAGATGGGGCGCTCCCACTCCCGCCCGGTCTGGAAGTAGTTGCCCGGGGCGGTGTAGGGTATCTCCTCGCCGGGGTGCTCCGCAACGTAATCGTCATATATCTTGCCGGGGACTGCGATCCCGTACTCATAATCGTAGAGGTTGTACGGGTCGGTGCTCAGCACGAAAATCAGCGTTTCACTGCCGAAGCGCTCATTTACGTCCTGCCCGACAACATAGCTGACCGTATGTATACTGCCGACTGTGCCGTCGGCGCTCACTGCCGCCGCCTTTATGGTGGAGGCTCTGACCTCCGTCGTGGAGTTTATCTCGATAGGCTGGGAGTACAGCTCGCCAACGCCGTTTCCGGGGTCGGAGCCGTCCGTGGTGAACCATATGTCGCCGTCTGCGGAAAGCTCCACCGAGATATTCTCGGAATAAAACCCGGATGGCACCGAGAAGCTCACCTCGTCGGACCATTTCACGGCGGAAAGCGGCTTTTCAGTGAACGACAGCTCGCCGTCCTCCGCCTGGGAAGCGTCAACGCGGTACTCCTGCGGCGGATGAAGCGTGTATATCACTGCGGCTATCGCCCCCAGCGCAAGAACGCCGGCAAGAATAAGGATTCGTTTCATACAATCTCCAAATTATTTCTTTTCCAGATCCGCGATATCCTTTTCGGCTTCCGCCTGTATCTTCGCGTAGACCTCCGGCATCGCCTTCATGAAATTAAGCGGCCTGAAGGTCCTGGAATCCACGAAAGCGTGGGCGCTTGTGCCCTCCGTCAGGATATCCGGGCTTCCCTTGCGGCGGCAGACGTAATAGAACTCCACCCGCGCCGGAGAAAACCTTGTGATATAGCTGGTTATCTCAAGGTCGTCGTCGTAATGCGACGGCAGCCTGTATTTGCAGGATATCCCGGTGACGGGGATCATTACGCCCGCCTTTTCCATGTCGGAATAGCGTATCGCCGCATTCTTTATATATTCCGTGCGCGCCTGCTCGAACCACACCGGATATACCGCGTGGTGCGCGACTCCCATGCAGTCGGTTTCAGCGTAGCGCACTGTTATTTCTGTTACATATGCCATGTTACAGCCTTTCCCGGCGGCTCTGTATAAGCCTTGCGCCGTACGCAAGCATAAAATCCGGAACCAGCTTCCCGAGGTATATCCCCGCCTTCATCACCGGCGAGGGAACTATGGTGAGCTGCCCCGCGAACATCTGGCGCACCGCATATTCCGCGACATATTCGCTGGACTGCGGCGGCACTGAGAAATTCACCCGCGCCTTGTCCATGAACTCGGTCTTTACCGGCCCCGGGCAGAGCATGGAAACATTAACGTGGCTGTGGTCTGCGCGCAGCTCCTCGTGGACTGCCTGGGTCATGCGGACAACGTAAGCCTTGCTTGCGTAATAGGACGAGAAGCAGGGTCCCGGGAAGAATCCCGCGCTGCTGGCGGTATTCAGGATATAGCCGTAATCGCGCTTCCTGAAATCCTGGAGGAACAGCTTGAACAGCGTGTGGAACGCCTTTACGTTCACGTCCAGCATATCAAGCTCGCGGTGGAGGTCGGCGTCGGTGAATTCCCCGAACACGCCGAAGCCCGCGTTGTTCACGAAAACGTCTATGTTATACTTCTTCACCCGGCGGTGGAGCTCAATGCACTGCTTTGTGTCAGAGAGGTCGGCCGCGATAACGTGCACCTTTACGCCGTATTCCCTGATAAGCTCCGCTTTCAGCTCCCGGAGCCTGTCAACGCGGCGGGCGGTGATTATAAGGTTAAGTCCGTGCTTCGCCAGGGAGCGGGCGATGTCTCTGCCTATCCCGGAGCTTGCGCCGGTAACTGATGCTATCATTTCTTTTCCTCCGTATTCACGCCGGGGATCTTTACCTCGCCCTTGACCGCCTTTACAAGCGAACCGTCCGGCATCTTATAGTACACCCTGTCCAGGTGCTGGGCGAGACCCTGCTTGAAGCCAGCGCGGTACTCGTCCCGGAGCGCCTGCTGCTCTGCCTTTTCTTCCTCAGTCAGACCCTCTGCGCGGTGCTTGCGCGCAAGGTGGTTTATTCTGTCTATCTTTTCCTTTTCCAAAGTATCATCTCCTAAGTTATCCCTTATAACCCGGCTTCATGAATATGAACGGCGGGAGCGGAACTCCGTTTTCGCTATCGCGCAGCGGTATATCCTCGGTGTAATTCGTCCATAGGTAACGTACGCCGCAGGGGTATTCAACGCCCTCGGCATGGATTATCTCGGTGCCCTCGCCGGCATTCCACAGCTCCTTGTCCGAGAGCACCGCAGCCGCCGGGTGCCACTCGCCGTCTGAGTCCATCAGCTCAAAGCCGGAAACCTGCTCCGCGTCGTCCTTTACTTCCAGGCAAAGCCCGGTGGAAACGAACACGTCAACGCTGTCGGTGTTCCAGCAAACCTCGTATGGCTCCGGGTTGAAGGTGGAATATCCGGTCTCGTCGCCGCCCTCGTCCGGGTCAACGAACTGCACCTGATAGTACACGTTTAGCGCCGCCATGCAGAAGCGGTGCCCCGGGGTCTTCTTGTCCTTGGGGTGTATCTCGCTGAACTCGCCGCAGTCGGTGAGCACGGCAAGCGCCGTTGAAGCGGTGGTGCGGGCTGTCTTTGCCTGAGCCTCGCGGATAACGCACCAGTTCTTGAAATCCGGGTCGGCCTCCCACTTGTGCATGGGGAGCTGTCCTATAACGAAGAACAGCCCGTCGTCGTTCCAGTCGTCCCGCCAGTTGCATATCATCTGGTTAAGAAGCTTGTAGTACATAGCCGGGCGGTGGTCGTCGCTCTCGCCCTGATACCAGATAACTCCGGTCATGGTGTAAGGGGCGATACGCTCTATCATGCTCTTGTGGAGCACTCCCGGTGACATGGGGTTCAGCGGTGAAGCCGGCCCCGGGTACTTATTCTCGCCGCAGTATTCAAGGCAGCCGTCCCATGTGGGGTTCGGGGTGTTTGTATAGTATTCCGCGCTCTTGCGCTCCCATTCATTGTGATATGCCTGATAGTCGAGGTACGCCTGCTTCAGCTCCTGCTCGGACTTCCCGGCGGTGGCTCTGTCGTAGTCCTCGAAGTAAACGGAGGTCTCGCCGTCCGCGTACTCGCGCTTCATCCATGCGCTGGCGGATGTCCCGCCCCAGTTGCAGCCGATCACTCCGACTATCATGCCGAGCTTCTCGGAAAGCTCCTTTGCGAAGTAGTAGCCCACCGCGCTCCAGTACTGTGCGCTTTCCTTGTTGGAGAAATCGTTCCAGCCCATCTGCTTCTCGCTCTCAAAGAAGCTGTCGTCCGCGATGGACTTCTTCATGGTGTAGTAGAAACGGACGTTCGGGGTGTCGTCATGCTCAAGGCTGTCCTTTCCGGTGGAGCAGTTGCGCAGCTCCAGTTCCATGTTGCTCTGACCTCCGGCAAGCCAGACCGCGCCGACTGCAACGTTCGTGAAGGTGCGGCTCTCCGCGCCGTCGGAAACCGTGAGCTCAACGCTGTCCTGCGCCGGCTGGGGCGGGAGCATCGCCAGCCATCTGCCATCCTTTACAACGGTGCTGACCTGCGCTGCCTCCTCGCCTGTAACGCTTACTGTTATTTTAGTTCCGTCAGTTCCCGTGCCGAAAACGCTTACGGGCTTCTGGAACTGGAGAACCATATTATCGCCGAATATCTGAGCTGTCTGGAAGTTCTTCATATAACGATTACCTCATTAAACAAAATAGGTGCAGGAATACACACTGCACCCTATTATATTTTACCTCTATTGCGCCCGATTGTCAAGTGCCGGGGAATACTTTCACTGAATTCACACATTATCCGGGTGATTCCTGCGGTATGCGAGGAAGCCCTCCAGGATAACCGCGGCGGCGGCTGAATCCAGCACCTCCCTGCGCTTCTTCCCACGCTTATTGACGTCGTTCATGTAGCCTATCGCGGTGACTGTGGAAGAACGCTCGTCCCACATCACCACGTCAACGCTGACAAGCTCCCTCAGGCGGTCGGCGAACAGCCTGCACTTCTCGGAGCGCGGTCCCTCCGTGCCGTTCATGTTGATGGGATTCCCGACTACTATCAGCTCCGCCCGGTTCTCTTTCGCAGCCTGGGCGGTCATTTCAAGGCACTTGTCGAAGTCCTTCATGTTTATCGTGTACAGCGGCGAGGCGAGGATCTCGCCCTTGTCGCACATCGCAAGCCCGGTGCGGCTGTCGCCGTAATCTACTGCCATTATTTTCATGTGTTTTCTCCGTTCATAAAACTTATGCCCAGCTGTTGCACTGGGCATAAGAACTGAATTTTTAAATCTTGGTGATGTCGATAAGCTCGATATCGTTGACCGTCCTGTGCATTTCAAGGCAGTCAAGCAGCGCGTTCGCGGTGTCTATCGCCGTCAGGCAGGCGATGGAGCGCTCAACCGCCTTGCGGCGCATCTTAACGCTGTCGCGGGAGGGCTGTCTGCCGGTCTCGGAGGTGGAGATAACATACTGTATCTTTCCACTCTCCAGAAGCTGGATAACGTCCGGATCTCCCTTGCCTATCCTGTAAGCGTGGCTCGCCGCGATCATGTTGCGGTTCAGCACGGAGGCTGTTCCGCTGGTCGCGTAGATCTTGAATCCCAGAGCCTCGAAGCGGCTTGCGATCTCGATTATCTCGTGCTTGTCGCCGTCCTTGACGGAGATCAGCACGCCGCCCTCGTGGTACAGCTTGTAGCCAGCCGCGATAAGTCCCTTTAACAGAGCCTCGCCGAAGGTCTTTGCGATACCCAGACACTCGCCGGTGGACTTCATCTCAGGGCCGAGCTGGTTGTCCACGTCGTTCAGCTTTTCGAAGCTGAATACCGGGACCTTTACCGCGATATAGTCGCCAACGGGGTACAGACCGCTCTTGTAGCCCATGTCCTTCAGCTTTGCGCCGAGGATTATCTTTGTCGCGATATCGACCATGTTAACGCCGGTGACCTTGCTGATATACGGAACGGTTCTGGAAGAACGCGGGTTCACTTCGATAACGAATACCTCGTGGTCGTAGACAACGTACTGGATATTCACCAGACCGATAACGTGGAGCGCCTTTGCCAGCTTCTCGGTGTAGTCGATGATAACGCGCTTGATGTGCTCGGAAAGGGTCTGCGCGGGATAGATGGAGATGGAGTCGCCGGAGTGGATACCCGCGCGCTCGATGTGCTCCATGATGCCCGGAATGAGGAAGTCCTCGCCGTCGCAGATAGCGTCGACCTCGACCTCGGTGCCCATCATGTACTTATCAATGAGCACGGGGTTCTCCAGCTTGTGGCTGGTGATGATGGTCATATATTCGGTAACGTCGCTGTCGCAGTGCGCGATTATCATGTTCTGACCGCCCAGAACGTAGGACGGACGGAGCAGTACCGGATAGCCCAGCTCGTTGGCCGCCTTGAGAGCCTCCTCGGTGGTGAACACGGTGGTTCCCTTCGGGCGCGGAATGTTGCACTTTTCAAGCAGCTCGTCAAACAGCTCCCTGTCCTCCGCCGCGTCAACGTCAGCCGCAGAGGTTCCCAGAATACGCACGCCGAGCTGTGTGAGGTGCTTTATCAGCTTGATCGCCGTCTGTCCGCCGAACTGTACTACAACGCCGTAGGGCTTCTCGGTGGCGATGAGCGCTTCAACGTCCTCCCTGGTGAGCGGGTCAAAGTACAGTCTGTCGCCGGTGTCGAAGTCGGTGGATACGGTCTCGGGGTTGTTGTTGCAGATGATAGCCTCGCAGCCCTCTTCCTTCAGCGTCCATACGCAGTGAACGGAGCAGTAGTCGAACTCGATGCCCTGACCGATTCTGATAGGACCGGAGCCAAACACGATGACCTTCTTCTTTCCGGTGGGGTGCTGCTCGATGAACTCGGCGGCTTCATTCTCGCGGTCGAAGGTGTTGTAGAAGTACGGCGTGCTTGCGGAGAACTCAGCCGCGCAGGTATCAACCATCTTGTATACGGCAAGGCGGCGCTCCGGTATCTTCTGACCGGAAATGCGCTCGATGGTGCTGTCGAGGTAGCAGTACTTCTTCGCCATATCGTACTTTTCCTGCGTGAGCTCGCCCTCTGCCAGCCACTTTTCAAGCTGTACGAGGTTGTTCAGCTTGCTGATGAACCACTTGTCTATCTTGGTGATATCGTGGATAACGTCGACCGAGATACCGCGCTTCAGGGCTTCGAACACGCAGAAGGAGCGGTCAACGTCTATATCCTCCAGCTTTTTGAGCACTTCCTCGTCGGTGAGCTTGGTGAAGTCCTCCTTGGTCATGGTGTCCATGCCGAGCTCTATGGAGCGCACAGCCTTCATCATGCCCGCCTCAAAGCTGGGAGCTATCGCCATTATCTCGCCGGTAGCCTTCATCTGGGTGCCGAGGGTCTTTTTCGCGTAAACGAACTTATCGAACGGCCACTTCGGGAACTTTACAACGAGGTAGTCCAAAGCCGGCTCGAAGCATGCGTAGGTCTTGCCCGTTACCTGGTTCACTATCTCGTCCAGGGTGTAGCCGACGGCTATTCTCGCGGCAACCTTTGCGATAGGATATCCGGTCGCCTTGGAAGCCAGCGCGGAGGAACGCGAAACTCTCGGGTTTACCTCGATAACGGCGTAATCGAAGCTGTCCGGCTTTAACGCGAACTGGCAGTTGCAGCCGCCCTCCACCTTGAGCTCCTGAATTATGTTGATCGCCGCGGTACGCAGCATCTGGTATTCCTTATCCGCCAGGGTAACGCAGGGAGCAACAACGATGGAGTCGCCGGTGTGCACGCCTACCGGGTCGAAGTTCTCCATGGAGCAGACGGTGATAACGTTGCCCTTGCTGTCGCGCATTACCTCGAACTCTATCTCCTTCCAGCCGGAAATGCACTTCTCGACCAGTATCTGTGTGATAGGAGAAAGGCGCAGTCCGTTAGTGGCTATCTCGTGGAGCTCCTCCGGGGTCTGTGCGATACCGCCGCCGGTGCCGCCCAGCGTGAACGCAGGTCTTACGATGACCGGGTAGTGGATGACCTCCGCGAAGTCCATAGCGTCCTCGACAGTTTCAACCACCTTGGACGGAATACAGGGCTGACCTATCTTCTCCATGGTGTCCTTGAACGCCTGTCTGTCCTCCGCCTTATGGATAGTTTCCGGGTTGGAGCCGAGCAGCTTTACATTGTGCTCAGCCAGGAATCCGCACTCTGCAAGCTCCATTGAGAGCGTCAGACCGGTCTGGCCGCCGAGGTTTGAGAGCACGCTGTCCGGCTTCTCTATCTCGATAACTCTCTTTACAACGTCAAGGGTCAGCGGCTCGATGTAGATTTTATCCGCCATGTGCTTGTCCGTCATGATGGTAGCCGGGTTGGAGTTTATCAGGACTACCTCCAGACCCTCCTGCTTTAACGCGCGGCATGCCTGTGTGCCCGCATAGTCGAACTCCGCAGCCTGTCCGATAACGATAGGGCCGGAGCCTATAACCAGTACTTTCTTGATATCACTTCTTAACGGCATGACTTTTTACCCTCCATCAGCTCAATAAACTCGTCGAACAGGTACGCGGTGTCCTTGGGGCCGCCGCATGCCTCCGGATGGAACTGCACCGTGAACGCAGGCGCGTTGTGATAGCGCACGCCCTCGCAGGTGCCGTCGTTTCCGTTAACATGGCTGACCTCGCCCGCCTCGGCGGGAACGCTGCCGCTTACGACCGCATAGCCGTGGTTCTGGGAGGTGATGAACGTCCTGTCGAGCGCGAGATCCTTTACCGGCTGATTTCCGCCGCGGTGGCCGTACTTCAGCTTCTCGGTCTTTGCTCCGTTCGCAAGCGCCAGGAGCTGGTGCCCCAGGCATATGCCGAACGTGGGTATCTGCGCCGGGATAAGGTCGTGGAGGGTCTGGATAGCCTCCGTATTGTCCGCGGGGTCGCCGGGGCCGTTGGAGAGCATTATCCCGTCGGGGTTCAGCGCCTTTATTTCGTCCGCTGTGGAGTTCCACGGCATTACGGTGACGTTGCAGCCGCGCTTTACCAGCTCCCGGCGGATATTGAACTTATAGCCGTAATCCATCAGCACAACGTTGAATCTCGGATTCTCGGCGGGGTAGTATTCCTTTGCCTTTACGCTGACCTTCGGAACTACCTTGCCGACATTATACGCGCGTATCTGAGCGAGAATTGCTTCCCTGTCGAAATCGCCGTGGACAATGGCGCCGTTCATTACGCCGCTCTCGCGGATTATCTTTGTGAGGTGGCGGGTGTCGATATCGTAGATACCGATTATGTTGTACTTTTTCAGGTAGCTGTCAAGGTCGCCCTCGCAGCGGAAGTTCGACGGATCCTCGCAGTGCTCTCTTACGATGTAGCCGCTGACAACGCTGCCGTTGGATTCGGGGTCGATGCTGTTCACGCCGTAGTTTCCTATCAGCGGGAATGTCTGGGTGACTATCTGACCGCAGTAGCTGGGGTCGGTGAGCGTCTCCTGATAGCCCACCATAGCCGTGGTGAATACTATCTCGCCGACAACGGAGCCGTCCGCGCCGAAGGCTCTGCCCTCGAACTCGGTGCCGTCGGCAAGGATAAGCGTCGCTTTCTTTTTGTTCTCGAAAATCATTTCTTCTCCTCCATGTACTGGTTTATAACTGTATCACGGACTCCCTTATTTAATTCAGAATCAGGAATTCGGAATTTTTATATCTGTTGTTTACTTGCTGATGGTAATTTTCCCCACTACGCCCATGATGTCGTCTCTCATGCGGATAGCCTCGCGGCGTGCCGCCTCGGCATAGTCGTGCTCGTCGCACTTTTCCTTCTGGTAGGCGCACATGATGCCTCTGGAGCTGTTGACGATACCGCCGAGACCGTTCTTGTCGAACGCGCCCGCGATATCCTTTGCGCCTGCGCCCTGGGCGCCGTAGCCCGGGATAAGGAAGAACGTGGCCGGCAGCGCGCCGCGGAGATACCTGAGCTGCTCGGGATATGTCGCGCCAACTACCGCGCCCACTCCGGAATAGCCGTATACGCCCGGGAGCTCCTCGCCCCACTTCTCGCACATATGACCCATGGTCTCGTAGATGGTCATGCCGTCTATCTTTCTGTCCTGGAGCTCGCCGGAGCTGGGGTTAGAGGTCTTTACCAGCACGAAAATGCCCTTGTCGTTCTCGCGGCAGGTGGCGATAAGCGGCTTTATGCCGTCGCTCCCGAGGTAGCCGTTTACCGTCAGCGCGTCCCCGAGGAATGGCTCGTAGGTCTGGCTGCCGACCTGCACCTTGCCGAGATGCGCCGCCGCATAGGCCTCCATGGTGGTGCCGATATCGTTGCGCTTGCCGTCTGTAATGACGTACATTCCCTTGCTGCGCGCGTACTCCTGGGTCTTGTACAGGGTCTTTACGCCGGCGGGGCCGTACATCTCGTAATAAGCCGCCTGCGGCTTTACGGCGGGAACTATATCATACAGCGCGTCGATAAGCCCCTTGTTGAATTCCAGCAGAGCCTTCGCGGCGCCCTTGAGGGTCTCGCCGTACTTCTCAAAGCACCTCTCCCTGATGTACCCCGGGACGTAAGCAAGTTTGGGGTCAAGTCCTGCAACGGTGGGGTTCTGGGTCTGTTCGATCTTCTCGATAAGTCTGTCCAGTGACATTGTGTTCTTCCTTTCTTAAACCGCGTCAGTCAACGCCGTCCGTGTAAACTATCTTTCCGTTCAGTATCGTGTATTTTACCCTGCCCTTGAGGGTCATTCCCTTGAAGCAGGTATTTTTGGATTTCGAATGGAGCTTCGCCGGATCTACCACCCACTCCTCGTTGGGATCGAAAATGCAGATATCCGCGATATCTCCAGGCTTCAGCGAGCCGCCGGGGATAGACAGTATCTTTCGCGGATTCACGCACATCAGCGTCACTATCCTCTGGAGGGATATCTTCCCCGTGTGGTAGAGCGCGGTCAGCGTTGCCGCAAGGGATGTCTCCAGCCCTACTACGCCGTTGGGAGCCTTTTCGAAATCCGCCTTTTCCTCCGGCGCATGGGGAGCGTGGTCTGTGATTATGCAGTCGATAGTGCCGTCGATCACTCCCTCGGTTATCGCCTGAACGTCGGCAGCAGTGCGCAGCGGCGGGTTCATGCGGTAGTCCGCGTCGCGGCTTCTCAGAAGTTCGTCCGTCAGCATGAAGTAATGCGGAGCCGTCTCGCAGGTGACCATCGTGCCGTAGCGCGCAGCCGTGCGGATATTCTGCATACTCTGCGCGGTGGAGACGTGCGCGATATGGATAGGCACCTCCAGGTCTGCCGCAAGGGTCATTTCGCGCTGGGTGATTATATCCTCGCTGAGGCGGTGTATCCCCTTTACGCCGAGCTCCCTGGAGACCTCTCCGGCGTTCATTATGCCGCCATTTACAATGTCGAGATCCTCGCAGTGGGAAATGACCTTCATTCCCGCGTAGTGAGCCCTTACCATTGCCTCCGCCATTATTCTGGCGTTCTTTACGGGTCTGCCGTCGTCGGAGACCGCAACGCAGCCTGCGTCGTGCAGCTCCTTGAAGTCGCAGAGCTCAACGCCCTCAAGCCCCTTGGTTATGCTCCCGACAGGATAAACCCGGGTCTTGGCGTTCTTCGCCTTTTCAATAATGTAGCGGACGGTCTCAGCGCTGTCCACCGTGGGAATGGTGTTCGGCATACACGCAACTGCGGTCACGCCGCCGGCTGCCGCCGCGTTTCCTCCGGTGATGATGTCCTCCTTGTGGGTCTGTCCGGGGTCGCGGAAATGAACGTGCATATCGCATATTCCCGGTATCACCGTAAGCCCTGCGCAGTCCACCGTCTGCGCCTCCGGCGCGGAGATGTCCTCCCCCAGCTCCCGTATCTCTCCGTCGTGGATAAGTATGTCAGCCTTTCCCTCAAATCCGCTGGCGCTGTCCACAACATAGCCGTTTTTCAGTAAAAGTTCCATTCTGCCCTCCTGTCAGCAAATATATAAGCCATTCCCGGTATTCCGTACTTTATTATTCCCCGGGACATCGGGTGTAGATAACGACCTTATCGCAGCCGTCAAGCTCCTTCACGAGCACCTTTACCGTTTCCTCATGGGAGGTCGGCAGGTTCTTTCCGATGTAATCCGCCCTTATCGGCAGCTCCCGGTGACCCCGGTCTACCAGCGCCGCGAGCTGTATAAGCATGGGGCGCCCCCGGGACATTATCCCGTCTATGGCGGCTCTCGCGGTGCGCCCTGTGAAGATAACGTCGTCCACGATTATCACGCGCTTATCCGTGATGTCGAACGGTATCTCGCTGTTGTCCCCGGAGCTTCCGCGCGGCTTGTCGTCCCGGAATGGCGTGATGTCCAGAAGTCCCACCGGAATATCCCTGCCCTCCAGCTCCGAGAGCTTCGCCGCGATGCGCTTTGCCAGCACCGCCCCGCGCGAAAAAAGCCCGATAAGACAAAGACCGTCAGTGCCCTTGTTCCGTTCGATTATCTCGAATGAAATACGGGTGACCGCCCTTGCTATCGAGCTTTCGTCCATTATTTCAGCCTTCAGCGTTAGTCCTTTGACGGTACACATCTTGATCACGCCCTTTCCGCAGAAACAAAAAGCCTGCCGCAGATACGGCAGGTGTAATGAGATCTGTGTACAACAAGCGCTGCCGCACATAGGCGCAGCACTCCCGTTAAGAAAATCACAACCTTGCCGGCATCACGGTGCCGCCTTAAAAGCCACTGATTTCTGCTGTTATTATAGTTATTATATACTATTCCCGCCGGTTTGTCAATAGATTTTTCCGCCTGCGCGAGTAAATTTGTTTAACCGCTGATATTGAAATATTGTGCAATTTGTGATATACTGTGAATCAAGAGCTATATCAAGGAGCAAAACAATGGAAATAATTCTCATACACGGTCTTGGACAGACCGCCGATTCATGGAACGAAACCATAAATATGCTTTCCGCTGAAACAGACGTACTCTGCCCCGGGCTTTCCAATTTTTACGGCAGCGGCGGCTACGATGAGATGTACCGGGGATTCAGCGAATATCTTGACAAAATCAGCCATCCGCTTTATCTCTGCGGGCTGTCGCTGGGGGCTGTGCTCGCGCTGAACTATGCGCTGGATCACCCGGAACGCGTCAGCGGGATCGCACTGGCGGCTCCGCAGTTCCGCATGCCAAAAACGCTGCTTCGCTTTCAGAATGCGGTTTTCCGGCTCATGCCGCAAAAAGCCTTTAACGGCTCCGGGCTGACAAAACAGCAGATGATATCCCTTACTGCAGACATGGCGCGGCTTGACTTCACACCGGAACTCGGCAGGATAAATTGCCCTGTTTCTATTGCCTGCGGCGAGCGTGACAGAGCCAACGTCAATGCCGCAAGGGAACTGGCGGCGCTCCTCCCGCAGTCGCGCCTGTCGGTCATCAGCGGAGCCGGTCACGAGATAAACGCCGAGGCTCCCGCAGAAATGGCGCGTTTCATAACAGAGGCTTTCAATATCAGGAGGTAATCTCATGGACTTACAGTCAGTTATCGACGAGGGCAAAAGAATAGTATTTTTCGGCGGAGCGGGAGTTTCCACCGAAAGCGGTATCCCGGATTTCCGCAGCGCGGACGGTCTGTACAGCCAGAAGTACAAATTCCCGCCGGAGCGGATAATCTCGCACAGCTTTTTCATGAGCCAGCCGGAGGAATTCTACCGCTTTTACCGCGACCGCATGATATTTCCGGAGGCAAAGCCCAACGCCGCCCACTTAAAGCTAGCCGAGCTGGAGCGCGCCGGAAAGCTCTCCGCCGTGATAACCCAGAACATAGACGGGCTCCACACTGCGGCGGGAAGCAAAAACGTCATAGAGCTGCACGGCTCGGTGCACCGCAATCACTGCATGAAGTGCGGGAGAGCCTACGGGCTTGACTTCATCATAAACAGCGAGGGTATCCCCCGGTGCGAGTGCGGCGGCATAGTAAAGCCGGACGTGGTGCTCTATGAGGAAGGTCTTGACGAGAACGACATAAACCGCGCCATCAACGCCATCGCCGAGGCGGACGTGCTGATAATCGGCGGCACATCTCTGGTGGTGCAGCCGGCGGCGGGACTTATCCGGTTCTTTGACGGCAGGCGGCTGGTGGTAATAAACAAGACCCCGACCTCCGCAGACGATGAAGCGGATATCGTGATAAAGGGCAGTATCGGTGAAACTCTTTCACAGATAAACGTGTGATATAAACTCATGAGCCCCGGGGCATAACCCGGGGCTCATGATCATTTATATGGGAAGAAAAAACCTGTCAGCCGTTAAGCTCGCTGGAATCGAACCACACGTCTCCTTCGTCGTCAATGGTGAACGTTACGCTGGGAGTGTAGTAGTAGTTTCCGTACACGTCGTACAGCGTCATGGAGTAGCTGTAATCGGAAGAGGGAAGCGCGTCATAGGTTATCTCGATATCGCCGCTGACAGTGTATTCGTCGCCGTAGACGAAATCGCTCATATCGTCCGCGAAAACAAAGTACGCAGGCTGTATAACGTCGCCGTCCTTGAGCTTCACGGTCTCCCTGGAAGCCACGCCGGTCTCAGGGTCGATTCCCGACCATGCGCCGATAACGTTCCAGCTTCCCGCATTGAAGTCGAACTCCATACGCAGGTTGGTCTGCTCGCCGTTAAGCAGCACGGGCGCGGTGTAAACGCCGATGGAGCTTCCCTTGCTTACGGTATTTATCGCAAGGGGCTGACCGTCAATGGCGGGCCATGTCCCGTCAAAATCATCGTAAATGACCATGTTTTCGTAATCCGTGAGCACCTCGTCGTCCTCGCCGAGATAGATGACAGCGCCGTCAAGCACCGCGAAAATCGTGCAGGTAGCATAGTTGAACGTGTTCATGCCGCCGAGCTGTACGGTGTATGTTCCCTCGTCGTCGAAATAGACGTCCTCAACGCTGATGGAGCTGCTGTCGTCAACATAGCTGATATCGCCGCTTACGCCGACGTTTTCATCCGGCGTATAGTCGTTGTCCCACACATCGCCGCAATCCGCGAAAAGCCCGCTGTTATCGTAATCATCCACGTTGTTTCCGGTGGTACCGTAAGCCGCCGCGTCAACGAACGCGAGGTAATATGTACTGGTGCAGATATCCGCGAAAACCGAAAGCTCCTCCGTGCCCTCAACGGACAGCGGATAGTACAGCGAAAGTCCGCCCGCGCCCTCGTGCATGGAGCCGTTCACATTATAAATGACCGCGCTCTCCAGCTTTTTGAGCGTGTCGGCGGCATTGGGCGCGTACGGTTCTATATTTTTGAGCATTCCCGCAAGGTCTACCATGTTGGTGTAGCCCTCGTTCCTGTTGTTTCCGCCGAAGTTGTCCGCGCTGTATACCGCTCTCGCGATATCGCCCATGCTTTCGTACTCGTACATTTCCTGCGCGGTCTTGTCGAAGGAAACCAGCAGGTCGTCAAGCTTTGACAGGTCTGTTATGGCAAAGGTGGTGCCCTCCGGGTCGCCGTTGTCTATGCAGTGCTGATAGTAGCTCTGGCACTGCATTTCACCGAGCTTCGCGCCGTCCGCGTCCGGGTTCTCCGAAAGGAACTCCATGATATCGGTGTAGTTCCAGCCGCCGCCCGGCTCGGTCTCCTCGGATGCGAACATATACCGCGCATAGGGGGCGATGATGTTCGCGGTCTCCAGCGTGCTCATAAGGCAAGCGTCAAATCCGATGAACTCGAACTTATCCGTCATTTTGTCGTAAACGGAATTCAGCGCGCTGTCTATCTCGCTGAGGGAAAGGCTGTCGTAGCTGTTCAGCTCGTCGAAGCACACGCCGCTTATGCTTCCGCCGCCGTGGTTCCAGAAAACAAGCCCCATGTGCTCCGCCGGGTAGTTCTCAACTCCCCAGGAAACGAAATCCGCAAGGGTGTCCGGGTCTCCCATCGGGCGGAGGTCGAACTCGTCCACAAGCTCCAGTTCGCCGTTGTTTGTAACGTATCTCTGGGAGACGCTGCCCGAAATGCCGTAATACTCGTTCCACTCGGCGGTGCCTCCGGTCTGGTAGACTATGCGCACATCATCGCTGTATGCCTCGGAAAGAGCCTCCTCGATATCGATGGAAGCCGCGGAATAGTTGCTTTCAAGGTCGGTTCCGCAGAGGTATACAAGTATCGTCCAGCCGCTGTCGCCGATGGGTTTGGAGCCCTGGCGGGTGCGGCGGTTTATGCCAAGCTCGCCGTTTTTCATGGAGAGCTGCGTTGCGCCGTCCTGGAAGCTGAGCCCCTCGTTGTCGTAATCCTGCTCGGCGTAGCCGCTTTCCGCCCTGTCTGCCGCAGAATCCGGCGCGCTTGAATCCTCGGTATGGGTTTCGGCTTCTTCGGTGCCCCATTCCTCGTCGATGTCCGAACAGCCCGCAAGCGCAAGAAGCATCGCCCCCGCCGTCATTGCGGATATGATTTTTCTGAATTTCATCTGATTTCTCCTTATAATATAATGCACAGTTTTCTGACCGTATATCATTCTGATTCTAACATTTTATTTGATAATTGTCAAGAATTTCTTAATGAATTTTCAGATAAAGACACATTATTTGGACGAATTGTGGCGAAAGTCATTTGTTTTATGTCCAAAAGCGCTTGTTTTTTGCACAGAAATACACGTCAGATTGCACAAAAAATCCAAACGAAAATTACAGATATTTCACAAAAATTTGAAATATACAAAAAAAAGCTTTCAATTAGCGGGCTTTTGTGATAGAATAGGATAGGGAAGTTATCTGGAGTATTCCGGCTGCATATATCTGGTTTTTGTATGCAAAATTTTATAGATTGAGAGGGGAATAATATGTCACAGATCATTGCGGTTACAGCAGGAAAGGGCGGGACCGGTAAGTCCACCACATCTGCAAATGTTGCAACGGCGCTTGCCGCGCTCGGAAAAAAGACTCTGGTGGTCGAGCTGGACTTCGGTCTGAGATGCCTGGACATCATGCTCGGTATCAAGGACAAGGTCAAGCACGATATCGGCGAATACCTGGAGGGTAAGATAGATATCCTGACAGCGACAACGAAAGTCGACCGCGTGGACAATCTCTATCTTGTTTGCGCCACAAGAAACCCGTTTATCGACATCAACCCCGAAAAAATCATGGAAGTATGCGAGGAAATGCGAAAGCACTTCGATTATATAATCATGGACACCGCCGGTATCGGCAGCTCGGTGTTCAGCGTAATCAAGGCTGCGGAGCTTATCCTGATGGTCACGACCCCGGATACGGTATGCGTCCGCGACGGCGCTATCCTGTCGGACTTCCTTTATGTAAAGAACTGCACCAACCAGCGCCTGGTCATCAACAAGGTCAGCGACCGCTTCAAGGAAGAGGATATCCTGTACGACCTGGACGAGGTAATGGACAGCGTTGGTATCCCGCTTATCGGCGTGGTTCCCGAGGACTCCAACATCAAGATCTGCGGCGCGAAGGGTCTGCCGCTCCCGCCTAACTGCGGCGGCGCAAAGGCTTATGCCGCCATCGCCAGACGTATTCTTGGCGAGGAAGTTCCTCTCACAGTCAACATCAATTAAGGGGGAAGCAGTATGACGATAGCACTTATAGCGCACGATTCCAAAAAGGAGCTCATGGTTCAGTTTTGCATTGCGTACTGCGGAATCCTGAGCAGGCACGAGATACGCGCCACCGGCACCACCGGAAAGCTGGTTGCGGAGGCGACCGGGCTACATATCCAGAGGTACCTCAGCGGCTCCCAGGGCGGCGACCAGCAGCTTGCCTCCAGCATTTCCTGCAACGAGGTCGATCTGCTGATATTCTTCCGCGACCCGCTCAACGCAAAATCACACGAGCCAAACGACATCAATCTTCTCAGGCTGTGCGACGTGCACAATATTCCCGTTGCGACCAACATAGCCACCGCCGAGGCTCTCATTCACGCGCTTGAACGCGGCGACCTCGACTGGCGCGAATATATGCGCAGCTAAATTAGTTTTTCGGCACCCTCCGTACGGAGGGTGTTTTATTTTATGGTAACTTCTAAAAACCGGGACACGAGCAGATTTCGTACATGACTTATATCAGATGCTAGGCGTCAAACCGCAGTAATACTGTATGTATTTCAAGGTTTGACAACGAAGCAGATGATATAAGTCATAGAAATCTGCCGTGAAGGAGGTTTTTAGAGGTTACCTTATCTTTTGTAATATTTGCACAATATACGCGCATACTACTTCCGCGGAATAAATCCGCAAATTAATACGAAAGGCGGAAAAAATATGTGGATAGATAAACTGGCGCTTGTGCTCCTGATAATCGGCGGCCTTAACTGGGGGCTTGTCGGGATTTTCAGCTTCGACCTCGTTGCCTGGATCTTCGGCGGCCAGGGAGCCGTTATAAGCAGGATCGTCTATATTCTTGTGGCGCTGTCGGCGGCTTGGTGCATATCGCTCCTTTTCCGGGACACCTCCGCGCCCGAGCACGCGGGTTAAGCCGGAGCTCCACTTGTATTCTAAAACGGCGGCTCCCGGAGTCCGAAAACGGATCACGGGGCTGCTGAGTTTTACATAGCTTCAGTGGCGAGTAAATATTACTTTATTTTACATTATAGTATATAAAGCACTATCTACTTATCAAAAGTCAGACCGTCAATTTGTATGGATTGCACGAAAAAAATAAAACTGCAATAAAGTTATTGACAAATCCGATAAAACACGGTATAATATAGACAAATAAATGGTCAGAGTTCTTAATCTCCGTTCATTTGTTTTGTTTAGTTGTCTCCTTTCTTTTGTTCTACACATAATGATCATTTCACTTGGCAGCCCTGCTGCGCCAGACCCGCGAGGGTCTTTTTTTTTTTGCCCGCAGAAAGTCCCGCGCTTGACATAATCAGGCGTTTGAGATATAATAAGACTATATGTATATAAAAAGCTTAATGGGAAAGGAAAACAAAATGCCAGTTAAAATAGCAGACGGGCTTCCCGCGCAAAGTATT
Source organism: uncultured Oscillospiraceae bacterium (assembly GCA_934448295.1). Classification (GTDB taxonomy): domain Bacteria; phylum Bacillota; class Clostridia; order Oscillospirales; family Ruminococcaceae; genus CAG-115. Next base: position 70,410 of record CAKSEY010000005.1, read on the forward strand.
CTTGAAAACGAACATATATTCATCATGACGGAGCACCGCGCGCTCCATCAGGATATAAGACCCCTTAAGATAGGTATTCTGAACCTCATGCCGACAAAGGTAGTCACCGAGACCCAGATACTCCGCTGCCTGTCGAATACCCCGCTCCAGATAGAAGTCACGCTGGTGCAGACCTCCACGCACACCAGCCGGAACACCTCCAGCGAGCACCTGCTGAACTTCTACAAGACCTTCGACGAGATTCGCGGCATGAACTTCGACGGATTCATAATCACCGGCGCCCCGGTGGAGCAGCTTGAATTCGAGGACGTGGACTACTGGCAGGAAATATGCGAGATAATGGACTGGACAAAGACCCACGTTCATTCAACGTTCCACATCTGCTGGGCGGCTCAGGCGGCGCTCTACCACCACTACGGCATAAAGAAGCACCCGCTGAAGGAAAAGATGTCCGGGGTTTTCCTGCACCATATGCTCACGCCGAAATCCCGGCTTTTCCGCGGCTTCGACAGCGAGTTCTGGGCTCCGCACTCCCGCCATACCGAGGTACGGCAGGAGGACATCGAAAAGGTGCCGCAGCTCAAGGTGATGGCGGTCTCCGACGAAGCGGGAGTTTACGCGGTGTGCAGCGAGGACAGCCGTCAGTTCTTCATAACCGGACATTCCGAGTACGACGCGGACACGCTTGCAATGGAGTACCAGCGCGACCTGGGCAAGGGAATGAACCCGAAGATCCCCGCGCACTACTTCCCAGACGACGACCCGGCAAAGCAGCCCGTCATGAAGTGGAGAGCGCACTCCACGCTTATCTACACAAACTGGCTGAACTATTTCGTTTACCAGACCACTCCGTTTGATATTTCGGAAAATATCTGACAAAGTTATTGCAAATAACAAAAAAATATGGTATAATTTTTCTGACCGGGCTATTCCGGCAGACAGACAAACTATTGAAACGAGGTATGTGGTATGTATGACATCTATTCTCTGCTGAGCGGTACTGCAATAGCAAGCTTCATCATTCTGCTGGTGGGACTTCTTCTCGCGGTCGCGGGCGGTATCCTTCTCCAGTGGAAGGTTTTCGGACCGAAGGCAAAGGACCCGAACGCCGGAAAGTTCGCTAAATACGCCAACGGACAGTATTTCCTGCCGTTGCCGATAATCAGGATAACCTATTACACGCTTGCGATTTTCCTTGTATTTGTGGGAATTTCCAAGTGCATAACCGAGCTCAGCGGATTCGTCAATATCCTTGCATATGCCGTTGTAGGAAACGTCGTTCTCCGCATACTCTACGAGACAGTCCTTGCGGTAAGGAAGAACGCAGGTCTTGACGCGGACAGCAATGTCGCCTCCGAGCCAAAGGAGGATCGCCCCATGTTCGAACCGAAGATCCCGGCGGTTCCATATCAGCAGCCGCAGCAGACCCAGCACCCGCAGTACAACCCGAATCAGTACTCACAGCCCCAGCAGCAGTTCCCGCAGTATCAGGCTCCTGCTCAGCCTGCCGCTCCTCAGCCCATGCCCGAGCCTGTGGTAAACGCAGTTCCCCAGCCTGTACCTGAGCCTGTGATGAACGCAGTGCCTCAGCCCATGCCTGAGCCTGTGGTGAACGCAATGCCTCAGCCCATGCCTGAGCCTGTGGTGAACTCGGTTCCTCAGCCCATCCCTGAGCCCGTTGTGAACTCGGTTCCTCAGCCTGTTCCCGAGCCTGCTGTAAATGCAGTTCCCGAGCCTGCGGCTCCCGATTCTCAGCCAGTCGAGCTGAACAAGGAAAGCGCGTTCTGCCAGTTCTGCGGCAAGGAAATAAAGGTAAGCGCAAAGTTCTGCCCTTTCTGCGGAAAACCCAGAGCATAAACCCGATATACATAAGGTAACCTCTAAAAACCGGGACACGAGCAGATTTCGTATATGACTTATATCAGATGCAAGGCACCAAACCGCAGTAATACTTGATGTATTTCAAGGTTTGGTAACGCAGCAGATGATATAAGTCATAGGAATCTGCCGTGAAGGAGGTTTTTAGAGGTTACCATAAAATGCGGTTCGTATGAGCCGCATTTTTTTGTTCCGTGAATTCCATCAGATCAAACACATTAAGCGGGAGGGGCAAGCCCCTCCCCTACGCGTCTTTTTTGACCCACAGAACGTTTTCCGCATATATTATAGTGCAGGAGCAATGCCCTGCAATAACACAAGGAGATACGGCAATGAATCATTTCACCATAAATACAGAATCCATGACGCAGGCGGAAAAGGCGCGGGTCTTTCTGGCGCGGCATGGTATCCGCAGCAGAGTTGAGCGCACTGTCGGGCGGGGCGGGTGCAGCTTTTCCCTGCGGATATTCGGCGAGAGGGAAAAGGTCTGCCCGCTTCTGGCGCAGATCGGCGTGAGCTGTGGTTTACCTCGATAACGCGGCTACCACATTCCCGAAGCCCCGCAGCGTATACCAGACCCTCTCCCGGGCGGTCTCCGCCTACGGAGCAAACCCCGGACGCTCCGGGCACAGCATGTCCATGAGCACCGCGCAGGCGGTTTATTCCAGCCGCAGCAGGTGCGCGGAATTCTTCGGGGCGGAGCCGGAAAACACGGTGTTCACCCTGAACTGCACCCATGCGCTCAACATGGCGATAAAGGGACTTGCGCGCCCGGGAGCGCACTTCGTCATCAGCGATATCGAGCACAACGCGGTCGTGCGCCCGGTGCACGCCCTGACGGAATATGGCATGGAGTACAGCATATTTGAAAGCTCCCCCGACACCGGCGAAACGGTCAGGAACGCGGAAAACGCTATCCGCCGGAACACCGCCGCGCTCATCTGCACCGCCGCCGGGAACGTCACCGGAGCGCGGCTCCCGCTGAAGGAGCTGGCGGAGCTCTGCAAGCGGAAAAGGATATGCTTCATAGTGGACGCGGCGCAGGGAGCCGGGCTGCTTCCGCTTTCATTAAAGGACGGAATAAACATCATCTGCACCGCAGGACACAAGGGGCTTTACGGCCCTATGGGAACCGGGCTGATGCTGACGGATGGGAGCTTTCCCCTCCGCACCATCATCGAGGGCGGCACCGGGAGCGCCAGTGAAAGCCTTGAACAGCCGCAGTTTCTGCCGGACAGATTCGAGAGCGGGACCATAAACACCCCCGGGGCAATAGCGCTGGGGGCTGGCGTGGATTTCGTAAAAGCGAGAACCCCGGAGCGGATACTAAAGCACGAAACCGAGCTTTGCAGGAGCTTCTGCGCTTCTGCCCGCAGGATCCCCGGAATACGGCTCTACACCGACATTGACGAGCACCCGGAGCGCTACGCGCCGCTTGTTCCGTTCAACATCGAGGGAGTGCCCTCCGGGGAGGTCTCTATAAAGCTCAGCGACATGGGATTTTATATGCGCGGAGGGCTGCACTGCGCGCCGCTGGCGCACAAAAAGCTGGGTACCCTTGAAACAGGAGTGATCCGCTTCGCGCCGTCCGCTTTCAATACCCCCGAGGACGTTTCAAGGCTGATATGGGCGCTCAGGAAGCGCAGATGGGACGCGAAATAAAAAGAGATATGGGGCTGATTTTCAGCCCCACAATATTTATTCAGCGCCCCTGAAATAAAGTCCCCTTGTGAGCGAACCCGACGGCTTGCCGTTATTCAGGTACATATCAAGCACGGGCTTCAGCTCATGCTCGTCCGTGAATTTCAGCACCGCAAAGTCGAACGGCTCCAGGGAGCTGCGGCGGTCGCTCATTATCAGCAGGTCGGGGTTGAGTATCTCAACGCTGTTGCCGCCGCACAGCACCGGCATCTGATTCCCACGGCGGTCGGCTATGCACTTTCCGCAGGGGGAGCCGCCGTCGTCGAACAGGTGAACTCTCCCGCAGGGGGCTCCCCCGCTCACCGGGCAGCGCCGCATTATCATCAGCGGAAGCCGCCCGTATGCGACTATCCCGCGCGGCACCGGGGAGCTTATCTCCGCAAGCTGAGCCGCAGTCCCCTCAAAGGAAAGCGTGATATCCTCAAACCCGAGCGCCCCGCACACCCCTGCGGCATAGCTGTTGATGATGTTCAAGCGGTGCCCGCCGTGGAGCCTGTAACCCTCCTGCCGGAGTAACTGCGCGTGTCCCAGGGTCTGCGCCATTCCCCTGGTAAACCCTAGCCGTTTCAGCTCCCGGAGCCGATTTTCGACCTCGTCCTCGCAGTCGGAAAGCACGAACGGCGGGATAACCGCTATCCTGTGCTTGTCCGGAGTATCCGCGCCCAGAATCCGCATCGGCGCGTAAATCAGCCCGAACGGAAGCTCCAGCGCCTGCCGTAGCTGCTCCGCCGAATACACCTCGCACCGCCACTGTAACCCGGAGCTTTCATGCCGGGAGAATTCCGGAGCCGACAGCGGCTGCACCGCATAGCGCGGCGAATTCTTTTCAAGCACCGCTTCGTCCAGCTTCGAGATAAGCTCCCGCCGCAGGGAATTCAGCGCGGAAGCCGGGAGATTCAGCCCGCCGTCAACGGTCGCGGAAATTTCACCCGCATAGAACTGAGTTCCGCCGAGCTTTGCCATGCGCTCCCTTACGCTCTCAGCGGAAAGCGGAGCATTCACCGCTGCCTGCGGGATATCGCCGTAAATCTCCACGGAGCAGCCCTCGCAGACCGCCGCCGCATGAACCGGCTCCCCCGCCCTTATCTCCGTGCGGATATCCGCCCGCAGGCGCGGCATTTCCGCCTTGTAGAGCGCCTTTATGCCGCTCAGCGCCTTCGCGGAATTCTCCACGTCCTCGCGGCTGCGGGTACCCTGCATATCGCGCATCGTGCCGGTAAAGTAGCTGTCCGTGAGCCCTCCCCGGGAGAAGATACCGGAAAGTCGGTCATAGTCGTAGTCCATTCCGTGCAGGGACTTATAGCACGCGTCCGTTGCGCAGGCGATGTACTCCGGGCGTTTCATTCTGCCCTCGATTTTAAGCGAGGCTATGCCGATATCGTCAAGCTCCTTCAGGTGCGGCACAAGGGAGCTGTCCTTCAGCGAAATCACGCTGTGCCTGCCGCCGCAGGTGAAATCCAGACGGCAGGGCTGCGCGCACAGTCCACGGCTGCCGCTCCTGCCGCCGAAAACGCTGCTCATGTAGCACTGCCCGCTTATGCACACGCACAGCGCCCCGTGCACGAAAACCTCCAGCTCAATGCCGGAGCTTTCGGCGATCTTCTTTATCTGCTCAAAGGATAATTCCCGCCCTATAACCGCCCGGCAGAAGCCCAGCTCCTGAGCCGCCGCGACCCCGGCGGGGCTGTTGAGGGTCATCTGCGTGGAGGCATGGCGCGGCAGCTCCGGACATACCCGGCGCACGATATCAGCCGCGCCGATATCCTGTATGATAAGCCCGTCCACGCCGCACTGCGCGGCGGTTTTCACGCACTCCGTGAACTTCCCGGTCTCGCTGTCGTAGATCAGCGTATTAAGCGCCGCGTAGACCTTTACGCCGCGCCTGTGGCACTCCCGGCAGACTGTTTCCAGCTCTGCGGCAGAAAAATTTTCGGCATTTTTGCGTGCCGAAAAATCAGATAATCCCAAATAGACCGCCCCGGCGCCGGTATTCAGCGCCGCAGGCAGGTCTGCAATGCCCCCGAGGGGCGAAAGAATTTCACTCATAGGGTAAGCTGTCCGTCCTCCAGCATTTCGTTGAGCTGCTTGTTTAGAGATGCGTTGGTCTTTTTCAGCTCCTTGACCTCGGAAAGCGCGGCGGAAAGCTGCTTTTTGATGTCCTCTATCTCCTGGGTCTGCCCGGGGTTCTCGGCGTTCTCGGCGCTTGCCGCCCTGAGCGCGGCGTTCTCGCTTTCTATCTGGGAGAATCTCACCATCAGCTCCTCGTACTTGTCGGACTTCTGGCGCAGCTCGGATATCTCTTTTTCCATCTCGGAATTGTCGGTGAGCGCTTCGTCAGTTTCCTTGCGGGAATCCCGGAGCTGCTGCTCTAAATCGGCGCTGCGGCTCTTTTCATCGGCAAGGGACTGGCGCGCTTCCGCAAGCTCCCCGGCGGATTTTTCGGCGGCGGAAAGCTTCTGTTCAAGGTCGGAGTTCCTGCCCTTTTCTGCGGCGAGGGACTGCTTCGCTTCCGCAAGCTCCCCGGCGGATTTTTCGGCGGCGGTGAGCTTCTTTTCCAGGTCGGAATTCCTGCCCTTTTCTGCGGCGAGGGACTGCTTCGCTTCCGCAAGCTCTGCGGCGGTCTTTTCGGCGGCGGTGAGCTTCTTTTCCAGGTCGGAGTTCCTGCCCTTTTCTGCGGCGAGGGACTGCTTCGCTTCCGCAAGCTCTGCGGCGGACTTTTCGGCGGCGGCGAGCTTCTTTTCCAGGTCGGAGTTCCTGCCCTTTTCTGCGGCGAGGGACTGCTTCGCATCTGCAAGCTCTGCGGCGGTCTTTTCGGCGGCGGCGAGCTTCTTTTCCAGGTCGGAAGTTCTGCCCTTCTGGGAAGCCAGCTCTTTCTTCACCACGTCAAGCTCGGCAGCGGATGCTTTCAGCTTCTCGCGGTCCTTTTCGAGCGTGTTCGCGCGCTCCTCGCTGCGGCGGAGGGCTTCCTCGGTGTTAGCAGCCTTTTCAAGCTTCGCGGCGAGCTGATTCTTTTCCTCGGCGAGCTGCGCAAGCGTTTCCGTCTGCTTTCTGAGGTCGGCGTTCTGCTTTGTCAGCTCGTCTACGTTCTTCTGGAGCTCCGCGCCCTTTTCGCCTGCGGATCTCAGCGTGTCCGCAAGCTGCGCGTTCTTGTCCTCCAGCGACTTTATCTGCACCTCCGCCTTGTCCAGAGCAGACTTTGCGTCTGCGTTGTCGGCGGCGCGGCTGTTCGCTTCATTCAGGGTCTCGGCAAGCTGCGCGTTCTTTCCCTCCAGCTCGGAGAAGCACTTTTTCAGCGCTTCGAATTCCTCGTTCTCCTTCATCAGCGCGACATTCTCTGCGGAAAGCCGCTTGTTCTCGTCAAGCGCTGCCGCCGCCTTTTCCGCCGTGGAGGTAAGCGCGGCGACCTTCTTCGAGAGATCGTCGCGCTGCGCGGAGGTGCTGCCTAGCTCGTCCAGCATATCAAGCACGGAGAGCACGCATGCGTCCTCCTTGACGTCGGGATTGTTCGGCATCAGCTTGCAGTATTCGCTTATCCTTCGGTCTGCCTCGGCGGCGTGGCGCTTGATGGCTTCCGTATCATTCGTGCGGAGATTGTACGTTTTCCCGCAAATCGTTACTGTTACCTTTTCGTTGAGCATTGCAGCAGTCCTCCTGAGTTTATTTTCATGCCCCAAGGGCTTCGTATTGTCGAATCTTTTATTTCCAAACCTGTTTTGCGCATACTATTCCTGCTATATAATATTATAGCTTAATTCCAGAAGTATTGCAAGCGTTTTTTGAAAATTATGAGCCATTTTCACCCCGGAGAAACGGCGGTGGGAACATGCTCCCGTAACTTGACGAAAAATAGCCAAAAAAATGCGCGGAAAATCTGAAATTTTAGGATAATAATATATTGCACACGGCGCACAATAATGGTATAATTATAATTGTACTATTATGTATAAGGGTATCTGGAAATACAGAATACTTGTAATATTTCACACAAAAAGAATGAACACGGAGGAAACAGAATGTTTGGACTTACCAAGGACATCGGTATTGATTTAGGAACAGCGAACACGCTTGTATATATGCGCGGAAAGGGAATCATTATCCGCGAGCCGTCCGTAGTTGCAGTGGACAAGAAGCTCCAGTGCGTGCGCTACGTCGGGCAGGAGGCAAAGGACGTCATCGGACGCACCCCGGGCTCCATCGTTGCGGTGCGCCCGCTTAAGGACGGCGTTATCGCCGACTTCGACATGACATCCAGTATGCTGGAGCAGTTCATCAAGAAGGCGCTCAGGGGCAGAGGAAAGGCGAGGGTCATCATCTGTATCCCCTCCGGAGTTACCGAGGTCGAGCGCCGCGCCGTAAAGGAAGCCGCGCAGAATGCCGGCGCAAAGCGCGTTTCCATCATTGAGGAGCCCATGGCTGCGGCTATCGGCGCGGGTCTGCCCGTTGCTGAGCCCGTTGGCAGCATGATAGTAGATATCGGCGGCGGCACCAGCGAGGTGGCTATAATCTCCCTGGGAGGTATCGTTACCGCGCGCTCCGTAAGAGTTGCAGGCGACGAGTTCGATTCCGCGATAATCAACTACATCAAGAAGAAATACAATCTGCTCATAGGCGAACGCACAGCCGAGAACATCAAGATGGGCATAGGCTCCGCGTTCAAGACCAGCGACGCAGAGCCTGTAATGGATATCAAGGGAAGAAACCTGCTCAACGGTCTGCCGGAGAACATCACCGTCACCAGCGAGGAGATACGCGAGGCTATTTCCGAGCCGCTCTCCCACGTTATCGACGCCATCAAGACCACCCTGGAGAAAACTCCCCCTGAGCTTGCGGCGGATATCATCGAATCCGGCATCATGCTTGCAGGCGGCGGAGCGCTGCTCAGAGGTCTCGACCAGCTTATCCACGAGGAGACAGGTATGCCCGTAAAGATCGCCGAGAGACCCCTCGACTGCGTTGCAGACGGCACCGGAAAGGTACTTGAAAATATCGACAAGCTGGAGGACGTACTCAGCGAGGACGAGAACATCTACTGATTCCCGAAAGGACGATAAATGAAAATCGGCAAATACCCTGTCAAACATTCCTATAAAGTCGCGCGCATAGTTTCAGACGTTTTCTCGCTGGGGCTGGCGGTGTTCATATGCTCCGTGGAATATATGTTCATGACGGTGTACAGCGACACGCTGACCTCCTATATCGGCGAGGAAAATCTCGCGAAATTCACGGAGATAGACCCCTCACTGCCGTGGAAGCACTGGCTGACGCTGATATTCCCGGCGGCGGTGCTGGCGGTCTTTGCGGTTTATGTGATACTCACGCTCACCAGCCATAAGCTGAGCGGGCTGAACATCACCAAGCGCAACGCCCAGAAGGTTTACGATATGTACACGCTGTGCGTTTCGCTCTGCAAGATACCCGCGCTTATGTTCATAAGCGAAATGATGATCATAACCCACAACAAAATGCTGCTGTCTGATGAGAGCTGGGTATCCGTCCAGCTTGCGCTCGACCTTGTTATCATCGCGCTGCTGATATGCGTTTTCCGGCGCCTGATGATAAAGGCGACAGCCCCCGAGCCGTCCGCGCCTGAAACCGGAGCAGTCCGCGTAAGGGCTGTGGCGAAGCCCGCAGAGCAGGAAAGCCCCGCTCCCGCCGGGGAGGACAAAATCAACGATACCGAAAGGAACTGACATGAGCTACTACTGCGACAGGTATCCCATATTGGAAAAGAAAACAATTTCCAGGGATACGTTCTCCATGACGATATACGCCCCGGAGGCTGCAAAGGCAGCCCACACCGGGCAGTTTGCGAACATATCCGCGCCGGGCTTCACCCTCAGGCGCCCCATATCCATATGCGAATTCAGCCGCTCAAACGGCACTATCCGCTTTGTATTCGAGGTGCGCGGCAAGGGCACCGAGGCTATCTCCCGGCTGAACCCCGGCGATAATCTGGACGTGCTGGGGCCGCTCGGAAACGGCTTCTCCGTTCCGGACAGCGCAAGAAGGATCGTGCTGGTGGGCGGCGGCATCGGAGTTCCCCCGCTGCTCGGTCTTGCAAAGAAGCTCGGCAGCAGGAGCACCGCTATCCTCGGCTTCCGGGATTACAGCAGGATAATCCTCGCGGACGAATTCGAGAAGTACGGCGCAAGCACCGCCGTCTGCACGGACGACGGCTCCGTGGGGTACAACGGAACTGTCTCCACTCCCCTGGAGAGCACGCTGAAGAACGTCGGCGCCGACCTGGTATGCGCGTGCGGCCCTATGCCCATGCTTAACGCTGTGGCTAAGGTCTGTGCTGAGTACAGCGTTCCCTGCAAGGTCTCCATGGAGCAGAGAATGGGCTGCGGCGTGGGAGCGTGCGTTGTATGCTCCTGCCTGACTGTAAGAAACGGTCAGGAGCACTATGCAAGGGTCTGCAAGGACGGCCCCGTATTCGACGCAAAGGAGGTAAAGTTCAATGGCTGATTTAAGCGTAAAGATCGCCGGCGTGGAGTTCCCGAACCCCGTTATTGCGGCTTCCGGCACCTACGGCAACGGCGAGTGCTTCACCGACCTTTATCCCCTGTCCCGCCTCGGCGGCGTTTCCTGCAAGGGAATGACCATCGAGCCGAAAATGGGCAATATTCCGCCCAGGATAGCGGAAACTCCGTCCGGCATACTGAACTCCGTGGGGCTCCAGAATATCGGCGTTCACGGCTTTATCGAGTACTACCTCCCCACTCTCAAGGAAGAGGGCAACGTTATCATCGCGAACGTAGCGGGCGCGGTCATTGACGACTACATCGCCGCCGCCGAGGCTCTCGACTGCACCAATGTCGATATGATAGAGCTGAACATCTCCTGCCCGAACGTAAAGGCGGGCGGCGCGACATGGGGCGTCACCTGCGAGGGCGCAGCCTCCGTCACCAAGGCTGTCAGAGCCGCCACCAGCAAGCCGCTGATAGTGAAGCTCACCCCGAACGTCACCAACATCACCGAGATCGCAAAGGCGGTCGAAGCGGAGGGCGCGGACAGCATTTCCCTCATTAACACGCTTCTCGGCATGAGAATAGACATCAGGAATCATCGTCCTATACTCCACAACAACGTGGGCGGACTTTCCGGCCCCGCGATATTCCCTGTTGCCGTGCGCATGGTATGGCAGTGCTACAACGCGGTAAAGATACCGATAATCGGCATGGGCGGTATCTCCACATGGGAGGACGCCGTTGAGATGATGCTCGCCGGTGCGACTGCAATTCAGATGGGTACCGCGATATTCACCGACCCGTGGTCTCCGATAAAGGTGATAGAGGGTCTCAACGACTATATGGACAAGAACGGAATCAAGGATCTTTCCGAGCTGACCGGTCAGGTAAAGCCCTGGTAATTCTCAATATCTTTAGAGCGGAGCATTTATGAAAGAATTTTTTCACAGCATAAAATTCAAAATACTTATCTGCATAGCTGCTCTGCTTCTCGGGCTGATGGCTTACGTTGCGGTGGCGGCGGGAACGCAGACGCTCCCGGAGCAGATGATAAACACCGTGACCTACCCGTTCGTTACGGCGGCGAACGCCATCTCCAACGGAGTGAACGGATTCATTGACAAGCTGGTGAACGCGGACACCTACAAATCCCAGAACGACGAGCTGCGCGAGCTTGTCACCCAGATGTACGAGCGCTCTGCGGATTACGAGGAGCTCCAGAAGGAAAACGAGCAGCTCCGGGAAATGCTGGGGCTCAGCCAGAAGCACAAGGACTTCAAATTCTCCGAGCCGTGCAGCATTATCGCCAGAAACGCGAACGACATCTACGGCGGGTTCACGATAAATCAGGGCAGCAGCTCCGGTATCTCGCTGAACGACCCGGTGATAACTACGATAGGCCTTATCGGCAGAGTCACCGAGATAGCCCCAAACTACGCGAGAGTGTCCACGATACTTTCGCCTCAGGTGAACGTCGGAGTTTACACCATGCTCACCAAGACCACCGGCGTACTGGAAAACGACCTGAACACGGCGGGAGAAAAGCTGTGCCTAATGAGCAATATCCTTAAGGACGCGGATATAGAGCCGGGGGACGTTATCGTCACCTCCGGTCAGAGCGGTCTTTTCCCGGAGGGGCTTATAGTCGGCACCGTACAGGAGGTCTACAACGACCCCAACGGTCTTTCCAAGCACGCGATCATCGAGCCGGCAGAGGACAGCTTCAGCATAACCTCTGTATATGCCGTTACGGACTTTGACGGCAAGGGGCTTTCATTTGACAACATAGAATACTGATAACGGTGCGGCAGGCTCTGCCGTGCCGTTTCAGATATGAGGAACGAAATGATCAAAAGGATATCAAGAAAGCAGCGGAGCCGCCGGGCAATGTTCCGGTGCTTCATGCGGTGGTTCTGCTATTCGGCAGTGCTGCTCGTCTTTTATCTGTGGGAGGTCGCGCCGCTGATACGCGGGTGGTGTCCCCTGCTGATGATCCCGCTGGCGACCTCCGTTGCAATGTTCGAGGGGGAGCTTGCCGCCGGGGTTTTCGGAGTGTTCTGCGGGTTCATGCTGGATACCGCAAGCGGAACGCTCCCGGGGTTCTCCTCGCTGCTTCTGCTGATATGCTGCCCGCTGATATCGCTGCTGGGACAGTTCATTCTGCGCTCCAACTGGCTCAGCCACGCGGCTATGAACGCGGCGACCGTGATATTCATGTGCGGAATGGATTTTCTTCTCCTCCACTGGGTGTGGGAGCGCGAAAGCTCCGGCATATCGTTTGTAAGGACGCTGCTGCCCGCCTATTCCTGGGCGATAGTTTTCTCCATACCGATATACTTCCTTGTGCGGCTGATATCCACGAGGTTCCGCCCGAAGGAGGAGCGTCGTCTTGAAGAGGCGGCAGCCGACAGCGCCGCCGAGGAAGAGATCACAAAGGGCGAGAAATAATTCCGGCAATGCTATTAGATTGGTGGTACAATGTCAAAATTTTCTAATATAGTACGCTCCGCAGTTCTGGCTGCGATAGTCATAATCGCCGCGTTCCTGTGCGGGCTTAAGCTGCTCCAGATACAGATAGCGGACGGTGGGAAATACCTCGCCATGACCAAAAGCACCCACACTGTCACGCAGGATATCGAAGCTGCGCGCGGAAAAATCGCCGACAGCACCGGAAAAATACTCAACACCAACGAGCTGGACTGCAGCGTTGTCCTGCAAAAATCCTCGCTGGCGGCGGGCACGGAAAACGAGGTGATATACCGTATCCTCACCGTGCTTATCGAAAAGGGCGAGGAGTGGAACGAATCTATTCCCATCTCCAAAACGCAGCCCTACACGTTCGAAAAGGACAGGGAAAACGCGGTGGATTCGCTCAAATCCCGCATGAAGCTGGGCGTATACGCTACCGTTGACAACTGCGTCAACGCGCTGTACGAAAATTACGATATCTCCGACAAGTACGAGGAGCCCATGCGCCGCTATATTGCCGGGATACGCTATGAAATGGAGCTGAAGGGCTTCAACTACCAGAACAGGTATGTGCTGGCAAGCGGAATATCCAGCGACACGGTGCTTGAGCTTAAGGAGCTCTCCAACCTCATGCCGGGAATGGAGATAACCGAGGGCTGGAACCGCGTTTATCTTGACGGCACCACCTCTCCGCACATACGCGGAACCGTCGGCGCGATATCCGCAGAAAAATACGCGGAGCTGAAAAGCGCCGGCTACAAGGTGGACGACATAATCGGCACGTCGGGCATCGAGCTTGCTTACGAGGACGTTCTCCGTGGGATCCGCGGCACCCGCGAAATAACCCGCAACTCCGACGGCGTAAAGATATCCGACGAGATAATCCAGGAGCCGCAGGCGGGCAATTCCGTCATGCTGACGATAGATTCGGAATTCCAGAATATGGTGGAGAGGATAGTTCAGTATCACATGGACTTCCTGCATTCACCGTACTACACCACGGCGATGGACGCAAAGCACCGCGGCACGGAAACCGAGATCGGCTCTGCGGTAGTCCTGGACGTAAAGGACGGCTCCGTGCTTGCAATGGTAACTCTGCCGAGCTACGACATAAACGACCTCGTTGAGAACTATGGCAAGGTGCTCAACGCGAAAAACTCCCCGCTGCTAAACCGCGCGATAAACGGCGAGTACCGCCCGGGCTCCACGTTTAAGACAATAACCGCCACCGCAGGTCTTGCGGAGGGGGCGATAACCCCATCCTCCACGATAACCTGCAACCAGGTCTACACCTACTATGCGCCGAGCTTCACGCCGAAGTGCACGGGCTACCACGGCGCTATAACGGTGCAGTACGGCCTGAAATACTCCTGCAACATTTTCTTCTATGAGACTGCCCGCCGCATGGGAATAGACGCCCTGGCAAGCTGGGCGGCGAAGTTCGGCGTAGGCACCGACCTCGGCTTCGACATACCCATGTCCACCGGCAGAATGACCTCGCCGGAGCTGTTCGACAGGCTGGGGCTTGAATGGAACGCCAGCGATACCATTCAGGCGGGGATCGGTCAGTCGGAAACGCTGCTCACGCCGCTGCACCTCGCTACCCAGGCAATGACGCTTGCAAACAAGGGAGTCCGCTATCGTCCGCATGTGGTGAAAGCGATATACAACTACGACTACACCAAGCTCATCAAGGAGATAAAGCCCGAGGTGGCGGAGGATTTCTCGGACGGCATGGAGGATATCTTCAACGAGGTCAAGGAGGGCATGAAGAAGGTAAGCGAAAACGCGAACTTCCTGATGGAGGGAAGCTGGTACAACATCTATGACTTCAAAGGGATAGGCGCACAGAACGTCTGCACCAAGACCGGAACACCGGAGGTCATTGCGATGACGAAGTTCAACTCCACGGTGGTCGGGTATTACCCGGCGGAGAACCCCGAGATAGCTTTCGGAATCTGCATGGAGAACAGCGAGTTCAGCCGTCATATCGCCTGCAACATCATTTCGGCGTATATCACCGGAGAGTTCAACCCGGTTTACGACGAGGACGGAAACGCAGTTTACCCCCTCGGCGAGAAGAGAAAGACAGAGGAATAAAATCAGCGCCGCACTTCTTCCGAGGTGCGGCGCATTTTTTGCATAACGGCTCCCGACAGCCGTTATGCGGCGCTTCACAGCATGCTGCCGTGGAAGCGGTTAATTGAGGAGGTCAATGCAAAGAAAAAAAGAGGTAATCCTGCTTCGCCGCCTTTATCAGCGGCGAGTGCGTCCGGCGTCAGAGATTCTTCATCTCTGAAAATCCGTTCGTCAGTCATTTCAGCCCTGCTTCATCTTGAAAGAGAGGCAGTCCGTGCACTGACATACAGTGGGGTTCGCCTCGTGCGTGCCGACCTCGATCTTGTCGAGGGAGCAGTAGTCCTCGCAGCAGCAGTGATGCTCGCAGTTCTTGATAGTACAGCCGATGTGCTTGTTTGCAAATTCAGTTCCCATTTTTATCTTCCTTTCCGATATTACAAATGATAGCTGCGGCGCGGATCTCTCCTTGCCGCAGATTTATTATGCTCCTTCATCTGCGGTATATTCTTGTGGAATTTTTTTCATTTTGTAAGACTTCGCTCCTGCATGAGCTGAATATCCGGGTAGGCGGAAAGCTCCGGCTTTACGTCGGCGTGCTTAAAGGTGCGCGCACAGTAGTTTCGATAAATGCGCGTCACTGTTCCGGAAAGCGCCAGCAGCACCGGGAGATTCACCGCCGCCATGATACCGTTGAACACGTCCGCAAGCCCCCATGCCGCAGAAATATCCACAAAAGCCCCGAGAACCGTGCACAGGATAAAAGCCGCCCTGAACGGCACAGCCGCGCGGCTTCCGAAAAGATACACCGCCGCCTGCGCCCCGAAAATGCTCCTGCCGGTGATGGTGGAGAACGCAAACAGCGCCATCGCCGCAGACAGAACCTTCCACGCCGCTCCGCCGAATACCGAAGCGAACGCCAGCGTCACAAGCTCCGCCCCGGTGACTTCCTCCAGCACCACGCCGCTTATCACCGGACGTCCGCAGCCGTCTGAAAGCGGCTCCCCGGAATCGCCGCGCGCCTGCACTCCGGTGAGCTTCATCACGTTGGAGCAGGTCACGCCGCCCGTGCCTACCCGCGCCGTAAAGCCCTGGCCGTAAGCCGTGCGGAAGCTGCAACGCTCCCCTTTCCCGGAGGTCAGAAGCTCCGCCCCGCCGCAGATAAGCCCGCTTTCCTCAGTCAGCCGGAAATACTGCGGCTGTAAGCTCACGTTATTGAAAACCTCGCTCATATCCGCCGCCCGGCAGGGGCTGGAAAGAAGTATCAGGGCGGTCATTGAACACATTACCAGCGTATTGAAGCCCACCTCGATAACGCTCCACATTCCGTGAACGCACGGCTCCGGCTCGTCCGCCCCGGCATGTGCCGCAGCCGACGAACCAAGCCCCGCCTCGTTTGAGAACACTCCCCGGCGCACGCCCATGGAAAGCGCCTGCTTCACAAGATACCCTCCGATACCGCCAGCGACCGCATCCGGCGAGAAAGCCCCCCGGATTATTACGTCAAAAAGCTCCGGCAGGCGCTGAAAATTCCTTGCCAGCACGAATACCGCCCCTGCGATATAAAGCCCGGACATCACCGGAACCACCTTTGATGTGAAGCTTCCGAGCCGCTTTACCCCGCCGAATATCACCGCCGCAGCAGCCCCGGCAAGCACTATCCCGGTGACCGCCTGCGGGATACCGAATCCCGAGCTCAGCGCGGACGCCGCGGAATTCATCTGCACAAGGCTGCCCATGCCAAATGCAGAAAGCACGCAGGCCCCCGCGTAGACCGCCGCCAGCGGTCTTGCCAGGAACGAACAGCGCGTTCTCTCCAGCCCGCCCCGGATATAATACATCGCTCCGCCGCGCCAGCCCTCCCGGGAGCTCCTGCGGTAATATGCGCCCAGCACGTTTTCTGCGAAACCCGTCATCATTCCCATGATAGCCGAGACCCACATCCAGAATACCGCTCCCGCCCCGCCGACGGTCAGCGCCGCCGCGACCCCGGTTATGCTCCCGGTGCCGAGAGTTCCCGCCAGCGCTGAAAACATCGCCTGCATTGGGGATATCCCCTCGCCTTTTCCGGCTCTCCGGGAAAACACCGTTTCTTTCAGGCAGCGCCCTCCCCGGCGGAGCTGAAAAAAGCCTGTCCGGAATGAGAAAAAAGCTCCCGCCGCAAACATAAGCGCCATCATGGGAGCCCCCCAGAGTACGCTGTTTATTTCCCCGATAAGCCCCATATAACGCCCCTTTCAAAAAATTAACGTTTTTTTTACATTACCTATATTCCAATTTTCTGAAAAAAGTGGTAAAATAGAAGTAATAATAGTGTAAAATGCTGACACCCGGAGGTTCATTCATGGAATTCCATTACAAGATCCTGGTTGTCGAGGATGATGACAGCCTGAGATGTTTCATTAACGGAATGCTGGAAAAAAGCGGATACGACGTTATAAATGCCAACACAGGCAGCGACGCGGAGATACTTGCAAGCTCCCACTGCCCGGATATGATCATGCTTGATCTCGGGCTTCCCGACAAGGACGGAATGGAAGTCCTCACCAACATACGGAAATGGTCTTCCGCCCCGGTCATTGTCGTATCCTCCCGCCAGAGCGAGGGAAGCAAGGTCGCAGCCCTTGAAGCAGGCGCAGACGACTACATAGAAAAGCCCTTCGGTCATAATGAGCTTGTGGCAAGGGTGCGCGTGGCGCTCCGCCATGTCCGAAGCGGCGGCACAAATCAGTCGATCGCCTTCAACGGAAAATACTGCGTGGGCGAACTGGTAATCGACTACGAAAAATTCAAGGTTTTCGTAAACGGAAAGGACGCGGAGCTGACCCAGAACGAATACAGGCTGGTGGCGCTGCTTGGTCAGTATGCCGGAAGGGTGCTCCCCTATGACTTCATTATCCAGAAAATGTGGGGGCCGAACGTCCGGGGCGACAACCAGATACTCCGCGTGAACATGACCAACATCCGCCGGAAAATCGAAAGCGATCCCTCGCACCCGCGCTATATTTTCACCGAGATCGGGGTGGGCTACCGCATGGCTGAGAAATAGCCTAGTCTGTTTCTATCGCCCGCTCCTCGGCAATATTCCCGCGCAGGGTGTACACCGCTGTCAGCCTTATCCCATCATCCTCCGGGACCGCCGTTTCATCGCAGGAATATATCTCGTATTCCCCGTAGAAATTCTCCTCAAAATCCGCCTGGAGCCGCTCCAGCTCTGCAATACAGTCGTCCGCGCTGCGCGTTATGTCGTGCTGACGAAGCTTTGTGAACACTCCCCGGCGCAGCTTCAGCGGAATATTGTGCCCGAAAAGTGTAAGCACCTCGGTTTCCTCGTGGTACACAGAATCCGGCACGGAAGCCTCCCCCCAGAAAAGCGGTATCTCGTCGTCCCCCGCCACAAGCCAGCGGAATTCAGTCTGCTCGCCATCGGCGGTGCTCAGCGTTTCACTGTACGGCACGAAGAACTCACGGCTTTCGGTGAATTCCCCGATGATATCCGCCGAAGCGTGCTTCAGCGTGACGTTCCCGGCGCTGTCGGCGACCACCCCGCTAACCAGCAGTCCCCCCGCCGGAACTCCGCTGCCGGTCTCCGTCACGAGAGTTCCGTCACGCACCGTGTGTTCGACCACCTTTGCGTCCCGGACTGCCACAAGGTTGCAGGGGGTATTTTGGTCGAGTATATCCGGCTTGGGGGTGGCAAGCTCCAGCGTTGCGCTCACCCGGAATCCCTCGCAGGAAACGTCCGTCCAGGCGGCGTCCGGTATCTCCAGCATCATACGGCGCTCGGCGGACGCGGTGTTTAGCCCCCGGGTGGATTCCCCCTCCCTTATCCCACATTCCTCCAGTATCCTCATCACCTGGGAGCGCTGGGCGGGTGAAATTCCTCCGGTGCCATGCACCTCTATATCCTGCACATGGCTGCTGCCCATTGATATTATAATAAGGAAAACCAGGAATCCAACGTAAAGTCCTGCTCTCCTGCTGTACCTCATCACAGAAAAATACAGTCCGCGGCGCTTTCCGGCTTTCAACCGGACGCCGCATTTTTGCGCCGTTTTCGATGTCAGCCAGTAATCCGCCGGGGAAACCGCGCCTGATATAGTCCCGTCCCCGAAGCGGACTCCCCTCAGCACAATGCCCTGGCTGATAAGCTCGCTCGCCATCTTCTCGGGGAATCCGCCAAAACCGCTGAACTCCACGCTTCCGTATGGCAGACCTTTTCTTTTCTTCGACATTTCGCCCTCCTCAGAGCTCCATAAATGTCACGGAGCCTATTCTGCCGCATATGAATACACCGTCGCCGCCCATGCTCTCCAGCGTGAGCTCCTCGCCGCAGACCCGCACCAGCCTGCCGTTTCTGAGCCGCAGCACTATCTCGCCCGCCTTTTCCCGGCTGTCCGTGCAGCCCACCACGGCGGCGCAGTTCTCGGCGGAAAGACCTCCGTCCCTGATAGTTATCTGCATTCCGCTGTAAGGCAGGTCGCCGAGCTCCATGAGCCTTTTCCTTAATCCCAATAGCCACACCTCCGAACCAGGGACGCGGTGAATAACACCCGCACAATCAGCGCCCGGCTGAATGGAGCGGTCTCGTTTTATTCAGCTTTTCCCTACCTGTCCTTTCCAGAATATATGCCGCTTTGCTTTTTTATAGAACAACCCCAATTTTATGTAAATAAACTTCCAATAGTTGTTTCACATATTTCGAATAAAGTGTGTATTATGTCAATCTGTACATGTTTCATGTGTGAATTTCAGTTGACATTTCGGAATAACTTTTGTATAATATATACAAGCAGGGTCTCCTGCGTAATTGCGAAGAGAAAGGACAAGGTTCAGCTGTGAAAACGAATACATTGAACAAAGAAAAAAAGCTGACGCTGATGTCGCGTCTCCAGAAGGAGAAGAAGAACAAGCCCCCGAAGGAGAAAAAAACAAAGACAGACAAGAAATCCGCAGCCCCGGCTGCAAAGAAGCCACTGTTTGCGAAATTCAATAAAGGAAAAACCAGGCGCAAAAAGAATCTCGGCATAGGCACAAAGCTGACTCTTATGTCATGCCTTTCTGCGGCAGTGGCGGCGATGCTTCTCGGCACGGTGGTCACCGTCGTGTTCATGAACTTCGTTTCTTCCCTGCAAACCAAAGAGGCTTCCACCGGCGTAAGCGTCCTTGAGGCTGAGATAACAAGCCAGGTGAACGAAATTTCCGACCTTGCGCAGCTCATTTCGGTCAGCGGAAACATGAGCCCCGCCATACTGGACGTAACCTGGCAGACCAACTCCAAATCCACCGACCAGCACGCGGCATATGTGACCACTGAAACCGTTCAGTGGAAGAGCAGCTCCAGATACGAGCTTGATGACTCCATTGGTCAGAGAGCGCTAAACGGCAACCTTTCGGGAATTATCAACGTTAACGGCAAGCTCTGCGTGATCGCAAGCACCAAGGTCGGCAAGTTCGGGGCGCTGGTAATATACCGCGACCTGTCCGACCCCCAATATGTGGACGAAGTAAAGGAAAAAACCGGCGCTGAACTCACGCTGTTCAATGAAAACACCCGCTACTCCACGACCCTCACCGACGGCGACGGCAACAGATTCACCGGCACTGAAATGGACGCCGGTATCTGGGAGCAGATCCAGGGCGGCACTACATATTCAGGCAAAGCGACAATAAACGGCGCTTCCTACTATGTCAGCTACAACCCGATGACCGATATCAACGGCAGCATTATCGGCGCGTTCTTTGCAGGCTACACAACCACCGAGGCAGACCAGAAGCTTGCCGCCGCGATCGTCATTGCCGTTGTTGTGCTTGCGGTCATCAGCGCAATATCCTCCGCCGTTCTCTTCATTGTAATGAGGAAGATGGTAAAGCAGCCGGTTTCCGAGGTCGTGAAGATATGCGACCAGCTTGCAAGCGGTTCGCTTGATTCAGAGGATTCTTCGTTCAAGTTCAGCGGCGACGAAATGGGCGAGATCGCAAGGGAGCTCACCCAGGCAAAGCACACGCTCAGTTCCTATGTAAAGGATATCTCAGAGGTGCTTTCACATATGGCGGTGGGAAATTTCGCCGCACAGCCCGGGCTTGAATACATCGGCAACTTTGAGGAGATAAACCACTCCTTCAGGAACATCAAGGATACCCTCAGCGGGATCATTGAGAACATCAATTCCTCTGCAAACGACGTAACGGCAGGCGCCCAGCAGATGTCGGACGGCTCGCAGCTTCTGGCGGAGGGCACGACCAAGCAGGCTACCGCCGTTGACGAGCTTTCCTCCACGGTAAACGAGATCTCTGTGAACGTTGCCCGCACCGCCGACAACGCGGCAAAGGCAAGCGAGTTTTCAAACACCTGCGCCGACCAGATCATCAAGCAGAGCCACGAAATGCAGAATATGCTCGGCGCAATGAAGCAGATAGAGCAGCAGTCCGAGGCTATTTCCGACGTCATCAAGACTATCGAGGATATCGCATTCCAGACCAATATCCTGGCGCTCAACGCGGCGATAGAGGCGGCACGCGCAGGCGAAGCCGGAAAGGGCTTTGCAGTTGTCGCTGACGAGGTAAGGAACCTTGCCTCCAAGTCCGCTCAGTCTGCAAACAGCACCAGAGCGCTTATTTCAAGCACCATCGAGGCTGTTAACAACGGCTCGGATATCGCAAACAAGACAGCCGACACTATGAAGAAGGTAACGGAGCTGTCACAGCAGAGCGCACAGCTCGTTGCGGATATTTCCACTGCGGCAGAGCAGCAGGCTGACGCCGTTAAGCAGGTCACTGTCGGCATAGACCAGATTTCACAGGTTATTGCGACAAACTCCGCCACCGCCGAGGAATCCGCCGCTTCCTGCGAGGAGCTTTCCGCCCAGGCGAGGGTGCTCAAGGAGCAGATCGACAAGCTTGTGGTATGATCCGGCACGATTCAATAAAAGCGGGAGAGCGTTTTGCTCCCCCGCTTTACTTTTTTATTGGGATATGTTATAATAGGATTCAGGCAAAGCGCCAATAATAGAAAGGAACACGGAATGAAAAAGCTATTGTGCCTTATTCTGGCGGCATTTATGGCGTTCGGGCTGACGGGGTGCGCAGGATCCAACGAGCAACTGATATATGATGTGATATCACAGTTGGACGAGCTTGACGCGTCCGGCGAATCTCCGGATAACGCCAGAGCCGACTCGCTGCCAGAGCAGCAGGAATCTGCGGAAAGCGAGGAGCCTGCGGATACTCAGCAGTCCGCCGGGGAACCGCTCTTTGACGAAAACGGAAGCTACACCGCCCGCGACGACGTTGCACTGTATATCCACACCTACGGAAAGCTGCCGCAGAATTTCATCACCAAAAAGGAAGCGCAGGCGCTGGGCTGGAGCGGCGGTTCGCTGGAGCCCTACGCGCCCGGGAAATGCATAGGCGGCACCCGGTTCGGCAACTATGAGGGTCGGCTCCCTGAAAAGGACGGCAGGATCTACACGGAATGTGACATCGACACCCTCGGGCAGAGCAGCCGCGGGGCGAAGCGTATCGTGTTCTCAAACGACGGGCTGATCTACTACACGGAGGATCATTACTCCACATTCACACTGCTTTATGGAAAGGAATAACTATGAACACACTTATCATTGACGCTGCAGCTATCGGCGGCATGGAACAGCTCCACGGGAGATTCTACGCCGCGTTTGAATTCCCCGAGTGCTACGGCGAGAACCTGGACGCGCTCTACGATTATCTCTGCGAAATCGTAAAGGAGGACTCCGAGATAAAGATACGCAACAGCTCAAAGCTGGAGCAGTCGCTTGGCGAAAAGGACGCGGCAGGACTCCGCAGGGTGCTTGCGGACGCTTCCCGCGAGAATCCGCATATCAAAGTGATCTACGAGGACTGATAAGGATAAAAGAAATGCGCCCGCAAAGGCGCATTTTTTTATAAAGTGAGTCATTTTTGCCGCATATCGCTATTGCATTTTCCTTATGAGTATGGTACAATATGAGTATAAATCAGGACAGTTTACTGGAAAGGATCCGAAAATGGCAAATGCAGAAAAGGAATTCAAGGAGCCGCTGAATCAGCGGGCAAGGCTGATTTTTCTGTACAGAATACTTCTGGAATACACAAGCGCGGACTGCCCCATCTCCCGCGACAAGATCGAAGAAAAGCTCGCCGGATATGGGATCTTTGAGAGCAGAAAGGCATTCGCCGAGGACATAAAAGCCCTGAAAGCGGCCGGACTGGATATCCAGTCCACCAACGGCAGGAACGCCGGATACTTTGTCAGCAGCCGCGATTTCGAATTCGCCGAGCTGGAGCTTCTGGCGGACGCAGTGAGCGCTTCAAAATTCCTGACGGAAAAGCAGTCCAGGGATATCATCGGCAAGCTCGGCACGCTGTGCTCCCGCGAGGAAGCGAAGCAGCTACACAGAAACGTGCAGATTTTCGGCAGAAACGGGCAGCTATTGTATAACGTTGACAGGATCAACAGCGCCCTCAATGAAAAGAAAAACAAGTACAAGATAAAGTTCAAGTACTTCACTTACGACGTGAACAAGCAGAAGGTCTATCACGGCGATTACCGGGTATGCAGCCCGTACGCGCTGGTCTGGGACAAGGACAGATACTACCTTGTCGCATGGAACGACTACCGCCAGTGCTACTCCAACTACCGCGTTGACCATATGGAGTATATCGAGCCGATCGACGAACCAGCCCGCCCGCTTGACAAGGGCTTCGACATAATGCAGTACATCTCCGAGCACTTCTCAATGTTCAGCGGAGAGGCAGCCCCGGTGAAGCTCCGCTGCGACAATTCCTTAGCCTCCGCGGTATTCGACAGGTTCGGCATGGATATCCGGCTCACTGAAAAGAATGAGTCTACGTTCTGCGTCAGCACCACCGTTGTTCCCTCGGGGCCGTTCTATGCATGGGTGTTCCAGTTCGATGGAAAGATAGAGATACTGGAATCCCCAAAGGTCAGGGACGAGTATATTTCCTGGCTGAAAAAAACGCTGAAGCTTCATGGCATTACTTCATTGTGAATAAAAAACAGGAGGGTTTCCGCCCTCCTGTTACTGTTATTAAAGCACTCTCGAAAGGAAATCTCTCAGGCGGGGATTCTTCGGCGCGGAGAATATCTCCTCCGGAGTTCCCTCCTCCTGTACCTTTCCATCGCACATGAACATAACGCGGCTTGCGACTTCCTTCGCGAAGCCCATCTCGTGGGTTACCACGATCATCGTCATGCCGCCGTCTGCAAGGCGCTTCATCAGCTCCAGTACCTCGCCGACCATCTCCGGGTCAAGCGCCGAGGTGGGCTCGTCGAACAGTATAACGTCCGGGTTCATCGCCAGCGTGCGGGCAATGGCGATCCTCTGCTTCTGACCGCCGGAGAGCTGCGAGGGGTACGCGTCCGCCTTGTCGGAAAGCCCTACCATTGCGAGAAGCTCGTCAGCGCGCTTGTCCGCCTCAGCCTGGGTCATCAGCTTGTGCTTCACCGGAGCCACCGTGATGTTGCGGCGGATAGTCAGGTGCGGGAACAGGTTGAAGTGCTGGAACACCATGCCCATCTTCATGCGCACGGAGTTCAGCTCCTTGCCCTTGGCATGGGTGATATCCTTTCCCTCGAACTCTATCGTGCCGCCGGTGGGCTGCTCAAGCAGGTTCAGGCAGCGCAGGAATGTACTCTTACCGGAGCCGGAGGGGCCGATAACTACCACCTTTTCGCCCTTTTCTATGTTTGCGGTTATCCCGTCCAGAACGACCAGATCACCGAAGCTCTTTTTAAGATCACTTACGCTTATCATTAGACAGTCTCCTTTCCAGACGGTTTACCAGCGAGGACAGACCAACTACCATTATCAGGTAGATCAGCGCTACCGCGATAAGCGGCAGGAATGCCTCGTATGTCTGAGAGCGGATAGTATCGCCGCCCTTTGTCAGATCGTTCAGCGCGATATAACCGGAAACCGATGTTTCCTTCAGCAGCACGATGGCCTCGTTGCCGAGCGCCGGGAGAATGTTCCTTAGCGCCTGCGGAAGTATTATCGTCACCATTGTGCGGGTGTAGCCGAAGCCCAGCGAATAGCCCGCCTCAAACTGACCCTCGTCAATGGACATGATACCGGAGCGGACTATTTCAGCAACATACGCCGCAGAGTTAAGACCGAACGCGATTACCGCAACCAGTATCTTGCTTATGTTAACTGAGCTGAACACAACGAAGTAAATGATAAGGAGCTGTACTACCATAGGAGTACCGCGCACTACCGTCAGATAAATGCGGCAGATGACATTCGGTATCTTGAGCCTGCCGGTGCGCTGGTTCGTGGAACGAATGACCGCGATAATGAAACCGAGCACAACGCCGATAACAACTGCAAGCACCGTGATGAGCAGCGTGTTTCCAAGACCCTGGAGCAGATATACCCAGCGATCCTTTTCAAAGAACGTGCTCTTTACCTTTTCAATGAAGCTGCCGGAAGCCGCAGTGCCGCTCTTGTAGATGATCACCTGGCTTGCCTCGGTGTAGCTGTCGGAGAAGTTTACGTTCTTAAGTCTGTCCTCGGTGACGGTCATACCGGCAACGCCGATATCCGCCTTGCCGGAATCAACAGCGGCGATAACGGAATCGAAAGCCATATCGTCTATGACAAGCTCCTTGCCGAGAATGTCGCAGACTGCGCGCATCATATCAACGTCAAAGCCTACAATGTTGCCCTCTTCCTTGAACTCATAGGGAGCGAACTCCGCATTGGTCGCCATGACCAGCTTTCCGCTGTATGTAATTCCCTCGGGGCTGGTGTAGGGGTGCTTGCCGTACTCATCGTCAACGAGCCAGTTCTGCTCAATGGACGTGAGCGTTCCGTTTTCGCGGAGCTGCGCCAGCGCGTCGTTGACCTGCTGGGTCAGCTCGTCGTTGCCCTTCTTTATTGCGCAGGCGTATTTCTCGACTGCAAAGGGCTTCGGGGCTATGGAGAGGTCGGGGTTCTTGCTTACGAAATACTTCGCGGGGGAGGAATCTATAAGCACGAAATCCACCTTGCCCTGCTTAAGAGCCTCAATGGCGTCAGCGCCCTTGTTGTACTTCTCAACTTTCGCGCCCTCTACGCCCTCGGCGTAGGTCATGCCGGTGGTGCCCATCTGTACGCCGATGGTCTTTCCGGTGAGGTCGGTGGAAATTCCGCGGACGATTATCACCTGGCTTGCCTTGGTGTAGCTGTCGGTGAAGTTTACGTTCTTTAGTCTGTCCTCGGTGACGGTCATTCCGGCGACGCCCACGTCAGCCTTTCCGGAATCAACGGCGGCGATAATGGAATCGAACGCCATATCGTCAATGACAAGCTCCTTGCCGAGAATGTCGCAGACAGCCTGCATCATATCAACGTCGAAGCCTACGATGTCGCCCTCTTCCTTGAACTCATACGGGGCGAACTCTGCGTTGGTCGCCATGACCAGCTTTCCGTCGCGCGTTACCTCAGACGGGCTTTCGTATGGGTGCTTGCCGTACTCGGCGTCTACCAGCCAGTTCTGCTCAATGAGCTCCAGCGTGCCGTTCTCGCGCAGCTCCGCCAGCGCGGAATTTATCTGCTGGGTGAGCTCGTCGTTGCCCTTCTTTACCGCGCAGGCGTATTCCTCGACTGCGAACGGGTCGTCAAGGACAACGATATCGGAGTTCTTGCTGGCAAAATACTTCGCCGGAGAAGCGTCTATCAGCACCGCGTCGATTTTTCCCTGTTTCAGTGCCTCGACGGCGTCAGCGCCCTTGTTGTACTTCTCGACTGTGGCGTCCTTGATCTCCTCGGCATAGGTCATGCCGGTGGTTCCAAGCTGTACGCCGATTTTCTTACCAACGAGGTCGTCGGCGCCGAAAACGGTGTTCTCAGCCTTTTCCGCAGCGCAGCCGGTCAGCATACACATCAACAGTACGAGAGCCGAAACCGCCGCAATAAATTTCTTCATGGTGGAAATTCTCCTTTTTTCAAACATTGTTTTTATTATACATCATAACTCGCATAATTGCAAGCAAAAATTCAATAAAACTGCATAAAATCAACCCATATATTCCGGCACTAATTACAAAAACGTCCCGCAGCATTCAGCGCGCTGCGGGACGGAAAATATTCAGCCTGGATCACTCGGCAAACATGGCGGTAGACAGATATCTCTCGCCGGTGTCCGGGAGAAGAACAACGATGTTCTTGCCCTTGTTCTCGGGGCGCTTGGCAAGCTGGAGCGCAGCCCACATCGCCGCGCCGGAGGAAATTCCCACCAGAACGCCCTGCGTCCTTGCGATACGTCTGCCGGTCGCGAATGCGTCCTCGTTCTCCACCGGGATGATCTCGTCGTAGATCTTGGTGTCGAGGGTCTCGGGAACGAATCCCGCGCCGATTCCCTGGATCTTGTGGGGGCCAGCCTTGCCCTCAGAAAGTACCGGGGAGGTCTTGGGCTCCACAGCGACTACCTTTACGGCGGGATTCCTGGACTTCAGGTACCTGCCAACGCCGCTGACGGTGCCGCCAGTGCCTACGCCTGCAACGAAGATGTCCACCTTGCCGTCGGTGTCCTCCCAGATCTCAACGCCGGTGGTAGCCTCGTGTACCGCCGGGTTTGCCGGGTTGGTGAACTGCGACGGGATAAAGCTGTTCGGGATCTCCTTTGCCAGCTCCTCAGCCTTGGCGATAGCGCCCTTCATGCCCTTTGCGCCGTCAGTGAGGACGAGCTCCGCGCCGTATGCCTTCATCAGGTTGCGGCGCTCGACGCTCATGGTCTCGGGCATTACGATGATTATGCGGTAGTTTCTCGCCGCCGCAACGGAAGCAAGACCGATACCTGTGTTGCCGCTGGTCGGCTCGATGATAACGCTGTCGGGCTTGAGCGCGCCGCGCTTCTCAGCGTCGTTTATCATGTTTACGGCAACTCTGTCCTTTACGCTGCCTGCGGGATTGAAAAGCTCCAGCTTTGCGAAGATCTTTGCTCCGGTCTGCTCCTCTGCCTCCAGCTTTGTTACTTCAAGCAGGGGAGTGCGTCCAACGAGGTCTGTAATGGTCTGATAAACTTTCATGGTGGTTCTCCTTTTCTCTGAATCTTAATAGGTAACCTCTAAAAACCTCCTTCACGGCAGATTTCTATGACTTATATCATCTGCTTCGTTGTCAAACCTTGAAATACATACAGTATTACTGCGGTTTGACGCCTAGCATCTGATATAAGTCATGTACGAAATCTGCTCGTGTCCCGGTTTTTAGAAGTTACCAATAGTTACTTTTCTGATAGGCTGCTGAGCAATACCAACATCACCTATCAACTTGATATGATTTTAGCACATTCTTTGGAATTTGTCAAGGGGTTTTCAAAAAATAATTCGTATTTTTCTGAGATTTTGTGGCAGAATTTTTATTATCGGTCGATAACGGCTTGCAATAAGCGCGGATATATGCTAAAATCAAATAAAATACCTTGAAAGGAACACTCGTCATGAAAAAGCTAACAGGAACCTTCCCCAGCACCTCCGGGCTGTGCCGGTGCAGATGGTATATGTACCTCCCGGAGAACCCCCGCGCCGCGCTGATGCTCTCCCACGGAATGTGCGAATATATCCGCAGGTATGAGGGCTTCGCTGAATTCCTCTGCGAGAACGGGATAGCCCTCTGCGGTAACGACCACATCGGGCACGGAAGCTCCGTCGCCGAACCGGATATGCTCGGCTACTTCGGCGAAAGCGGCGGATTCATCTGCATGGCAAGAGACCTCCACCGCATGAAGACCATCATGGAAAAGAAGCTCCCCGGGATACCGCATTTCCTGATGGGTCACAGCATGGGAAGCTTCATCGCGCGCATTTACCTCTCCAGGTACCACGACCGCTGGGACGGCGCGATAATCATGGGCACCGCCGGCGGAGTGACCGGCTCCGCGCCGCTGAGAAAGCTGCTCGAGATACTCTGCCATGCAAAGGACAGCCGTTTCCGTCCGGAATTCAGCAGCGACCTCGCTTTCGGAGTGTTCAACATACGCACTCGCCCGCACCGCACGAAAAACGACTGGCTCTCCCGGGACAGCGAGAACGTTGACCTCTTCACCGCCGACCCGCTGTGCAATTTCACTTTCACCGTGGCGGGCTTCAAGGATCTGCTGAACGCGCTGATGTGCGCGAACTCCCGCTGCGTTATCGAGAATACGCCCACCGACCTGCCCATGCTGTTCCTGTCCGGCGCGATGGACCCTGTCGGGGACTACGGCGCCGGCGTGCGCTCCGCCTGCATGAAGTACCTGGAACACGGCTGCCGCGTGAATATCCGCATTTATCCCGGCGCACGGCACGAGCTGCTTTTTGAGCTCAACCGCAGCGAGGTAATGGACGATATACTGAAATTCCTGAATTCATATATATAATAACTCCCTGTGAAGCTGTCCCTTGTAAAAAAATAGTATCATTTTATTGTGCAGATTATGCAAATTTCACAACAACTTTTGTCGAAGCCTACAAATAACTGTGCTGGAAGCAAATTTATATTGCAATAGTCTGCACTAACATGGTATAATATTTATTATAGACGGGAATGTCCAGTTCCGGACTGCACCGCCAAATAATACAGGAGGACACAGGAGAATGTACAAAATTCTTACCAAGAAAATCCTCAACCCCACAGTTACTCTCATGGAAGTTGACGCTCCGATGATCGCCAAGAAGGCGGAGCCGGGTCAGTTCATCATCCTCAGAGTTGACGCAGAGGGCGAGAGAATTCCGCTCACTATCGCGGATTTTGACCGTGAAAAGGGTACTATCACAATAATTTTCCAGATCGTGGGAGCTACCACCGAGAAGCTCAATCATCTTGAGCAGGGCGAGTATATCCACGATTTCGTAGGGCCTCTCGGCGTTCCCAGCCACACGGAGGGTCTTAAGAAGGTCGCTGTTGTAGGCGGCGGCGTTGGCTGCGCTATCGCATACCCCATCGCCAAGAAGCTCCACCACCTCGGCGCTGAAGTCCACAGCATAGTCGGCTTCAGAAACAAGGATCTCGTTATTCTTGAGGACGAGTTCAAGGCGGCTTCCGATATCATGAAGCTCATGACGGACGACGGCAGCTACGGCGAGAAGGGTCTTGTAACAAACGCTCTTGAAGAGCTCATCAAGGCTGGCAACCAGTACGACGAGGTCATCGCTATCGGCCCGCTGGTAATGATGAAGTTCGTATGTAAGCTCACCAAGGAGTACGGCATAAAGACTGTCGTTTCCATGAACCCGATCATGATCGACGGCACGGGAATGTGCGGCGGATGTCGTCTGACAGTAGGCGGCGAAACAAAGTTCGCCTGTGTTGACGGTCCTGACTTCGACGGCCATCTTGTCGACTTCGACGAGGCTATGGAGCGCGGTACGATGTACAAGGAATTCGAGACCGCAAAGCGCGAAGAAGTCTGCAATCTCTTCAAGAAGGAGGTAAAGTGAAATGCCTAACATGAGTCTTAAGAAGAACGAAATGCCTGTTCAGGATCCGAACGTCCGCAACAAGAACTTCAAGGAAGTTGCCCTCGGATACACTGAGGAGCAGGCAGTGGACGAGGCTAACCGCTGCCTCCACTGCCCCAAGAAGCCCTGCCAGAGCGGCTGCCCGGTTTCCATCAACATTCCGGAGTTCATTGCAAAGATCAAGGAGCGCGACTTTGAGGGCGCTTATCAGATAATCCACCAGTCCAGTTCCCTGCCCGCTGTATGTGGCCGTGTATGTCCGCAGGAAACACAGTGCGAGAGCAAGTGCGTTCGCGGGATAAAGGGCGAGCCTGTCGCTATCGGCAGACTTGAAAGATTCGTTGCCGACTGGCACAATGCGCACTCCACCGAGTCCCCCGCTGTTCCCGCTCCCAACGGACACAAGGTAGCCATCATCGGTGCGGGTCCCTCCGGTCTTACCTGCGCGGGCGACCTCGCAAAGATGGGCTATGACGTTACAGTATTCGAAGCGCTCCACCTTGCAGGCGGCGTTCTCGTTTACGGTATCCCTGAGTTCAGACTTCCGAAGTCCATCGTTCAGCACGAGGTTGACAACCTCATCGCTATGGGCGTTAAGGTAAACACCAACGTTGTAGTCGGACGCACCATTGAGGTAGACGAGCTGTTCGAGCAGGGCTTCGAGGCTATCTTCATCGGTTCCGGTGCTGGTCTGCCGAGATTCATGAATATCCCCGGCGAGAACTTCAAGGGCGTATACTCCGCTAACGAGTTCCTCACCAGAGTTAACCTCATGAAGGCTTACAAGCCCGAGAGCGATACTCCTATCAAGAAGAACACCAACGTAGCGGTTGTCGGCGGCGGTAACGTTGCAATGGACGCTGCACGCTGCGCAAAGCGCCTCGGCGCCGAGAACGTATACATAGTATACCGCCGCGGTCTTGAGGAAATGCCTGCCCGTAAGGAAGAGGTCGAGCACGCAATGGAAGAGGGCATCATCTTCAGGACCCTCAACAACCCTGTCGAGATCCTCGGAAACGAGCACAAGTTCGTTACCGGCATGAAGTGCGTGGAGATGGAGCTCGGCGAGCCTGACGCTTCCGGCCGCCGCAGACCTGTCGAGAAGCCGAACAGCGAGTTCGTTCTTGACGTTGACTGCGTGGTTATGTCCATCGGTACTTCTCCGAACCCGCTCATCAGAAACACCACCAAGGGACTGGATACCAACAAGCACGGCTGCTTCATCGCAGACGAGAACGGTCAGACCTCCCGCGAGGGCGTATTCGCAGGCGGCGACGCAGTTACCGGCGCGGCTACGGTTATCCTCGCAATGGGCGCAGGAAAGACCGCTGCAAAGGCAATGGACGAGTACATTAAGAGCAAGAACTGATTTACAAAAAGCAGGCGCTTCGTAAGGGGCGCCTGTTTTTTAATTCAGAATTCAGAATTCGGAATTAATGTGTCCCCGCTTCGCGGGACGGATTTAAAAGCAGAACAAATAAAACAAAGGCAAAGCGGTTAATATCTGCTTTGCCTTTTGTTGTTGAATCAGGAATTCCGGATTTTACATGAGCGACTTGATGTATTCTGTGAGGTCGGCTGCCGCTATGTCGTGGGTCTTGGCGGTGGGGTGCCAGTCGGCTGCATAGCCGTTGGTGTTGCCGTCCTGTACCTTGAACCGGAATGTGGAGATGTTGGCGTCGCCAGTCTCCTCGGTGTATTTCTCAGCGGCTTTCTTTACGCCGACCATCAGGTCAGCGCCCATTACTCCCAGGGAGCAGATGATGTGCGCTTTCGGGTTGTTCTCGCGCACTACCTTGAGGAACTCAGCGTATGCGTCAACATACTCCAGCACCTTCTCCTTGTCGTTCTTGGTGTAGCTTGCGTCGTTCGTGCCGAGGTTTATTACCACGAAATCCGGCTGGAATTTGCTGAAATCCCAGTCGAGGTCGGAAACGTTGAACGTGCCGTTGTAGTTCCCCCAGCTCTTAGCGAACTTGGTGTAAACCGGCGGGACCTGCTGCGCCGTTACCTTCTTGCCGTCGTTGGTGTAGCCGGAAATTATTCCGTTGCCGCTGTACGAAACAAGGCTGTAATCAGCGTCCAAAGCCTGCGCGGTCTTGTATGCGTATGCCTTGGTGGCGTCCTCGGTGGAGCACTTGAAGTGGTGGTCGCGATCCTCGTCGTCAACGCCGTAGCCGCAGGTTATGGAGTCGCCGATAAACTCTATCTTGAGCTTCTTTTCGGCGGTGGGGGTAAGACCTCCAACGGAAGTGACCGCAATGTTCTTGATACCCATGGTGGATTCCTGCGCCTCGGAGAGCTTCAGCAGCTTGACGGTGGTTTCTGTCGGCTCGTCCGCTGAGAATACCGTGACTGTCTTTTCGGGAGCGTCCACCAGCTCGTCCATGGTCTGCTCGCCGTTTATGTAGACTGCGTACCTCGGCTGCTTCTCAGCGTTTGAGGTCATGTTGTCGCCCACCAGCGTGAACGCCGCGCTCGTTCCGGTGAACGTGAACTCCACGCCGCTTGCGGAAAGCGCCAGCCAGCGGATACCCTCCGCTTCGCCGGTTCTGCCGATAAGCTTGACGTTCTGCTCGTCTGCGGGGAAGTTCTTCTCTGTAAGCTCCATATTGTCCTCCGATGTGTTGGTCGTTTCAGAAGTTCCCGCGCCGGGAGCGTCAGGCTTCTGCGTATTTGCACAGCCGGTAAATGTCACCACAATAGCAGTGAGCAGGCTGATCAATGTATTGGATAAATTCATCTTGATTTCTCCTGATAAACGAAAGGCCGTCCGGCGCGGCACTGTGCCGAGGGGACGGTCTTGATTGTCTGTTAAGCGGTCAATTAAACACCGAACTTGATGGTGCTTACCTTAACGCCAGGGCCCATTGTGGAAGAAACTGTGCAGCTCTTGATATACTGACCCTTTGCAGCAGCCGGCTTTGCCTTAGCAACTGCGTCCATGAGTGCGTTGAAGTTCTGCTCGAGCTTCTCTGCGCCGAAGGAAGCCTTGCCGATCGGGCAGTGAATGATGTTTGCCTTGTCGAGACGATACTCGATCTTACCAGCCTTAGCGTCCTGAACAGCCTTAGCTACATCAGGGGTAACTGTGCCAGCCTTGGGGTTAGGCATAAGGCCTCTCGGACCGAGGACCTTACCGAGTCTACCAACAACGCCCATCATGTCGGGTGTTGCGATAACTACCTCAAAGTCCATCCAGCCGCCGTTGATCTTAGCAACGGTGTCGTTGTCTGCGATGTAATCTGCGCCAGCGTCCTTGGCAGCCTGCTCCTTGTCAGCCTTGCAGAATACCAGGGTTCTTACCTTCTTACCGGTACCGTTCGGGAGAACTACGGCGCCTCTTACCTGCTGGTCAGCGTGACGGGAGTCAACGCCCAGACGAACGTGAAGCTCAACGGTCTCATCGAACTTAGCCTTAGCGGTCTTGCATACTAAATCGAAAGCCTCGCCGGACTCGTAAACCTTAGCGGACTCAACGAGCTTGGTGCTTTCTACATACTTCTTTCCGTGTTTCATTAAAAAATCCTCCTTGTGGTCAAGCGGAATTGATCCTCCCACTGAACTGAATTGTTAAATAGTGATGTGACGGGGTTATCAGTCAACGACCTCAACGCCCATGGAACGTGCAGTACCAGCGATCATAGACATAGCTGTGTCGATGTTTGCCGCATTCAGGTCAGGCATCTTGGTCTCAGCGATCTCCTTTACCTGAGCCTTGGTGATCTTTGCAACCTTGGTCTTGTTAGGAACGCCGGAACCGCTCTCGATCTTGCAAGCCTTCTTGATGAGTACGCTTGCGGGAGGGGTCTTTGTAATGAATGAGAAGCTCTTGTCAGCGTAAACTGTGATAACTACCGGGATTATGAGACCAGCCTTATCCTTTGTACGCTCGTTGAACTCCTTGGTGAATGCCATGATATTAACGCCGTGCTGACCCAGAGCAGGACCAACAGGGGGCGCAGGTGTAGCCTTACCGGCCGGGATCTGTAACTTAATAAATCCTGTTACCTTCTGTGCCATGATTTTTATTCCTCCATAAAAAACTTGAAGTGTGTTTTGCGCTTAACGCGTCAGATCTTAGCGATAGCTGAAAGCTCAAGCGTCGCGGGGGTGGATCTTCCGAACATGGAAACATCAACGTCTGCGGTCATGCGCTCAACGTCGACGCTCTTGACCACGCCCTCGAAGCCCTCGAGCGGGCCGGACTTGATGCTGACTCTGTCGCCGGGATCGAAGGAAACCGTGGTCTCCTTCGTGGTGATTCCGAGGTTCTTCACCTCGTCTTCGCTCAGTGGAGTAGGCTGGGATCCGGGGCCAACGAAGCCTGTAACGCCCCTTGTGTTGCGGCAGATGTACCATGACTCGTTAGTAACGATCATCTTCACGAACACATAGCCCGGGAACAGCTTTTCCTCGACCTGCACCTGCTCGCCGTTTTCCTTCGTCCTGGTCTGTGTTTCGACCGGGAGGAACACGTCCTCGATGAGATTCTGGAGATTTCTGTTCTCAACGACCTTCTTTATGTCGCTGGCGACCTTGTTCTCGTACCCTGAATATGTGTGGAGAATGTACCACTTTGCCTCTGTGTCAGCCATATTTACCCCCTTGAACCTGTCAGCCCAGTATCAGCCTGTTAATGAACGCGAAGAGAGAATCAATGCCGAATACGAACAGTCCAGCCGCGAGGCAGACAACGATAACAACGATGGTGTTGTTCGTGGTGCTCTTGGGGGTGGGCCATACGACCTTCTTGAACTCGGACTTTGCGTCCTTGAAAAACTTGACGAACTTGTTGGGCTTCTTAGCGGACGAAGCCTTTTTTGACTTGTCCTTATCCTTTGACTTTCTGGAGTCTGCGCTTTCTTTCACATCGGAAATATCGGGAGTTTCTTTGCCAACGCTCTTTTTTTCGATATCGTTTGCCATGTTACTCCTCCTGATTACTTAGTTTCCTTGTGAAGAGTATGCTTTTTGCAGAAGCGGCAGTACTTGTTCATCTCAAGTCTGTCAGGATCATTCTTCTTGTTCTTCATGGTGTTGTAGTTGCGCTGCTTGCATTCTGTACACGCCAGTGTAATTTTAACTCTCACTTTCGGCACCTCCTATTTTCTTGCCTTTTCAGGCATTATTGCCTCCCTCGGCCGCGGAATTGCGGTTTTAAACGCGGGAACATTCATTCATGCCGCTTAAAAACGGGCACAAAAAAATAGACCCCATTCGAGGTAACAATATTATATCACAAATACCCCGGCTTGTCAAGCATTTTTTTTATAATTTTCCTCGATGTTGACAAAAAAACGCTTTTGTAGTACAATAATAACGCTGTGAGAGCCGCCACGGCTGTAATTTAAAGGCGCCGGCGGCGTTATATCTACGATATTTGCGGGGTAACTTTATGATTAGAATAGGCACAGGCTACGACGTTCACCGCCTGGTTCCGGAAAGAAAGCTGATTTTATGCGGGGTCGAGATCCCCTCGGAGCTGGGGCTTCTCGGCCACTCGGACGCGGACGTCGCCGTACACGCGCTGATGGACGCGATACTCGGGGCGCTGGCGCTCGGGGACATCGGGAAGCTGTTTCCCGACAGCGACCCGCAATACAAGGGCGCTGACAGCATGAAGCTGCTGGCTCACGTCATCTTCCTGATGGAAGAGCGCAGATTCGCCCTCGGGAACCTCGACCTCACGATAATCGCGGAGCGACCGAAGCTCGCGAAGCATATCCCCGACATGCGGGAAAGCCTTGCGGCGGCTTTCGGCTGCGATATTTCGCAGGTCAGCGTGAAGGCCACCACCGAAGAAGGACTTGGGCTCGCCGGTGCCGGGATAGGCGCCCAGGCGGCGGTGCTGCTTGTTTCCGCAGAATGATCGACGAAAGGCAGACAAATGACCGAGATAACCGTATCTAAAAACGACGCCGGGCAGCGCGCCGACCGATTTCTCACAAAGGCGTACCCTAATCTGTCGCTTCCTCTGATATGCAAGCTCATGCGGAAAAAGCGCATAAAACTTAACGGAGCCCGCACCGAGCCCAACACGAAGCTCTGCGAGGGAGACGTGTTCCGGTTCTACCTCAGCGACGAGCTGCTCGACACCGGCGGCAGGACAAAGGCGGCGGATTTCCGCAGCGTACCGCCGGAGCTCAACATTATATATGAGGACGAAAATATCCTGCTGTGCGACAAGCCCGTGGGAATGGTCGTCCACGAGGATAACGACAACACCTCCGACACGCTGATAAACCGTATCAAATGCTATCTCTGGAAGAACGGGGAGTACGACCCGGAAAACGAGCAGAGCTTCGTCCCGGCGCTGTGCAACCGAATCGACCGCAACACCGGTGGGATCGTCATCGCCGCCAAAAACGCGGAATCCCTGCGGGTGCTCAACCAGAAGATACGCGACCGCGAGCTTGTCAAGCTGTACCTCTGTCTGGTTCAGGGGATCCTGCCGAAAAAGCAGGACACCATGACGGCTTATCTTGAGAAGCTCCCGGACGAAAACCGCGTTATCGTCTCCGACCGGAAAACTCCGTCAAACCGCACCATAATGACGAAATACCGCGTTCTGGAGGAATCCTCCGGGCAGAGCCTTGTGGAAGTTGACCTGCTCACCGGGCGCACCCATCAGATACGCGCGCACTTCGCGCACATAGGTCACCCGCTGCTCGGGGACGGAAAATACGGGAACAATAAAATCAACAGGGAAGCCGGATTCGACGGGCAGGCGCTGTATTCCTACAAGCTGACCTTTGGATTCACGACCCCGGCGGGCTGCCTGGAGTACCTCAACCACCGGGAATTTTCGGTGAGATCGCCTGAAAATATATGGTTCGTGAAGAAATTTCACGGACGTTCGGAATAGTTTTGTTGGGCAATTTGCACAAAAAATCCTCGTGAATTTTTAAAAAATCCTGTCATTAATTTTCCGCAAACATCTTGATAAAATCGCGGATTTTTTGTATAATGTATATGTAATGATATGCACTTGTGGTGTATCAGACATGCTTCGGTCACGGAGCAAATAAAATTCTCAGGAGGAATATTCCAATGGCAGATGTTAAAGTTGCAATTAACGGCTTCGGCCGTATCGGACGCCTTGCGTTCAGACAGATGTTCGGTGCTAAGGGCTACGATGTAGTAGCTATCAACGACCTGACCAAGCCCTCTATGCTTGCTCAGCTCCTCAAGTACGATACCGCTCAGGGCGGCTACTGCGGCAAGATCGGTGAGAATCTTCACACCGTTACCGCTGACGATGAGAAGGGCACCATCACTGTTGACGGCAAGACCCTGACCATCTACGCTGAGAAGGACGCTAAGGATCTTCCTTGGGGCAAGATCGGCGTTGACGTTGTTCTCGAGTGCACAGGCTTCTACTGCTCCAAGGAGAAGTCCCAGGCTCACATCGACGCAGGCGCTAAGAAGGTTGTTATCTCTGCTCCCGCAGGCAGCGACCTCAAGACCATCGTTTACTCCGTAAACGAGAAGACCCTGACTGCTGACGATGCTATCATCTCCGCTGCATCCTGCACAACAAACTGCCTCGCTCCCATGGCTAAGGCTCTTAACGATTATGCTCCTATCCAGTCCGGTATCATGAGCACTATCCACGCTTACACCGGCGACCAGATGATCCTCGATGGTCCTCACAGAAAGGGCGACCTGAGAAGAGCAAGAGCTGGCGCAGCTAACATCGTTCCGAACTCCACAGGCGCTGCTAAGGCTATCGGTCTTGTTATCCCTGAGCTGAACGGCAAGCTGATCGGTTCTGCACAGCGTGTTCCTGTTCCCACAGGTTCCACCACTATCCTCACCGCAGTTGTTAAGAAGGCTGACGTTACCAAGGAAGGCATCAACGCTGCTATGAAGGCTGCTGCTTCCGAGTCCTTCGGCTACAACGAGGATCAGATCGTTTCTTCCGATGTTATCGGCATGAGATTCGGTTCTCTCTTCGACGCTACACAGACAATGGTAGCTAAGATCGCTGACGACCTCTATGAGGTACAGGTTGTTTCCTGGTACGACAACGAGAACTCCTACACATCTCAGATGGTAAGAACAATCAAGTACTTCGCAGAGCTCAAGTAATTGTAACTCACAAGGTACAGAATGCCCCCGGTTTTCGGGGGCATTTTTATATAGAAAAGAGATAATTTATGTGCAATAGCTGCAAGCAGCTCCATTTTTACGACAGATTCCGCTCGGCGCTGCAATATTCCCATGAGATAAGCAAAATACGCGGTCTGGTGAGACTTGGAGACATGACGGTGCTTTCCGCCACCGCTCCGCTGGAGCAGATGACCGGCGAGCCGCGCGGTTATTTCCGCCATGAGGTTCAGTGCGCCATCTGCGGTCAGAAGTTCGTGATATGGCTAGACACATCAGACGGCAGCGGCGGGCTGAAAGCGCTGTGAAGCTCCAGCAAATCACCCGCAAAATCCGAAAACTGGAGGTACTATGATTTTCTGTTCTGAACATCTCCCCCGGCTGAGATTCTACAACGGCGGGAACCTTACAAACTGCGGAGGATTCGTGCACCAGCGCCGCACTATGGAGTGCTATGTGCTGCTTTATGTGCTCTCCGGCTGCCTGAATATCTCCGTTGGAGGGAGTGAGCACAGCGTGCAGGGCGGCGAATGGATACTGATGAAGCCCGGCGCGGAGCACGCCGGGACGCTCCCGTCCGAAGGCGAGCTTTCATACCTGTGGGCGCATTTTTCCGCTGACTCTCCCCTCGCAGAATTGGAGGAACCTCCCGAAAGCTTCTCGCTGATTTTACAGGAGCACGGCGCCGCAGCTTCCCAGCGGGTGAGCCTGCTTTTCCGGCAGCTTGTGGACTGCTCCCGCCGGGAAATTTACACCCCCCGCATGGCGGAGTGCGCGCTTGAAATGCTGCTCACCGAAATGACCCAGGAATACCTTGACGCTCAGCGGGGGCACAGCTCCCTGCCGCCGCTCATCGCCGACATAAACGAATGGATACTCGTCAACTGCCACCGTCAGCTCTCGGTGAAAATGATAGCCGAGGAATTCCACTACAACCCGGAGTACCTCTCCGCGCTGTACAAAAAAGAAACCGGGCAGACGCTCACGGCGAGCGTGAACAGAGCCCGGATAGATATTTCGAAAAAACTGCTCTCGGACAGCAGCGTGAGCATAAAGGAAGCCGCATTCTCCTGCGGTTTCACGGACGAAAAGTACTATATGCGCATTTTCCGCCGCACAGAGGGAATGACCCCCATGCAGTACCGCGCCGCTCTGGGGGTCAGATAAATCACTTCTTGGTAAAGTATACAGTATATTCCTCGTCCGTTATCTCATAAAGCGGGCGGAACATCACGGACTGCGGCTGATTGCGGGTGCGCCAGCTGTTCTGTCTCCACGGGAATGTGCCGTAGGTGTGCTCAAGCTGCGGCATGAACTGCTCCTCCAGCTTGTCTGCGCCAGTGATTCCGCAGTCGCTGCCGGTAAGACCTGCCAGCACGATTGGTCCGTCAACAATGGACATCAGCTCCGGCATATCCGGGAGAGTCTCCGCGCGGAGCTTTGACGGGAAGAATATCTGAACCGTGCTGTCGCTCCATTCCGCCGTGATATCTATGTAGCCGTCCTTTACAGGGGCGGTTATTTTTTCGCCGTTGACCTCGACCTCGGGCGCTCCGTTCGTCCATGCGGGTACGCGGAAGGAAAGCGTGAATCCGGCGGGCTTGCTGCACTTTACGCTGAACTTCAGCAGCCAGCGGGACATCTGTCCGTCGTCCTTTTCGTCAAAGAACGCCTGGTCGTTGTAGTACTTCATGCCTGTGGTCTGCTCGATGGTGACGTCTGCGCCGCCCATCTCCGTGCGGAAGCTGGAGGGGATATACTGGGAGATAACCACGCGGTTCTCCCCGGTGTAGTAGATAAGCTCCGGGTAGAGGGTCTGCGCCTGAACCATCGTTCCGTGGCAGCACCAGAAATCGCGGCGCTTTGTTCCCCACTTCTTGCGGCTTCCGGCTGCCAGCGGCAGAAAGTATGTGGGCATTCCCGTCTGGGAGTTCTGC
This sequence comes from uncultured Oscillospiraceae bacterium, assembly GCA_934448295.1. GTDB lineage: Bacteria > Bacillota > Clostridia > Oscillospirales > Ruminococcaceae > CAG-115. Next base: position 110,516 of record CAKSEY010000005.1, read on the forward strand.
TGCGCCAGGAAGCCGTTGTAGAGACAGCGCTCGATGTAGTCCGCATACTGCGCCTCGCCGGTGCACTTGAACAGGTAGGAAGCCGTGCGCACCATGTTGTATACCGTGCAGAATTCCTGGTCGTTGCTGCCAATGAAATGCCCCTGTAAGTGCGGAGGGATCCAGAACTCGCCCGCGTTCTGACCGCCGGTGCTGAACATTCCGCGCTCGGTTACAGCGCACTTCCAGAACAGCTTGATAACCTCCAGCCAGTCCTTGTCGCCGGTGACTTCGTACATCTTCGCAGCGCCGTGGGTGAACGGAATGCTTGCGTTCGCGTGGCAGTTGGTCAGGCTGTCCTTGCCCTCGCGCAGCTTGCGGAACAGCCCTGCGTCAGCGTAGCGCTTCGCAAGGGTGAGATACTTCTCGTCCTTGGTGAGCTGATAAAGCTGCGCCCAGACCTCCAGCATACCTGCTTCCTCGCCGCTGTAAACCGCGTGGGGGTTAAGCTCCGCAGCCTTTTCAGTCCAGCGGATATACCAGTCGGAGAGGTGCGCGAGGATATCCAGCGCCTGAGTGTTTCCGGCGTAAACATACGCGTCGGTAAGTCCCATAATGGTCTTGTGCATAACGTACTGCGGCGACCAGATGTACAGATTCTTTATAAGCCTTGTGAAGTACTTCTCCGGGATAGAGCCTACCCACTCGCCGCCGTTGAGCTCCTGGCAGCGTGCAAGCTCGCTGATTATCTTGTCCAGCTTCACTTTCAGCTCCGCGTCGTTTTCTGCCGCGATGAGCTTCGCCGCCGCGCTCAGCCAGTGCCCGAGGAAGTGCCCGCGGAGCTGGCAGGTCGGAGCCTCCCAGCCCCAGTGGAGGTTAGCGGTCTCGGGGTTATCCACCACCTGAAGCCCCGGGAGGATAATTCCCGCCTCAAGGCAGAAATTCTGGAGCAGGCAGGAGCTGTCGAGCTCCATCAGGTAGCTGCGGTTTACGTCCATTCTCTCACGGAATACGCCGGGGAGTATTTTTACAGAGCCTATTTCAGCGGGTTTAAACACAGTATTTTCTCCTGTCAGATTGTAATTTCCCGGCGAAGCTCAGCGCCTGCGCCGTCAGATATTCTGATTTCGAATCTGCTGCCGCATATTTTTCTGGAGCCGTCCCGGAGAACGGTCTCGAAAGCGGAGCGCGGCAGCGGAATTTCCACGCGCTTTTCCTCGTGCGGCTGGAGGTTCACCCGGACGAAGCCGCACAGCGAGCCGTTCGGCACGTCCTCTTCAGAGAAGCCGCGCACATAGACCTGGATAACGTCCTCGGCGGGGATATCGCTGAGATTCGCTATCGTGACCGCCGCCATTTCAGCGGCGACGTCAGCCTGCGCGAAGCTGAATTTTGCATAGCTCAGCCCCCTGCCAAAGGGATAGAGCACGTTTTCCGGGGCGCAGCAGCGGTAAGTCCTGCCTTTCATGCTGTAATCCCGGATATCCGGCAGCAGGTCTGCGGTCTTGTAGAATGTGACCGGGAGCTTTCCGCTCGGGGAAACGTCCCCGAAAAGCAGCTTCGCAAGCGCCCTGCCGCCAAGCTGACCCGGGTACCACATATCCAGAAGCGCGCTGCACTTCACCTCAACGTTGACGGAGCTTCCCGCCGCAAGCACGACCACAAGCGGCTTCCCAAGGGCTGAGAGCTTCTCCAGAAGGACGCGCTGGCTTTCCGGCAGGCGCAGGTCTGGCTTGTCGCCGGAGCTGAATTCGTTCCCGGTGTCGCCCTCTTCGCCCTCCAGGGTCGCGTCAAGTCCCACGCAGGCGACTACCACATCTGCGGCCTCCGCCATGGCGAGAGCCTCGGAATAAAGGTCGCCGGGCTGCGCCAGCCCCTGACATCTGTCCTTGTAGAGATGGCAGCCCTGGGAATATAGTACACGCCCGCCGAAGCGCCCGCGTATTCCCTCAAGGAACGTAACGTACTCGTCTGCGGTGCCGTTGTAGTTCCCCGTGAGAGCCTCGCGGCTGTCCGCGTTCGGCCCTATTACCGCAATAGTGCCGGTCTTATCCGGAAGCGGGAGTATTCCGTCATTCTCGAGCAAAACCGCAGAGCGCAGGGCGCACTCCAGGGAGACCGCCTTGTTTTCCTCGGTGGAAACGCGGGTTATGGGAATATCGTCATATTCCGTCCGGTCGAGCTGACCAAGCCTTATCCTGGTGCGGAGCACATGCACGCAGGCGCGGCGGATATCCTCCTCTGTTATCAGCCCCTTTTCAAGAGCCGCCAGAATGTGGAGGTAGGTGTTTCCGCAGTTCATGTCGCAGCCTGCTTTCAGCGCCATTGCCGCAGATTCCGGCGCGGTGGCGGTTATGCAGTGGGTCGTGTGGAAATCCCGGATAGCCCAGCAGTCCGAGGTGAAATAGCCGTCGAAGCCCCACTCCCGGAGCTTCCCCATAAGAAAAGGGCTGGCGCAGGCTGGTTCGCCGTTTACCAGGTTGTAGGCTCCCATCACGCTTTCGACATGGGCTTCCTCCACCAGCGCGCGGAATGCCGGGAGATAGGTCTCCTCCAGGTCTTTCGGGCTGACCTTTGCATCAAATGAGTGCCGCTCCGCCTCCGGGCCGCTGTGCACCGCGAAATGCTTCGCGCAGGCGGCGGTTTTGAGGTACTTCCCCCCGCCCTGAAGCCCCCGGACGTACTCCTTGCCAAGCTCGGCGGTGAGGTACGGGTCCTCGCCGTAGGTCTCGTGTCCCCTGCCCCAGCGCGGGTCGCGGAATATGTTCACGTTGGGCGCCCACAGCGTGAGCCCCTTGTAGATATCGTGGTCTCCGTGGGCGGAAGCCGCGTTGTACTTTGCCCGGGCTTCGTCTGCGGTTATCTCGCCGCAGCGGCGCAGAAGCTCCCGGTCGAACATCGCCGCAAGCCCTATCGCCTGCGGGAACATGGTCGCGGTGCCGGCTCTTGCCACGCCGTGGAGTCCCTCGTTCCACCAGTTGTACGCCGGCAGACCAGCCTTTGGTATGGCGGGAGCGTCATATTTCAGCTGCTCCGCCTGTTCTGTTACTGTGAGCGCGTCCGCAAGAGCCTCGGCGCGTTCCTGCGGGGAAAGCTGCGCGTTATTCCATTCATTCATACAAACCTCCGGAAGTCAAGTGAATAAAACAGCAGATTTAATTTCATGAAATGCATATTCAGGATAGTCGGCGTGAAACCCGGGCAAATCGCGGTTCCCTGCTTCAGCCGTATATCCGATGTATCTATTGTATCACATATTCTCCATTTTGTCAGTGGACAAAACCGCATATTTCTACCCCAAAAGACAGAACAGCAAAATATTGAAGCAGCTCTTACACGGGTTTCTGCGATAACTGCGCCAGCAAATGGGATTTCCGCTTAAAGGATACAAAAAACACCCGCAGTGGGAAAAAAATAAAAAATTAATATTGAAATATTCGCATGAATGTTATATAATAGAATTGTGATATTTCTTCCGCAGGGAAGAATGCAAAAACGTATTCTGTCAATTACAGTCTGAAGCCAGCAGTGCGGGCGGCAGGCTTTTGTTTTATATGGCGGATTTCCGCATAATGGATAAGGTGGAATTAAATTGGACTTAAAGGTATTGACAGTCAGCGCAGGAATAAAGGCGCATGAAGGAGCGGTATATGAATCCAGAAGTTAACGTAACCATGCAGCAGGCGCAGGCTGAGGTCGAGGCGCTGAAAATGATATTCCCCAGCGTAAGGCTGATCAGCGGGGAGCAGCTGAAGGACGGCTCCTCCTGCCCCGCCGAATTTTTCGCCGGGGAGGCGGAAACGAGCTGCGAAAGCAGCGCCGCAGCCGACGCGCTCAACGAAAAAAAGCAGATAACCAAGCTGGAGTTCACCGGCTCGGGCATATTCCAGGTGATCGCCCAGTATATCGAGATCGGCGGCTCGCCGTATGTCATTGAGATGGTAAAGAAGCTCCCGGACGATTCCCTGGTCTACTATCTCGGCGGCAGGGAGGACGCTTCCGCAAAGCTTGCGCGCAGCCGCTCCGAAATATACATGGACGCCCTCACCGGAGCGTACAGCCGCCATTACTACGAGGAATTCATGAAGAACGCGCTCACCTCTGCGGGCGTTGTGATGATAGACCTTGACGACTTCACGCTGTACAACGACAACTGCGGTCATGAAGCCGGCGACGATATTCTCAAGACCACAGCCGACACCATACGCAGGTGTATCCGCGCGACGGATATCCTGGTGCGCTACGGCGGAGACGAGTTCCTGCTGATAATGCCCGGCATCACCGAGGACAGATTCACGCAGCAGCTTCGGTATTTAAAGCGCTGCATACACAAGTCCGATATCCAGGGCAACTCCGCAATGAAGCTGTCCGTCAGCGTAGGCGGAGTCCTTGCGGAAAACGAGCCGCTGGCAGACGCAGTTACCCGCGCCGACAAGAATATGTATCTTGCCAAGAACCGCAAGAACGCCGTTGTCACAGACGACAGCAAGCTTTCGGGCAAGAACGCGGAAAGGCTCAATATAATGATCGTCGACGACTCCAGCCTTAACCGCGAGATACTTTCCTCCATGCTCAGCAGCGAATTCAACATTCTTGAAGCGCCGGACGGCGAGACCTGCCTTTCAATGCTGGAGACATACGGCACGGATATTTCCATCGTGCTGCTGGATATAGTCATGCCCGGCATAAGCGGCTTCAAGGTGCTGAAGGTCATGAACGCGGATCATCTCATAGAGGATATCCCGGTGATCATGATCTCCAGCGACAATTCAGACTCCTCCGTCCGGGAGGCCTATGAGATGGGCGTTTCCGACTACATCAGCAGACCCTTTGACTCAAAGGTGGTATATCACCGCGTGTTCAATACCATAAAGCTGTACTCCAAACAGCGCCGGCTCGTGAAGCTCGTCACCGACCAGATAAACGAGAAGGAAAAGAACAACAGCATGATGATCGGAATTCTCAGCCAGATAGTGGAATTCCGCAACGGCGAGAGCGGGCTGCATGTGATACATATCCGCACGCTGACAGAAATGCTGATGGAACAGCTCGTCAGGAAAACGGACAAATATCACCTGGACGCCTCCACCAGGATGCTAATACCTACCGCCTCGGCGCTCCACGATATCGGCAAGATAGGCATAGACGACAAGATACTCAACAAGCCCGGAAAGCTCACCAAGGAAGAGTTTGAGATAATGAAGACCCACACGGTCATCGGGGCGCAGATGATCGAAAGCCTGGAGCAGTACCAGAACGAGGAGCTGATAAAGGTCGCGCACGAGATCTGCCGCTGGCACCACGAGCGCTGGGACGGCAGGGGCTACCCGGACGGGCTTAAGGGCGACGAGATACCGATATCCGCGCAGATAGTGTCGCTCGCCGACGTATACGACGCGCTGGTAAGCGAGCGCGTTTATAAGAAAGCGCTCCCGCATGAGACCGCGATACAGATGATACTCAACGGCGAGTGCGGCAAGTTCAACCCCATTCTGCTGGACTGTCTGATAGATATAAATCAGGATATCAAGAAACAATTCAACACATGAGCCGCTAAGGAGATAATATAATGACCATCAGACAGTGCTATGAAAAAATGGGCTCCGATTTTGACGGAGTTCTGCGCAGGCTCGGCAGCGAGGCCCTAATTTCCCGCGTAGCCGAAAAATTCCTTAACGACCCAAGCTTCAGCGACCTGAGATCCGCCCTGGCGGAAAACCGGACGGAGGACGCGTTCCACGCGGCGCACACCCTCAAGGGAGTCTGTGTGAATCTCGGCTTCGACAGGCTGTACGAGGGCAGCTCACAGCTCACGGAGCTGCTGAGAACAGGCAAAACGGACGGCGCCGACGCTCTTTTCGCCGAGATCGAAAGGAACTACGAAATAACCGCCGAGGCTCTCAGGGAGTTCAGGGACAGCCAGTGATCCGATAACAAAAAACGGGACTGAAAAAACAGCCCCGTCAGACTATCAAAAAGTCATCTTTCGTTAAAAGTGAAAGATGGCTTTTTTGGCATACCGAATAATCAGACATGTTAGAACCGCTCAAATAAGCGGGTCGATTTTTTATTCAGGACTTTCTGAATTACTTCCATTCAATGGTCATGTTTGCATAACCGCCGTACATAAAAAAGCTCAAGCCGCTCTCGAAGTTTGCAACCGTTGCCAGAGTGCTGTAATTCACATGATCCTTAAACTTAACTACCTTCAGATACATATGATTGAGTTCCTTTAATCCATCATATAAACCAGGTTTAATATTCATTGTAAGCGTGTTTGTTGCCTTATCAAAGGTGTATTTAAGCTCTCCGCCGCTATATTTACACCGTCTTATGCCCTTATTGTCAAACAGTACTTCAAAGCTGTTCATGGACCAGAAATCCTCTGATCCGCACGCATAGAATACCACAGAACAAGGCTTTTCGCTGGTGGCTTTTTTCATGTACTTGGCAAAATCAAAGCCGGTAACTGTGATAGTTGCCTTGGTTCCGTCCTTGGAAACATTTCCGCTGAACTTCACTCCGTCAAACTCTGATTTTTCCTGAAGCTGAACAAAGGCCTGCTCACTTAAGTTGCTTTCTCCGTATTTGTTGATGTAGGTCTTTTTGTTCACTGTCTTGGCAGGAGCGATATAGAAAGCATATGTGTTGTTCAAAACGTCAAGCTTTGTGGTGCTGTAATTGCACTTTTTGGTTTCTGAAAGCTTTTTGAAATCGCTGCCGTTTGTGGAGCAGTATACATAATACTTTGAAGCGCTGCTGACCTTATCCCACGACAGGGACACCTTGCCGTTGTCAACGGATATCGTCGGTGTTCCGGTATTCTGTGGAATTATATTATACTTGACTTTCAGAGTGCCGGTATAACTGCCCTTGCCGGTGATGATAGCAGTTGCTGTTCCGATTCCGTTGTTATTCTTGTAGGTTACGGTATAATTCTTGTCAGAAACCTCGCCCTCATATGCAATCTCGCCATAGCCCAGATCGCTCTTCTTTTTATACACCTGAATAAAGGGCTTGACTTCACCGCCCCAATAAATTGCGTCCTGGATATCTGCTACCACGCACTTGGAAATATCCTTTTTTGCACCAAGCACCTTTTCTTCTGTCACCACAGTCTGAATGTCCTGCGCAAATGCCGATACAGGTACTGCGGTTACGGTCAATACCGCCGCCGCAAATATTGCGGTGATTTTTGATGATCTTCTCATAATTTATCCTCGCTTTCAAAATTAAGTGAATTGCTTCACGCTTATAATTATATCATAATTGCCTTTTGCTGGTCAATATGCACAATATATATATATATATATAATTGCCTTTTGTTGGTCAATATGCACAATATATATATTTATAATACCACACCCGCGTTTATTTGTCAATTATCGACGTGTACTTTTTGCTGTTGGTGCTTATATTCACGCGGCATTGCCTTGACAAAACTTTGAGGTTAGTGTATAATTTTCATAGATAAGGGTCATACTGCACGAAAAAAGGGGCTGAACGATTCAGCCCCATAAATATCACAAACCGAAGCTGACTGAAAGAGCGTTGTTCACCTGCGACATGGCGTCGTTGTCAAGCTCGCCCATGCGCTCCTTCAGCCGCCTTTTATCCAATGTACGCACCTGCTCCAGAAGCACTATGGAGTCCTTCGCAAGTCCGCAGGAAGCGGCATTCAGCGAAATATGTGTCGGCAGCTTCGATTTGTCCTTCTGGCTTGTTATTGCAGCGGCTATCACGGTGGGGCTGTGCTTGTTCCCGATATCGTTCTGGACTATCAGCACCGGACGGATTCCGCCCTGCTCCGAGCCCACCACCGGGCTAAGATCCGCATAATAGATCTCTCCGCGTTTCACCAGCATTTAAAATCATTCCTTTCATATTGATCGTTTACGTCTGCGCCGGTTTTCCGGTTCAACGTTATTATTGCCTGCGCTTGAAAAGATATACAGGCATTTTCCATAAAACAGGTATCACCCGGCACTTCATTTTATTCATATATTATTAATTAAGTTACTGGAACAGGAGGAAAAAATGCCCGAACTCACCTGGGACAAAATACTCAGCACCAACAGGAGCCGCCCGAACGCCAGCGCCCGCCCCGGAGACATCCGCACGGAATTCGCCCGGGACTATCACCGGATAATCAGCAGCGCAAGCTTCCGCAGGCTCCAGGACAAAACGCAGGTTTTTCCGCTTGACCGGGGGGATTTTGTGCGCACCAGGCTCACACATTCGCTGGAGGTCTCCTCGTTTGCAAGCTCCATGGGATACACGGCGCTGGCGCGGCTTTCGCAGTCCCGCCCGGAGATAACACCGCATATACGCCAGGACTGCGCCGAGATACTCCGGTGCGCCGGACTTATCCACGATATCGGCAACCCTCCGTTCGGGCATTTCGGCGAGTTCACGATACGCGAGTGGTTCTCCGAAAAACTGCCGGAGCTGGAATTCTGCGGGCAGAAGGTGACTGGCCTCCTGACCGAGCAGCAGTGCGCCGACATCGTGCATTTCGAGGGCAACGCCCAGGCGCTGCGGGTGCTGACAAAGCTCCACTACTTCATTGACGAGCACGGAATGAACCTCACCCACGCGCTGCTGAACACTATTATAAAATACCCAGTGCCGTCCACCGGGATAGACAAAAGCAGCGGCGACATCAAAACAAAGAAGATGGGCTATTTCTCCGCCGAGCAGGGGCTTTACCGCAGCATAGTGGATTCCACCGGGGCGGACGGCTGCCGCTATCCACTCACCTGGCTGCTTGAGGCCGCGGACGACATCGCCTACAAGACCGCCGACATCGAGGACGCACAGCGCAAGGGGCTTATCTCATACAGCGCCCTGCTTACCGAACTGACCTCGCAGAAATTCGCAGACCAGTGCCGCACCGAAGCCGAGCGCGAGACCCTCGCCGCTGCCGCTGAAAGGCTCCGGCATTACCTCGCAAAAGCCCTGGATAACGGTATGCCCTCCCCGGAGGAAAACGCCGTGCAGAACTGCATGGTGCGTGTTCAGTCAATGCTGATAAACGCCGCCGCTGACTCGTTCATCGGGCACTACGATGAAATAATGCGCGGCGGGCTTAAATCCGAGCTGCTGGCTCTTTCTCCTGCAAGGGTGCTTGCGGACGCCCTCGGGGATATCGCGCTGAGGTACGCTTTCCGCTCAAAGGAAATACTCCGCATCGAGCTTGCAGTGTCGCAGATGATGAACTTCCTGCTGGAGCGCCTGACCGGAGCCGCGCTGCGCTTTGAAACTCCCCAGGAAAAAATAACCGACAGCAAGCTGATAAGCGTGATATCCGAAAACTATGTAAAGATATGCCGCATGGGCTGGCACGACGGTCGGTCGGAGCTTTACAGCCGCCTTATGCTGGTGACGGACTACATCTGCGGAATGACGGACGGCTACGCCCGCCAGCTTTACCTTGAACTCAACGGAAGATAATTTCAATGGAGGAACCCATGCCCGCTAAAAACAGATTCAAATACAAACTTTCATACAACTGCCCCGTTGTGCTGACCTACGCTGCGATTTGCCTTGCAATGCTCGTTGTGAACTGGCTCACCGGAGGCTGGTGGAACACTTACGTCATGTCATGCCCGGGTCATCCCTCCTTCCTTGACCCTATGACCTACGTCAGGTGCGTGACATATTTCTTCGGTCATTCCAGCTGGAACCACTACGCCAGCAATATGCTGCTGATGCTGCTGGTGGGGCCGGTGGTCGAGGAAAAATACGGCAGCGGAAACCTTATCTTCATGATACTGGTGACCGGGGTCGCCTCGGGGCTTATAAACTGCATATTCTTCACCACCGGAATAATCGGCGCAAGCGGGATCGTGTTCATGATGATAATCCTCAGCGCCTTCACGAACATGAAAAAGGGCGAGATACCGCTCACCCTGATACTTGTCGCCGCTATCTATCTCGGGCGGGAAATCGTCAGCGCGTTCACGCCGGACAACGTTTCGCAGTTCGGGCATATAATCGGCGGCCTTTTCGGGCTGTTCTGGGGGATATATTTCTACAAGTCCAAATTCAGCAGTCAGTATTGATTTCAAAAAATATCCAATAATAAAGCCGCTCATGGTGCAGATAATATTCCCGTGCAGATATCGCTGCACAGTATATAAAAGGAGGATCTGAATCATGAAGAAGCTTCTCAGTATTGCTGCCGCGCTCTCAGCGGCAGCCATTATAAACTGCGCCGCTTTCGCAAATGGCGGAGTTGTCGGCGGAGTTGTGAGCGCAGGCGAGGATATAGTTAACGGCGTCGTCGGCGCGGGCGAGGACATTGTAAACGGCGTGACAGGCGGAGATACCACCACCGGCGCAGGCGATACGATAACCGCCGCCCCCGGTGAAAACAGCGGAGCAGCCGACAACACCACAGAAGGCGCCGAAAACGGAACGACAAACGGAACCACTGGCGGAACAACCAGCGGCACCACCGGAACCGATACGCCTTCCGGGACAAACAAGCCTGAAAACGGAACTACCTCCGGCGCGACAAACGGCGCACAGAACCCTGTTACCGGCGTACCGTTCAACTTTGCGGCTTTCGGCGCGGCAGCCCTCGGTATCGCGGGCGTTATTGCGGCTTCCAAACGCAGCGAATAATTTAGCTAAATTGCTTAATTTAAATTGCGCTTTCGTTTATTCGGGAGCGCAATTCATTTTAGGTTAGCAAAATTATCTGTTTTCACTAAATTTTTTTTAAATTAATGTACAAATTGACAGTTGCTTTTTTTTCGAGTTTATAGTAAAATATTTAATGAGGATTTAGTGTTTGCTATCCACACAATTATTATTAGGAGGATTTTTTTCTTATGAAGTTAAGAAGAGTTATCTCTGCTGCCGCTGCTCTTGCAGTTGTTGCAGCAACAAGTGTTTCCTCTTTTGCAGCTTCCGTTGCAAAGGGAACAGATCCCGCTTCCGGCATGTTTGCTTGCCTGCTTTCTGATGATTCCAACGTTCCGCTGTTCACCGACAGCAGCCTTGTTTCAACCATCACAAAGGTTAGCGTAACCCTGAAGTGCAAGGATAAGGACTTTGAGAAGGCTGTTATGGCTGGAGACACATGGTACGGCGGCGGTTTCGGCGTTAACTCCAACTCCACAGGCTGGAGCTCTCACGAGTGGTCCATTCAGCCCGGTATCAAGGAGCTGACAATGGAAGCTACCGATACCAGATACGTTTACAAGGTAACATTCGACAACGAGAAGCCGATCTTCTCCACAACCGATACATATGCACAGGTTTGGTGGCAGGATTGGTCCGGCACTGCTGAATTCGAGTACGTAAGCTGCGAGCTTCTGAACGCTGACGGTGTTGATATCAGAGACGTCAAGACCGACGCTGCAACTGAGCCCACAACTCCTGCTGAGCCCACCGCAGAAGCAACCGCTGAGGCTGTTGCTACCGCTGAGGCTGCTGAGACCGCTGAAGTAGCTGAGACTGCTGAGGTAGTTGAGACCGCTGAGGTTGTTGAGACTGCTGAGACCGTTGAGGTTGCTGAGACTGTTGAGGTTGAGGAGACCGCTGAGGTTGCTGATACCGCTGAGGCTGCTGAGGATACTGCTGAGGCTGATTACACCGCTGAGGTTGACTTCACTGCTGAAGCTACCGACGAGTTCACTGGCTCTGATGAGACTGCTGAAACTGCTGAGGCTGCAACCGCTGACGCTGCTACTGCTGAGGCTGCTGCTACTACCGACGCTGGCAATGGCAATGTAGCTGCTGACGACAAGGGCAACCCTGAGACCGGCGTTGCTGGTGTAGCTGTTGCTGCAGGCGTTGTAGCTCTGGCTGGCGCTGCTGTTGTAGTTTCCCGCAAGAGAAAGTAATCAATAAGTAAGTGGTCAGATAGTTCAAACACTAACCGCACCCCTGGAGAGATCCAGGGGTGTTTTTTCGTCAGCAGTAGTTTTTATTGTGATTTCTTTTTTGTGATATTGCTTCCGCATGGCACATATAATACTATGTGGCAACAAATTACATTCGAAAGGAAGCGCAGAGATGGACTACAAAGTTACCAGCACAGCCCCGGAATCCGGCAGAAAAGAGCAGCAGAAAATGGACGCGGCAAAACGAGCCTACGAGGAGCTTATCAAGTACATAAACCGCAAGGAAGCCGATAAAACTGCGTAATCCCACGGAGGAAGCGCAGTCTTGACCGCAGTCGTCCTATATTAATAGAACCCCGGGACGAATTCTGTCGGCGGTGTGCTGCAACGGAGAATTTCACATATTTCTGCAATGGCTGGGGTGCCTGCGCAGCACCCGCGCCAAATCGCAGCAGGAACTGTGTGGGCTGGAAATTATATGGAATTTCTTTTTTCACAAAAAAATCGGCAGAAAAAATCTGCCGATTATTTTTATAGTATTATAGAAGATGTGCCGCGTCTATGCGGTTCAGCGCTCTCTTGAGCTTTGCCTCTGCCAGACGCAGCTCGTTGTCGCTTGCGGCAGACTTGATGCGCTCCTCGGCAACATCTTTTGCGTGCTCCGCGCGATCAACGTCAATGTCCTCTGCCCACTCGCACGCCTGCACCAGTATAACGGTTTTTTCCTTTGATACCTTTATGATACCTCCGGTGGTGGCGGCGCGGCGGAACTGCCCGTCTATCATTATGCGCATCTGTCCGATGCCGAGCGCGGCGCAGTACGGCTCATGCCCGTTGAGTATTCCGACATCTCCCACGGTGGTGCGGGCGATTATCTGCTCGGTCTCGCCGTCAAAGAATGTCTTTTCGGGCGTGATGATCTGTAATCTGAACGGCGTCATATATTACCTCCGATCAGCCCTTTTTAGCCTTTTCAATGACCTCGTCAATGGTTCCTGCAAACAGGAATGCAGACTCGGGCAGGTCATCGTGCTTGCCCTCGATGATCTCCTTGAAGCCGCGGATAGTCTCCTTCAGCGGAACGTACTTGCCCTCCATACCGGTGAAAGCCTCCGCAACGGAGAACGGCTGGGACAGGAAGCGCTGGATCTTTCTCGCACGGGATACGGTGAGCTTGTCCTCGTCGGAGAGCTCGTCCATACCGAGTATCGCGATGATGTCCTGTAACTCGTTGTAGCGCTGGAGAATGGACTGCACCGCTCTTGCGACCTCGTAATGCTCCTTGCCGACGATATCCGGTGTGAGTATCCTGGAGGTGGACTCCAGCGGGTCAACTGCCGGATAAATACCCATGGACGCGATGTTTCTGGAAAGAACCGTGGTGGCGTCCAGATGTGCGAACGTGGTAGCCGGAGCCGGGTCGGTCAGGTCGTCCGCAGGAACGTAAACCGCCTGAACGGACGTGATGGAGCCCTTCTTGGTGGAGGTGATACGCTCCTGGAGAGCGCCCATCTCGGTCGCCAGGGTAGGCTGATAACCAACGGCGGAAGGCATACGGCCAAGCAGAGCCGAAACCTCGGAGCCTGCCTGAGTGAAACGGAAGATGTTGTCGATAAACAGGAGCACGTCCTGACCTTCCTTGTCACGGAAGTATTCCGCCATGGTAAGTCCGGAGAGGGCAACTCTCATTCTTGCCCCTGGCGGCTCGTTCATCTGACCGTAAACAAGCGCGGTCTTGCTGATAACGCCGGATTCCGTCATCTCGTTGTAGAGGTCGTTGCCCTCGCGGGTACGCTCGCCTACGCCGGTGAATACGGAAATACCGCCGTGCTGCTTTGCGATATTGTTGATAAGCTCCATGATAAGGACGGTCTTACCAACGCCGGCACCGCCGAACAGACCTATCTTACCGCCCTTGAGGTACGGCGCGATAAGGTCAACGACCTTGATACCGGTTTCAAGAACCTGGTTGGAAGCCTCCTGCTCCTCAAACTTCGGAGCGGGGCGGTGGATCTCCCACTTCTCGGCGGTTTGCGGCTGGGGCTTGTTATCAACAGCCTCGCCCAGCAGGTTGAATATTCTGCCGAGGGTCTCCTTTCCGACAGGTACCTTTATGGACGCTCCGGTGTCCACTGCCTCCATGCCTCTTACAAGGCCGTCAGTGGAGCCCATTGCGATACAGCGGACAACGTCGTCGCCAATGTGCTGTGCCACCTCGACAACGAGCTTCTGACCGTTGTTGTCGATCTCGATGGCATTGAGCAGATTGGGCAGATGATCGGGGCTGAACCTGATATCAAGCACCGCACCGATGACCGTAACGATCGTGCCCTTGTTCTGATTTGTCATATTCTGATTTTCCTTTCCATTTGATGTGGTTGGAAATACTGTTTTATTCCGTCATGCGGAATCAGTCCAGTGCGTTCGCGCCGGAAACGATCTCGGTGATCTCCTGCGTGATGCTTGCCTGACGCGCCCTGTTGTAGAGCAGGGACAGGCTCTCGGTCATTGCGTCGGCGTTGTCGGTCGCGGATTCCATCGCAGTCCTGCGGGCGCCCTGCTCGGAGGCATACGCCTCGACCACAGCGCACTGCACAAGGCTGGCGGCGAATTTCGGCACGATACGGTCGAACACCGCTTCCGGCGACGGGTCGTAATCCATCACGCCGTAGTCGCCGATATCCTGCGTCTGCATGGGCAGCACAGCCATCTGCTGAGCCTCCTGCGTGAGCTGGGATACGAACATCGTGAAGAAGATCTGCACGTCGTCCACCTCGCCGCGGCGGAACATTTCCACAGCGGTGTCGGCGATATCCTGCGCCTGTGCCGGCTTGATGTTTTCGGCGATGTTCGGATAGCTTCCCACCATGTCGTAACCGCGCTTGGAGAAGTACTCTATCGCCTTTTTGCCTATTGCAATGACCTTCGGCTTTTCAGCGTCGCCCGCGTGCGCGGCAGCGGAAAGCTTGAGGACGTTCGAGTTATATCCGCCCGCAAGACCTCTGTCGCCGGCAACTACGATGAACAGCCGGTGCTTTATCTCTCTCTTTTCTGTGAACACAGTGGAGAAATCGGTGTTTGCCGAGGCAATTTCGCACATGGACTTGTAAAGCTCGTTAAAATACGGACGAGCCTGCTCCGCTCTCTGCTTTGCCTTGCGGAGCTTGCTAGAGGACACCAGCTCCATAGCCTTTGTTATCTGACGGGTAGAGCCTACGGACTTTATGCGCCGCTTGATGTCCTTCATGTTTCCTGCTGCTATAATATCACCCCCGGGAATTAGGCGCGGAGCGTCGTGCCCCGCGTCGGGAGGTCAGGCTCACTGAACGTTGTCGTCCGTTGTGATGTATCTGACCTTTTTCTCGATATAGAGCCATGCCACGCCAAGAATGGCGAGCACGGAAAGTGTTGTGGAAATAATGCCGAGTACAAAAGCAGCCTGCTTCATAAAAACGCTCCTTTCGGATTATGCGGCGTAGCCCTTCGCGAATTCAGCGAGAATAGTCTTAAGCTTCTCTTCGATCTCAGGCTTCATTACCTTTTCGGTCTTTATGCTTGTGAGTATCTCAGGGTCTGTGGACCTGATGTGATCCAGCAGGTCGGACTGATACTGCTTGATCTTTTCAAGAGGTATCTCAGCCAGGAAGTTGTTGATAACAGCGTAGATAACTACGACCTGCTCCTCTACCTCCAGCGGAGAATTCTGATCCTGCTTCAGCACCTCAACGATGCGCTCGCCCTTTGCAAGACGATCCTTTGTATCCTTATCGAGGTCGGAGCCGAACTGCGCGAAGCTCTGGAGCTCTCTGTACTGGGAGTAATCTAGCTTCAAGGTTCCGGCAACCTTCTTCATTGCCTTTATCTGCGCGTTACCGCCGACACGGGATACGGAGATACCGGGGTTAACTGCCGGACGCACGCCGGAATTGAACAACTCACTCTCAAGGTAGATCTGACCGTCTGTGATGGAAATAACGTTCGTCGGGATATACGCGGAAACGTCGCCTGCCTGCGTCTCGATTATGGGGAGCGCCGTCAGCGAACCGCCGCCGTAGTTTTCGTTAAGTCTTGCCGCACGCTCGAGAAGTCTTGAATGCAGATAGAATACGTCGCCGGGGTAAGCCTCGCGTCCTGGCGGTCTTTTCAGCAGCAGGGAGAGGGTACGGTAAGCGACTGCGTGCTTGGACAGGTCGTCGTAAACCACGAGTACGTCCTTTCCCTTATCCATGAAGTATTCGCCCATGGTGCAGCCGGAATAGGGCGCAATGTACTGGAGCGGCGCCAGCTCGGAAGCGGTAGCGGATACCACGATGGAGTAATCCAGCGCGCCGCCTGCACGGAGCTGCTCAACAACTCCTGCGACAGTGGAGTTTTTCTGACCTATTGCAACATAGATACAGATAACGTCCTTGCCCTTCTGGTTGATTATCGTATCGATCGCGATGGCGGTCTTACCGGTCTGGCGGTCGCCGATTATAAGCTCACGCTGACCTCTGCCTATCGGGATCATGCTGTCGATAGCCTTGATACCGGTCTGGAGCGGCACGGTTACCGGCTTTCTTGTGATGATACCGGAAGCTATCTTTTCTATGGGGCGTGTTTCCTTTGCGAGAATAGCGCCCTTGCCGTCTATCGGCTGTCCCAGAGAATTAACAACGCGTCCCAGAAGCTCCTCGCCTACCGGAACGGACACGATGCTGCCTGTTCTCTTGACGGTGGAGCCTTCCTTGATGTCCTCGTCAGAGCCGAGCATTACCGCGCCGACAAAATCCTGCTCAAGGTTCATGGCCATGCACTGTACGCCGTTCTCGAACTCAAGGAGCTCGTTGAGCATACACTTTTCAAGGCCGTGGATACGCACGATACCATCGCCGACTGTAACGACGGTACCCACGTCACCGAGCTGGATCTGCGCATTGTAATTCTTGATGCGGGACTTTATAAGTCCCGTTATTTCATCGGGGCGTAAATCCATTAAATACATCCCTTTCTTGTTGATTTTATGCTATAACGCCGCCAAGCTCCTTTTTGAGCCCGGAAAGTCTTGTGCGGACGCTGCCGTCATAGCGGGTGCTGCCGTAGTCGATGATGACGCCGCCGATCAGCGACGGATCGATCTTTTCCTTTACGGAAACGGTCTTTCCGGTGACCTCGGACATCTTCGTCCTGATCTTCTCCCGAAGCTGCTCAGACAGCGGAGCGCTTGCGGTAACAGTTATCTCTGCGATCTTGAAGTGATCGTTATACGACGCGCGGAAATTCTTCACGATGCCGTCGAAGCAGCCCATCCTTGCGCGCTCCGTGAGAACGCACAGAAGATTCCCGGTCAGCTCAGAGATCCCGCCGTCCCTGATGATCTCTTTCATCATGTCCAGCTTGTCTCCGACCGGAACGGTGGGGGTGCCGAGCAGCTTTATGAAATCCGGGTTCCCGTCAAAGATACCCTTAAGCGCGTCAAGCTCTGCGAGGGTGTCTTTCAGCCCGTCCGGAGCCTCCTCCAGACACAGCTCAAAGAACGCCTCGGCATAAACCTTTTCAGCCTTGTCGTTCATAAAAATTCCTTTCCGGACGCTCGGTCACTTTGCAGTCCCTACATTCTCGAGGAAGCCTGCGATTATCGCCTCGTTGTCCTTCGCCGAAATCTCCTTTTCAACGACCTTTGACGCAGCCATGATAACGATATCGGATATTTCGTCCTTTATCTCGTTTACTGCACGCTGCTTGTCACGCTCGATGTTTTCCTCAGCCCTTGCCTTGATCTCCGCAGCCTTCTGATTCGCCTCGCTCAGTATCTCGTTCTCGCGCTTCTGGGCGCGGGCGGTGGCCTGCTTCATTATCTCAGCGGCCTCTTCCTTTGCCCTGGCGAGCTTTTCGAGGTACTCCTGCTCGGTCTTTGCCGCGGATTCCTTGGCGCGCTGCGCCTCGGCTATCTCGGCAGCCGCCATCTCCTTGCGCTTGTCAAGGATCTTGCCGACCGGCTTGAAAAGGAATACTCTGAAAAGTATGAAGATGATGAGCGTATTGATCAGGGTGAACACGATGGTTCCCGGGTCGATCGTAACAAGGGGCAGGTTGACCTGCGCGGCGCTTTCACTGATAAGTGTCAGCATTTAGTTCAACTCCTCCCTTTATGCTTTCATCGTTTCTGTTCTATTACTTGTTGAACAGAGCGGTGAGGTTGCTGAACAGCGGGTTAGCATAAAGAAGCAGAAGTGCGATTACCAGCGCGTAAAGACCTGTGGTCTCGGCAAGTGCGTCGCCGATGATCATGGTTCTTGTAACGGCGCCGGAAGCCTCAGGCTGTCTGCCGATAGCCTCAACTGCCTTACTTGCGCAGATACCCTCGCCGATACCAGGACCAAGACCAGCGATCATTGCTGTGCCTGCGCCAAGGGCGGAAGCGCCGAGAACTATGGCGCTTGATAAAAGCTGCATATCTTCTGTCATTTTTAAGTTCCTCCATTAGTTTAAAATACTATCCCCGCATGGGGAATATAGCCGTTTTTTCCGGGCAGCGCCCGTATCATTCGCACTCTGCGCCGGAGATGTACGCCATTGTCAGAGTTGTGAAGATGTATGCCTGTATCACTGCCGAGAACAGGTCGAAGTACAGTGATGTCACAGCCGGGATCAGTACCGCGAAGTTGCCCAGCGCGAAGTAGATGAGTCCGCCGATAACCATGCCCGCGACCATGTTGCCGAAGATACGCAGCGCCTGCGACAGCGGGTTAGCGATCTCGCCGATGATGTTGAACGGAAGCATGAACGGCATAGGCTCAATGAACGCGTGGAAATATCCCTTAACCTTACCGGTCCTGGCGCGGTTTATCTGCGTCAGCGTGAATGTGATAAGCGCGATGGCGCCTGTCACGGAGATGTCAGAGGTCGGGTTCTTCAGACCGAAAAGGCTCATCAGGTTATTCAGCAGCAGGAAGCACAGCAGCGCTCCGATGTACGCCGTATATCCCTTGTATTTCGGCCCCATGGTGGTGTCCACCATATCCCGCACGAATGTGACTATCCATTCCGCCGCAGCCTGCCGCCGCGTTTTGGGGATTATCTCCATCTTGTGGGTGAGAATGAGCATTATCACCAGCAGGACAAGCATGACGATCCACTGGATTATGACAGTTTCAGTGAGATTCCATGTCATCCCGAACAGCTCAAAGCTTGCTGCGATATGTGGTCCGTTGACCGTAAATCCGCCTTCTGATGCCAAAAGCAAAGCTGCTGGCATATCGTATCAGTCCTCCTTTAGCTTAGCCCTTTCGGGGCTCAATAATCTTTATTACGCGGGGAGCGCGTTTCCCACAGCCCTTTCAGCGTGATGATGAGCTTCGGGAAAAACAGCGGGACTGCCGCTGTAATAAGATTCATAAATGGTGCGACGCCTGCTATCGTCATGGTCAGGAAAAGTCCCAGATACCTAAGACAATACATGGTGTTCATATAGCTCTGGGCGGATTTCGCGTTCCTGCGTAGCGCCTTTTCAGCGCTCCTGCCCATCAGCCAGAAGTTCCCGACGCACGCAAAGTTTCCCCACACGCCGCCGAGAAGCAGCGTATAATCAAAACCCGAGGCGAAGAACAGAACCAGAAGCAGCGCGAAATACACCGCGTTCACGACCAGAAACCACGGGAGCATGCCGCGCATCTCCTGTGCCGTTATGCCGTTTTTCTCTGCCATAGCTTTACCTCACTTGTGCGGGTGGCGATATTCGTCGCCGTAATCATTGTCCCGGGGGTCGCTGTAATAACGGCGGTACTTGCTCTTGTCGTCCTTGGCGAACAGCTTTATCATCTTCATCAGGTGGTTCACCGCGCCGCTTATCATGAACACTATTCCCAGAATAATGCACAGCACCATTACCCAGTCGGGCCAGCCGAAATATTCGCAGGCATAGTGCCCGCCCACAATGAACACCAGCAGCGGCGCCAGTATCACGAATGCAAGCTGGCTTGCCACCGCATAGGCGGCGAGGGGGTTCTTCTTTTCGCTCATTACGCAACGGAGCCCCTTGTGACGAAATCCGCCAGGCGCCAGCCGTCGTCGAGCTTTATCATTGTCATCTGGAGCACGGAATCCTTGTTCTCGTCCGTTACTCCGTTGGAGGAATCGGCGCCGTCAAGGTATGCGGTGAGACCGCACTTTCCGTTTTCGAGGTATTCTATCGTGATAGCGCAGCTCGACCAGCTCTTGCTTTCGTCCGGCGTGAAATCTGCGCTGATACCCAGCTTGTATACCGTTTCATACTTGGAGCCGCTTTCAGCGGTGGATTCGGAGGCTGCGTCCGCCGTTCCCCAGGCGGTGGGGTCGGTCTGCTCGACGCGCACGAGCTGCTCGCGGTTCGCATATACCACAAGCCCCTTCCCGTCAGCATTTTTGAGGATACGCTCCGCGGCGTCCTCCGTGTAGACGGAGCGCACCAGCTCCTCTATCTGCTCAAGGGAGGTGTAATCGGTGCTGTTGACGGTATAGTAGCCGTCCTCCGGGAGATTCCCGTAGGGCTCGTCCTCGTGGTAAAGCCCCTCTGTCACAAACAGCCTGAGTATCTCATGGCTGTCGTTGAGCAGGTCGTGCGCCGCATACTCGCATTCCTCGCGGTATTCCGGGGTGAGGTATGAATTATCCACCACCGTGCTGCTCACGGGCTCGCCGCTTGTCTGCGGCTGGGAGGGCTTCTGTGTCAGTATCATCACAACTGCCGCTATTGCAAGCGCCGCTGCCGCTGCGGCAACGATAACAGTCGCTATAAGTGGAACATTTGTACTTTTTTTAGTGCTCATCAAGTGCTGCCTTTCACTGGAAATCTGCTATAATATAATAACTGCGGAACCGTCCATTGTGCAGGATCTGCCCATCATTCAGAGAACGTTTCAGTGGTTTCAGAATATCTTTTCCTATTATATTATGATACTATAAAATACCGCTTTTGTCAATACACAATTGGGCAAATAATCATTTATTACCCGAAATATGGACAAAATATAACTTTACATATCGTCTAATATAGTAATATTATACAAACGACTGCGAAAAATACGGCGACCGAGTATTCGGCAGGCGGAAATTGATTCCACAGACAGATACTCAGCCGCAAAACGTTATTATTCTTCGATGTAAACGCGCTTCATTCTGCAATCGTTGAGGGGTCTGTCGCTGAAATCGGTCTTTACATTTGCTATCTCATCAACCGTATCCATGCCCTCTACTACCCTGCCGAACGCCGCATACTGCCCGTCGAGGAAGAAGGAATCCTTGTGCACGATAAAGAACTGCGAGCTTGCGGAGTTGGGATTCTGCGCCCTTGCCATTGAGATGACCCCGCGCTCGTGCCTCAGGTCGTTGGGAACGCCGTTCATCAGGAACTCGCCCTTGATCTTGTCCTTTGCGCCGCCCATGCCGGTGCCCTGCGGGTCGCCGCCCTGTATCATGAAATCCTTTATAACACGGTGGAAAATAAGTCCGTCGTAGAAGCCGTCCTTTACCAGCTTTGTGAAGTTCTCAACTGTGATGGGCGCCTTGTCGGGGTAAAGCTCCAGCTTGATCTTTCCGCCGTTTTCCATTTCGATTACTACCATTTTTGTTCTCCTTATAATTATTATAGATTTACATTATAGTTTCCGCTGAAAATGCCTGTTATCATCAGCGACAGGAACCGGAAATCATTGCTGAGGTCTATCTCCTCGCCGGAGCCGGTTTTGTCGTGTATTCTCACAACGGGTCTCAGCACATTTGAATTATGTCTGATAACGACCCCGTGCCTGCCGTCCGAAAGGGACACGACAGTTCCCACGGGATAGGGGTTAAACGATCTCAGGAATGCGGAAGCCACATCGAAATCGAAGTGTATCCCGCAGCCGCCGAGTATGTATTCCTCGGTTTCCGCCACCGACCACGGCTTGCGGTAGGGGCGGTTGGAGGTGAGCGCGTCAAATACGTCCGCAACGGTGATTATCCTTGCGATGAGCGGTATCTTCTTTCCCGCAATGCCCGTGGGATAGCCGCTTCCGTCGTATTTTTCCTGGTGGAACAGCACTCCCGCGAGGATATTCGCGCCATATCCGCCGGTGCGCTTCAGTATCTGATAGCCTATATACGGGTGCTGCTTTATCTTGTCGAATTCCTCGTTGGTGAGCTTCCCGGGCTTCGCGATTATCTCATGGTCGATATTGGATTTCCCGATATCGTGGAGCAGCGCCGCGATAATTACCTCCCGGATATCGTCCTGTGAAAGATGAAGCTCGTTCGCGATGCCGGTGGAAAGCATGGATACCCGCAGGCAGTGCTTGTAGGTGTAGTCGTCGTAGTTCTGGAGCGCTATCATCTGGTTCCCGAGATAAGTCGAGTCGTTGCCGATATCCACAAGAATGTCGTCGGCAATGCTGTTGACCTGCTGTACGGCGTGCTTTGACAGCTCGCGTATCTCGCCGTTGTTGTCGAACACCTCGCTCAGCTCGTTCAGCGCCTTTCCGATATGCTGGTTCTTGATGAGCTCTTCCGCCTTTTCATCGGAAAACGGCTCGTCAGGGAGCGCGGGTCCCGGCTCTATAACGTCGTCGCCTCCCTTGACAGTGATATTCTTTATACCCTTGCTTTTCAGCAGGCTGATCATGTCGCGGGTAATGTAGGTGCCCTTCATAAGAAGCACCTTATAATCCTTTGCAGATGTGGAGGCAACGTCCTTTGCCACCACCATGCCCTCGGTGACGTTATCTATCGGAACGATCAACATTTCATCATCTCCCAGTGACCAGAATCAGGCGGAGCATATCAGCTCCAGAGCGGCGCGGGATATACTCCCGAATCTATGCAGCCTTTCAGTGTTTCCCGGGCGGCTGCAACGTCCGCCTCGTAGGTTATGCCGAACCACCTGCTGTCGGTGGTGAGGTTCATAACGCCGAAGCCGCTGCCGCGTATCTCGCCGTCCACAGCGTCCGCAATGGTCAGCTCCGCTTTCGGCTCGTCCGCCGGGAGCTTTTCCAGGAATACGGAAAGCTGCTTTGTGAGCCGTGGCATGAATTCCGCGCCGAAGCCCCACATACTCATGGAGACCGTGTCCTCCAGGCTGAGTATCTTCTTTTCGCCGCAGAAAGTGCCGGAGACCTCGCCGTTTTCGCCCCTTCCTATCGCCTTGGTTTCCTCAACGCTGGTGAGAAGCCCATGTGCGTCAGTCTTGCAGACTCCCCGGTTTACCGTGCCGAAATCCGACAGCGTGTTTTTCAGCATGAAGCCCACCGAGCACGCGTCCGCTGTGAAATCCCCGAGGAATCCCCCCAGCTTCATAAATGCGTCCCTGCCGTAGAAATCGTCGGCGTTCACTATCGCGAACGGCCCGTCCAGGACGTCACGGCAGCACCAGAGCGCCTGTGCGGTGCCCCAGGGCTTCGTTCTCCCGGGGAAATCCCCCGCGCGCACCGGAAGCTGCTCCGGCGACTGGAAAACGTAATCCGTCTTTATGCGCTTTTCGACCCGCGCGCCTATCGTTGACCTGAACAGCTCCTCTATATCCCTGCGGATAATGAACACAGCCCTGTCAAAGCCCGCCTGCAAAGCGTCGTAAACAGAGTAGTCTATAAGAAGTTCGCCATCGGGTCCGAGGGGCTCAAGCTGCTTTATCCTTGTGCCGAAGCGCGAACCCATTCCCGCCGCGAGAACCACCAGTGTTTTGTTTGCCATAACTGCCCCCTTGTATTTAATTCGGAATTGGAATTATGTTGTGCGCTTCGCGCATTATTTCAATACATAGCGTATATCTGTGACCTCAGTGCTGCCTACCTGGCACAAAAGCGAGTCCGAGGCCGCGGTGAAGCCGTATTTTTCGTACAGCCTGCGCGCCCGGATGTTTGTATCCAGCGCCCAGAGATATATCCGGTCAAAGCCCTGTTTTTTCAGCCACTGAACCGAATTATCCAGCAGCGCCGTGCCGAAGCCCCTGCCCCAGTATTCCGGCAGGACGTACAGCGTGTGCACCTCGCCCCAGCCGGGCATTTTTTCGTCCGCCGCCGGGCGGGCGTTTGAGTGCCCTGCTATAACTCCGCCATCTGTCAGCACGAAACTGCCGGGCTGTCCCGTAAAGGCTATCTGCCAGCGGTCAGGCGACAGCAGGTCAAGGTAATACTGCGGAAGCAGTCCCTTGTAGCCCGCCTGCCAGCTTTTCACATAGAGCCGCGCCACTTCGTCTGCTTCGCACGGCTCCATGCGGCGGATTTCCATTACTTAAGCCCCTCGATGGATTCGTTTATCTTCGCCAGCTTCTCCTCCGCCTTTGCAAGCTTTGCGCGCTCGTTTTCTATCTGCTGTGCGGGTGCCTTTGCAAGGAAGCCCGGGTTGTTCAGCTTCTTGGAAAGGAACTCGATATCCTTTTCAGCCGCCTTCTTCTCCTTGTCCAGACGTGCAAGCTCCTTCTCCTTGTCCACCAGCTCGCCCATCGGCATGAATACGCGGGCGGAATCGGTGACAACGGTCATCATTCCCTCGGCGGAATCCACCTTTTCAGTTACCGTGAATTCGCCTGCGCCCGCCAGCTTCTCAAAGAATCTGCGGCAGTCGCTGAACAGCGCGGTGAACTGGGTCTCCACGGTCATTGTGACTTTCTTTGACGGAGGTACGTTCAGCTCGTTGCGCTGTACGCGGATAGCCTTGATGGTGTTCACAATGCGGGAGAACTCCCCGGCAGACTCGCCGAAGTGCAGCTTCTCGTCATACTCACACCACCCGGCAACCATAATGCTCTCGCTTTCAGTACCTGGCATGGACTGCCATATCTCCTCTGTGATGAACGGCATGAACGGGTGAAGCAGCTTCAGGATCCCCTGCATGATGTAAACCAGAACGTTCTGCGCTGCAAGCGCGGTCTCGCCGCCCTCGGCGATACGCGGCTTGGTGAGCTCAATGTACCAGTCGCAGAATACGTCCCAGATGAAGTCGGTGAGGTTCTGTACTGCAACGCCCAGCTCGAACGCCTCGAGGTTCGCGGTGACGTTCTTCACAGCGTCGTTGAACAGGCTGAGCACCCACTTGTCCTCAATGGGGAGGTTCTCGGGGAGCGCCGGAGCTCCGAAATCCTCCGGGAGATTCATCAGGATATATCTGGAAGCGTTCCAGAGCTTGTTTGCGAAGTTTCTGGAGTTTGTGACCTTGGTCTCAGTCCAGCGCATATCGTTTCCGGGGGCGTTTCCGGTGACGAGGGTCAGACGGAGCGCGTCCGCGCCGTACTTGTCGATGATCTCCAGCGGGTCAACGCCGTTGCCGAGGGACTTGGACATCTTGCGTCCCTGCTCGTCCCTTACCAGACCGTGGATAAGAACGTCCTTGAACGGCTTTTCGCCTGTGTGCTCCAGACCGGAGAATATCATTCTCGCTACCCAGAACGGAATGATGTCGTAGCCGGTTACCAGCGTGGAGGTCGGATAGAAGTAGTCCATCTCGGGGGTCTTGTCAGGCCAGCCCAGGGTGGAGAACGGCCACAGCGCGGAGCTGAACCATGTATCGAGGGTATCCTCGTCCTGCTTTACGGGAGCGCCGCACTCCGGGCACTTCTCCAGCGGGTCGAGGGAAATGGCGGTGTGTTTGCAGGAGGGGTTCTGGCAGTAGTATGCCGGGATCCTATGACCCCACCAGAGCTGTCTGGAAATGCACCAGTCGCGGATATTCTCCATCCAGTAGAGGTAGCCGTTCTCGAAGCGCTTCGGGATAAAGCGCAGCTCCCCGGACTTTACAACGTCGATAGCGGGCTTGGCAAGCTCCTTCATGGAAACGAACCACTGGAGGGAGGCTCTCGGCTCGACTGTGGTGCCGCAGCGCTGGCAGCAGCCAACGTTGTGCCTGTGGGGCTCTACCTTTACGAGAAGTCCCTGCGCCTCGAGGTCGGCAACCATCTGCTTTCTCGCCTCGTATCTGTCCATGCCTGCGTACTTTCCGCCGACGTCGGCGCTTATAGTCGCGTCGTCGTTCATCATGGAGATAACGGGCAGGTCGTGACGCTGACCTACCATGAAGTCGTTCGGGTCGTGGGCGGGGGTTATCTTGACAACGCCGGTACCGAATTCAACGTCAACATAGTCGTCGGCGATTATCGGAATCTCGCGGTCTGTCAGCGGGAGCTTCACCATCTTGCCCACGATGTCCTTGTAACGGTCGTCGTTCGGGTTTACCGCAAGCGCGGAGTCGCCGAGCAGGGTCTCCGGACGTGTGGTGGCTATCTCAACAAATCCGGAGCCGTCAGCCAGCGGATAGTTGATGTGCCAGAAGAATCCGTCCTGCTCCTCGTACTCGCACTCGATGTCGGAGATGGAGGTCTTGCAGTTCGGGCACCAGTTTATCATTCTTACGCCGTGGTAGATGAGCCCCTTGTTGTAGAGGTCCATGAATACCTTCTGAACGGCTCTGGAGCAGCCCTCGTCAAGCGTGAAGCGCTCGCGCTCCCAGTCGCAGGAGCTTCCGAGCTTCTTTAGCTGCTGCACGATACGTCCGCCGTAAACGCGCTTCCAGTCCCATGCGCGCTTGAGGAACTCCTCTCTGCCTATCTGCTCCTTGGTGAGCCCCTCCTCTTTCATCTTGCCGACAATTTTTGCCTCGGTGGCGATGGAAGCGTGGTCGGTGCCGGGGAGCCACAGCGCGGAGTAGCCCTGCATTCTTCTCCAGCGGATAAGGATATCCTGAAGAGTGTTGTCCAGCGCGTGCCCCATGTGGAGCTGTCCGGTGATGTTTGGCGGCGGGATAACGATAGTATAGGGCTTCTTCTTGGGGTCTATCTCAGCGTGGAAATACCCCTTTTCCTCCCAGTTATGATAGATACGATCCTCGAATTCCTTCGGGGCGTAGGTCTTTGCAAGTTCCTTTCTCATTGCAATGGCGTCCTTTCGTTTATGTTTTCTATTTTATTTTGAATCTGTTTTCAGAGAATTTACCAGATTTTCGTCCGGGGTAACGAACAGCGTGCGGTTGTTGGTGAATATCACCATACCGGGCTTTGAGCCTGCGGGCTTCTTCACAAACTTCACCGGAACATAGTCCACCGCGACCCCCGAGCCGCTGCGCCCCTTGGAGTGGTACGCGGCAAGCTGCGCGGCTTCGAACAGGGTCTGTTCGCCGGGCTGTTTTCCCTCAGTGCATATTATGACGTGAGAGCCCGCTATCCCCTGCGTGTGCAGCCAGATGTCGCCTGCCTTTGCGGTTTTCAGCGTGAGCTGGTCGTTCTGGCGGTTATTCCGTCCAACGAGTATCTCAAACCCCTCGCTGGAATGGAAGCGCAGCGGCGCGGAGGTCTTTTTGACCTTTTCGTCCGCCCTTACTCCGCCTTTGAGGTAGCCCTGTTCCCGCAGCTCCCGGCGTATCTCCGCAAGGTCGGCTTCGCTGTCGGTGCGGCTCACTGCGTCAAACACGCTGTCGATGTAGAGCAGCTCCTGCCGACCCTTGGCTATAAGGTCGGTCAGCATTTTCTCTGCGGTGTCCAGCTTGCGGTACTCGGTGTAGTATTTCTGGGCGTTCTGCGCCGGGGTGAGCCTCGGGTCGAGCTGTATCTCGACGGGCTCGCCGGTGGTGAAGTCCTCCAGCACCGCCTTGGTCTGACCCTTTTCCAGCCGCCAGATGTTCGCGTTTATCAGATCGCCCCGGACTCGGAAAACCTCCCGCTCGGAGCACTCTGCGAGTTCCTTTTTCTGGAGCTCCAGCTTGCGTGAAACGCGCTCGTAGCTGTTCATCAGGAGCTTTAACAGGTCGTGCGCCCTCTGCTTTGTGCGCTCCGACCTATCCTGAGAGGCGAAGAAGCCGTCCAGCAGCGCGTTTGCGGAATCGCAGTGGGTCACAAGCATGGCGGTGGAGTACTGCTCGATATTGATAAAGCAGAAATCCTTTTTCTTTCCGCCCAGCTCAGAGACCACGGTGAAGTCGCACTCGCCGCCGCTCAGCGCGGATCTTATGCGGTTCAGGATAAATTTCAGCCTGTCCTTCGCGCTGTCGGTGAGCGCATTGCAGGCTATATCAACGTCCTTGGCGGAGTACCACGCTATCTCGCGGGTGAGTATCGGAGAAACTCCCTCCAGCACGGAGGTCAGCTTCTTGCAGAGACGCTCCGGACTGTCCTTGACGGCTTCAAGCACCTGTTCGGGAGCGCACTCCAGCAGGCACAGCCTGTCCTGGCGCGGCGGGGCTTCGTACTGTATTCCGGGCAGCACCCTGCGCACCGAGGAGATATCGTCGGTTATGCGCTTTATGCTGTCGATGACCCTGCCGTCCCGCACAAGGATAATGTTGCTGTGCCGCCCCATTATCTCGGCGATAAGCGTATTTGTGACTATATCGCCGATCTCGTTCGTGCACTCAAAATCTAGGGCGACTATGCGCTCCAGACCGTCCTGACGTATCGCCGTCAGCTTTCCCCCGCTGAGGTGCTTTCTCAGCAGCATACAGAACATAGGCGGCTGCTGCGGATTCTCAAAGCCGGCTTCCGTGAGGTTCAGCCGGGCGCTGACGCTGTTCGCGGAGAGGACTATCTTTTTGCCGCCGTCCCTGAATGTGCGCAGGGACAGCACTATTTCCTCGCGGGAGGGCTGATACACCTTGTCCACGCGGGCGCCGACAAGCGGCTGTAATTCATTTGTGACTATATGAAGAAAAGCTCCGTCAAGGGACAAGGAAACACCTCCGATTCAATTCTTAATTCATAATTCGGAATTATTGTGTCCGCTTCGCGGACTTATTTTAAAGATGCGCCAGCGGCTCATCAGACATAGCTGCATGGCTCGGATTCGCAGTCGGTGGTGAATACGGGAATCTCGGGGAACGCGCGGCTTACAAGCGCGGCTATCCTGTGGGAAGCGCACTTCTCCGTGCCGTAGTGCCCCGCGTCTATGAGAGCCATTCCGCTGTTGTGCGCCTCTATCCACACCGAGTGCTTTACGTCTCCGGTCAGCAGCGCCTGACAGCCCAGCGATCTTGCGGTCTGGAGCAGGTCTCCGCCGGAGCCGGAGCACACGGCGACCCGGGTGATGGCGTGCTCTGCGCCCTCGCAGTACTTCACGCTTTCAAGGTCAAGGGACTTCTTGCAGTGCTCTGCCAGCGACCGCGCGGTGAAGCCCAGCGGCAGGTCGACCACCGCGCCTATGCCCAGCCCGTTCGGGTGGACCTGCTCAAGAACTCCGCCGCTTTCCCAGCCGAGGAGCTCCAGCAACGCGTCGTTAACTCCCGCCTCGCACATATCGAAATTGGTATGTATCGCGATGGTGTTCATGTCGTTCATTATCAGGCTGTAAACCGGGGTGCCCTTCATCACGCGCTTCAGCGGGTGGAAAACCACCGGGTGATGCGAAATTATAAGGTTCGCATTCTTTGCGGAAGCCTCGCTGATTATTTCGTCCGTGATGTCAAGGCAGGCTGCAATGCCGGTCACTGCTGCGGAGGGATCTCCCGTCAGCAGACCCACGTTGTCGTAGCTTTCCGCCGTGTTCATGGGCGCAATGGTATTGAGAAATCCCAGCACCTGACCTACTGTTACTGCCATGTTATACCTCCGTTGAACCCAGGCGCCGCGCCTGTTCGTCTATCGTATCCGCCAGCCTGCGGAGCTCCTGCGCCTGCTGCTGCGGAGTCCCGGACTGCTCCATTCCCGCCGCGTTTTTGCGCAGCCTGCCGGAAATATGCCGGAGCATTTCCGGGTCGGTTATTTTTCCGCACAGGCAGAAAAGCTCGTCCGGCTCGCTGACCGCTCCGGTGTATCTCGCCAGCATGACTGTGTAGAGCCTGCCGCCGTCCCTGGCGGTGCGTTCCTCCATTATTTCAAAGCCGCTGCGGTACAGCTCCCGCCGGAGCGTATCCGCCTTTGTCATCGGCTGGAGTATAAACCGGGTGTCCCCGGACAGAAAACGGCAGCCGGAGATTATCTTCATGATAAGTTCGCCGCCCATGCCGCATATTACGACGTCGTCCGCGAAATCTATCCTGTCCAGACCGTCCGAGAGCGTCGCCGTGACATTTTTCACGCCGTACTGCGCGATAGTGCGCCGCGCGGCATTCAGCGGACCCTCCCGCACGTCCGAGGCGATAACGGACTTTGCTCCGTTCTGCGCAAGATAGCAGGCGAGCAGCGCGTGGTCTGTCCCGACGTCGCAGACGGTAACGCCTCTGCGGCAGAGGGCGGCGGCGGTGCTCAGCCTGCTGTCAAGAGATATCATCAGTCGCCCATTGCAGCGTTGAGCTGCTCAACGATCTCGTCCGCGTCAACGCCGTGCACCATGCACGCCTGCTCTACGGATTCGCCGCGGGAAGCGGGGCAGCCGAGGCAGTGCATTCCCATGCCGAAGAAGATGGGAGCCGCAGCCTCTGCGTTTACGTCGAGAATATCGCCAATGATAGTATCCTTTGTAACCTTCATTTTAATGTTTCCTTTCGTTTTTGCTGTGTTTTCCTGACGAAAAACGTTCAGGAATAAATATACATCATATATTATATCACAGCTTTTATATTTTGTCCAGTAGGATTTAAGATAATTCGGTTTTTTTGATGTTCCATATTGTACAAATGTAGCTTTGCCACTTGATTTTTCAGATAATATATGCTATAGTAAATAGGAAAGCGCGTCTTTTGGCTTTGAAAGAACAGATTCCGGCAGTTTCACTTTGGATTTTTTACTGCTCAAACGTGCAATAAAAAGCGCGTTTTATTCGCTGAAAATGAAATTCAGACTAAATTTAGGTGAAATTGTACAAAAAAAATATTTCAGAAGCACAATAATCAACGCTTTTACTTCTTGACAGATTTTGAATTAAAGGTTATTATATTATTGCAAAGAAAATTGCAGAAAGCAATTTCAGCGAGAAATCAAAAACTCTGGCAAAAGGCGCTGTTCCGCATTATCAGTGAAGCTTCGGCTTGCGGAGAACGGGACGGCGGCGCGGAAAGGAAGAAACTAAAATGAAAAATGTTCTGAAAAAGATTGCAGCGGTTTCTCTCGTTGCAGCAATGGCAGTTCCGTTTGCAGGCTGCTCCAGCAGCACCAACAGCTCCTCTGCGGCTGACAACAGCGCGGCTGACGGCGAGGGCGGTGCGACAGGCGGCACGTTCCTCATCGGCGGTATCGGCCCGATCACCGGCGCGGCTGCCGTATACGGCAACGCAGTTAAGAACGGCGCGCAGCTCGCAGTTAACGAGATCAACGCTAACGGCGGCGTAAACGGCATGCAGCTCGAGCTCAACTTCCAGGACGACGAGCACGACCCTGAGAAGTCCGTAAACGCATACAACACCCTTAAGGACGCCGGCATGAAGGCGCTCGTCGGCACAGTTACCTCCGCTCCCTGCGTAGCAGTAAGCGCTGAGGCTGCAAAGGACAATATGTTCCTGCTCACTCCGTCCGGTTCTTCTCTGGACGCTATCTCCGCAGGCGACAACTGCTTCCGCGTATGCTTCACCGACCCCGGTCAGGGTAAGATCGCGGCTGACTATATCGTTGACAACAGCCTTGCTACTAAGGTCGGCATAATCTACGACAGCTCCGACGTATATTCCACCGGTATCCTCGACGGCTTCAAGGCTGAGGCTAAGGATAAGGGCCTTGAGATCGCCGCTGAAGAGGCTTTCACAGCAGACGCAAAGACAGACTTCTCCGTACAGATCCAGAAGGTTATGGACAGCGGCGCTGACCTGCTCTTCCTGCCGATCTACTATCAGGAGGCTTCCCTGATCCTCCAGCAGGCTAAGTCCGCCGGCATGAACATGACGGTATTCGGCGGCGACGGTCTTGACGGTCTTATCGACCAGCTCGGCGATAAGGTAGACATCGCTGACGGCGTTCTCGTTATGACTCCTTTCGCAGCTTCTTCTCCCGATGAGAAGTCCGCAACCTTTACAAAGGCTTACGGCGAGCTCACCAACGGCGAGGTTCCGATCCAGTTCGCTGCTGACGGCTACGACGCAGTTTACGCTATCAAGCTTGCTCTCGAGAAGGCTGGCGTTGACGACGCTTCCATGAGCGCTTCCGACGTATGCGACAAGATCAAGGTCGCTATGACCGAGATCACACTCGACGGCGTAACAGGCTCCACCACATGGACTGCTGACGGCGAGCCCACAAAGGCTCCCCAGGTTATGAAGATCACCGTTACCGACGGCGTAGGCTCCTACACCTCCGCTCAGTAATGATTTGAACTGACACACAAAATTCAGACCCGTATGTATGGTTTCCCCGGAAAAACCGGGGGAACTGTACGGGTCTTATTTGTATAATTACGGCACTTTACTGCCGTAAATTTAAGCAAATTCCGCTGAAACCTGTCGGAGCTTGTTTAAATCTGCGGCAGAATACATTTCCGAAAGGAGAAGGTTCTTTATGAGCTTTGTTTCTTACCTTATAAGCGGACTTAGCCTCGGAAGTATCTACGCGCTCATAGCGCTGGGCTACACGATGGTTTACGGCATCGCAAAGATGCTGAACTTCGCGCACGGCGATATCATCATGGTCGGGGGCTACGCTGTATTCACCGCCATGTCAACGGCGTGGTGCCCGGTATGGCTTTCAGTCATTATCGGTATAGTGGTGTGCACGGTGCTCGGCGTTGTGATCGAAAAGGTGGCTTATAAGCCGCTGAGAAGCGCGCCTCCGCTGGCTGTACTCATCACCGCCATCGGCGTCAGCTACCTTCTCCAGAACCTCGCGCTGCTGATCTTCGGCTCCGCTGCGCGCAACTTCACATCAGTCGTTGATGGAATGCCGCCTTTCCTGATCGTTACCGACAGCGGCGCTCAGTTCTTTACAGCTATCGAGCCGGGAGTACAGACCTCCCTCAAGATATCCATGGAAACGTTCATCTCCATTGTGGTCTCCGTCATTATCATGGCGGCACTGACCTGGTTCATCAACAAGACCAAGGCGGGCAAGGCCATGCTGGCAGTCGCTGAGGACAAGGGCGCGGCGCAGCTCATGGGCATCAACGTCAACCGCACCATCTCCCTTACGTTCGCCATCGGCTCGGCGCTGGCAGGCGTTGCAAGCGTGCTGATGTGCTCCGCTTATCCGCAGCTCAGCCCGTACACCGGCTCTATGCCCGGCATCAAGGCGTTCGTTGCGGCGGTATTCGGCGGCATCGGCTCCATCCCCGGCGCTATGATCGGCGGCATACTTCTTGGAGTAATAGAGCAGCTCGCAAAGGCTTACATATCCTCGCAGCTCTCTGACGCTATCGTGTTCCTCGTGCTGATAATCGTACTCGTTGTTAGACCTACGGGTATCCTCGGCAAGAAGATCCGTGAAAAGGTATAAGGGGGCGGGGAAATGAGCAAGACAACAAAAAACAACTTCATCACCTGCGGAATGACGCTCGGGCTTTTCGTTATCTTCGGTATCCTTTCAATGACCGGAGTGCTCGGAAGCCAGTATTCCGGACTGCTTATCCCGATAGGCATTTACATTATCCTCTCGATTTCGCTGAACCTTACCGTAGGTATCCTCGGCGAGCTTTCCCTGGGACATGCTGGCTTCATGTGCATAGGCGCCTATGCCGGCGGAATATTCTCCCTCATCACCCAGGAGAGCATAAATCCCTCGTGGCTCAGAATGATCATTGCGCTTATCGTCGGCGGGATCGCCGCAGCGATCTTCGGTATCCTCATCGGTATCCCGGTGCTGAGACTCCGCGGCGACTACCTGGCTATCGTTACCCTTGGCTTCGGCGAGATAATCAAGGCGATGGCGAACAACATCTACCTCACCATGGACAAGAACGGACTGCATTTCAGCTTTGCGGCTGCGGTCTCCGACGCTGACAGCGAGACCAGCAAGGTAATACTGGAGGGCGCAAAGGGAATCAAGGCGCCGCAGGATACGAACCTTATCCTCGTGGTGGTAGTGCTGATGATTTCCATGATAATCCTGATGAACTTCATCAACTCCCGCGCGGGACGCGCTTGTATGTCCGTGCGCGACAACTACATCGCGGCTCAGTCCGTAGGTATCAATGTGACCAAGTTCAGACTGATGGCGTTCACGCTGTCTGCGGCTATCGCGGGCGTTGCCGGGGTGCTTTACTCACACTCTCTCACCATGCTTGCCCCGAAGAAGTTCGACTACAACCTGTCAATTCTTATCCTGGTATTCGTGGTGCTCGGCGGTCTGGGAAGCCTGCGCGGCTCCGTTATCGCCACAATTATCCTGTACGCCCTGCCGGAGATATTCCGTGAGCTAGGCGATTACAGAATGTTGATCTACGCGATAGTCCTTATCGTTATGATGATATTCAACAACGCGCCTGCATTCATCGCGCTGCGCGAGAGAATAGGCATTTCCGCCCCTGTCCAGAAGATAAAGGAAATTTTTGTGCGGAACAAGAATAATGCGGGAGGTGCGGATAATGTCTGAAAAAAATGCTCCCATGCTTGAGGTAAAGAACCTGTCCATACAGTTCGGCGGTCTGCGCGCGGTGGACGGTCTGAATATGTCCATAAGGAAAGGTCAGCTCTACGGACTTATCGGTCCCAACGGCGCCGGAAAGACCACTGTATTCAACATGCTGACCGGCGTTTACAAGCCGACCTCCGGCACGATACTCCTCGACGGAAAGAACATCACCGGAAAGCCCGCCATCGCCATCAACAAGGAGGGCATAGCGCGTACCTTCCAGAATATACGTCTGTTCAAGAACATGAGCGTGCTGGACAACGTTAAGGCGGGAATGCACAACCACATCAACTACACCGCCATTGAGGGCGTTCTGAGGCTCCCGAGGTACTTTAAGGAAGAAAAGCGCGCCAACGAAAAGGCGATGGAGCTTTTAAAGGTGTTCGAGCTGGACGGCGAGGCTCAGCAGATGGCTGCGAACCTCCCCTACGGCAAGCAGAGAAAGCTGGAGATAGCCCGCGCGCTTGCCACAGACCCGAAGCTGCTGCTGCTTGACGAGCCGGCTGCCGGAATGAACCCCAACGAGACGGCGGAGCTGATGAACACTATCCACTTTGTCCGCGATGAATTCCACATGACTATCCTGCTTATCGAGCACGATATGAAGCTGGTTTCGGGCATATGCGAGGAGCTCACCGTGCTGAACTTCGGTCAGGAGCTGGCGCAGGGCGAGACCTCGGCGGTGCTGAACGACCCGAAGGTAATCACCGCATATCTCGGAGAATAAGGAGGAAAAGCTCATGGCAATGCTGTCGATAAAGGACTTACAGGTATATTACGGCGCCATCAACGCTATCAAGGGCATTTCCTTTGACGTTGAGCAGGGCGAGATAATCGCGCTGATAGGCGCAAACGGGGCGGGAAAAACCACCACGCTCCACACCATCACCGGGCTTGTTCCGGCGAAGCACGGCTCCGTTATGTTCGGCGGGAAGGATCTCACAAAGACCCCTCCGCACAAGATAGTTTCAATGGGAATGGCGCACGTCCCGGAGGGCAGACGCGTTTTCGCGCAGCTTTCCGTTTTTGAGAACCTCATGATGGGCGCCTACACCCGCAAGGACAAGGCTGAGATAAACGATTCCCTGAAGATGGTGTTCGACAAATTCCCGCGCCTTAACGAGCGCCGCAATCAGCTTGCCGGAACGTTATCCGGCGGCGAGCAGCAGATGCTGGCGATGGGCAGGGCGCTGATGTCCAAGCCATCCATAATCCTGATGGACGAACCGTCTATGGGACTTTCCCCGCTGTATGTTTCGGAGATATTCGATATCATTCAAGAGATAAACAAGAGCGGCACCACCGTTCTTCTGGTAGAGCAGAATGCAAAGAAAGCGCTGTCCATAGCCAACCGCGCGTATGTGCTGGAGACCGGGAAAATAGTGCTCTCCGGCGACGCAAAGGAGCTCATGAACAACGATTCTGTCAAGAAAGCATACTTAGGCGAATGATCTGAGGGAGGAAGCATAATGGATAAGTTTGTAGTTACCATTGCCCGCGGCTTCGGCAGCGGCGGCAGAACCATCGGAAAAATGCTTTCAGAGAAGCTGGGCGTGAAGTTCTACGACAAGGAGCTGTTAAGGATAGCTTCCGACGAAAGCGGAATAAACGAGGCTCTCTTCGGGCAGAGCGATGAAAAGACAAAGAACGGTCTGTTCGGAAAGCCCGGAGTTTATAAGGGCGGAGTCATTGCCCCGGGAAAATCCGGATTCATCTCTGAGGAGAATCTGTTCAACTATCAGGCTATGGTGATAAAGAAGCTGGCTTCTGAGGAATCCTGCGTCATAGTCGGGCGCTGCGCTGACTATGTGCTGCGCGGCGAGCCGCATGTGGTACGCGTGTTCATCTACGCCGACGAGGAGCAGTGCATAAAGAACGCCGCCGAGGTCAAGGGTATCACCGACCGCAAGGAGGCGATAAAGACCATCACCTCCACCGACAAGGAGCGCGCGGCTTATTACAAGGCGCACACCGGCAGGGAGTGGATCGACGCCAGAAACTACGACCTGTGCCTTAACAGCGGGGATCTGGGATTCAGCAAGTGCGTTGATATTATTACGGATTTTATCAGGACTAAATTAGGATAATATCCCAGGGGGGCTTTGGCGTAAGCCCCTTCTTTATTGTGCCGGGATATAATTTTTAATTTTAGTACTTGACAATTTGCCGTATAAATAGTATAGTTATATTATGGTTGTATCAAAGTATGTCTAAAGGAGTCGAATCAATGAAAAAACATCTGGGCAAGATCATCATTGGTCTTTTTGTCGTGGCGTTTCTGGTGCTTTGCATCATTCTTGCGCCCATCACCGAGGCGATCGGTACCCTCTGGTCGCTGCTGCCGCCGGTCGTTGCGATCGGTCTGGCGCTTATCACCAAGGAGGTTTACTCCTCGCTGTTCATCGGAATACTCACCGGCGGCATAGTCTACGCGGCTGCCTCCGGCACAGGGTTTGAGGGTATGTTCACCGCCGTTATCCAGGACGGCCTTATCTCCAACCTGGCGGATTCCTACAACGTCGGAATACTTGTGTTCCTCGTTGTGCTGGGCGTTATCGTTGTCCTCATGAACAAGGCGGGCGGAAGCCGCGCTTACGGCGAATGGGCAGCCTCCCACATCAAGGGCAGACGCGGCGCAGCGCTGTCAACGTTCCTGCTGGGCGTTATGATATTTGTGGACGATTACTTCAACTGCCTTACCGTAGGCTCCGTAATGCGCCCGGTAACGGACAAGCATAAGGTGTCCCGCGCGAAGCTTGCGTATCTTATCGACGCCACCGCCGCTCCTATCTGCATTATCGCGCCTATCTCCTCATGGGCGGCTGCGGTCAGCGGCACCGTGGAAGGCGTAAACGGAATCAGCCTGTTCATCAGCACGATTCCCTACAACCTGTACGCGCTGCTGACAATACTGATGGTGGTGTTCCTTGCTGTGACCGGATTTGATTACGGCCCCATGAAAACGCACGAGGACAACGCCGCAAAGGGCGACCTCTTCACCACCAGGAACAAGGTCTACGAGGACGACGACCAGCCGAAGCACTCCAAGGGAAAGGTGATCGACCTTATTCTTCCGGTGATCATTCTCATAATCCTCTGCGTGCTCGGAATGATCTACACCGGCGGCTTCTTCAGCGGAACCAACTTCATTGACGCATTTGCGAACTGCGACGCTGCGTATGGACTGTCGCTCGGCTCTGTGGCTGCGCTTATCGTTATCATCATCTACTTTATCTGCCGCGGAGTTCTTAAGTTCACAGAGTGCATGGATTCCATCGCCGCCGGCTTCAAGCAGATGGTTCCCGCGATACTTATCCTCACCTTCGCATGGACGCTCAAGACCATGACGAACCACCTGGAAGCAGGCGCGTATGTTTCCGGACTAGTTCGGAGCGCTACCGCAGTGCAGATACTCCTGCCCGTGATACTGTTTATGGTTGCAGTGGGACTTGCATTCGCAACGGGAACCTCCTGGGGAACGTTCGGAATACTTATCCCGATAGTTACCAGCGTGTTCAGCGCAGAGCTTGCGAACGTCTCTGAGACCGGAGTTATCCCGCAGATGGTTATCGTCTGCATTTCCGCGTGCCTTGCCGGTGCCGTATGCGGCGACCATTGCTCCCCTATCTCGGATACCACCATCATGGCTTCCACCGGAGCGCAGTGCGACCATGTAA
Organism: uncultured Oscillospiraceae bacterium; assembly: GCA_934448295.1. GTDB lineage: Bacteria > Bacillota > Clostridia > Oscillospirales > Ruminococcaceae > CAG-115. The sequence goes on from CAKSEY010000005.1 coordinate 148,417, forward strand.
ACCACGTTTCAACGCAGATGCCTTACGCGTTCACCGTGGCGGCTGTGTGCATGGTCGGCTACTTTATCTCCGGCTTTATCCAGAACGTGTTTGTCGTGCTCGGAATTTCCATTGTGCTGATGCTCGTGGTGCTGTTCGGAATCAAATTCGTTGTTGACAGAAAGAAAAACTGATCAAACATCAAAGCCGCCGCTTCCCTTTTGTGGAGCGGCGGCTGATTCTTTAAAATAGAGGGCTTTTTTTCAGCCCCTTCAAACTGTCGAAAAACTGTAAAATTTGCGCGTAGCGCTATCGCTTTTCGCTACCTTTTGCCGTGCAAAAGGTAGTGGGGGTGTGGGGGCAAAGCCCCCGCCACTCCGCACGAAGTGCGGCTTTACGCCCCGAAAGCGCTAAAAGGGGTGTGGGGGAAAAACAAGAGTTTTTCCCCCACAGTTTCTATAAAATTTGCTGTCATTAGAACTTTTTCGACAAGCTGAAGGGGCTGTTTTTTAGCCCCTATATTTTATGCAATTTCAATGCTTTCTCATGTAGAAATACAGCGCCCACTGCCCCGCCGCAAGTAAGGCAACCAGTATCACAATAATGACCTGAACAGCTCCCCAGAAGTTCATCAGCAGGGCTATCAAAACCGCCGCGATGGTCATTATGACCGCATTCCTGAGAAACGGCTTCGCCTGATTCCTCATCTGCTCTGGATACGCTTAGCCATGACGGTGTTCTTCATCAGCATGGCAATGGTCATGGGGCCAACGCCGCCGGGCACCGGAGTTATCCAGGAAGCCTTCTCCGCGCACTCGTCGAATACGCAGTCGCCGCAGAGCTTTCCGTCAGCGTTGCGGTTGATACCCACGTCGATAACTACCGCGCCGGGCTTCACCATGTCGCCGGTAACGAATCCCGGTCTGCCGACAGCCGCCACCAGAATATCCGCCCGGGCGCAGACCTGCTTTAAGTCCCTGGTGCGGGAGTGGCATATAGTCACCGTCCCGTTCTCGTGGAGAAGCAGCATTGCCATGGGCTTTCCAACTATGTTGGAGCGCCCGATTACCACGCACTCCTTACCGGATACATCGACCCCGGTGCTGTGGATAAGCTCCATGCAGCCCGCCGGAGTGCAGGGCAGGAACGCGTAATTTCCTATCATTATCTTTCCGACATTTGAAGCGGAGAACGCGTCAACGTCCTTCAGCGGGGAAATACGCGCGATGACCGCCTCCTCGTTGAGGTGCTTCGGCAGCGGGAGCTGTACCAGTATTCCGTTGACCTTTTCGTCCGCATTGAGCGCGTCGATTAGCTCCATGAGCTGCTCCCCGGTGGTCTCGGCGGGAAGCGCGTATTCGTAGCTCTTTATCCCGCAGACCTCGCACGCCTTTTTCTTGTTATTGACATATACGCGGCTGGCGGGGTCGTCGCCTACGATAACTACCGCAAGTCCTACGTCCAGACCCTCGCGCTCTATCTCCCGGCGTACCTCTTCCTTTACCTTTGCGGATACTGCCTTTCCGTCAATTATCTGTGCTGCCATCAGAATTTTCCTCGCTTTCCTCGTTGTGTGCGGCTTCTGTTTTCTCTGCGGGAGTCTCGGCGCTTTCCTCTGCGGGAGCTTCCTCCTGCCCTGCGGCGCCGTCCTCCGCTGCGGTTTCTTCGTCAAGTGTTATGTCCTCTGCGCCCTCCGCAAGTATACTCGGAGCCGCCTGCTCGGACTTCTTCTCCTTCTTTTTGCGGAGCCGCTCCGCTTCCGCCGCTGCGTCTGATTTTTCAAGCTCGCGGCAGGCTTCCGTGTTGACGTAAAGCGGAATATGCTTCTTCTCGGTAAGTATCTTGAACACAATGACCATGATCGTGCAGGCAACGAAGCATACCGCCGCAACTACCTGAGATATCCTCAGCTCCCCCGCCATAAGGCTGTCGGTGCGGAGCCCCTCTATCCATGCCCTGCCAAGGCCGTACCATGCAAGGTACATCAGCATTATCTCGCCGTCAAAGGTGCGGAGCTTCTTCGAGTAGAAATGAAGCGCGATGAAGCCCACAAGGCACCACACGCTCTCATACAGGAAGCACGGGTGAACCAGCGCGCCCGCCTCGAGGTGATCCCTCGCGATTATGTCAACGCTGGTCATGCCGAAGAGCCAGTCGTCCGCGCACTGCGCGCCGAAGGCCTCCTGATTGATGAAGTTGCCCCATCTGCCTATCATCTGACCTATCAGGAATCCCAGGGAGGCAAGATCAGCCATCGCCCGGAAATTCACCTTGCGTATCTTGCAGGCGATGAAGCCGCACAGGAATCCGCCGATAACGCCGCCGTATATCGCAAGCCCGCCGTCCCGTATGGTGGTGAATGTGGTGATGAAATCGTAGTCTATGCCGTTCGGGTCAAGCGTCTGGAATACGCAGTAGTAAATTCTTGCGCCGAGGAATCCGCCGATAAGCGCCGCGAAAACCACATCGAACATTCTGTCCTTGTTTATTCCGAAGCTCCTGGCGCGCTTATTCGCGTAGAGGTACGCCAGGATAACGCCTATCGTTATCAGCACACCGTACCAGTATATCTTTATCCCGAAAAGCTCAAAGCCCTGGCGGTAGCTTATCGTGAAACCGCCGAACAGGTTCGGGAAGGTCAGCTCCACCTCCGGAAAGGCGGAGGCAGCAGTAATAAGTGATGTCAACATATCAATCCTCCGTTGGAACTATAACGGACAGGCAGCAGCTGTTCTCGTCAAAGCCGCTGAGCCGTTTCAGCATTCCCTCGTAATCAGCCGCAGCCGCAAGCTCCGCATAATCGAACGCAGAGGTGCCCGTGAGCGCCGCGTCTGACAGGTTCTGCGCCACGCTTTCCACGTTGTTGTAGGAGCGCACGCTGTCGCCGTAAAGGTACTTCTTCGCCCGCAGGAACGCCTCCTCGGACGGCGGGCAGCCCTTCAGGCGGCGGTACTCCGCGCGGACTTCCTCGGCAACGCGGTCAGGCTCGTCAGATTCGCCGTATATTCCGGGAATGAAGAAGCCCCTGCCCATCATAATGCTGCTTTCAAACGTCTCGTTTATCAGCCCCTTGTCGCGCATTGTCCGGTAGAACTCCGTGCTTGCGCCGACAGAGGTGTCGTTCATCAGCGTGTGGTAGATGTATTCCTCGGTCATTTCCCTGCCGGAATACGCGGGCATTTTGAAGCCCAGCGCGAAATTCGTCTTGCCAAGCGGCATTGCGGTCTGTACGCGGCGGGAGACCACCTCCGGCGGCTCCTGCTCCATGATGGAGACCACGTTCTGCGCGCTTCTTGTAAGCAGGCAGCGCTCGCAGACCTCCACGGCGCTTTCAAGGTCAAAGCCGCCCGCTATGCACAGGTACATATTGGACGGGTCGTAGAATGCGTTGTATACGTCGTACAGCAGCTTGTCCGTGATGAGCGCTATGCTCTCCGGGCTGCCCGCGATATCCTTCTGCACGGGGTTCCTGCTGAACATACCCTTGTACAGCTCCATGCAGACGCGCCAGCCGGGATTGTCGAGATACATGGTTATCTCCTGCGTGATTATCCCGCGCTCCTTTTCGACGTTCTCAGGCGTGAAATAGGGGTGCTGTACGAAATCCAGCAGTATCTCCAGATTCTTCTCAAAATTCTCGGAACAGCTGAAATAATACCTCGTGCTGTCGTAGGAGGTACCCGCGTTGCAGGAGGCGCCCGTCTCCGCGAATCTCGCGAAAGCCTCCTTTTCGGGTGCCTCGAACAGCTTGTGCTCGAGGTAGTGCGCGGTGCCGTCCGGGATATGCACCGGGGCTCCGCCGTCAATGCTGTAACAGTTGTCTATCGAGCCGAATTTCACGGAAAACTGCGCTGTCACCGTGGAATAGCCATTCATAGGGTACAGCAGCACGGTAACTCCGCTGCTGTGGGTGTATTTGTAGTATTTCTCGCCGAGCCTTGCGCTCGTTATCTCCTCCAGCATCACTTCGCCTCCTCGGGGGTCAGGGTGTAGACTGTATCAAGGCAGTACATACGGCAGACCTTCATAACGCGGTCTGCTGTCACCTGCTGTATGTTTTCTATGAACTGCTCCGGCGTAATGAACTCCGGGTCGGTTATCTGCGTGGAGTACCACATGGATATAGCCGCTGCGGAATCGTAGACCCCGCGCACGCTCTCGATAGCGTCAAGCTTCGCGTGCTCCAGCTCCTCCCCGGTGACTCCCATCATGCTGATGTTCATGAACTCCGCCATCACCGCGTGCTCCGTCTTGGCGATATTCGCCGGGTCGACCCCCGCGTATACGGTGAGCGTTTTCTTGAACCTGCTGGAAGCGCCCGCGCAGTAATAGCACAGCGACTGCTTCTCGCGAATGTTGGTGAAGAAGCGTGATGTGGTCATTCCGCCGAGTATCTGGGTCAGCAGCACGCTGGCGTAGCGGTCGTTTATCTGCGGAGCCTTGAAGTACATGCGCAGGATAGCCTGCTGCATCTTTATCTTATCTCCGGTGCGGAAAACGTCCTCCTTTAGCGGGCTTGGCTTCGCCGCAGGAGTCACTATCTCCCCTCGCTTCAGACCGCCGAGCCGCTCAGCCATGAGCGCTTCGCTCTGGGCGAAATCGCTGCACCCCGCCGCGAAAATCTCGATGTGCGCGTGCTCCAGCATATTCAGGTAAGCCGCATACGCGGACTGAGCCGTCACCGCCTTAGCCTCCTCAACGGTGCCGTTCACGGGAGCTCCGCAGGGCTCGCCCTTGTAGGCAGCCTTTCCGCCCTGCTGCGCCGCAAACAGCCGCTTGTCGCCCTTTACGCTCATGATAGCGTCAATAAGCTCCTGCCGCATTATCTCCACCTGAGCGGGCTCAAACGCGCCGTTTTCAAGCTTCGGGTCGAGGATACAGTCAAGCAGCAGGCCGCAGCACTCCTGCTCCAGCTTTTCGCCGTACAGCGTGTAGCGGTCGTCAATGAAGCTTATGCTGAAGGTCATACTCCGGGAATCAAACTCGCAGCCGAGGTTGTCCGAGAGCGAAGCGCCGTAAAGGTCGGAATACTTCTCGGTGAGCCTGGTGAGGTTCGGATATTTACGGCAGCTGTCGGTCAGGATATACGGTATCATCGCATAGTCAGACCGGGTACCGCTGCTGAAATCTGTGTAAAAGGTTATAGATATACGGTTGGTTTTGAAGCGCCCGTCGGTTATCCGCGAAAAGAATATCCCGTCGGAAAGCTGTTTTCTGTCCAGTATTTCAAACATCTCCTTTATAAATCTATACTGATATAGTATAGCACATATAGCGCTTTTTTTCCAGTACCTTTCTGTGAAAATTAGCAGAAAAGAATACTTTCGGGGCATATATCAGTAGTATGAGAAAAAAGGGACTTTTGCAGCCCCTCTGTTTCATATCACTCAGCAGGCTTGACCGCCTTCATTCTGAGCCTTACATAATCCGCGTACCACTTTCCGTCCCTGAACAGCTCGCCGCGCAGGCTGTCTGCGGCGCTGCGGATAATTTCGCGGCGCTCGTTCTCGTCCGTTATCACCCCGAAAGCGTTTTTGGCGAACATCTCTATCCACCCGGCTGCTCCGTCGTCGCCTTTAAGCTCCGTGGGGCGCTCGAAAAGCGTGGCATACCTTACCTCGAACCCCGCCTGTTCAAGCAGGGCGGAATACTCGCCTATCGTCGGGAAAAATTTGCCCGTGACATATTTGCTGCCGCGCTTTTCAAACTGCTCCGCCAGAGCCTTATGTATGCGACCGCAGTTCCCGTGGCCGCCCATCTCAAACACGAGCTGCCCGCCGGGCTTCAGGGCGCGGTAAATGCAGGAAAGCATATCCGGCTGCTTTTCGCGGTCTATCCAGTGGAACACCGCGTTTGAGAACACGGCTTCCGCCGGCTCTGCCGCTGTGAAATCCGTTGCGTCCGCCTGTATAAAGCTGATATCCGGAAAGCTCCTTTTGGCAAGCGCAAGCTGCTCTGCAGAAGCGTCCATTCCCACGACCCGGAAGCCTTTCTCCCTGAGCAGCCCCGAAAGCGCGCCGTTTCCGCAGCCGAGGTCTATAACAAGGCTGTTTCGCGGAAGCTCCAGAAGCTCGGTCACTCCCTCTCCATATTTATACACGAACGAAAAATCCGAGGTGTATTTGTCTGCATTCCATGTGATGTTCATAGGTTTATCCTCCGGTTCATTCAAGAATTATAGTGAAAGGCCCGTCGTTCACCAGGCTGACCTTCATATCCGCGCCGAATTCCCCGGTCTGTACGTTCGGTATCTCCCGGCGGCAGACCTCGGTGAAATACTCGTACAGCCGCTTTGCTTCCCCCGGCTCCTTTGCCATAAGGAAATTCGGGCGGTGCCCCTTGCGGGCGTCCGCGTACAGCGTGAACTGCGAGATTATAAGCAGCGAGCCGCCCACGTCCTTGAGCGAGAGGTTTATTTTGTCGTTCTCGTCCGAGAATATACGCAGCCCTATCATCTTAGCCGCCAGCCTGTCGCAGTCGGCTTCCGTGTCCTCCTGACCTACTCCCAGAAGCACCAGGAAGCCCTTTCCTATCTCGCCTATTGTCTTTCCGTCTACCTTTACGTCCGCGCTTTCGCAGCGCTGTATTACAAGTTTCATTGATCTCCTCCGTCATGTGATATGGATATTATACCACTATCCAGCGGATTTGTCCAGTATCTCGGCGCTGTAAAGGTCGTCAAAGCTTATTCGCGTCCTCACGATGGAAAGCCTGCGGAATACCGGGTCGAACTCGGAAACCATGCCCTCCAGCGTTTCGTAGTGGTCGGCGCTGTAATACACCACCCGCAGCATAACGCCGCGCTCCACGCGGTTCAGCAGGTCGGAAAGCTCCGCCGCGTCGTCCTCGGAAAGTTCGCGGCGCGGCTCCCTTATGCGCTCCTGTTCGCGTATCTTATCATAGTACCCCCGCAGCGCAGCGAACGGCATGAACTGCTTCGCGCGGTCGGCGTGCCTGCGTATTTTCTCAGCCCCCATTGTGACCTCCTACCATGTTGTTGCGGCGTATCCCGGTGGCTTTCTCCTGAAGGCTCATGCCCATTATCAGCGAATTTTTCCCGAAACGCCGCTTGATATCTATTATCGCGCGCTGCATTTTCTTCTCCTTTTCCTCCTCGGCGGGATCCATGAAAAGATCCATTCCGGTGTACATCTCGTCCGTCAGTCCCCCGAAGCCGATATTTATGCTCCTTATCGGGTACTTCCGGCGGGTGGTCTCCTGGTAGAGCTGCACAAGCTGCTCCGTCAGCTTCCGCCTGGAGGCGGTTATAACGCTGAGCCTGCGGGTTCCGCCGGTGGGCGGCATTACGTCCTTGGAGTACCCCACCGTCAGCGCCACGGATTCCGCCGCAAGTCCTTTCTCCACCAGCTCCAGCACAAGGGTGTCCGCCATCTCTTTCAGCACTATCAGCGCGTTGTCGTAGCTGTAATCCTCGAAGAGTATCTGCCCGTTTGAGACAGAATGGCTCTTGGAGCTGTACGACTGTATCTCAGCGATGGTGCACGGCTCCCGCCCGTGGGAATGGTCTATCAGGAACTCCGCATTTATGCCGAATTCCTTATACAGAACATCTTCGTTCATGTGGGCTATCCCGCACATATCGTAAACGCCGTACTTTGCCAGCCGCCGCGCCGTGCCCGCGCCTATGCTCCAGAAATCCGTCAGCGGGCGGTGGTGCCACAGCCTTTCGTGGAATTCCCTTTCGTCCAGCCAGCCGATGTGGTCGGGGGTATGCTTCGCCGTGATATCCAGCGCTATCTTCGCCAGGAACATATTCGTGCCTATCCCCGCAGTGGCGCAGATGTGGGTCTGATCCGCGACCGCATTCATCAGCTCCTGCGCGAACTGCTTCGGGGTCATGGAATACATATCGAGGTACGGCGTTGCGTCTATGAAGCACTCGTCTATGGAATACACATGGATATCCTCCGGGCTGACGTAGCGCAGGTATATGCCGTATATCTCCGCGGATACCTCCATGTAGCGCTTCATTCGCGGCAGGGCGGTGACGTACTTCACCCCCGGCGGTATCTCAAATATCCGGCAGCGGTTGCGTATTCCCAGCGCTTTCATCGCCGGAGTTATCGCAAGGCATATCGCGCCGTTCCCCCGGGAGGGGTCAGCCACCACCAGATTTTCCTTAAACGGGTCGAGCCCCATATCCGCGCACTCCACTGAGGCAAAGAAGCTCTTCAGGTCTATGCACATATATATTTTTCCGTCCATCACAGCCTCCCGTTCATAAATTCAATTCAAGTGAACATCATAGATATATTATACACCATAAAAGCAGTTTTGTCACTGGTAATTCTGTCCGAAATCATACATCAGACTTTGTTCATTATTGAAATTATGGTGAACAAAAGTGTTTACCTTGGACATACTCTTGACAATCCCGCCGAAAAATAGTATTATATAAACAGCGATTATTTTCAAGGAGGACATAATATGACTTTAATACTTGCAGCAGACTGCGACTGGGCTATCGGCAAGGACGGAGATCTTCTGGCGCATATCCCGGAGGACATGAAATTCTTCAAGGAGACCACCACCGGCTCCACGGTAGTTATGGGCAGAAAGACCTGGGACAGCCTCCCGAAGAAGCCGCTCCCGGACAGGAAAAACTGCGTTATCTCCCGCACGGTGAAGCAGCTTGACGGCGCGGAGGTTTTCGGCTCTGTCGAGGATTTCCTGAAATACGCGGAAAAGGCTGATGGAAAGATATACGTTATCGGCGGCGCTGAGATATACAAGCAGCTCCTGCCGCACTGCGACGAGGCCCTTATCACCAGGATATACGAGTGCTTCCACGGCGACGTGTTCTTTGAGGACATCGAGCACGACAGGGACTGGGAGCTTAAGGAGGTTTCCCCCGCGATAGAGTCCGAGTGCCGCAGGATCAGATTCTTCCGCTACGAGAGAGTTAAAAAATAAAGAAATGCGCAGGCTGAATAAAACCTGCGCGTTTTTATGCCTTTGCAATGCGATTTCTTATGCAAAATAGCTATTGAATTATGCCCGTTTTTGTGCTACAATAATAAAGTTGTATGTGAACAAAATGCAGGCAATACGCGAAAATCAGCTCGGTATCGCCTGAAAGAAAAGGGAGCATTATGCCAGAAAAAGAGAAAAAAGTCAGAACCAACCGTTCTGAATATATGGAGGGCTTCAAGGGCGGACTTCCGATAGGGCTGGGTTATCTGTCCGTGTCCTTCGCATTTGGTATCATGGCGATACAAAAAGGTATTCCGCCAGTCGCTGCCATACTTATTTCGCTGACCTGCCTTACGTCCGCCGGACAGGTGGCGGGGGTGGAGACCATAGCGGCAATGGGCGGCTTCACGGAAATCGCCGTGGCGCAGCTCATAATAAACCTGAGATACTCGCTGATGAGCCTTTCCCTCAGCCAGAAGCTGTGCAGGAATTACAGTATGCTCCACAGGCTGACAACGTCGTTCGGCGTCACTGACGAGGTTTTCGCGGTGGCAAGCGCACGCGACGGCGAGGTGACTCCCGCGTATATGTACGGGCTTATCACGCTCCCAGCCATAATGTGGACTGCCGGCACGGCTGCCGGCGCGCTTCTCGGGAACGTCCTGCCGGATATAGTTACGGCGGCTCTGGGTATCGCCATCTACGGAATGTTCATCGCGATAGTTATTCCCCCTGCGCGCAGATTCAGGGGAGTTCTCGTGGTGGCGCTCATTGCGGCGGCGGTCTCCTGCGTGATAAAATTCGTGCCGGTGTTCAGCTTTATCACCTCCGGATTCTCCGTGATAATCTGCACGATTATCGCGGCGGTGATCGGTGCGCTGCTGTTCCCGAGACCAGTAGAGGACGGTGAAGCAGATGACTGATACGCTATACCTGTGCCTGTCCATCGCGACAATGGCAGTCGTTACATACCTTATCAGGATGCTCCCGCTGGCGGCTATCCGCAAGAAGATACGCTCGCCTTTCGTGCTGAGCTTCCTGTATTACGTTCCGTATGCGGTGCTCACCGCAATGACTATCCCGGGGATATTCTTCAGCACCGGCTCAGTCATCACCGCCTGCGTGGGACTTGCGGCGGCCCTGGTCGCGGCTTTCTTCAACCGGGGGCTTCTCACGGTTGCGATTTCCGCCTGCGCGGGAGTGCTCATAGCTGAGCTTGTTATGATGTGGATAGGGGTCTAAAGACGATTATAAATGACGGATACCGTGCCGAAAAAGCACGGTATTTTTTATTGCAAGCCGTAAATTCAAAACGCTTTGCCCCTCAAAGACCGACCACTTAAAGAGTACCCACAGCCCCGCCATGAGATATAACCAAAATTTATAACCAGCCATAGAAAACAAGAAGTAGACAAATACCTACTGTTGTGATATACTTAGTACAGAAAGAAAAACAAACACACCTACGGAGGTGCAAAGATGAAGTACATCATTGAAGCGCGGAACGGCCGAATGTGCTGTTGATCCCACGCAGAACAGGAACAGAAACCACAGGGACACAGAATTTAATCGAATCAATGGAGGATAATTACCATGTCAGAGAACAAGAATTACAGATTTGAGACCTTACAGCTCCACGTTGGCCAGGAGCAGCCCGACCCCGCTTCCGACGCACGCGCAGTGCCGATATACGCTACAACTTCCTACGTTTTCAAGAACTCCGCCCACGCAGCGGCTCGTTTCGGGCTTGCTGACGCAGGCAACATCTACGGCAGACTTACAAACTCCACGCAGGACGTTTTCGAAAAGCGTATCGCGGCTCTCGAGGGAGGCGTTGCGGCGCTCGCGACAGCTTCCGGCGCGGCGGCTATCACCTACACCATTCAGGCGCTCGCAAAGCAGGGTGAGAACATCGTAGCTTCCAACACCATCTACGGCGGGACCTACAACCTGCTGGCGCACACGCTCCCGCTGTACGGCATAACCGCGAAGTTCGTTGACCCCTATGTTGAGGGCAGCTTCGAGGCGGCTATCGACGAGAACACCAAGGCGCTGTACGTTGAGTCCCTGGGCAACCCGAACTCCAACGTAGCAGACATTGAGAAGCTTGCGAAGATAGCGCACGCTCACAATATACCGCTGGTAGTGGACAGCACCTTTGCTACTCCTTACCTGCTCCGTCCTATCGAGTACGGCGCTGATATCGTGGTACACTCCGCGACAAAGTTCATCGGCGGCCACGGAACTGCCATCGGCGGCGTTATCGTTGACAGCGGCAACTTCGACTGGAAGAAGTCCGGCGCATATCCCTGGATCTCCGAGCCGAACCCCTCCTACCACGGTATCAGCTTCTCTGACGCAGTGGGCGCAGCGGCTTTCGTTACATACATCAGGGCTATTCTCCTGCGCGACACGGGCGCTACTATTTCGCCGTTCCACGCTTTCATATTCCTCCAGGGTCTGGAGACTCTCTCCCTGCGCGTAGAGCGCCATGTATTCAACGCGCTGAAGGTCGTTGAGTACCTCAGCAAGCACCCGCAGGTAGAGGCTGTACACCACCCGTCCCTCCCCACCGAGCCGACGCACGAGTTGTACAAGAAGTACTTCCCGAACGGCGGCGGCTCCATCTTCACCTTCGAGGTAAAGGGAACTGCGGCGGACGCTCAGAAGTTCATAGACAATCTGCCCATATTCTCCCTGCTGGCGAACGTTGCGGACGTTAAGTCGCTGGTTATCCACCCGGCTTCCACAACTCACTCACAGCTCACCGAATCCGAGCTTCTGGAGCAGGGCATCAAGCCGAACACCATCAGACTTTCCATCGGCACAGAGCACATCGACGACCTTATCGAGGCGCTGGACACCGCTTTCGCCGCTATCAAGTAAAATTCGCCGCTTGAAACATATTGCTTCACTTGTTACAGATCTCTGAGAAAGGCGCAGACGCGCCCTGTCGGAAATCTGTTATCACAGGTTTTTCCTGAATACCTTAATAGAGTATACTTCATCACTTTATTTCCCCGGCTCCACCCGAGCCGGGATTTTTTTATCCTGTGAATAACCGCAGGATCTCCGGGCATACTATGCCCAGAAAAATTTTTTCAGATTTTTTTCAGAAAGTACTTGACAAATCGGTTTCAGTGTGCTATAATACTATTCGTTGAGTTACTGCGGTGTCGCCAAGTGGTAAGGCAGATGACTCTGACTCATCCATTCCGAGGGTTCAAATCCTTCCACCGCAACCAGTAAAAAAATCCCGGTACGCAATCGCGTGTCGGGATTTTTATTTACAGCAGTTCTGTTTCAAAAAATGAGGGGCACCAAGATGAATGCCCCTCATTTATTATGCCGCTCATCCGAGAATTATCTTCTCCAGCTCCTTTGCGTCATGCGCGAAGTATGTGGGCTTCTGCGCGGCAAGCTCCTCATAGCCCCGGAAGCCCCACAGCGCCCCGCACACGGCTATCCCCGCGTTATGTCCGGTGATGATGTCAACGTCGCTGTCGCCGACATACAGCGCTTCCTCCGGCTTTACTTCCGCGCGGCGGATTATCTCCAGCGCCGCGCCCGGGTCGGGCTTTGCCTCGAAGCCCGCGCCGTAGCCTATCACATGGGTTATCTCGTCCCCGAAATTGAGCCGGATAAGCTCCTGCGTGAATTCGTTCGCCTTGTTGGAATTCGCACCGCACACGACTCCGCGCTCCCGTAGGGTATGTATCAGCTCCGGGATTCCCGGATACGGCTTCGTGTGGTCGCACTTGTGCCCGGAGTAGTACTCCATGAATATCTCGTACGCGAGGTCTATGACCGGCTTCTGCGTGCCCGCCGGGAGCATTCTCTCTATAAGCTTCGGAATTCCGTTGCCCACAAAATGGCGGTATTTCTCCTCGTCATGGGTAGGATAGCCCATATCCGCGAGGGTATAGTTTCCCGCCGCGGCAAGGTCGCCGATGGTGTTGAGCAGGGTCCCGTCAAGGTCAAAAATAACTAGCTTGAACATTTCGTATCTCCTTAAATTTAATTCGGAATTCATAATTCGGAATTCATAATTCGGAATTATTGTGTCCCACTTCGTGGGACGGATTAAAATTCGATACAATCGGATAACCGCCGCGACAGCGGCTCCGATGATTCCGAATTCCTAATTCCGAATTGATATTAGTTTGTTTTCTTTGCGAAAATCAGCCTGTCCTCTGCGGACAGCGTTATCACCTGCCCTGTATAGAGCAGGAACGCTCCGTTCGGGCGGACTATCGCGAAAAGGCTCTCGCCGTCCTCAAGCTCGATATCCGCGGGGAGCTTCCCCACGAACTCCGGCGGCATATCCATCGTCATGAACCGCACGGTATTGCGCTGTATGCGGAGCTCCGCCTGTTCGCTGACGTCCTCTATCGCCGCAAGAGCCGCGTCCACCGTAAGCTTGGTCGGGCAGACCGTCTGTATGCCGAACCCCTGAAACACGTCCACCTTGTCCGGGTCGGAAATTCTCGCGAATACGCGCTCCACATGGAATATGTCCTTTGCAAGCTGAGCCGCCATTATGTTCAGGTCGTCGTCCTGGGTGATGGCGCACACCGCGTCGCAGCTCTCGATGCCTGCCTTTTTGAGCACCTCCTGGTCAATGGGGACCCCCGGGGTAGTGAACCCGCTGAAATCCCCGGGCAGGCGGTCGAAATTCTGCTCGTCACGGTCTATCACCGAAACGTCGCTGCCGCGCTTGTCGAGGACTCCCGCAAGCTCGCTGCCGACCTTTCCGCAGCCTATTATGATTATATTCATGCTTCACCTCATTTGCCCACGCAGAAGCGCTTGAAAACCTCTTCTATGACTTCCTCCCCGGCGCGCTTTCCGGAAAGCTCGTAAACCGCGTCCAGAGCCTGCTCCAGCATTACTCCCACCGCGTCCGGAGTTACCCCCAGAGCCGCCGCGCCGAGCGCCTGCTCCACCGAATCAGCCGCCCGGATAACGCAGTCGCGCTGGCGCTCGTTCGCCAGGAATCCCGCGTCCGGATCCAGCCGCGACAGGTCGAGCTTGTCGCTTATCGCTCTGGAAAGCGCCTTCGCCGCGCCGTCCTGCTTCGCGGAGAGCACCACCGGAGCTCCCACAGCCCGCTCTATTTCGCTGATATCCAGCTTCTGCGGCAGATCGGATTTGTTCACCACCGCCACCACATTCCTGCCGGAGATAAGCCCGAGAAGCCGCCTGTCCTCGTCGGAAAGCTCCCTTGAGCCGTCGAACACCGCCAGGATAATATCCGCGCTTTCAAGCCGCTTCAGCATGATGTCCACGCCGATTTTCTCCACCGGATCGTCCGTTTCGCGTATCCCGGCGCAGTCCGCCACGCGGAGAACTATATCCCCCAGGGAGACGGTTTCCTCCACGATGTCCCGGGTAGTCCCGGCAATGTCGGAAACTATGCTCCTCTGCTGACCCGCGAGGCTGTTCATCAGCGTGGATTTCCCCGCGTTCGGCTTGCCGACTATCGCGCAGGAGATACCCTCCCGGAGCATACGCCCGGTGTCGTAGCCGGAAAGCAGCTCCCGGAACATATCCCGCACCGCCGTCAGCCGGTCGGTCAGCCACTGCTGAGTCACCACCGGGGTGTCGTCCTCGGGGTAGTCTATCCACGCGGATATCTGCGCGGAGATGTCCATTATCCTGTCGGCGCAGTCCTCCATGCGGCGGTAGAGCGCGCCCTCGCGCTGACCGTTGGCGCAGCTCAGGAACTGCCCGCCCTGGGCGCTGATTATATCGGCGACCGCCTCCGCCTGGGTGAGCGACATCTTCCCGTTGAGAAGCGCGCGCTTGGTGAACTCCCCGGGCGCCGCCGGCTGAGCCCCCGCCTTTACGCAGGCGGAGAGCACGCGCCGTGTGACGTATATCCCGCCGTGGCAGGAAATTTCCGCCGTGTCCTCGCCGGTGTAGCTGTGCGGGGCGCGGTACATCAGCAGCACTCCGTCGTCCAGCAGCTCGCCGTTGTCGTATATCTTTCCGTAAGCCGCCCGGTAGCCCGGGAGCTCCGCGGCGCTCTTTCCGGAGACTGGTCTGAACACCCTTGCGGCTATCTCGGCGGCGTTTTCGCCGGATATCCTTATCACGGAGATCCCCCCCGCTGCGGGGGGAGTTGCTATTGCACAAATAGTTGACATGGTTTCCTCACTTCTTGCCGAAAAGCTTCGCGAAGAAGCCTTTTTTCTCCGGCTTTGCGGAATTTTCCTCCGGCGCGGGCTCGGATTTCTTCTGATTGCCGTCCGCTATCTCCTCGTTGTCGGAGAAAACGTTCAGCAGCAGCGGCTTGCGCCTGAATTCCTCGCCGGTGTCGTTGAGAAGATATGTGTAGGTGCGGCTCGGCATAAGCGGCTGATAATCCGCCGGGGATGGAGCCGCAAGCAGCTCGTCCAGCTTCTCCGCCATGCGCTCCGGCAGGCTCTCCGCCGCGCCCTCATAATATTCCTCGCAGGCGATGTTGTATTCCTCGGCGGGATTGCGCCCGGCTATCTGGGTCAGGTGTATGCCCTCCCGGAGATAAGCGGTGTAGTCGAGGTAATCGCACCAGAATTCGTTCAGCAGCGCCGCAAGCGCGATATCCTGCTTTGCCTGGAGCTTCTCTTCCCCGAGAAGCTTCACCGCCGCCGAGTACTGCTCAGGCGCGTGTTTCTGCCACATATCGCTGTGCCATGTGCCCTCTAAAAGCGCCGTGCGCTTCTCAAAGGTCATGGAGCGGTGCTTTTCGCCTATCATCGTGTATTTCATGAGGTTCACGCGCTCGTCAAAGGCGGCGCCCTCGGCTATGCGCTGTACGCGCTCGGCTTCCTTCAGCAGAGCCTTGTCCTCTATCGCGCCGCTCACCTTTTCGGCGGGGTAGTGCCTGCCGGAGACCAGCGAACGCAGGTTGTTGCGGGTCATTATCTCATCATCCAGCGCGGCGAAGAAGCGGCTCTCGCCGACGTCGCCCTGCCGCCCGGCGCGTCCCCTTAGCTGTTGGGTCATTCGGGAGGAATCCCGCATTGCCGCCGCCAGGACAAGCAGACCGCCTGCGGCTTCCACCTCGGATTTCGCGTGACAGTCCGCGCCGCCGAGCTTTATGTCTACTCCGCGCCCCGCCATGTTGGTGGAGATGGTGACGGCTCCCGGTTCGCCCGCCCGGGAGATTATATCGGCTTCCGCCTCGTCGTTCTTTGCGTTGAGCACGGTGCAGGGAATCCCGGCGGCTTCCAGCTCTGCGGAAAGGCACTCGGATTCCTCGATATTCGCCGTGCCCACAAGCACCGGGCGGTTTATCTCATGCGCCTGCTTTATCGCGGAGATGACCGCGCGGCGCTTCTCGTCCTGGTCGTAGTAAAGCTCCATCGGGCGGTCGGTGCGCTGGCACGGCAGCCGCGTGGGAATGACCTCGGTGGGAAGCCCGTATATCGTGTCGAATTCCTCCCGGGACTGCACCGCCGTGCCGGTCATTCCGGCAAGCTTCGGGAAAAGCCGCAGGAAGTACTGGAGCGCGATATTGCCCATTATCCTGCCGCGGGAGGTGATTTTCAGCCCGTGCTTCGCCTCCACCGCCGCCTGTAAGTCCCCCGGGAAAACGCGCCCCGGGGCGGCTCTTCCGGTAAATTCGTCCACAAGCAGCACCGCGCCGTCCCGCAGAATGTAGTCCTTGTCCTCGTGCAGTAGCTCCCGCGCCTTTATGCAGGCACATATCTTCGCAAGGAGAGCCGCAGAATCCGCATCGTAGATGTTGCAGGAGAATATCTCCTCCGCCTTGTCTGCACCCGCGTCCGTGAGGTACACGTTGCGGCTGTCCTCGTCAACGCCGTAGTCGTCCTCAGTGAATCCCGCCACCTTCTGGTAGACCTCTGCGGTGGAGCCGTCGTCCTGCGCGGCGATATCCCCGGCGATTACCAGCGGAATACGCGCCTCGTCTATCATAATGCTGTCGGCTTCGTCCACTATCGCAAAGTTGAGCTTTTCCGGGAAAGCCATCTTCTCCGGCTCAAAGCACGCGAAATCCCGCAGGTAATCGAACCCCGCCTCCTTGGCGGTAAGGTAAGTCACCTGCTTCGCGTACTGCTCCCGGCGCTCCTCCCGGGGAGTGTCGGCGGTGATACAGCCGAGGGAGACCCCCATCTCGTCATAGACCGGCTTCATCATGGTGAAGTCGCGCCGCGCGAGGTAATCGTTGAAGGTCAGCACCATGACCTGACCGCCGTTCAGCGCCTCATGGCAGGCGGAGAACACCGCCGCAAGGGTCTTTCCCTCGCCGGTCTGCATCTGCACCATGTTGTGCCCGGAGAGCGCCAGCGCCGCGCCTATCTGCTCCTCGTAGGGCGTTATACCCAGAGTATTCTGCACCGCGCAATATACCCGGGAGAATATCTCGGGAATACCGTTTCCCTCCGCACCGCCGTCCCGCGCCAGGGAAACTATCTGTGAAATGGTTTTGTTATCCATAAGCACCACCTGTTTTTAATTCGGAATTAATTGTGCCGCTGTCGCGGCAGTTATCCGATTGTATCAAAAATTATAATCCGCTGCGAAGCGCAGACACGATGTCTGCGCAGTTGCCCCAAAGGGCGACAGGACGCCGCCCAACAGTGGGCAACAGGGGACACTCGAAATTACGAATGATGAATTCCTAATTCCGAATTGATTTATGTTTTCCATATAAGTTCGATCATTTTCGGGAGCTGCTTTCCGCGGTATTCCCGCAGAGCCTGCTGTGCCTTGCTCTGATACATACGGTATTCGCCCGGGATATCCGAGCTCACCGACAGGCAGTATTCCGAGCGCATATCCACGGAAAGGCTGTATGTGCGGTCCGGGTCGCCGTCTATCTGGACGTTTACGGTCAGGATGTATCCGTCAAGCACAAAATCCGTTATTCTCAGCATTTGAAGCACTCCTTTAAAATGTATACTGTAATATATTATAATGCTATTTTTATTGCCTGTCAACCTTGAAATCTTTCCGGATTTATGCTATAATAAATCTGTATTTATATTTTGCGTGCCGGGAGCGGTATTTTTCCCGGAAGAAAGGATATTTTATGCTGACAAAAGAACAGTTTGACGCAAGGCTTGCAAAGCTTGTACAGGCTCAGGAGGAGCTTATCTCCCGCCCGAATCCCGAGTCCGATTTTTACAACGGAGTTTACACCCGCTACCAGAACCCGGTGCTCACCGCCGCGCACGCTCCTATAATCTGGAGATACGACCTTTCCTACAACGACAACCCCAACCTCATGGAGCGCCTCGGCGTTAACGCGGTGATGAACTCCGGCGCGGTTTACCTCAACGGAAAGTACTGCCTGGTTGCCCGCGTAGAGGGCGCAGACCGCAAGTCCTTCTTCGCCGTTGCGGAGAGCGACAAGCCCACCGAGGGCTTCCGCTTCAGGGACTACCCGGTGGTTCTCCCCGACACCTGCCCCGAGGAGACCAACGTCTATGATATGCGCCTGACCCAGCACGAGGACGGCTGGATATACGGCGTTTTCTGCTCCGAGAGCAAGGATAAGGAAAACCCCGACCTTTCCGCGGCTACCGCTCAGGCTGGTATCGTCCGCACAAAGGACCTCGTTACATGGGAGCGCCTGCCTAACCTCATTTCCAAGTCCCCGCAGCAGAGAAACGTCGTTCTCCACCCGGAATTCGTGAACGGAATGTACGCGTTCTACACCCGCCCGCAGGACGATTTCATCTCCACAGGCTCCGGCGGAGGAGTATGCTTCGCGCTGTGCAAGGATATCACAAACCCGGTGCTCTGCACTGACGAGGTGGTCATCTCCCCGAGAGTTTACCACACCATCACCGAGGTAAAGAACGGCGCCGGCGCTGTCCCGATAAAGACCCCGAAGGGCTGGATACACATTGCCCACGGCGTAAGAAACACCGCCGCAGGTCTGCGCTATGTCATCTACGTTTTCGCAACTGACCTCAACGACCCGTCAAAGCTCATCGCAAGCCCGTCCGGTCTGTTCATCGCCCCGCACGGTATCGAGAGAGTGGGCGACGTTTCCAACGTGGCGTTCACAAACGGCGCCATCGTCCGCGAGGACGGCAGCGTTTACATCTACTACGCTTCCTCCGACACAAGGCTGCACGTTGCCTCCACCACTATCGAGCAGCTCATGGACTACACGTTCAACACTCCCTCCGACCCGCTGCGCTCCGCTGACTGCGTAAAGCAGCGCTGCGAGCTTATCTCAAAGAACCTCGCCGGAGAGCGCAAGGCATGAGCGAATACTTCGACCTATACACCGCCGACAGGCGCCGCCTTGGCAGGAGGATACAGCGGGGCGCGCCGGTTCCCCACGGGGAATACCACATCGTGGTGCAGATAATGACGGTGAACAGCCGGGGGGAAATACTCCTGACGCAGCGCGTGCCCGAAAAGACCAGCGGCGGCAGGTGGGAGTGCAGCGGCGGCTGCGCGATAAGCGGCGAATCCAGCCGGGAGGCGGCGGTGCGCGAACTGCGCGAGGAAACAGGTATCCGCGCGAACACTGCGGAGATCTCGCTGGAATGGACGCTCACCACCGAAAGC
This sequence comes from uncultured Oscillospiraceae bacterium, assembly GCA_934448295.1. Lineage (GTDB taxonomy): Bacteria > Bacillota > Clostridia > Oscillospirales > Ruminococcaceae > CAG-115. The sequence continues at coordinate 167,866 of CAKSEY010000005.1, forward strand.
ATGCTGCGGGACTTCTATATCGTACACAAGGATATCCGGCTGGAGCAGCTTGTTTTGCAGTCCACCGAGGTATGCGCCGCAAAATGGGTGACCTTCGACCGGCTGCGGGAGATGGCGCTGGGCGGTCAGACCACCCGCACCGTCTCAAGATGGCTGGAAAACCGGGGCGGAGACCTGCGCCGGAGAGTTTCCGAGATAGCCGAAGCCGCAAGGCTTGACAGGGCTCAATAGCCCGGAGGTGCTTCGAAAATGAAGATAATCATCGTCGGCGGCGGCAGAGTGGGGTACTACCTTGCGGAATCCCTCCGCCGGGACGGCCACGAAACCGTGGTGATAGAGCGCGACAGGGAGCAGAGCCGCGTCTGCGCGAATCTGCTGGACGTCACCGTGTGCTGCGGAGACGGCACCTCCCAGGAAACGCTGAGAGCCGCCGGAGCCGCCGATGCGGACGTTGTCGCCGCAGTAATGGGCAGGGACGAAAGCAACCTTGTCTGCTGCCAGACTGCGAAAAAGATATTCGGCGTGAAAAAGACGGTGGCTAAGGTAAACGACCCGAAGAACGTCGCCGCGCTGAGAGCCCTTGGGGTGGACACGGTGGTTTCCGCCACCGACCACATCATACAGTGCCTGGAGCGCGAGGTGGATATCTCCTCGGTAAAGGAGCTGCTGGAGCTGAGCGGCGGCACCGCCACACTGCTTGAGATCACTCTGCCGGAGGAATACAGGCTTGCCGGCACCACGCTGATGGAGCTTGCCCTGCCGGTAAGCTGCAACATAGTCTGCATAAACCGGGGCGGGAACACGATAATCCCGCGCGGTCAGACGAAGCTCCACAGCGGCGACATACTGCTGGTCGTGGCGCTGAGTTCCATTGAAAAGGAGCTTCGCAGAGCGCTGAAGCTTAAATAAATTCGGAATTCGGAATTCTTAATTCGGAATTGAATGTGTCCGGCTTCGCCGGACGGATTTCAATTACAGCTATTTTAAATCAGTCCGCGACAGCGGACACCGAAATTCCGAATTCCTAATTCCGAATTCCGAATTAAAAAAGTGGGAGTATTATGGAAGAAAAGAAAACGCGCACAGCCGGGGACGGTAAGTCTGGCAGCGGGGCTCCGCGCACTGCCGCAAAAAAATCTCCGAAAAAAACCGGGGCCGCTAAGTCCTCCGCACCCAGGCGCACCAAGAAACAGCAGGGCGGCATGATATTCGCGCTGGATATCGGCACCCGCACAGTCGTTGGAATTCTCGCGCAGAAGGACGGAGACGGCTACAAGCTCATCGACATGGAGACCCGGGAGCACGAGAGCCGCTCCATGACCGACGGTCAGATAGAGGACATCGACGCGGTGGCGGCGGTGGTGAAAGCCGTGCGCTCCGAACTGGAAAAGCGGCAGTCCGTGAAGCTCCAGAGGGTGTGCGTTGCCGCCGCCGGAAGAGCGCTGCGGACGCTCCGTCACAAAAGCGGCTATGACGTTTCGGCAAAGCGCGTTATCTCCGCCGAGGATATCCGCGCCGCCGAGCTGGAAGCCGTGCGCTCCGCCGAGGAGCAGTTCACCGGAGAAAACGCGAACAGCTCGTTTTACTGTGTGGGTCACAGCGTTATCTCCCTGGAGCTTGACGGCTACAAGGTAAGCAAGCCTGAGGGGCACCGGGGTAACGTCCTCGCCACAGAGGTCATCGCGGCATTCCTGCCGGCATATGTGGTGGAGAGCCTGTGCGCCGCAGTGGACGCGGCAGGTCTGGAGACCGCCGGGCTGACCCTGGAGCCTATCGCGGCGATAAACGCGGTAGTCCCGAAGGAGCTGCGGCTCATAAATATCGTCATGTGCGATATCGGCGCGGGCACCTCGGACGTTGCCGCCTCCCGGGACGGCAGCATAGTCGCCTACGGAATGGCGACGGTCGCCGGGGACGAAATAACCGAATCCCTGATGAAGCAGCTTCTGGTGGATTTCAACGAGGCGGAGCGCATAAAGACCTCCCCTGCCCCGCAGACGGAATACACGGATATCCTGTTCATGAAGCACACGATAACCGCCGAGCAGGTCGCGGAATTGCTGCGCCCGGCGGCGGAGCAGCTTGCCCAGGCGATAGCTGACGAGATACTTTCAGCGAACGGCGGCGCTCCGCAGGCGGTGTTCCTGGTGGGCGGCGGAAGCAGGCTCGCCGGGCTGCCGGAGCTTGTGGCACAGCGTCTCGGGATGCCTCCGCAGAGGGTCGCGGCGGGGACCCGCGAGATGATACGCGGCATTTCCGTACCGAAAAATGTCGTTATCGGCGCGGAGCACGCAACTCCCATCGGTATCGCGATAACCTCCTCCGACGGCGTGAAGTACGACTTCACCACGATAACCCTCAACGGCAGGAAGATACGCGCGCTGGATACCCGCAGGCTGACGGTGTTTGAACTGTGCACTCTCGGCGGGATAAAGCCGGAGCAGCTCATGGCGCGCTCCGGAAAGGCGCTGGGCTTCACGCTGGACGGCGAGCGGCAGTTGCTGCGCGGCACTCCCAGCGTACAGGCGGAGATGACCCTCAACGGAAAGCCCTGCTCCCTAAACACGCAGGTGCGCAAGGGAGACGAGGTGTGCGTAACTCCCGCGATACCGGGCGAGGACGCTGCTTCGCTGCTCTCCGACCACTACGATATGGCGGGAATGTTCACGGCTGAGATAACCGCAGACGGAAAGCGTATTCTTGCCGGAGATTACCTGCTGGTAAACGGAAGTCCGGTGACGGCTGACGCGGACATCGAAAACGGAAGCACGATAATACATATCCGGCGAGGCACCTACGCGGATATCCTGGCGGAGCTTGGCATAGACCCGGCGCTTGCGCTGCTTGACGGCGCGGCGGTGGAACTCTCCGCAGTACCGCAGGAGGGCGATGAGATAACCGTTGCGGCTCCCGCCCCTGCGGCGCCGAAAACAGACGCTCCGCCGCAGACGGAAACAGCAGGCGCTCCCGCGGCAGAAAACGGGATTCCGATAGTGTTCAACGGAATTCCGGCGGAATTCCCTGCGAAACCGGGGCAGTCCCCGATTTTCCTTGATATCCTGGCGGCATTCGCGGACGACCCCACGGAGCTGCTGGCACATTCAGCGACAGTCACAATAAACGGCAGGACTGCGAGACTTGACGAGGTGATACACAGCGGTGATGAGATCGTTATTGAATAAGCTGCGGGCGGCTTCCCTGCTGACTGCGGCGGCACTGCTGTGCGGCTGTACGGCGATACCCGACCACGTTCCATCTGCGGGGACTGCGGAGAGCTCCGTGCAGGCGACCGCAGAGGTCACAGAGGAAGCGCACTTTGACGAGGTTCCCGCGAAGCAGTACGTCATTGAAAACAAGGATTTCTCCGTTAAGCTGAACGCCGAGGGCGGCAGCTTTGAGGGGAACGTCCGCACGGACGGCGAGTATGACGGCAAGGGCTATATCGTGCTGGACAACGGCATGAAGCTCCAGCATATCGTGACCGTTCCAAGCTCGCAGCACTACCGCATAGCGATAGCGGCGCACTCCTATGACGGGGCGGTGGTAAGGCTCCGAATAACCAACGAAACGGTGGGCGCGTTCTACATTCCCGCCGAGGACACCACGGAATTTTCCATGTTCGCGGTGGATAACGTGTACCTCGCCGCCGGCCCCGACGTAATGAGCTTCGAGGTGATAAAGGGCAGCGTCGCGCTGGACTACATCACCGTGACAAACTCCACCCAGGCGGACAGGGAGTGCTACAACGTTTCCGGCTCCTGCGCGGGGAGCACCACGGCGGTCTCCACGCTCGGACTGATGAAGTATTTCCGGGACAGCTACGGCAAGACCGTGATAGTCGGGCAGAATGTCACGCCGGGCTCCAATGCCGAAATCGACGCGCTGGAGAAAGAGACCGGCAGGAAGCCCGCAATGCGCACCGGCGACCTGATGTTCTCCACCCCGGGTCAGTACGAGAAAAACCAGAGCTTTGCGGACGAGGAAGTCCGGCTGGCGCTGGAATGGGGGCGCTCCGGCGGGATTGTGTCGTTCAACTGGCACTGGTACTCCCCGTCGTCTCATTCCGCGTACTATGCGGACACCTCGGATTTCATACTTGGAGAGGCTGTTACCGAACGTGATATCTCCATGTCTGACGCCGAGGAGCTTGAGGCTCTGCGCGGCAGCGGGCTTATCTCCGATTCCACGATAGCGCTGGTGAACGACATTGACGCCGTGGCGGAGGTGCTTAAGCAGTTCCGCGCGGCTGGAATCCCCGTTGTATTCCAGCCCATTCCGGACGGAGACGGCAGTATGTACTGGTGGAGCGGCAGCGCGAAAAACTACCAGTGGCTGTGGAAGCTGATGTTCGACCGCATGGACAAATACCACTGCCTGAATAACCTTATCTGGGTATGGAACGGCAGCGATTCCGACTATTTCCCCGGGGAGGATTACTGCGACATAATCGGGCAGAGCTTCTACGAGGATTCCGGTTCCTCGTTCGCCGGGAGATTCTCGGTGCTGGCGGGAATACCGGAGACTATCCCGAAAGCCCTAGCTGTGACCGCCTGCGACAGACTCCCGTCGCCGGACTACATGCGCCGGGACAACGCGATGTGGCTGTGGTTCTCAATAGGCAGCGGCGAGTGCATAATCACCACCGCCGGGGAGCTTTCGGAGAAGTACAATAGCTGGCAGTCGCTGCATGACGCTTATAACAGCGAAATATGCACCACCCTGGACGAGCTTCCGGATTTCCAGGAATATGCTTTTACGGAATAAAAAAATACCGTGCTTTTGGGGGCACGGTATTTTCATTATCACAGACCGATTTTCAGCAGAACGAGGGAGGGTTCACCCTCCCTCAAATTAATCTGTATGAAATCTCAGTCCTTGTAATACATCTTAAGGAAGCTGTCCAGCAGCTCGACCGAGCCGTCTATTCCGAGCGCGGAGCTGTCAAGGCAAAGCTCGAAATTCTCGGGAGTGCCCCAGCGCTTGTCTGTGTAATAGTTGTAGTAAGAAATGCGCTGCTTATCCATGCGCTTTACATATTCAGCGGCGTGCTTCTCAGCGATACCGTAGGAATTTATCGCGCGCTTGATCCTGTCCTCAACCGGGGCGGTTATGTAAATATTTACGACCCCGGAAAAATCACGCAGGGCATAATCCGCGCATCTGCCGATAATAAGGCAGGAGCCCTCGGAGGCTATCTTCTGGATCGCGTTGAGCTGTGCGAAAAACAGCGCGTCGTCAAACGGTACCCCGCCCTGTCCATATGTGGTGGAGAGCAGATACAGGAAACTGTTCGTGCGACGCTCGTCGCTTTCCTCGAAATGGGTCTTGTGGATACCGCTGTCCTTTGCGGCAATATCCAGCAGCTTGTTGTCGTAGAATTCTATTCCCAGCCGCTTTGCAAGCTTCTCGCCTATTTCACGTCCGCCGCTTCCGTACTGTCTTGTGATGGTAATTATGCGTTTTGACATATATATCGCCTCCGTCTGCTTATGAACCCCGCCATCTGGCGGTTTCTGATTATATTATAGCACTTTATTTCGGATTTGTCTACACTTTTCACAAAAATCAAATGTTGTGCAGATATTTTTTGTACAAACAGCCGAATACAGCGAACGAAAATTTAACAAAATGACAAATACATAATTGTCCCACATTCCTGCTGTACTGACGTGCTTCCGCCCCGCTAAATACCGATTTTCGTATTGACTTTCGCCGTTTTTAGGTGTATAATGCTAATTGAAGGCAATTACAGAAACTAACATTCGCGCTTTATTACTTAATTAAAGGAGAAACATCTATGAAGAAATTTCTGTCAATAGTTCTTGCGGGAGCTATGGTGCTCGCAATGGCAGGCTGCTCCGGCGGCAATTCCTCGTCGGAACAGAAAAGCTCCCAGACTGATTCGGCCGCTGTATCCGATGGCGGCAGCACGGCACAGTCCACCGCTGAGTCCGGTGCTGAAACTGGCGCAGAATCCGGCGCTTCCCTTCCCGTGGCAATGAAATCAGACCTGCTCTCTCAGGCTCTCCAGTCCTCTCTGGGGCTTGACCAGGCAGCGGCAGACCAGGCGGCGCAGGATATGCTCCCCCTGCTGATGTATAACGAGGGCAACCCCGCGCGTATCGCAAAGGTGATAAAGAAGCTCCAGGCGGGCGAGGAGGTCACTGTTGCGTTCCTCGGCGGCTCCATCACACAGGGAACCGGCGCCGACAACGAGAGCTGCTACGCGGCGCTCACCGCCAAGTGGATACAGGCTCAGTTCCCGGAGGCAAAGGTGAACTACGTTAACGCGGGAATCGGCGCGACCGGCTCCTATATCGGCGTACACCGCTGCGACGAGCAGATCCTCAGCCACGACCCCGACCTTGTTTTCATCGACTTCTCTGTGAACGACGAATCCCAGAACAACGCGATAAACAAGCTGACCTATGAGGGTCTTATCCGCAAGATCTGGAAGCACTCCACAAACCCCGGCATAATCTGCGTCGCTATGACTCAGGACAACGGCACCAGCGTGCAGGAATGCCACGGCGAAGTCGCGGCGAAGTACTCCGTTCCGCTGGTTTCCTACCATGACGCAATGCTGAACTTCCTGAACACCAACTCCAGCGGCAAGGTATGGGCGGATATCTCCGGCGACAATATCCACCCGAATTATGCGGGACACGCTGTGCTCAGCGCTATGCTGACCACCTATCTCCAGTACATTACAGACAATGTTGACAGCATTGACGAAACCGACCCGGAGCTTGCGGCTCCAGGTGACAGCGGCGAGAAGTACGAGAACGCGAGAATGCTCACTGTTGAGCAGGCGCAGCCTGTTTCCGCCGGCGCGTTTGAGAAGAAGAGCATGACCTTCGGCGGCTTCGACGACCCCTGGATAGCAAGAACCTCCGACGGCACCTACGGCGATGACGCGGCGCTCGTTGTAGAGGTCGAGGCGCAGAGCATTGGCTTCCTGTACGGCAAGCTGACCAGCAAGGCGGGTCTTGCCGATATTTACATAGACGACGATTTCGTGACCACGCTCAACGCGGATTTCTCCGGCGGCTGGGGCAACTATGTGCAGTTCACCGAGGTCAAGAGCTTCATGACCTCCGGAAAGCACACGCTGAAAATAGTTCCGAAGGGCGTTCCGGGCGAAAGCTCCGCATTCTATATCTCGGCGATCACTCTGGCATAAAATAATCGGAATTTAACATTGAACACCCTCGGCAATGTCCGGGGGTGTTCCTTTTCACTGGGCTTTTTGAAAATAAAGGGACGCCTTTCATTGAAGAAAAGCGTCCCTTTTATTATGCGTTAATGCGTAAATTCTCAGCGAATTTTCCGCGCAGCAAGCAATTAGTTGAGCGCGTATTCAGCGGAGATAGCGTCAACTATCGGTGAGAACTCTGCGCTGGTCTGCGTCCAGGAAGCACCGTTCTCTACAACGTCCATAACAACGGTAGCGAGCTGGCTCTGGAAGTCGGTGTTGAAGCCGTAAGCGTCCTCAGAGATGAAGCTGAAGTTTGCAGGATCGCACATCTCTCTCCAGAGGTCGTATTCCTGCTCGCCCCATGTGATCTGCCACTTCTCCTTGCCCTCGTTTGCGCCCTTCTCGAAGTAGATCTTCTTAGGAGCAACGTGGTCGTTCTTTACCTGAGCCTGGATAACGGGGTCGATATCATATGCTCTGTTCAGGTTGATGAACTCAACGGCGCCTGCGGCGTTCTTAGCGCCCTTGGGGATCAGGTAGCCGAAGGTGTCGTAGCCCTGATAGTAAGCGTCAGCCTGGGAATCTCTCGGGAACGGAACAAATGCAAACTCGGAAACGGTGTCGAAGATATCGTTGTCAACGCCCTTCGGGTTCTGGAGCTGCTCGGTAGCTGCTATGTAAGTCCACTCAGGCTCCATGCAGAGGAACAGAAGTCTGTCGCACTCGGTAGCGAAGGTCTGCGGAGGAACCCAGTCGCCGAGCTGCTTGCCGTAGGAAAGACCGTCACGGCAGAGGGTCTCGATGAACTGCATCGCTCTTGTAACATTCGGGCTCTGGATATTGTTGGTGATAGTGCCGTCCGGCTTGGTGTCAACGATGGAAGTGCCAGTTGTCAGGATGAATGCGTCGACGGTGGTATCGGTAGCGTAGAAGCCGATGTTATCCTCGTCCTTGTCGCAGAACTGGATCATCATGTCGCGCCAAGCGTCCCATGTCCACTCGCCGTTTCTGTACAGCTCGTACGGATCGGGGAGGTCGTTCTCCTCAACGGTCTTCTTGCTGTAATTCAGCGCGAAGGAGGTGGTTATCCTGTGCGGATAGTAGTAGTGCTTGCCATTCCATGCGTAGGACTCGGCAACGTCCTTCATATCCTTCCACAGCGCGGAATCAGCGTCAATGAGGTCGTCCAGCGGCTCAAAGAGGTTCTTGGATACGTTGCCCGGGTAGAGCATTGCGGACTTCTCGACCAGGTCGGGGGAATCATCAGAAGCTATCTTGTTGGAGAGCTTCTCAAAGAATGCTGAACCGGAGGGTGTGCTCTCATACTCGATGGTGCCGCCGAACAGGTCGGAGTTGAATATCAGGCACTGCTCGGTACCCTTCTGGTCGGAGTTGATATCGTAGTAGCCGAGGTACTTTACTGTTCCTGCCTTGCCGGAGGGCTGATACAGGGAGGTGTCGAACTCCTTGGTGTCCTTGTCGGTGAGGTCAAGGGCGTCGTTGGGGTCTGTGGTGGTGGAAGCGGAAGTGGTGGTAGTAGCCGCCGCAGGAGCGGTCATCTGGTTGCTCGCACCGCTGTTGCTTGCGCCGCCGGAAGCGGGAGATTCATCATCGCAGGCGGTGAGTCCGGCTACCATGGTAAGCGCCAGACCGCAGGCGAGAATTCTTTTTGCAGTATTCATTTTGGTTCCTCCTTAAATAAGTGGGTATTTGCCTATAATAACCGTGAAACGGTGTATTAACTCATGTAGGGTGCGATAACTCCGTCCGCAACGGGAGAGAATTCCGCGCTGGTCTTTGACCAGGATTCGCCGCGCTCGACAACGCCCATCAGCAGAACGCCGATGTCGTCTTTGAACTCGGAGTTGAAGCCGTAGGCGTCCTCGTCGATGAACGCGAAGTTCGTAGGGTCGCACATCTCGCGCCAGAGGTCGTACTCGCGCTCGCCCCACTTCATCTGCCACTTCTCGGTGCCGGCATACTTGCCCTTGTCGAAGTAGATCTTGGTGGGATTAACATGATCTTCACGCACCTTGGCGATTATCGCCGGGTCGGTGTCATAAATGCGGTTGAGGTTGATGAACTCAACTGAGCCGCTGACGTTCTTCGCGCCCTTCGGGATAAGATATCCGAACGTGTCGAACTCGGTGTAGTACTTGTCGGCGCTGGGGTCGCGCGGGAACGGAACGAACGAGAAATCCGAAACCGTGTCGAATATGTCGTTCTCAACGCCCTTCGGATTCTGGAGGTTCTCGGTCTCGGCTATGTACGTCCACTCCGGCTCGGTGCAGGTGAACAGCAGGTTGTCTGAAACGGTGGAGAACACCTGCGGTGAAACCCAGTCGCCGAACTGCTTTCCGTAGGTCAGACCGTCGCGGCAGAGCCCCTCAAGGAACGTCATTGCGCGGGAAACGTCCGCAGAAAGGAAGTTGTTGGTGATGGTGCCGTCCGGCTGAGTGTCTATCAGCGTGGTGCCGGTGGTGGCGATGAAGCTTGTTATCGTGTCGTTGGTGGTGTAGAATCCAACGTGATCATCGCTCTTATCGCAGAACTGTATCATCATGTCGCGCCATGCGTCCCATGTCCACTCCCCCGCCTTGTATAAGTCGTAGGGGTCGGTGAGGTCGTTGTCCGCGATGGTCTTTTTGTTGTAGTTCAGCGCGTACTTTGTCGTGGTGCGGTGCGGATAATAGTAGTGCTTGTTCTTCCACGCGAAGCTGTCGATAACGCTCTTCATGTCGGACCACAGCGGGGTGGAGAGATCGAAGTAGTCGTCAAGCGGCTCGAAGAGATTCTTGCTGACGTTTCCGGGGTAAAGCATTGCGTCCTTGGTGACAAGGTCGGGGGAATCGTCGCTGGAGATCAGCGTTGTCAGCTTCTCGAAATACGCCGTGCCGTAAGCGGCGCTGGTGTACTCGATGGTGCCGCCGTACAGGTCAGACTGGAAGATAAGGCACTGCTCGGTTCCCTTCTGGTCGGAGGTGATGTCGTAGAATCCGAGGTACTTTATAACTCCGGCATTGCCGCTGGGCGGGCAGGCGGAGGTGTCCAGTTCCTTGGTCTCCTTGTCGGTCATGTCGAGCCCGGCATTCGGGTCGGTGGTGGTGGAAGCCGAGGTCGTCGTGGTGACGGCGGGCGCCATCGCCGCGTTCGAGCCGGAGCTCTGCTGCGGAGCCTCGTCATCACACGCAGCCAGTCCCATGACCATAGCGAGGGTCAGGGCGCAGGCGGCTGATTTCTTTAAGATACGCATAGATTTCTCCCTTTTTATGGAGTGCACAGCCTGATAACGCCGGAACCGCTCCAATTGCAATTGCAATTGGAAAACGGCTCTGCAATGCCGATCAACAGCATTTTAACTTAATTAGCCAGGACATAACAGCCAAAATGTAATCGTTATCTTTAGCAAATATGCACAAACTTTTTTATACCTTGCTGTATAATATTATTATATTCTCTATAATCGATTTGAGCAATTGACAATATTCCCGATTTATATTATAATATTCCCAAGGGGGGACACATTAATTCGGAATTCTTAATTCGGAATTCGGAATTTCGGTGTCCGCTGCCGCGGACTGATTTTAAATATCTGTAATTTTAAATATGTCCGGCGAAGCCGGACACATTAATTCCGAATTCATAATTCCGAATTCCGAATTATTTTTGGGGGTGAGCGTTTGGAAGAATTCCGTATGCCGCTGAAAGAGAACTTTCAGGAGCTTGTTCAGCATGGAAAGGCTGATTTTCCTATACAATACTATGTTAATTCCCTGCATATCCCGGGGAACAGCGTGCCGCTGCACTGGCACCCGAACCTTGAATTTTTCGTGGTGCACTGCGGCTGTGTGAAGATACAGGCGGCAAACAGCGAGATAACGCTGGAAGCCGGTCAGGGGATTTTCATGAACACCAACTGCCTGCACAGCTACTCCTCCTGCGGGGGAGCGCCCTGCTGGTGCCCGAACGTGGTGTTCCAGCCGGAGTTCATCGCGCCGGTGAACAGCGTGATAAACTCTCGCTACATAATGCCTATCACGCTGAATTCCCGCCTGCCATTCGTGGTGCTGGACGGCTCTGCACCGTGGAAGCAGGAGATACTGGACTGCCTTGACCGCGTGTTCTCAATGCTCCAGAGCTACGGCGAGGTGGGGAGCTACGGCGAGGTGCCTATGCTCCAGTTCCGCAACCCGCCGGGTTCACCGGAGTGCTTTGAGATACGCGTGCAGTGCGAAATAAACCGCGCGTGGGAGCTGCTGTTCATGCACCACACCGAAATAGAGCTTGCGCCAGCCGTCAAGAACGAGCACGTCCTCCAGATAAGAATGCAGAAAATGATAGGTTTTATCCAGGAGCACTACGCCGAGGACGTTTCCCTCCAGGACATCGCGAATTCCGCCAGCATAAGCCGCAGCGAGGCGTCCCGCTGCTTCCAGAGCTACCTGCACACCTCCCCGGTGAATTACCTGCTGAAACACCGCGTGGAGCGCTCCATGCAGCTCCTGCGCGACAGCAACATGACTGTCGAGGCTGTGGCGCTGGAGTGCGGCTTCAGCAGCTCGGCGTACTTCTGCAAGCTGTTCCGCTCGCACACCGGCATGACCCCCAAGCAGTACCGCAGCGACCGCGATTGACCGTTCTGCTATTTCATCGCTCAAGGCTTAGGCTTGTTATAATATGCTGCGGCGCTGTTCCCAACTCAACCTAGTCTCCAGGAAACCGAGCAACTTCCGTTCCTGGAAAAATTTCCAAAAATCGTTCCCCGGATTTCGTGAGATTCCGGGGATTTTCCTTTTTGTTCGTGTTAATTTGACGTTAAGGAATATTGCAAAATTTTGCGGCGAAATGTCCGTTTGGCGCGTGTGAATGCGGTTTTGATGGGGTTTTCATTCGGAATAACGGCGGCTTTTCTCGTTTCAAGAAATTTCCAAAAACCTATTGCATTTAAATCCAGAATATGGTATTATTTAGTTACCGGACAGAAAAAGAACAAACGGAAGTCCGAAATAGCGCAGGCGGAATGGGGAAAGTTCCGCCGGGGAAAATATTGAACAACCTAAACGTAACGCAGGCAGATATTCATTTTTGACATGTATCAGGAAGGCAAAGCACGATGAAGATATGCTGCCGGGGGAGCGTTTCAGGTGTTCCGACAAAGTAATTATATGGAGGAAAAAATCATGAACAGCAAGATCAAGGTACTTATCGGCAGCGACACAGCGGACTGCGGAATGGCATGGGCAGGCGCGCTGAAGGGCGCGGGAATGTACGCCATAACCCGCCACTGCGATGGAAACGCGGTGCTCAGCTCTATCAAATCAGAGGCGCCGGACGTGGCGGTGCTGGAGGCTAAAATGCCGTTCTGCGACGCAGTGGAGGTTATCCGCAGGCTCAAGACCGAGAAGAAGTACTGCCCGAATGTGCTTATTGTATCCGGCAGGGACGACCCCTCTCTGGAGCGCGAAGCCATGAACGCGGGCGCGGCGGGATTTATGGTGAAGCCGATAGACCCGCAGTACCTGGTGAGCCGTGTGACAAGGCTCTGCTCCAACCGCGAGGAGCCGGAGGCAGTACCAGACGAAACCGACCTTGAATGTGCGGTCACGGAAATAATCCACCAGGTGGGAATTCCGGCGCACATCAAGGGATATCACTACCTCCGCACGGCGATAATGCTTTCCGTCAACAACGACGAGATGATAAACTGCATAACCAAGCTGCTCTACCCCACCGTTGCCAAGTACTACCAGACCACCAGCTCCCGCGTGGAGAGGGCTATCCGCCATGCCATTGAGATAGCGTGGGACAGAGGAGATGTGGACGTGCTGACCAGGATATTCTCCTACACGGTGCACACCACCCGCGGCAAGCCCACCAACTCTGAGTTCATCGCGCTTATCGCAGACCACCTGCGGCTGAAATTCAAGCAGAAAAACGCAATCCCCGCTTATCAGAGATAAAGGCGCAAACGCGCTCCTCGGCGAATGGGACGATTAAGTATATTAAGAAAAGAACTAAAACGAATATAACATCAGAAAATAATAAAAATATGGGGGGACGAAAGTTCCCCCAAAAGCTTGTCCAAAAGTCCGGATGGTAACGTGCTGCATGGAGAAATCAGGCATTAACATGCCTCGCTTTATTCAGCGTGTACCTGACCAGCACCAAAAACTGCGCTGAGCTGCCTGCTGCGCCGCTCATGCGCACTCCCCGTCCGTGAGAGCCACGCTCTTTTTTCACGGAAAACACAGCGAAAAAAGAAAGCGCTGTATGCGAATTATACAGGCAGATCAAAAGGGAGAGCTTCCACTCTCCCTTTAATGCTATTTGTGTATGTCAGATGAACGCGTAATTGGATTTTCCGTTCTTCTTAACTGAATACATCGCGTCATCAGCCTTGCCGATGATGTACTCAACGCGGGTGTTGTAGTCGTCCTTGATCATCGAGATACCGATGGAAACGCTGACTGTCAGGTGAATCCCGTCGCAGTCGAAGCCCTCTTCAAGTCTCGAGATAACGTCCTGCGCAACGCGCGTGGGGTCGTTTATCTCAGCGTTGCGGACGCAGGCAATGAACTCGTCTCCGCCGTAGCGCCCTGCGAAGCCGAACTCGCCAACGACATTCTTTAACGTGCGTGCAACGAATTTCAGCACCTGGTCGCCGGTGGCGTGACTGTACTGGTCGTTGTAATGCTTGAAGTCGTCTACGTCAACGAAAAGTACCGCCATCTCGGACTTACGCGCCTCGGACAGTGTGATCTCGTTGTCGATCTGGCTTTCAATAGTCTCGCGGTTGTAGAGCTCCGTGAGGGCGTCAAAGCTTGCTCTTGCGGTGAGCTGCTGCTCGCTCTTCTTCGCGCGGTCGATGTCAAGAATGACTCCGACTACCTTGAGCGGGTTGCCCTCCTTGTCGTGGAGGGTCGCGGTTCTGATGAGCACCCAGATATAATCGCCGTAGATGTTCTTCATACGGTACTCGTTGTGCTTGAATTCCTCGCCGCGCCCGAGCTTCTCCAGGTCGGACTTGTAGCGCTCCGCGTCCTCGTCATGCAGCTTCGCTTTAAGCAGGAAGCTGTCGCCGAAGTGGTCGGACGGCGCACGGTAGCTGAACTTCTTATTGAAGTTGTTGGAGAAGAATACCTCGTTTGTCTTGAAGTTCCACTCGAATATGATGTTGTCGGACATCTCGGTGATGGTGCGGTATCTGTCCTCGCTGACAACTATCTCGTCAAGCAGGTTGTTGAACGCACGGGACATCTGTCCGTACTCGTTGTTGCTGACCGCCGTGGGTATTCTAGCCTCATGGTCGCCGCGGCGTACCTTTTCAAGAGTTTCCTCAATGGTCTTAAGCGGCTTGGTGACGAGGATAGAAACAACTATCGCGCCGGCAATGACCACCAGTGAAAGCAGCACCACAGCCACAACTATTGAATTTCTGACAGAGTTGGAATAATAGTTCGCGTTGCCTTTTACCGGGCAGCTTGCAATGGCGATAAGTCCGTGTTCACCGCCTACCTTGACCATTGCCGCGTAGTAAGTCTCGGTGCCGTTCGTGGGGGTGTATTCGATTATCTCCACGGGAGATTCATCGGTAAGCGAATCTATCCTTGACTTGAATACGTCTGCGGGATATTCGTAGAAAAGGTTGATCTTGAAGTTATCAACTATGCTGTAATTGTGGTTAGCCGAGGAATCCGCGACAGCGACTGAGCCGTTATAGAACGTGCTTCCGCCCGCCGCCTCATACAGGAAGCCGTGGTCAGAGAGCTTGAAGTTCATTATCAGCGTGGACTTTCCGGCGGAATGTTTGATGAACATGGTCGGATTCTTTCCGCCGCCGGTGGCCTCCGGGTTCACGATGGAGTTAAAGAACAGAGCGTCGTCGGGATACTCTGCATAGCTGGCGAAGTTGTCAAGCACCTGCCCTGCCTTGCCTGCGCTTCCGCAGAATATGTTACCGTCCTTGTCGACCATCAGTATGGACTCTATGTTGGTATCTGCCTCGGCAAGCTGAGACAGCAGGTTTCCGGCGTGGTCGTTCGCCTTCTGGTCTGAAAGGGCGGTCTGTACGTCCGGGTCTCCGAGAAGCGTATTCAGTTCCCCGGTAACGGAATTGATGTAGGTCTGGAGCGTGTAACGCTCGTTTTCCGCCATATCCTTTATGGTATTGCGGAATTCACTGTCGCCGTCCTTATCCACCAGAATACCGGCGAATACCGCATATACCACCATCGGCAGTATAGCGAACAGCATCGCGCTGATCATCAGCATTGTTCTGATCTTCATTTATATACTCTCCCCGTTCCTTTCTGCGTAAGCAGAGTATTTTATGGCATGGTTATTTAGTTTTAGTATACCACAAAAAAACCGTTCTGTAAACACTTAAACAATAATAATTTGACCCTAAAGGGCATTTTTATTGAACCTGCACAAATCCCGCAAAACTATTTTGTGAACAATACAGATACCTGCTTTTTTATTAAAAATGGATATATTTGAAAAAACCGCTTGAATAAAGGCCGAATCTGTGATATAATTATGTTAATAATGTACAGTACACACCGGAGGGTCAATATATCATGGGCAATGTATTAAAATCCAGCCGATACCGCATAGTGGATAACCGGGCTTTCGAGATGCCGCTTCCGCTTAAATTCACCGTATTAATGGAGGACGCACAGATATGCTCCTACCTTGTGGACGAGGAAGAACGGGTATCCTACGACATAATCACCAAATACAAGGAGCAGATGCTCACCACCATACAGCGCCCGCTGAACATCTCCGATATATATTATCTCTTTTCCTGCCGGGTATTCCAGGACAGGACTCCGTTTACATATCCGATACTTGACAGAATGGGTCTTGACAAGTACAACGTATACAATATTCTGACCCGCACGCACGGAATTTCCCCATACGACGAATATTGGATAAGATTTGACGGCGAAAAGCTGAACTACGAACAGGCGCTGAAGCAGTTCAAGGAATACGTTATCGACGCCGAGGCTCAGCCTGCGGAGACCCACGCAATGGCGGCTCCGGGGGTTCAGATCGGGAATATTCCGGCCCCGGCGGAGACTGAGAAAAAGCCGAACGTTTCAGCGATACTCAACCAGAACAAGGTGGATGTGGAGGCCCTCACCGCCGGAAGCCACAGACCCGTCTGCATTGCCCCGGACGAATCCTACGCCCCCGCAATGGAGCTTGAAAATAACAAGATGTCCGAGGACGAGATCGAAAAGCTTCTTCACTCGGTCGGCATAGATGATGAAGATGAAAACGATACCCACGCAGACGGCAGTGCGCCTGATATCGCCATCGGGGACGCCGAAGCAGTCGCAGTTGACGGCTCCAGCCGCTCTGAGGAGTACTCAGAGCCTTCTGGCGGAAAAATGTCCCAGGAGGATATTGAGAAGCTCCTCACCGCAAGCGCTCCGGCTGAGCCTGAGCCAGCTCCCGCGCCTGCTGAGCCCTCCGGCGGAAAGATGTCCCAGGAGGATATTGAGAAGCTCCTCGCCGCAAATGCTCCCGCTGAGCCCGAGCCCGCTCCCGCACCTGCTGAGCCTTCCGTCGGAAAAATGTCCCAGGAGGATATAGAGAAGCTCCTTGCCGCAAGCGCTCCCGCAGAGCCCGCTCCCGAGCCTGCCGAGCCCTCCGGTGGAAAGATGTCACAGGAGGATATAGAGAAGCTCCTTGCCGCAAGCGCTCCCGCAGAGCCCGAGCCTGCTCCTGAGCCTGCCGAGCCCTCCGGCGGAAAGATGTCCCAGGAGGATATCGAGAAGCTCCTCGCCGCAAGCGCTCCCGCAGAGCCCGAGCCTGCCCCCGCAGAGCCTGAGCCCGCTCCCGCGCCTGCCGAGCCCTCCGGCGGAAAGATGTCCCAGGAGGATATCGAGAAACTCCTCGCCGCAAGCGCTCCCGCAGAGCCTGCTCCCGAGCCTGCCGGGCCCTCCGGCGGAAAGATGTCCCAGGAGGATATCGAGAAGCTCCTCGCCGCAAGCGCTCCCGCTGAGCCCGAGCCTGCCCCCGCAGAGCCTGAGTCCGCTCCCGCGCCTGCCGAGCCCTCCGGCGGAAAGATGTCCCAGGAGGATATCGAGAAGCTCCTCGCCGCAAGCGCTCCGGCTGAGCCTGAGCCCGCTCCCGCGCCTGCCCCGGCAAAGTCCGCTGGTAGGAAATCATCGCACCGCGACACGAAGAAAGCGCTTCTGGAAAGGCTTGCTCCCGGGGCTTCGTCAGCAAAGGCGGAATCCTCCCCCGCTGACGGAAAGATGTCCCACACCGATATAGAAAAGGCGTATATGGAGCGCCTCGCCCCGGCTTCCGCAGAGACAGAGCCGGAAAAAAACGAGCCGGAAAAGGTTCCTGAAACCTCCCCCGCAGGCGGTAAAATGTCCCAGGACGATATTGAGGCTCTCCTCAGCAGCATGCAGGAGGAAGCCAACAAGTAATCACAGATTTGGACATATTTCATAAAAGTTTCACACAGGCGGGTCGTTTTTTTCACACAGATGTGATATAATGAATACGCTTGAATTGTGAAAGGACGCAGAAATGGCAAAAGAAAAACAACGTTCATTTGAGCTGGAGCCGGTGCAGCAGCTTATCCCCGCCGACTCCCAGCAGAAAATAATGGAACAGCTCTACCAGTTCATGGAGCTGGAGCACCTGTATGAATCCGCGATACGCGAGGTCAAAACCAAGCTTGAGATACTTGACAGCGAATTCAAGACAAAGTACGACCACAATCCTATACATCACCTTGAGGACAGAGTGAAGTCCCCGCAGAGCATTCTTGAGAAGCTCAACCGCAAGGGAATACCGTTCAGCTGCGAAAACGCAAAGAACGAGCTGAACGACATTGCGGGCGTGCGGGTCGTCTGCAACTACATCGACGATATCTACACGGTCGCCGACCTGCTGACCGCCCAGGATGATGTGGAGCTCGTCAAGCGGAAGGACTACATACAAAACCCAAAGCCCAACGGGTACCGCAGCCTTCATCTGGTGATAGAGACCCCCGTGTACCTCTCCGAGAAAAAGGAGCTGGTTCACGTTGAGGTGCAGATACGCACCATCGCGATGAACTTCTGGGCTACTCTGGAGCACGACCTGAAATACAAGACCGACAGCATTGTTTCGGCTGACCTCGCCTCTCAGCTGAAGGACTGCGCCGAAACCATCGCCCAGACAGACCAGCAGATGCAGGACATCTACAAAGCTCTGCACGAGATATGATTTGTCGAAAAGTGTATCTTTAGCGCGATATTACAAAAGGTAATAATTAAGGAGAGCTAAATGCTCTCCTTTTTCAATACATAATCAGTGCATAAAATGTGCGATGAATCCTGGAACTTCCTCCGGTCTTATACCGAGGACAAATGAAAACTCACCGTTTATCATATCCTCGGCGGCATGGAGCGTCCGTTCATCTGATGAATTCAGCGACTTCCCCTGCGCTTCACGGCGCTGTTTTTCAAGGTAGATGCTCCTCAGCATTGCCGCAGTCCTGACGATATCGCCGCCGGAAAGCACTTCGGCATGGCGCCGCCTGCGCTCCAGCGGATCCGGACACCATTCCTCCGCCGCTCCCATCTCTTGTATCATATCCATTATTTCCTCACGGGTGTGTACCGCACGAAGCTTCTCGCACGCGGTTTCCCTCGGGACGTAATAACGCGCCCCGGCTGAGTTCACGGGGATCAGCACGCAGTATTCCCGCTCGTGAACGCCGTCCACGCATTTCTTTTCAAAGCCCTCAACACAGCATAGCTCCGTGTTCCTGTAAATAACGTGTTCCCCTGCCCTTGGTTCCATGGTTTCTCCTTTCTGACGCCTGTCCGATAGGTACATATTAATTATATCATATATCCGTTCCTGATTCAAAGGAAATACTGTACAATTTTCACTATATCGTTTTGTGTATTTTTCTTGTTCATTATACAGAGCGTATATCAATGAAGCTTTTGTTTGTTTTGTATTATTTCGCAGAATTATACAATTAGTATATTAGTTTTCGCTTTTCCCCGCACCATGTCGATACCGCCCTATCATACCGTAACCAAAAAAGACATAACCAAAACCATATTTTATAAGAAAACAACGAAAAATACCGCCAATGCAGGTTTTTTTGCCGTTTGCTGTTGAAACGCGCCGCGAAATGTGCTATAATAGATATAAGTGTTTATATAAGGATTCACACATTCGCTTGATCGGATATAAAAAACTATACTATTAATAAAGGTACTGCTGATGATAAAAGAAAACCAGAAGCTGTTCAACCGTCTTAACGTGCTTACAGACGCGGCGGCAGCAATAGTCTCTGTCACGGCGGCGTATCTGCTGGTGTTCAACCTGCTCGATTTTGACAGGAATTACCCGCTGATCGATTATTTCAAGCTGCTGCTGATATTCGTGCCGGTGCAGCTTATGACCTACGGCTGCATGGGACTTTACGGTTCGTTCCGGAGCCGACGGTTCACCAAGGAGTTCGGCAGGCTGTTTGCCGCGTTCCTGCTGGACGGCCTGGCGCTGGTGGCGTTGCTGTATATCGTCCAGATAATCAACTTTTCCCGCTGGGCGCTCGCCATATTCCTTGTGCTGGACTTCATGCTCGTTGCGGCGAAGCGGTTCTTTATGCGCCGGCTGCTGCGCGCATTCCGCAGGAGCGGCTATAACCAGAAATACGTCCTTGTCGTGGGAAGCGGCGCAGCCGCAAGGGACTACCTGAGAACCATCGCCGAGGAAAAGCACCTTGGCTTTTTGTGCGTCGGCTATATCTCCGATGGAGAAATGCCCGGTGCAAAGAAGCTGGGCGATATGTCCGGACTTCTCTCCGCACTCGAGGAAAAAAGCTACGACGAGGTAGTCGTTGCACTCGACCCGGGCGACGATGACAAGCTGGGCATGGTCGTGGAGGCCTGTGAGCTGACCGGAACCAAAATCTCCGTAATTCCAAGCATATACAAGTACATGAGCTCAACGCCCGCCATAGATATGGTGGGAAATATCCCCATGATGAACATACGGCGGATCCCGCTGGACAACATCGGAAACGCGGTGCTGAAACGAGCGCTGGATATAGTCGGCTCTGCGGTGCTGCTGATACTGACCTCGCCGGTGATACTGGTCAGTATGCTGGTGATAAAGCTCACCATGGGCGGCGAGGTGATATTCCGGCAAAAGCGGGTGGGACTGAACAAAAAGGTCTTTACCATGTACAAGCTCAAATCCATGCGCGACAGCGCCGAGAGCGACACGGCATGGTCAAAGGACACCGACCCCCGCCGCACGAAGTTCGGTTCGTTTATCCGGAAGTTCTCGATAGACGAGCTGCCGCAGCTTGTGAATGTGCTTAAAGGCGAAATGAGCCTTGTCGGCCCCAGACCGGAGATACCGTTCTACGTCAACGACTTCAAGGACAAGATCCCGATGTACATGATAAAGCACCAGGTGAAGCCCGGCATAACGGGACTGGCGCAGATAAACGGCTACCGCGGGGACACCTCCATAGAGAAGCGGATAGAATTCGATGTGCAGTACATAGAAAACTGGAGCTTCTTCCTGGACATATCAATATTGCTTAGAACCGCCCTGAGCGGCTTCATAAACTCTGAAAAACTGTCCGGGCGCCCGGACGGCAGAAAGAAAAAATACAAACCGGAGAAATTACACATGAACGATAATAAAGCTAAGATAGACCTGATGGCGCTGGCTATGTTCCTGCCGTCGGTCGTGGCTGCGGCGCTTGTGCCGATACTGATGCACGTATCAAAGGTGCTGACGTCCTCTGAATTGACATACCAGTATCTTGGCGGAACTCCCGTCACCGAGGACGGAACGGCGCAGTATTTATTTATTGACAGCTATTCCCAGTGCAAGGGCGTTGCTATAATGGTGTTTGCGCTTATAATGATAGCAACGGCGCTGCTGTGCTGCATTTCATTGTTCAGGCGGGTGGAGAAGCGCTCGCTGGTGTATGTGGGAGGCTCGGCGGTATTCGTGGCAATGTCTCTTGTTTCCGCGCTCCTTTCCGACTACCAGCATATTGCGTTTTTCGGAGAATACGACCGCGCCGAGGGCTTCTGGACGCTCGCATGCTATTTCGTGATGTTCCTGTTCTCAATGTACGCTTTCCGTACCTCCGGCAACTTCAAGCCGCTTTCCATCGCACTTTTCGTTGCGGTCGGCGTGAACATACTGATCACCGCGCTCCAGGTAACCGGCAACAACCTGCTGAATCAGGAGTGGTTCGTTAACCTTATCCGCGACCGCTCCCTTGACGGCTATGAGCTTATCGCCGACATAAACGACGATCAGGCATTCGGCGCACTGTACAACCCGAACTATGTCGGCAGCTTTGCCGGACTTATTATCCCGCTGTTCACGGTGATGGCGATATACTCTAAGGAAATGCTCTGGCGCATTCTTTATATAGTATTTGATGTTGCTACCATTTTCTTCCTGATTGCAAGTAATGTACGAAGCGGTTTCGTTGCACTTGTAGCGGCGCTTGTTGTTGGAATAATCGTTTTCGCCCGCCAGATAGGGAAGCACTGGAAACGCTGCGCTGCCCTGGTTGCGGCGGCTGCCGTGCTGATCGTGGGTGGAAATTTCGCGCTTGGCAACAGGCTGTTTGAGCGTATCCCGACTATAGTTGAGGACGCTGTGGGATTATTCCTGCCTGCAAACGAGGCGGACAAGGATCTTTATTCAAAGCTCCCGGTGAGGGAGATAAAGACCCCCGGAAACAACACACTGGTGTTCACAGGTCAGGACGATACCCTCACCATGACCTACGACAAGGAAACCAAAAACTACCTGCTCACTGGTGCCGACGGCAGCGTTATGCCTGCAAAATCCCGGCTGACATTCAATGATAACGAGATCAACGGGCTTTCGATAGAGGCGGATTACAACGAGAAGTACATCAATGTTTCCGTTGGAAATTCCCACGCAATGCTTATCATAAACGACGACGGCTCCCTTTCTGTGAATGAATACGCCGACAACATGACCGACAACGAAGACGGTTCGTATATTAGCTGCGGCACCCTCGGCGTTGCAGAGATATCCGACGGCACGTCAAGCCTGTTCATGGAGTACGACCCGGATTACGGCAGGGTGTTCTTCACCACCACTGACACCTCTGAGCTGGTGGAGTATGTGGAAACGCTGAGCTTCCCCGGCCGCATTGACGGGCTGAACATCATGCTGATGAACTCCGTTGAGCGCTCCTACATCAGGGACACCATCGCGATGTACTTCAATGACGACAACGCTCACAGCCTGTTCTTCATGCTGGAAAACGAAACAAGGCTGTCCATGATACACCAGAAAACCGCCGAAATAATGCAGCCTGTCAACGCCGACCACATCGGCTTTGAGGGCAAGGAGAAGCTCGGTTCTTCGAGAGGCTACATCTGGTCAAGGACGCTCCCGCTGCTGAAAAACTGCCTGATCACCGGGTACGGCGCGGACACGTTCACATATGTGTTCCCGCAGAACGATGTTCTCGCGAAGTACTATTCCTACACGGATTTCAACGAGGGCTTCTACATCACGGTCGATAAGCCCCACAATATGTATCTCCAGATATTCTACGGCAACGGACTTATCGCGCTGATAGCGTTCCTTGCGATATGCGTGTTCTATCTGGTGGACTGCTTTAGGCTGTATGCGCTCCGCCGGGAATACCGCACGGAGCAGATAATGGGCGCGGCTGTAATGCTGGGCGTAGTCGGCTATCTTTCAGCGGGGATGTTCAACGACTCCGTTGTTCATGTTGCACCGCTGTTCTGGATCCTGCTGGGAACCGGCGCGGCGCTCAACACGATAAACCGCCGTGCGGACAAGAATATCCAGGTTGACGAGGAATATGCGCCGGTAGACCAGGAGCGCTTCCCTACCCCCGAGGAGCAGGAAAAGAACCGCGAAGCCGCAGACGCAGGAAAGGTCCTGGCGGCGCTTATCCGCAGCGAACAGGCAAAGGCGCTTGAAAAGAAGAAAGCCGAAGCGGTACACACCAAGGAGGACATAAGCAGCCTGCTTGAAAGCGTCCGCGCAATGCGTGAGAACTCGGAAAACGGCGAACAGCCTGCGGCTCCCTCCAAAGAGGCTCCCGACACCAGCGAGGCTCTCGCCGATAACGGCGGCGAAAGCGGGACTGCTGATGCCAGCGAAGCTCCAGACAGCGCGGAGGAATCCAACGATGATAACGGCTGACCAGCACACGCACACGTTCGTTTCCACCGACAGCGACCAGCCGATGGAGGGCGCGATACGGGCGATGAGAGACAAGGGTCTCCGGACGGTGTGCTTCACTGAGCACATGGACATGGACTACCCCGGCGGGGAATTTATCCTCGATACGGCGGGGTACCTCCGGCGGCTGAACGAGCTGCGTCCGCAGTTCCCGGACATGGAACTGCTTTTCGGCGTGGAGCTGGGGCTGATGGACTACCTCGCGCCGCGCCTGCGGGAATACGTCCGCCAGTGGGACTTCGATCTCGTTATCGGCTCCTCCCACCTTGTAGACGGCGTTGACCCCTACTACCCGGAATATTTCGCGCAGCACGGGAACTATAACGGAATCCTGCGCTATTTTGAGAGCATTCTCGCGAATATCGCGGCTTTCGATGATTTCGACGTGTACGGGCACCTGGATTATGTCGTGCGGTACAGCGGCGCGAAGAATTACCGCCCCGCAGACTACGCGGATATCCTTGACGAGATACTGAAGAAGCTGATCTCCATGGGCAAGGGGATAGAGCTGAACACCGCCGGGCTGAAATACGGTCTGGGGTGGGCTCACCCGCACCCGGAGGTGCTCCGGCGATATCGGGAGCTGGGCGGAGAGATAATCACGGTCGGCTCGGACGGGCATAAGGCGGAGCACTACGCGTGGGAATTCGGCGCGGCGGAGGATATACTCAAAGCGGCGGGATTCACGCATTATACGGTTTTCCGGAAGCGTAAGCCGGAGTTTGTGAAGATATAAAAAATACCGGGGCTGTGAAGTCCCGGTGTTTTTTATGCCTGTTTCCGTCAGGAAACCTTGATTTTGATTTTCTTGGCGATACTCTTAACTTATGTCAAATATTTCGTCATAGTTTGCCGCGAGAAGTTTTTTTAACAGTATAACTTCATCGGGATATAAGTGCCGCTGCCCTACCTCAATTTTGGCGAGCGCGCTGCGTGTGATGTCACAGCCGTTCACCTGAAGCTGAGCGGCAAGCTGGTTCTGTGTTATTCCGCGTTTTTCGCGTAGTTCCCTGATATTGTTGCCTACCCTGAGTTCAATGGCTTTGTTCATTTGTACATAATTCTCCTCATTATTTTGTGCATATTTAGGTGCAAAAAGACCTTGACATTATTATAAAAGTGATTTATGGTAACCTCTAAAAACCCACAAAATTTCAGACAAATAGAGGCATTTAGCATAATTGGTCAAATATTGACCAG
>CAKSEY010000006.1 GCA_934448295.1 uncultured Oscillospiraceae bacterium
TAGTGTTTTCTGTTTCATATCCTTATTATATCACTTTTTTCTTCTTTTTCATAGGGGTTTTTAGAGGTTACCATATATATATATATCGGTCTGTTGAAAAAATCCCAGCGAAAGCTGGGATTTTTTCAATAAATATGATATAATAGAAAGCTTTATATGGCTTTATTTGTTGCATTTATCAATTACATTTAAGTTGACAAATTATGTTGAATGGTGTATAATTATATTATATAGTTTTGTTTTGCTTATCAATTAAAGGCGGTAATCGACGTTTGGGGCTTGAAAAAGCCATTGCTGCAATGATAACAATTCTATATCGGGGGTCACAGGCATATGTCTTTCGTTTCCTTGTGATTCCATATAGGCAAAACTGCCTTATAGCAAAGTAACAATGGCTTATCAGATGATAATGTTATAATCACAATTGATTATTTAAGAAAGGAACAAAAACAAAATGAAGGTCGTACTTCTTGCTGGCGGGCTTGGAACAAGAATTTCAGAGGAGAGTATTTTCAAGCCAAAACCTATGATCGAAATAGGCGGTATGCCTATCCTGTGGCATATAATGAAGGAATATTCTTATTACGGATTCAACGAATTTATTATATGTGCCGGATATAAACAGCATATCATCAAAGAATGGTTCGCAGAGTATTTCCTGCATACCTCGGATATAACATTCGATTTCACCAAAGGAAATGACGTGATCGTACATAATATGCATGCTGAACCGTGGAAAGTCACGGTCGTGGATACCGGCCTTAATACCATGACAGGCGGTCGTATAAAACGCATCCAGCCGTATGTAGGCAATGAAACCTTTATGATGACATATGGTGACGGCGTGTGCGATGTAAACATTGCGGATCTGTTTAAATTCCATCAGTCGCACGGAAAGATTGCTACGCTTACCGCAGTTATGCTTGAACAGCAGAAGGGCGTCCTGGATATAGGCGGCGATAATGCGGTTCATTCATTTCGGGAAAAGAGCGCTTCCGATGGCGCTCCGATCAATGCCGGCTATATGGTGCTCAACCCTGAAATATTCGATTATATTGATGGTGATGATACCGTGTTTGAAAAGAAGCCGCTTGAAGCTCTTGCAGAGCAGGGAGAACTTATGTCATATATGCATCGTGGATTCTGGCAGTGCATGGATAACAAGCGCGAAATGGATATGCTTGAAAAGCTGCTTGCTACCGGACAGGCTCCCTGGAAAAAATGGAATTAATGAACAGCAGAGGAGTAGTACTGATGAATCTTAAAGAATTCTATGAAGGAAAATCGGTGCTGGTAACAGGACATACAGGATTTAAAGGCTCATGGCTTTGTAAGATCCTTGCAGGCTTTGGGGCTAAAGTGACAGGATATTCACTGACGCCTCCCAGCAGCCCTTCGCTTTTTGAATTAGCAGATATTGAACGAGATGTTGATTCCGTTATCGGTGATATCCGGGATATTGAAAAGCTGAAAAAAGTGTTTGAGGAAAAACAGCCCGAGATTGTTCTTCATCTTGCAGCACAGCCTATTGTCCGTGAAAGCTATAAAAATCCGCTTGAGACCTATGAAATAAATGTTATGGGCACAGCAAATATTCTGGAGTGCGTTAGGATCAATAGATGTGTCAAATCATTCCTGAATGTGACAACGGATAAGGTATACCTTAACAGAGAATGGGAATGGGGCTACCGCGAAACAGACGAACTTGACGGGTATGATCCCTATTCTAACTCCAAATCCTGTTCCGAGCTAGTTACTCACTCATATAAAAACAGCTTTTTTTCAGACGGTGCAGTGGCGATCTCAACTGCCCGCGCAGGAAACGTTATCGGCGGCGGCGACTTTGCGGCGGATAGAATAATCCCGGACTGCATAAGAGCTGTACAGAGGCATGATGATATAGTTGTAAGAAACCCGTTTTCCACCCGTCCATATCAGCATGTGCTGGAACCGCTTTTTGCATATCTGATGATCGCGGCTAAACAGTATGAGGATATTTCGTTCGCAGGATATTATAATGTAGGTCCTGACGACAACTGTTGCTATGAAACCGGCAGACTGGTCGACCTGTTCGTTTCCAAGTGGGGCGACGGTGCGAAATGGGTTAACAAATACGACGGCGGACCGCATGAGGCAAACTTCCTTAAACTTGATTGCGCAAAGATAAAGACAAGGTTCGGCTGGAAACCTACATGGAATCTGGAAACTACAATGGAAAAGATCGTTGAGTGGACCCGTCTTTATATAAATGGCGCGTCTGCTGACGAATTAAGAGAATGCATGGACAAGCAGATCCATGACTTCGAAGGACACATATAAAGGCTTTGAAAGGAATTTGATAAAATGAGCAACTGGAGCAACGAAAATGAGGCAAGAGAGCAGATAAAAGCTCTTGTGACTGAATATTATCATGATTTTAAGGAGAATAAGGCGCCGTTCGAAAAAGGAAACCGTATAAGCTATGCGTCAAGGGTATTTGATGAAAAGGAAATGTGCGCGCTTACTGATGCTATGCTGGATTTCTGGCTTACTACCGGCAGATTCGCTGAAGAATTCGAGAAAGAATTTGCCAAGTGGATAGGCGTTAAGCATGCATATCTTGTAAACAGCGGATCTTCTGCAAATCTTATAGCTTTCATGGCACTCACCGCGCCTGAGCTGGGTGACAGACAGATTAAAAGAGGCGACGAAGTCATTACCGTAGCCTGCGGCTTCCCCACTACTGTCACAC
Source organism: uncultured Oscillospiraceae bacterium (assembly GCA_934448295.1). Lineage (GTDB taxonomy): Bacteria > Bacillota > Clostridia > Oscillospirales > Ruminococcaceae > CAG-115. The sequence continues at coordinate 2,732 of CAKSEY010000006.1, forward strand.
CTGTACTTCAGTATGGCGCGGTGCCTGTTTTTGTTGATGTGACTGTTCCGCAGTATAATATCAATGTCAACGCTCTTGAGGCGGCTCTCAGTGAAAAGACCAAGGCTGTTATGGTGGCTCACACCCTCGGGAATCCCTTTGACCTAAAGGCGGTAAAGGCGTTCTGCGACAAGCACGATCTATGGCTGGTTGAGGATAACTGCGATGCTCTTGGTTCACAGTACACTATCGACGGCGAGACCAGATTCACCGGTACATGGGGCGACATAGGCACTTCCAGCTTTTATCCTCCTCACCACATGACAATGGGCGAGGGAGGCTGCGTCTACACCAACAACAGCAAGCTGTCCAGACTTATCCTTTCTTTCCGCGACTGGGGAAGAGACTGCATCTGCCCCTCAGGACAGGACAATTTCTGTAAGCACCGTTTCGACGGACAGTTCGGAGAGCTTCCCAAGGGTTATGACCATAAGTATGTCTATAGTCACTTTGGATACAATCTTAAGGTTACTGATATGCAGGCTGCGATCGGCTGTGAGCAGCTAAAGAAATTCCCGGCATTCATTGAGCGCAGACGTCACAACCATGAGCGTCTCCTTAAGGCGCTTGAGTGCGTAAGCGACAAGCTTATTCTTCCTGTTCCGGCCGAGAACAGCCGTCCTTCGTGGTTTGGTTTCCTTATCTCCGTTAAGCCGGAGTGCGGAAAGACGAGAAACGAAATAACCAGATTCATCGAAAGCCACAATATCCAGACAAGGCTTCTTTTCTCAGGAAACCTTACAAAGCATCCCTGCTTCGACCAGATCAGAGGTACTGACGCATACAGAGTGTCGGGCTCTCTCAATAATACTGATTTTATCATGAACAACACTTTCTGGGTAGGAGTATATCCCGGAATGACCGATGAAATGATCGATTATATGGCAGAAATAATTGTTGAAGCTGTAAGTAGGGATTGATGGAGGATATACCGCAATGAACAATATCAAGCTGCTTGACTGCACATTAAGAGACGGTGGATATACAAATGATTGGGAATTCGGTCATAACAACATTACCAGCATATTAGACCGCCTTGAGCAGGCAGGAACGGATATAATCGAAATCGGATTTCTTGATGAAAGACGTCCGTTTGATATCAACAGGACGATAATGCCGGATACCGCCTGCGCGGAAAAGATACTGGGCAAAAAGCCGCGCAATGCAATGCTGGTTGGTATGATCGATTACGGGACCTGTGGAATAGACAAGCTTTGTCCTGCATCTGAATCTATTCTTGATGGAATACGAGTTATCTTCAAGAAGCATCTTATGCATGAGGCAATGGAATTCTGCGCACAGGTCAAGGCTTTGGGATATAAGGTGTTCTCGCAGTTGGTTTCAATCACAAGCTACAACGAGGAGGAGCTGGCAGAGCTGGTTTCACTGGTAAACGAGGTTAAGCCATATGCTGTTTCAATGGTGGATACCTATGGCCTGCTGCATCCTGATGATATGCTGCGTTATTACGAACAGCTTGATAATACAGTAGACCCTGAGGTGCAGATCGGATTCCACGCGCACAATAATTTCCAGCTTGCATATGCGAACGATATCGCTTTTCTTAACAAGCCTGCAAAGCATGACATCGTCGTTGATGCTACACTTTACGGCATGGGTAAAAGCGCAGGTAATTCTCAGATCGAACTGGTAGCGATGTATCTTAACAACAGGTTCAATAAGGAGTATAAAATAAATTACTACCTTGAAAGCATAGAAGAAGTCATAATGGATTTTTATAAAAAGACTCCATGGGGTTACAAAATGTTCTTCTATCTTTGTGCAAAGAACCGCTGCCACCCTAATTACGTTACAACTTTTCTGAAGAAGGACGAGCTTTCAGTTTCTGACCTTGACAGGGCGCTTGGAATGATAGAACCTGAGCCTAAAAAGCTGCTCTATGATCAGAAAATTGCAGAAGAAGTATTTGACAGCGTTAAGATAAATGATTCTGAAGATTACAGCCGTCTGACAAAGGCGTTAGCGCAAAGAAATATTCTGGTTATTGGCCCTGGTAAGAACGTTCAGCTCCAGGAGGATAACATAAAGAAATATATCTCAGAGAACGCTCCTGTTATCATTTCTGTGAATTATGTTCCAGAGGCGATCAAGCCTAACTATGTGTTCGTAACCAACAGAAAAAGACACAGACAGATGACGGACAGCCTGAATTTGCCGGAAAACCATGGTATAGAATTGATTGCGACATCAAATCTTACTGCCGGGAAAATTCCTTTCTCCTATAAACTGGGATTATCTGAACTCCTTGTCTCCGATGATGATAATTTCAGGGACAACTCTTTCCTTATGCTTGTAAAGGTGCTGAGAAAGTGCGGTATCACACAAATAAACTGCGCAGGCTTTGATGGATATTCCAACAAGGAGGATAATTATGCTGACCCTCAGATGGAGTATTCATTTGTAAAGTCGAACGCAGAGCATCTTAATAAGAGGATCAGGGCAGAACTCTTTGAAAGATATTCTGACATCAGATTTAATTTCATCACCTATTCAAAATACACTGAGACGGAGGACTGCTTTGATGCCAAGTTTTGATCTAGCGGTCTTTGATGTGGATGGCACTTTGCTCGATACCACAGAAGGCGTGCTTGCGTCTGTGCAGTATACCATAGACCACTTTGGATTTGAATCGCTCAGCAAACAACAGTTGAAAAAGTTTATTGGCCCTCCCATTCAGAATTCGTTTGCTAATGCCTATGGCCTTTCTGGAGATATTCTTCAGGAGATCGCCGGAGTATTCAGAAATCGGTATAAGGATGTGGATCTGCTTAAAGCCGTACCTTATGATGGAATATATGAGGCAATGGAGAGGCTTGTAGAACACGGTGTGAAAATAGCTGTCGCGACCTACAAGCGGCAGGATTATGCCGAAAAGATCCTGCGTCATTTCGGATTTGACCGGTTTACCGAGATCATGTACGGCGCTGATCATGAAAACAAGCTTAAAAAGCGCGATATCATCGAAAAGTGCATCAGGGACTCAGGCATTTCTGACTATTCCTCAGTAGTTATGATAGGCGATAGCGATAATGATGCTATCGGTGCTCGCGATATAGGTGTTAATTTTATTGCTGCAACTTACGGTTTTGGTTTTGAAAATGCACAGGAAGCTATGCGCTATCCCAATATAGGGATTGCTTCCTCACCGTTGGAGATCGTAAATTATTTCTTGAGATAAAGGGGTCGTTTTTCATGAAAATGAAGCTTGCAAAATATATTGCTGAATTCATGGTTAGCAATGGTATAAAAGATGTTTTTACTGTTACAGGCGGTGGCGCGATGCACCTTAATGATGCTTTCGGGCACCAGGAGGGTCTGCATTCCACTTATAATCACCATGAACAGGCATGCGCCATTGCTGCAGAGGGCTACGCACGGATCAATAATGAGATCGCCCTTGTGTGCGTTACCAGTGGTCCCGGCGGCACAAATGCCATAACGGGCGTTCTTGGAGGCTGGCTTGACTCTATTCCGATGTTTATAATCTCCGGTCAGGTGAAGCGTGAAACAACACTCTGGAGCACAGATCTTCCACTTAGACAGCTTGGCGATCAGGAATACAATATCATTGATTCCGTTAGGCCGATGACAAAATATGCTGTTATGGTCACCGATCCCAGCAGCATAAGATATCATCTTGAAAAGGCATTGTTTCTCGCGAAGAATGGCCGTCCGGGTCCGGTGTGGCTCGATATCCCGCTGGATGTTCAGGCAGCAGTTATAGAAACAGACGAGTTAAAAGCGTTTAATGCCGCTGAAGCCGACTTGATGCAAAATCCCGTTTATAATCAGGAGCTAACAGCAACCATCCTGGAAAAGATAAAGGCTGCGAAACGTCCGGTAATTCTCGCGGGAACTGGTATTCATCTTGCTAATGCGCTTCCGGAATTCCTTCAATGCGTAGAAAAGCTGAATATTCCTGTTGTCACTGCATGGAATAATCATGATCTTCTTCCTGCAGATCACCCCTGCTTTTGTGGAAAGCCTGGTACAGTAGGCACAAGAGGCGGCAATTTTGTTGTCCAGAATTGCGACCTGCTGATAACGCTTGGCTGCAGAATGAACATAAGGATCATCAGTTATAATAAGCTGGACTTTGCTAAGAACGCATATAAGATCATGGTAGATATCGACGAAAATGAGCTGAAAAAGCCCACGATAAAGATAGATCTGCCTATTCATGCAAATGTAAAGGATGTTCTAAAATCAATAAATGAATCCGACTATTTGGCCGACAATGACGCTCACAAAAGATGGCTGGAATGGTGCAGAAAAATAGACGCACGCTACCCTGCCGTGCGCCCCGATTTTTATTCCGCTTCAGAGTATATGAATCCGTACGCGTTTATGGCGGAAGCGTTCAAAGCATTTGAAGAAGATGAGAAGATCGTATGTGGAAACGGTTCCGCATGCGTTATTACATTCCAGGCTGCAAATACTAAAAAGGGTCAGAGACTCTTCACCAATTCCGGCTGTGCCGCTATGGGATATGGATTCCCTGCTGCAGTGGGAGTATGCGTGCAGCAGAGGGGAAAAAGGGTCGTGTGCATAGATGGTGACGGAAGCTTCCAGATGAATATTCAGGAGCTTCAGACTGTCGTGTATAACAAACTTAATATGAAGATAATATATCTTAACAATAATGGTTATCATTCCATAAGGCAGACGCAGACTAATTTGTTTAAAGGGGAACCACTGGTCGGTGTATGTGACGGAAATGGTCTGAGCTTTCCCGATGCCGAAAGGATAGCCAATGCATATGGTATCCCATTTATGCGGATAACAGATATAAATGAAGCCCAGTCTCAGATCAGGAAGCTGCTTGATACAGAGGGTCCGGTTTTCTGCGAAGCAGTAGTTGATCCTGCGCAAAATTTTGAACCTAAGCTTTCTTCCAAGGTGCTTGAGGATGGAAGGATAGTATCGCCGGAGCTTGATGATATGTTCCCATTCCTTCCCAAGGATGAGTATAATCAGAACAAGGACATAAGCCTTATTTGACCGGAGGTTTTTATGTATACAGCAGTTATAACAGGCCCCACAGGCTCCATAGGTACAGCCCTTTGTGAAAAGCTTATAAAAGAGGGCGTTAAAGTGTATGCCGTATGCCGTAATGCCTCTGCAAGGGCAAACAGAATACCGGCAGGCGCTCATACAGTGTTCTGCGATCTGGAGGATCTTTCCCAGCTTCCAGAATATATTGACCATGCCGATGTATTCTATCATTTCGCCTGGGCCAATACAACAGGCGCAGGCCGCAATGATATGTATTCACAGACAGAGAACATAAGATATACTCTCAGCGCAGTAAAGGCAGCAAAATCCTTAGGCTGTGAGTGCTTTATAGGCGCGGGCAGCCAGGCTGAATATGGCAGGCACAACGTGCCTCTTACGGCTGAAACACCTTGTTTCCCTGAAAATGGCTACGGAATGGCAAAGCTCTGTGCAGGTCAAATGAGCAGAGTGATGTGTGCGGAGCTGGGTATTCGTCATATTTGGCCGCGTATCCTTAGTGTATACGGCCCATGCGATGGAGAAAAATCTGTAATATCAATCACGATAAATGCATTGCTTGAAGGTCGTTCTCCTGATCTAACCGATGGAAGTCAGATGTGGGATTACCTTTTTTCATATGATGCTGCTGAAGCGCTGTATCTTATGTGGAAAAAGGGCAGGAATGGAGCTGTATATCCGCTTGGAAGCGGAGATATCCGGCCGCTGCGCGATTATCTCGTGGAACTTCAGCAGTGCATTAACGGCAGTGTTCCATTGGGGTTTGGAAATATACCTTTCGGAGCTTCTCAGGTCATGTATCTGGGTGCTGATATATCAGCGCTAAAAAACGACCTGAACTTTGAACCCTCTTACAGCTTTTCCGAAGGAATAAAGCTGACAGTCGATCATTATAAAAAACAGGTGAAAAAATGAAGAAAATAAGTATTATGGTTCCTACATACAATGAGGAGGAAAATGTTGTTCCTTTATCCGAAGCTATAATCGGACAAATGGAGCTTCTTCCTCAGTATGATTATGAGATTCTGTTTATTGACAATGATTCAAAGGACACGACACGGGAAAAGCTTGAGATGCTTTGCAGCAGAAATCCTAAAATAAAAGCGATCTTTAATGCAAAAAATTTCGGGCAGTTCAATTCTCCATTTTATGGTATGCTTCAAACCACAGGAGACTGTACGATTTCCATGTGCGCCGATTTTCAGGATCCTGTGGAAATGATACCAAAGCTCATACACGAATGGGAACAGGGATATAAGATCGTTTCGGCGATAAAAACCACCAGCCGTGAAAACCCGATCATGAGGTTTCTGCGCACCTGCTACTACAAAATGATTAAAAAAATGTCAGACGTGGAGCAGATAGAGCATTTTACGGGCTTCGGATTATATGACAGATCGTTCATTGAGGTTCTTAGAAATCTTGACGATCCGATGCCGTTCCTTCGCGGTATAGTAGCAGAGCTTGGATTCAGACGTAAGGATATTCCTTATGAGCAGCAAAAGAGGCGCGCCGGAAAAACAAGCAATAACTGGTATCGCCTGTATGACGCGGCAATGCTAAGCTTTACCTCCTATACCAAAATAGGTATGCGCATCGCAACAATAATCGGATTTTTCATTGCGTTTTTAAGTATAGCCATTGGCCTGATTTATCTTATCTTAAAGCTGATCTACTGGGATCATTTTGCAATGGGCAATGCTCCTATGCTAATAGGCATGTTTGTTCTTGGAGGAATACAGCTATTTTTCATTGGCCTGCTGGGCGAATATGTTATGAACATAAATTCAAGAATAATGAAAAGACCCCTTGTAATTGAAGAGCGCAGACTCAATTTTGATGAAGAAAAAACCACTATTTCGCAGTGAAAGGTGTAGATCGGATGAAAACCACAGTAGTAATAATGGCAGGTGGACGTGGAGAAAGATTTTGGCCGAAAAGCCGCAATGAACGACCAAAGCAGTTTCTCTCTCTAACCGATGACGGTAGAACAATGATACAGAAAACCGTTGACCGTTTGGATAGCCTTGTCCAGAATGAGGATATTTTTATCGTTACCAATAAGAATTACTCAGGGCTTGTCAGAGAACAGCTTCCGCAGATCCCTGCTGAGAATATACTACTGGAGCCGGCTGCAAGAAATACCGCTCCATGTATAGGGCTTGCCGCAGCAGTCATAAGGAAGAAATATGGCGATGCAGTTATGATAGTGCTTCCATCAGATCATCTTATTAAATTCAATCAGATGTTTGTTGACACGCTCAAATCTGCAAAAAGCGTTGCGGAGCAAGAATCAGGCCTTGTTACAATAGGTATAACTCCGACATACCCTGAAACGGGCTATGGCTATATCCATTTTGGAGAAAGTAATGGTCAGCCGGGCGTATACAATGTCAAAAGGTTCGTTGAAAAACCTAATATCGAACTTGCCAAGGAGTATTACAACTCCGGAGAATATCTCTGGAACAGCGGTATGTTTGTATGGAAGGTATCGTCAATTATGGATAACCTGAAAGCATTCCTTCCTGATATGACAGAAGGATTGGAAAGAATATACGATGCGGTAGGCACAACCGAATTCGACACAACCGTTTCGGAGGAATTCCCTAAATTCCGCTCGGAGTCCATTGATTTCGGAGTCATGGAAAAAGCGTCAAAAGTCTATACCATTCCTGGCAACTTTGGCTGGGATGATGTAGGAAGCTGGCTTGCACTTGAAAGGGTCAACAAAACAAATGAATACGGCAATATGATACAAGGAGATGTTATCAGCATAAATACCAGAAACACTATTGTGTGCGGCGGCAAGAAACTGATCGCTACCGTAGGAATAGAAAACCTTGTTGTGGTAGATACTGATGACGCGACCCTTATCTGCGCTAAGGACAGCACCCAGGATGTGAAGAAGATCATTGAGAATCTGAAAATCTGTAACAGAAACGAGTTGGTTTGAATTGAAAATTGCAATTGATATTCAGCCATTGCTCTATTCAGGCAGATCAGGAATAGGATATTATCAGCAGGAGCTTTTAAATGCTCTCATTGATATAAACGACAAGGACAGCTTTGTCCTACAATATTTTGATCCGAAAAGACGGCACGGAGATATAGCGGCATTTTATAAAGATAAGGATGTCAACGTTGAGCCCTGCAAATGGTTCAGTTCGACGCTCATTAAGATGCTGTGGATGGTGTTTCCGATTCCATATGGTTTATTTTTCAGGAGCAATCCGGATGTATCCATATTCTTTAACTATTATCTTCCGCCATATGTAAAGGGCAAAAAATTGCTTGTGGTATACGATACTGTCTTGAAGGACCATCCCGAAACAATGAACCGCAAAACTAAAGCTGTGCTTAACTTGACCCTGAAGCGATCTATCAGGCGTGCGGATAAAATAATAACCATTTCACAATTCAGTAAGGATCAGATAATTAAATATTATCATGTGTCTGCTGATGATATTGTGATAATCCCTTGCGCAGCGGATGAAAGAAAATTTCACCCTGCTGACGACAGGGAAGCTGTTCAGGAGTATATACGTTCAAAGTATGATATCACCGGGAATTACTTTTTATATCTCGGTACGCTTGAACCCAGGAAAAATATCACAGGACTTATAGAGGCTTACGGCAAGGCACTGAAAAAGCAGCCCGCCATGCCGCTGCTTGTAATATCAGGTGGAAAAGGCTGGCTTTATGAACAGATATTCCAGCGCGTTAAGGAGCTCGGGATTTCGGACAAGGTGATATTCACAGGGTATGTAGAGGACAGCGATGTTCCTATGCTGATGAATGGGGCAGACGCATTCTGCTTCCCGTCCTTTTACGAGGGCTTCGGAATGCCGCCGCTTGAGGCAATGTCCTGCGGTGTACCTGTGATCGTTTCAAATACATCTTCACTTCCTGAAGTCACAGGGGATTGCGGTATTTCTGTTGATCCCAACAATACTGATGAGATCGCAAATGCGCTTATCAGAATGACAGACAAAAAATTTCAGAAGGAACAGAGCCAGAGAAGTCTTGAGCGAGCCAAGGCCTTTTCTTGGAAAAGAAGTGCAGAATTGCTGAACAAGCTGTTAGAGGAACTCGTTAAAACAACGGCATCACACGAATAAACAGTGGAGGAATAAAAATATGAAAAGAGCTCTAATTACAGGCGTAACAGGTCAGGACGGATCTTATCTTGCTGAATTTCTTCTTGAAAAAGGGTATGAGGTATACGGGCTTGTAAGAAGAAAGTCCAGACTTGATTTCGGAAATCTAGAAGGTCTCCCTGCAAAGGAAAAGGTTCATTTTATCTTTGGCGACATCACCGATATGGCGGCAATGATAAATGCAATAAAGGAGGCGCAGCCTGATGAGGTTTACAACCTTGCCGCGCAGTCATTTGTTGCACAGTCTTTCAGGGAGCCTGTTGCAAGTGCAAACATCACAGGAGTAGCAGCAGCCAATATCCTTGAAGCAATAAAGACGATAAAACCCGACGCAAAGTACTACCAGGCTTCCACCTCTGAAATGTTCGGCGGCTGTGTCGAGGATCAGGGCGAGAACTTTGACGGATATACAGAAAAGTCCTTTTTTCACCCCAGAAGTCCTTATGGCGTAGCAAAGCTTTATGCCCATTGGATAACCAGAAACTATCGAGAGGGCTATGATATGTTCGCTTGCTCGGGTATTCTCTTTAACCACGAGAGCGAAAGAAGAGGTCATGAGTTTGTCACCAGGAAGATAACCAACGCCGCGGCAAGAATAAAGCTGGGAGTTCAGGATCATCTCGAGCTGGGAAATATGGACGCTAAGAGAGACTGGGGTCATTCCAGAGATTATGTGAGAGCTATGTGGCTGATGCTTCAGCAGGACAAACCGGAGGATTTCGTTATTGCATCACATGAGACACATACTGTAAGAGAGTTTGTGGAGCTTTCATTCAAGGCTCTTGGCATTGACATAAAGTGGAGTGGAACCGGTGTTGATGAGATCGGTACCGATTCGGCCAATGGCAGGGTGATAGTAAGGATAAATCCTAAATTCTATCGCCCGGCAGAGGTAGATCTTCTCCTTGGCAATCCATCAAAGGCGGAAGAAAAGCTTGGGTGGAAGCGCGAGGTTTCTTTCCCTATGCTGGTGGAGGGAATGGTAAGAAACGATTTGGCACTTGTAAAAAAGGAAATAGCAAATTCCTGATAAATAGGAAATGATAAAATGAAAGCATTGATAATTGGTGCCGGAGGATTTGTTGGCGGATATCTTATCAGCGAGCTATGCTCGGGCGGATGGGAGGTATGCGCCACAAAGCTTCCTCACGAAAAAATAATAGGCGATAAGCTTTTTTCGTTTTGCACAGCAGACCTTGATATCCTTGATGTAAACGCGGTTATAGAATTGTTGCGGAGTTTTATGCCAGATTGTATTTTCCACCTTGCGGCACAGAGCTCCGTTGCTCTTTCATGGAAGAAACCAGCGCTTACGGCAGATATCAATATAAAAGGGTGTATAAATCTTCTGGAAGCCGTAAGGAACGTTGATATTGCCCCGAGGATACTTTTTATAGGTTCAAGCGAGGAATATGGCTATGCCGCAAACAGACCGGTACCGGTGACTGAAACGACCCTTCCTGAGCCGGCAAACATATACGCCATAACAAAGCTTACACAGAATATGATAGGTGGACTTTACTTCAAGGCTTATAACATGGATATCATATCAGTGAGAGCCTTTAACCACATCGGTGCGGGTCAGCTTCCACAGTTTGTGGTGTCGGATTTCTGCCGACAGGCGGCTGAAATATCCCTTGGCAGAAGAGAGCCAGTTATCCAGGTGGGAAACCTTGCGGCAAAAAGAGATTTCACAGATGTCAGGGATATCGTAAGAGCCTATTCTATGTTAGCAAAGAACGGCGTAAGCGGTGAGACCTATAATGTTGGCAGCGGTCATGCAGTTTCCATCCAGTCCATACTTGACATGATAGTTGAACTTTCCGGTATTAAGATACAGGTAGAGATAGACAGGACGCGTTATCGCCCAGTCGATGTCCCCTTTATTGAGGCGGATATTAGTAAGCTCCAGCATGACACCGGTTGGAAGCCCATGATAGATCTTTCAACATCGCTTTCTGGCATTATTGAATACTGGAAGAATTATATGGAGAAGTGAAATGGCGGTATTTAGGGAACTGATAAAATACAGACAAATGATAGTCAGCCTTGTAAGGAAAGAACTGCGAGGGCGCTATAAAGGCTCCGTGCTGGGCTTTTTGTGGACATTCATTAATCCTCTCCTGCAGCTTATCGTTTACTCAATTGTCTTTTCGACTATCATGCGTGTGGTGGATACCGATAAGTACTACCTTTTTCTATTTGTAGCGCTTATTCCCTGGATATTCTTTTCGACATCGGTATCCGGAGGAGCAAACTCTATCATTGCAAACAAGGACATGGTCACCAAGATATATTTCCCACGAGAAGTGCTGCCCATCTCATATGTCACAAGCTGCTTTGTAAATATGCTTTTCTGCTTTATAGTTATTTTTGCCGTGCTCATTGTGTCAGGGACAGGAATTAACCCCGCTGTGCTTATTTATCTGCCAGTTGTTATGATAATAGAGTATATCCTCGCTCTTGGTATCACGCTGATAACCTCTTCTGTGACAGTCTTTTTCAGAGATCTTGAACATATTCTCGGAATAGTTATGATGGCATGGATGTATCTTACTCCGATCATGTATACACCGGATATGGTACCAGAGCAGTATAGGCTGCTTTTCAATATAAACCCAATGTGCAGTATTATCATCTCATATCGTGATATCCTGTACTATAAGCGTGCCCCTGAAATGGCTACCCTGCTGTACTCTGCTGGCCTTGGAATAATACTGCTTGTTGTCGGTTTTATGGTTTTTAGTGTCCTGAAGAAGAAATTTGCAGAATCATTGTGATTCTTCCGGTTGATGGAAAAGAGTGAAAGAATGATACAGAATGATGATATTGCAATAAGCGTCAAAGATGTACGGAAATCATTCAAGCTGTTCTACGACAGAGGATACAGCCTGAAAGAGCTCCTTCTGTTCAGAAAAAGACGAAGATACGAAAGACATCAGGTGCTGCGCGGGATCTCTTTTGATGTAAAAAAAGGAGAAGCGATCGGGCTGATAGGACATAATGGATGCGGCAAAAGCACAATGCTAAAGCTGCTGACCAGAATAATGTATCCTGACAGCGGTACCGTAGAGCTGAACGGCAGAGTATCCAGCCTTATTGAGCTTGGTGCAGGTTTTCACCCTGATATGAGCGGCAGGGAGAATATATATACCAATGCCGCCATATTCGGCCTTTCACGCAAGGAAATAGACAGCAGGATTCAACGGATAATCGATTTTTCTGAAATAGAGGAATTCATCGACAATCCGGTAAGGACGTATTCTTCCGGAATGTATATGCGCCTTGCGTTTTCTGTTGCCATAAATGTTGATGCTGATATCCTTCTGATAGATGAAATACTTGCGGTAGGAGATGTTACATTTCAGAACAAGTGCTTTAACCGCCTGAAGGAAATAAAATCCAAGGGTACAACAATAGTCATTGTTTCGCATTCGCTTGCACAGATAGAGCAGATATGCGACCGGTCGATATGGATACATGATGGCTTGATAAAGGAGGAAGGCCGTCCTAAACAAGTACACATGGATTACTGCGATTTCATGATACAGAAACAGCAGGAAAGGGACATGGAGAATTCCGCAAAGCATTCTGCGGACGAAGAGGCTGTAAAGCCGCCAGAAGCTCCGCAGCCTGCTGAAACCCAAGAGGCTGTATCTGAACAGAGCTCTGATACGTTTTCGGAGACCGCAGAGAAAAAGCGTTGGGGCAACCGTAGCGCAGAGATCACCTCCTTAAAGATAACAGATATCAATAATGAGAAACGCAGGGTATTCAGAACAGGCGCAGATATAATTATAAGCTTTGATTATCGCGTTTTTCAGCAGGTATCGAATGCCGTTTTCGGAATAGGTATATTCAATAGGGACGGTGTACAGTGTTATGGCACAAACACAAGGATAGACGGTATCGCACAGTTTAGTCTCAGCCAAAATGGCGTGGCAGAGATATTATTGAAGAATGTCAGCCTGCTTCCCGGAGAATACCTTGTCGATATTGCAATTGAAAGCGAGAACGGTATTCCTGTGGATTATTACAGAGAAGCATGCAGCTTTGAAATGGTCTCTCCGGTCAGCGATGTAGGCATATCCCGTATAGAGCACCAATGGAACCTTTAAACCAGAAATGTATCGGGGCAAATGATATATGAGTAAGATAACCAGAATACTAAGGATACTTTTCAGTCCGTTTCATAAGCTAGGCAAAAGACTGTATCCGGAAACAGATCAACAGATCTCACAGATGTCCGAAAGAATAGACTTGCTTCAGAAGCAGTCAGAGAAAAGCGTGATTTTACAGCAGCAGCAATTTGATAGAATCGAAGCATTGATCAGGAACAATGAGACTTTATCTGAGAATGTGCAAAATATCAATGCTATGCTTGACGGATACGACAAGGTCATTATCAATATCCAGAATCTTAACACGGAGATGGCGCGGCTTGTGAGTGAATATGACAGGCTCAGCTTTATGCTTAATCGTATCAGGAAAGCCAATGTCGGCTGCGGAGCAGACGCACAGATCTCAGTTAATGCCAAAAACGCTCCTGATGTGGGATCCGCAGCAAGTGCAGATCCATCAGGAGAAAGCTATTCTGCAATAGATTATTTCGATTTTGAGAACTACTTCAGAGGTTCCAGGGAGCTTATAAAGAAGCGCCAGATCGAGTATTTGCCATACTTTAGCCAATGCAGGAAAGTGCTGGATATTGGGTGCGGCAGAGGAGAATTCCTGGAAATAATGCGGGACAATGGTATTCTTGCCACTGGAGTTGACTTTTACGAGCCCTTTGTGGATTACTGCACTGAAAAAGGACTTAATGCAGTCTGCATGGACGGTATAGCGTATCTATCCTCAGAAAATGGCTTTGACGGCATTTTTGCTGGGCAAGTTATTGAACACATGACTGTTTCTCAGATAGTAAACCTTATAGATACGGCATATACTAAGCTTCCGGAGGGCGGCGTCCTCATAATGGAAACGCCAAATCCACAGTCGCTGTCCATATATGTAAATGCATTTTATCTAGACCCATCTCATATTAAGCCGGTTCATCCGGAAACGATGAGATATCTCCTGAAAAATTCCGGCTTCAGGGATGTGGATGTCATTTACACAGAGGCAAGCCGACCAGATATCACTATACCGCCGATCAAAGGCGAGGACGAATTCAACCATGTTATGTGCAAGATACAGAATATGCTGTTCGGTAGCCAGGATTATGCTGTAGTTGCAAGAAAGTAGGAAAAAATGTCTGTTAATATAGAAGCAATAATGCAGGAAATACGTGAAGAGATAAAGGCCAAGGGTTACACTTACGATATGTTGTCATTTAAGGATGTATCAGCTCCGTTATGCTCTGATAACGAAAGCGAGGCAGTTTCCTTTGAGGGCGCTGAAAAAAATCTGGCATATATGGATAATGTCTCTCATGTTGCAGGATACAGACCTCTTGATGGAAACAAGCTGGTCGTATTTATAAAAAGGATAATCAGGAAGTTCACCAAATTCTATATTGAGCCTGTCGTTGCGTCGCAGAACGAGTTCAACTCTGCCGCAGTAAGAACTGCCGGTTCGCTGATGGAACTGGTAAAGGCCGGAGCCAATACCGGAAGCGATATAACTCATATAAACGAAATGTACGACAAAATTTCCACTATTGAACTCCAGCTTAAGACAGCTCATGCCGACATACAGGCTTTAAATGAAAGAATAAGGGCATTAGAAGCCGAGAACAGAAAACTGAAGAATTCAGAAGCGGAGAGATAACATGAAGGTTATACAGATCATGCCCACAGTTTCTATTGGTGACGCAGTCAGCAATGACGCCCGGGCGCTGGCTCCGGTTATCGCGGACATGGGTTACAAGACAGGAATATATGCAGAGAATATCGACCCACGCATTTCCGACCCGTTTATACACCCGCTTGCCAAGCTCCCCAAAACCGACCCGTCAGATATCATTATACTTAATCATAGCACGGGTACGGAGCTCTGCTATAAACTACCAAAAATGAGTGGCAGGAAGATGATGATATATCACAACATCACGCCGCCCGTTTTTTTTGAGGAATACAGCAGACAGGCACAAAGCTTGACGGAATATGGTTATAAGGGTACAAAAGATCTTGCTGAAATAATCGAGGCAGTGATCGCAGATTCCTCCTATAATGCTTCTGAGCTCAAAAAGATGGGTTACAGTTGCGATATATCCGTTCGTCCGGTGCTTATACCATTTTCTGACTATGAAAAGACTCCGGATCAGAAAGTTCTGGATCGCTATTCCGGTGATGGATATGTAAATATCCTGTTTGTGGGAAGGATCGCCCCTAACAAGAAACAGGAGGACGTAATAGCTGCGTTTGCCTATTACAAGAAATATATCAATCCCAGATCCCGACTTATCCTCGCTGGCTCAGACAATGGAATGGAGAATTATAGCAGAAAGCTGAAGAAGTATGTCGAGGAACTCCTGATCGATGATGTTATTTTTACGGGGCATATCAGCTTTGCTTCTATTCTTGCATGGTATCGCCTGGCTACAGTATTTCTGTGCATGAGTGAGCACGAGGGATTTTGTGTCCCGCTGGTGGAATCCATGTTTTTTAAAGTACCGATCATCGCTTATGACAGCAGTGCTATCGGCGATACTCTCGGCGGAGAGGGACTGCTTATTTCAGAAAAGGATCCGATACAAACTGCGATGCTGATAGACAGGGTCGTTTCTGACGGCGAGCTCCGAAAGGAAATAATCAACGGGCAGAATGAAAGACTGAAGCACTTTGAGTACTCAAGAGTAAGGGCAATGTTCGAGCAGCAGCTGGATCGTTTCATAAAACAGAAAAAAACAGATGTTCCGGAGGGAAGCTGATGAAAAAAATAGGATTTGTGATCCCGTGGTATAGCGAAAATATCCCCGGCGGGGCCGAAATGGAGCTAAGGGGGCTTTCGACACATCTCCATGAAAGCGGAATTGAAGTAGAAATACTTACGACCTGTGTGAAAGAGTTCTCTGCAGATTGGAACATAAATTTCTATCCGGAGGGCACAGGCACCGTACACGGATTTACGATCCGGAGATTCAAAGTAAGAAAACGCGACACATCCTCATTTGACGCCGTTAATCTCAAGCTGATGAACCACTCGGCACTGACTGATGACGAGGAAAGAATATTCACAGAACAGATGATAAACAGTGATGAGCTATATTCATATATCAGGGAACGCAGCGGCGACTACTCTCTGTTCGTATTTATCCCGTATATGTTTGGCACGACGTACTATGGAATACAGGTCTGCCCTGAAAAATCAGTGCTCATTCCCTGCTTTCATGATGAAGCGTACCTTTATATAAAGAGATTTAAACCGGTGTTTGAAAATGCAGCGGGAATAGTATATAACGCCCGCCCGGAATACGAGCTTGCTAACCGGGTTTTTGATTTGAGCCGGACAAGGCAGATCGTCATGGGAATAGGAATGGAAACGAATATTGCCGGCAGCGCAAACGCATTCCGGGAAAAGTTTGGTATCACATCGCCGTTTGTGCTTTATGCCGGGCGAAAGGATATGGGCAAGAACGTTCATACGTTGGTGACCTACTTCTCTGAATATATTAAAAGACAGCAAACGGACATGAGGCTTGTTCTCATAGGCGGTGGGAACATTGAGCTTCCTTTGGAGCTTGTCAGGAACAAACGCATCATTGATCTGGGCTTTGTGGATATACAAGACAAATATAATGCAGCAGCAGCGGCACAGCTGCTTTGTCAGCCTTCAAAAAATGAAAGCTTCTCCCTTGTCATAATGGAAAGCTGGCTTTGCGGCAGACCTGTCCTAGTTCATAGCGATTGTGCTGTTACCAAGAATTTTGTCTGCGAATCACAGGGCGGTCTTTATTTCAGCAATTATTTTGAATTTGAAGGATGCCTGAATTATCTCACAGCACATGATGACATTGCAGATTTGATGGGTCAGAATGGAAGAAACTATGTCTGCGATAATTTTTCATGGAATGTGATAATCAAAAAATATGTTCAATTTTTTAATGAGGTGATCGGTAATGCGAAAGAAAATAGCGCTGGTCAATCAGAGATACGGCCTTGAAGTAAATGGTGGATCTGAACTATATACCAGACAGATAGCCGAGCGGCTTATTGATTTTTTTGACGTAGATATAATAACCACAAAGGCGTTGGATTACACCACATGGCAAAACTACTACACGGCTGATGAAGAAACCCTGAACGGGGTACATGTTCTCCGTTTCCCGACAGAAAGCTGCCGTGCTCGGGATTTTGACCAGTTTAATGCAGAGTATCTGCGGAGCGTTTCTCTTGGAAATACAGACGTCGGAAAGGAAAAGGTCTGGTTTGAAAAGCAGGGACCCTGCTGCCCGAAAGCAATAGAGTACATTGCCATGCACAAGAATGACTATGACGTGTTCATATTTGTGACATACCTTTATTACCTTACAGTATTTGGGCTTCCTGAAGTCGCAGAGAAATCCATATTCATTCCCACAGCCCACGATGAACCGTTTATTCATTTTGAAACGTACCGAAAGCTGTTCAACATCCCCAAGGGCTTTATTTTCCTTACAAACAAGGAAAAACAGCTTGTAAACGGTTTGTTCAATAATTCTGGCATAATGACTGATGTGCTCGGTGCAGGCGTTGATGTTCCCGAAAATATCAACGAAATGGAATTCAGAAAGAAATTCGGCGTGTATGATGACTATATGATATACGTTGGAAGAATAGATGAGGGAAAGAACTGCCCTCAGTTGTTCACATACTTTACCGAATATAAAAAACGCCACAGCAATAACTTAAAGCTGATACTGATGGGAAAGGCAGCGTGCAGTATCCCTGAAACAGACGATATCATCTCCCTTGGATTCGTCAGTGACGAGGACAAGTTCAACGGAATAAAGGGCGCCAGGTTCCTTGTGCTTCCCTCAAAGTATGAAAGTCTGTCAATATCAGTGCTGGAGGCAATGGCACTGGGGGTTCCTGTACTGGTTAACGGGAGCTGTCCAGTTTTGAAGGATCACTGCTTAAGAAGCAGCGGCGGACTTTACTACACCGATTATTTCGAATTCGAGGGCTGTACGGACTACTTGCTGGGACATTCGCAGCAGTATTCCGAAATGCAGGAAAACTGTATAGCGTATGTAGAAAGTAATTATCGGTGGAACACTATCATCGAACGTATCTGTTCTTTGATAAACAGAATATGACTATATCGGGAGAGAAAAATGACAGCCAAGAAAAGACTCAATTATGATATTATACTGGGAGCAGCTCTTGCAGTTTGTGTGAGCGTTATCGCCTGCATTTTTTTGGGATTTGCAAAGTACGGGGTCGCGACTCCGTTTTCCTACGGCGGTGGCGATGATTTTACCGGTCTTGTATCTACAAAGCTTATAGGAGAGACAGGCTGGTTCTGGTATAACGATAAGATTGGTGCACCGTTCGGCTCGTCATCCTTTGATTTCAGCGCCAATATGTTGATGAACTTTGACATGGCTGTTATCTGGGTGCTTTCTCTGTTTATAAAGGACGCAGTGATCGTAAATAATATCAGGTATATACTGGTTTTCCCAATGTGCGCGGTTTCTGCATTTTATGCTATGAGAAAGCTGAAAACAAACCGAGTGCTGGCTTCCTTTGGCGCCGTTATTTACTCGCTTACCCCTTATATTTTTTACAGGAATGTTAATCATTTCTCCCTTGCCGCCTGCTACTTTGTCCCTATTTCTGTGCTGCTGTGTGTGTGGTGCTGTGAAAAGGACGATGCCTACTTCGTTTTCGGAAAGGAGTTCTTTAAGAACCGTAAAAACCTTCTGTCAGTATTGTTCTGCCTGCTGATTGCAAATAACGGTATAGGCTACTATGCTTTTTTTACCTGCTTTTTCCTGTGCGTTTCTGCCATATGCAATTTGTTCACTGAAAAAAAGCTCAGGTCTGTATTGGCACCCTTGGCAAATATCTGCCTTATAGTTGTTTTCTCTGCGCTGGCACTTGCTCCTTCGCTCATATACTCACTGAAAAATGGAGCAAATGCGTCCGCTGTTCTCAGAAACACTGCAGACGGAGAAATATACTCTCTCAAAATAGCGCAGCTTTTCATGCCCCTAAGCGGTCATGGAATAGAAAAGCTTCAGTCTGTGATCGATCGGTATAATTCCTCAATGCCCCTTGTAAACGAAAATCAGGGTGCATATCTTGGCATAGCTGGAATAGCTGGATTCATTATTTGTCTTGCGCTATTGCTGAAAAAGGACTCCAAAGAAGGCGAAAGGAGCCTTTTTGTTTTGACCAGAATGAATATTTGCGCAGTTTTATTTGCGACAGTCGGCGGATTTTGCAGCCTTATGTCGCTGTTTTTCCATATGCTCCGCGGATTTAACAGAATCTCCATATTTATCATGTTTATCAGTATTGTGGTGCTTTGCCTTGGGCTGCAGGAATTTTACCGCAGCATTATTTCGAAGCGTTCACGAAAGGTGAAAATAATTGCCCTGAGCGCTGTGCTTGTTTTCGGAGCTGTATCCGTTGCGGAGCTCATTCCCGAATATGGTTCCCACGATAACGATTTTGAATACTATAATTCACAGTACCAGTCGGATAAGAATTTCGTGCAGCATATTGAAGAAGTCATGGGTGAAAACGCAATGATATTCCAGCTTCCCTATCACGCGACCCCCGAGGCGGGTTCGCAGAACAATATGAACGATTATCACCTGTATGCAGGCTATATCAGTTCAAAAAGCCTTTACTGGAGCTACGGCGGCACAAAGGGCCGGGAGGGTGACGCATGGAACCGCAATGTTGCTTCTCTGCCGGCGGATATCATGATTCATACAATATGCGAAGCCGGCTTTACCGGACTGTATATCGACAACAGAGCCTACACTCCGGAGCAGCTTTCATCGCTCCATGAACAGCTCGGCAATATCCTTGATGTTGACTTCACCACCAGCGAAAACGGGAATCTAAGCTTCGCTGATATGCGTGACTACATCAGCCGAAATGAGATCATAAAGAACCCCGAGGTCCTGAAAGCTTTTGAAAACACTGAAGTATTCGGACACGATCAGTTATATTACCTTGGTGAAAGTACGGCTGATATTAACATGACCACGATAGCTCCGGGAACGATACAATATGGACCGTACACCACGCTTGATGCAGCAAGCTATACTGTAAAGATATACGGTGACAACCTTACAGCAGCAGACTTTGATGTAACCTATAACGGCGGTACTGAAAAAGTAGATATCACAGTTGTATCTGAAGAAGCCAGCGAAGTGGTATATACATTTGACACCCACGGCATAGGCAATATCAGTGCTGTGGAATTCAGAACGCTCAACAACAGCGAAGAATTCATCGGGATAAGCTATATTGAGGTGTTCTCTTCATAAATGTGTGCAAATAGAGTGGTCTTGTTTCGATTATTTTGTAAGAATAAACAGTATTTGTTTCAGCATATTGCAATATGTCGAAAAAAAAGCTATAATTATCTTCGGATGAGTAAAATCACAGATGGTAATTTTATGGCAATTTTGTAAAGATCATATTTTCCACATAAAGGATGGTAACGAATGAAGTCACTGATACAATTTATTAAATTTGGTATCGTTGGGTTGACCAATACACTGATCTCACAAGTGATCTATATGTTTGTAGTATGGCTCGGCGGGCACTATCTTGTCGCTAGTATTATTGCATTTGTCATCAGCGTGCTTAATGCGTTTTTCTGGCAGAATAAAGTCGTTTTCAAGGAAGATGAGGAAAAGGAACACAGAGTATGGTGGAAGGTGCTGCTTAAGACCTATGCGGCTTACGCATTTACCGGTCTGCTGCTCAATAATCTTCTGCTGGTAATGTGGATAGACCTTATAAAGATAGAACAATTCACACCGCCGCTTACCGAACTTATTAACGGATGGGGAATAGGCATAGAAAATCATGACCTTGCCGTTGACCTTGCGCCGATCCTTAACATTTTTGTAAATGTGCCGATAAACTTTGTGATCAATAAATTCTGGGCTTACAGACAGAAAGGAAAAAAATGAACTCATGAACAGGCTTACACAGACACTTACACATTGGTATAAAGCCATTTTAAGGCGTTTTAGGGAACAGCCGGTGCCTTGTATATTCTGCACCTGTATGCTGGTTTCAATAGCAGTGGCGCTGTTTTTAGGCTATGTAACCCGTGGAAGAAGTATCGAAAATCTTTTATTCTTTAACCGCGGCGATACTTTCATGGATTTTTTCAACAGTATTCAATACGGGCGTGAGCCTTATGATAAGGGTGTAATTTATCCACCGCTTATGAATGCTATTTATGGTTTTCTGGGACATTTCATCCCTAAAAGTATCCTGAAAGATAAGGGAACGGTATATACAAGGGAATATCAGCTGGGAAAGCTCCTTCTCTATGCATATATTTTGATTTCGCTGGTGTTCTTTGTGTTGGTGATCTGTAAGTATTACAGCAAGAACAAGGTAGAGGCATTTACATTTGCATTTATCGTTATGTTCTCAACCCCTTTCTTATTTTCAATAGAAAGAGGAAACTCTATACTACTGTGCATTGATTTTCTGTTGGTATTCTATTTCGGTTATCGTTCAGAGGACAGGCTGACAAGGAATATAGCGCTGATATGTCTTGCAATAGCCACCTCCATGAAGATATATGTCGTTTGCTTTGGACTGCTTCTGCTTCGGGAAAAGAAATATAAGGACGCCATTTTATGCTGCATATATGGCGTGCTGATATTCTTTGTGCCGTTTTTGCTGTTTTCAGAAGGCAATAGAAGCATTTTTGCACTGATTCATAATATTCTGAATGCTTCAGACGAATTTTCTGTGGATCACTACGGATATAAGCTGAGTATTGCCAGCATAACCGATATCTTTACCCGTATAACGGATCTGGATTTCACAGTTCTTAATCTGCCGCTGATGGCACTCATGTTGATTCCTGTAATATTCGGTTTCTTCACCAAGGGCTTTGAGAGATGGAAGGTGTCATGCCTGCTGTGTATGTGCATGATAATGCTCCCCTCGTTCAGCTATACATATACTCTGGTGTTCCTTATCGTACCATTGCTGGATTTCATCATTTGCTCGCGTGAAAAAGAGAAACTTACCTGCTGGGATATGCTGTATCTTACTTGTTTCGTACTCTTGTTCATTCCATTCTCGCTTCAGGATAATGGTACGCTGTCTATATTCACTACCGTGCATAGTGAGCTCACCTGGACTACTATCCTGGAAAATGTCTCCTTATATGCTCTTTGGCTGATTATATGTATAGAAAGTGTGGTTAGAATCATGAAAAACACCAGTATAGTTAAGAGTATCCTTACTATTGTGCCGTTTGTATGCGTGTTTTCACTGATATGTGTTCAGCTTGTAAACCTTAAAGAATATGCCTGGCCCTTTGAATCTTCTGTTGCAATGTCCAGAAGAGAAAACGATGAGCTATATACGCAGGTATCAAAGGAGCTTTACTCTGTCTTGGAAGAAAAAATAAATGTCGAGGATAATGTCTTTTGTTTCCCGACAGTTCCGGAGTGTTATGAGGAACCTGAGGAAGACGATACCTCTGACGCGGACGATTCCGTCGATGTTGATGCGATAAAGGCTGTTCTCGTCAACTGGAGCTCCCCCAAGGATTACGAGTCGCTTCTCAATGATCCTGAACAGATAAAGGAGATCAAGCCCCAATGCCTTCTGGTATCGAGCAATTCCACATATGAAAATGAGGAATACAGTGCTCTGCTTAAGGAAATAACCGAGATGGGCTATATGTACGGTTATAAAAATATAGGAACCTTCTCGGACGACAACAGCACAAGTTTCCAGATCTGGGAGCTTGATTCTGACAGTAAGTCTGATATATTTATTGAGGATCGTGGCGGTCAGGATGCGCCTTATATCCTTAAATCTGCTGCTGATCTTCAGGAATTTGAAAGAAAGGTGAATGATGGCTGGAATTTCCTTGGAAGATATATGCGTCTGGATAACGACATCGACCTAAAGAATATCGAGTGGACGCCTATCGGGAATTTCGAGAAAGGATACTCTTTCAGTGGTCAGTTTAACGGCAATGGCTGTGCAATTAAAAATATAAGCATTTCTAAGTCGCAGAGACTGAATAATGCAGCCCTATTTGGATTTATGAACGGTGCGCTATATAATCTCGACCTTATTGGCGGAGAAATAAATGGCAAGAACAGCGCTGCTTTTGCTGCCAACTGCTCTACGGGTGACAGTGTTATAATTAACTGCTCATCTGATACTACGATCAGCGGAGAGAACTGTGGCACGCTGGCATATGTATTCCACGGAAGAATTGAGAATTGTGTTTTTTCTGGAGAAGTCAATGGTGAAAATCAGAATGTCATAATTTCAGAATCCTCCACCGCCAAGCTTGACTGCAACTACTTCGTTGACAGAGATTTCACCACAGACATAGAGGATATGAGCGAACATGATCTTCGCATTTACGAAGATAAGTATATCGAAGCGCAATTTGATCTTGGGCCTTTCTCGCAGGACGAGTATCTTTCTAAACGATACAGTAATTTCTATATCGCTCCAGAGATGATAATGTCCGATGAATTCGTAAATGCTTTCAATGAGAAACTCCTGACCAGCAATTATTCTTATATGCTCCTTAATACATATGAGGCTGATCAGTCGCGTGATACGCTCAAGCACACGGGTAGCTGGGATTACATTATACCCATTGATAAAATATATGTTACTGGAGGAGCATCTTCTGACGAAGTTGACTCAAGCAGTATGTATAGTAAGCTTGTTCCTGCAGGTGGAATTCAGTATGGCCCATATTACAGCATCGAAAAAGGCGAGTATGTGGTAATCTATGAAGGTGAGGGAATGGGTTCCGTAAAATTTGATGTTTATTCCAACACTAATGATAAGTATTACTCTGTAAGGAAGGTTCAGCAGAACGATAGCCGCATAGAGTATATATGCAATTTCGATGAAGATGTTAAAGACGTTGAGTTCAGACTGATAAATGAATCCGACGGAACCGTCATTATTGATAAGATCACTCTGGAGCGCGCGGAATAACTCTGACATCTTTATGGGCTGTTCAGAATAAAATTTAGTACCACAGGACTCTCTGCCTGGATATTTCAGGCAGAGGGCATATGTGCTTTTAGCATCTAAGGCAAGCGGGAGGAAAAATGGAAAAGCGAAATGGTTTTGTTGATTTTCTGAAATTTTTATTTGCTATAATAATACTACTTCATCATTCTGTTGAATTATTCCGGGGAAACAATACGTATTTTCTTTCCGGATATATTGCAGTGGAATTCTACTTTGTGGTTTCAGGATATCTTCTGGCTAAGAAATCGGGACGTTCTTTGACTTCTGATAACTGTAGCAAAAGCATATATGATGAAAACATAAAAGTATTTACCAGAAAAATAAAATCCTTTTTCCCGTACATACTGGTGGCAGCACTATTTTCTATTGTCATTACTTCGGTTGGCAGATTTGACGCTGTAAAGATACTTACTGATATAAGGGATATTCCGATAGAATTGTTCGGACTTCAGATGTTAGGATTTAGCGGTAATATTGCTACTGGCGTTACCTGGTATATCTCTGTGCTGCTGTTTGCAAGCTTCCTGCTTTTCCCGCTGTTTTGCAAGAAAAGAGATCTGCTTGTGAAATATATTGCTCCGATATTGGCAGTGGTAATATATGGCTATATGTTTTATACAGAAGGTTTTATCAATCACCCAGGTAAATGGCTTGGTCTTGGATATAAGGGGTTACTGAGAGGCTTTGCAGATATTTTTCTTGGTATTGTTGCCTATACGATAACTGAGCGCATTGACAGTATGGAAAGCAGAAAATACGATATACTGTTTAATATAGCTGAGCCAATTTGCCTTTTCAGCATTATTGCCTATGCCATATTTCACGGTGAATCAGACAGCTGTGATTTCTTTATTCTGCCGCTGATACTTGTGCTGGTGTCTGTTTCGTTCAGCAGCAGAAGTCTTGGAAGGAAGATATTTAGAGGAAGCGTCTGGAATTTTCTCGGCGTATTCAGTCTATCGGTATATCTGAACCATTACTATGTCAAGGATACAATTTTGCGGCTTTTACCGTCAGCGGATTCTGCTAAATTGATGGTGATCTATGTTACGGTATCATTAGTGCTTGCAGTGCTGAATTATCTTATCTGTACGGCACTTATAAAGTCAAGACATAAGCTGGCAGCATATGCTGCAGCGGAAGCTGTCTTTATTCTATTATGCCTCGGCGCGTCAGGAACGGATCATATCCTTCCGAAACTAAATTTTGCAGGCAGCGGAACGATAAATGATCCATATCTTATTTCCACAGAAAGCGATATTCGGTTGTTCAGAGATATGGTAAATAACGGGTACGGCTTTGAGGGAGAATATGTGCGCCAAACCTCGGATATTGACCTAAGCAGTGAAGAAAACTGGACGCCTATTGGAATTATGCCTGATGGAGCGCTATTCTATGGAAACTACGATGGAGATGGGTTCCGAATATCCAATGTAACTATAAATCGTTCAGGTGAAGATGTAGGGTTCTTTGGGAAACTGGCAGGCACAGTAGAAAATGTTGTTATGACTGACTGCAATGTAACCGGCAACTGTGTTGGCGGAATATCCTCTCATGGCGCAAATAATGCTAAAATTATAAACTGTGTCGTGACTGGTTTCATTCATGGCGACACGAGAGCCGGTGGAATCGCCGACAATATGACGGGTACAATAATAAACAGTGTATCTTATGCATCAACTGATGGTCCCGCAACTGGAGGAATATCCAGTTATGATTCGAATATCATTATAAATTGTTATTCAATATACGGAGCCGATGGAGCGATCCTCGATGGAGCTGCCGTCAGTGATACTACTGGCGACCAGCTTAACAGCTATCTTTCCGAACTGGCATCTGAACCTTATGGCGACTTGCTGAACAACTGGGAATATGATGAAAATGGACTTCTTGTCCTAACTCATAAAAACCAGGGGTAATAACGCAATATTATTTCACCCTCTGCTTGTCAGGCAGAGGGTGATTTTTGTGTCAGGAATTATGCGATGTTATAGGTGAAGCATCAGAAACTGTGACTGGGACACTTGGCATCATAGAGAATCACAGTAGCGGATTCTGATACCCCGTAAAATCCAAAGTACCCCAGCTTTCCTGCCGGAACATTCATTTCAAAGACCGTAGGAGTAGTCGGAATTCCCTTGTTGTCAAACCATTCTCTTCCATCACCGGTGTCCTGTATTCCAGGATACATACCAGTGCCATAGCCGCAC
The DNA here is from genome assembly GCA_934448295.1 of uncultured Oscillospiraceae bacterium. Taxonomy (GTDB): domain Bacteria; phylum Bacillota; class Clostridia; order Oscillospirales; family Ruminococcaceae; genus CAG-115. The sequence continues at coordinate 29,330 of CAKSEY010000006.1, forward strand.
TGGCAGAGTGCTCCAGTTCCGGTTGCTGATACAAGAATGCATATTTTCAAATCGGTACCGGTTTGATTCCTTATGTATATTCCGCGGGAAACCGAATCATCATCCGAATAAAGGCATATTTTCCCATTTTCTTCGCGATACTTCATATTAAATGGAATAAAGCGAATGGTACCATTATTTCTGACAAATTCATCTGGTGAGAGTCCGCCCAGGGTGTCAGCGTTTCCGCCATTTGCGGGAAGAGATGTTGGAATGTCAGATAACTCTGCCTTTGCATTCCACGCTGCCTTTTCTGCTGTGGTGATGTGCATCTCGGTGTTTGCAATGTGGGAATTTATTGCGGCTCTAGCCGTTTCATCAGCGCCTGAGCCGCTCTGCGCTGAGGATTTAAAAGGGGATTCAGTATAATCGCTGGACACTACCATCGCCGAGCCTGTGCCCAGCAGATAGAACCCTCCGTTTATACCGTAAATTGCTGCCGAAGTCCCTGCCGGTATAGATATAACTCCATCTGCTCCCGGGATTATTCCCGACTTTTTGGCGGCATAAATTACATTAACGCCGTCGTTGCGTATAAACGCATTAGCACCGTCGATTTTTGGCGCTGCCTTTTCTGTTCCTGTGAGTGTGATCGTAATTGCGGACATATTTTTTCTCCTTTCAATGATTATCCTCTGTGATTTTTCGCGAGGATCTTAATATGGGGGGTATCCCCTGAGTCTTATATTATATCTTCGCTGACTGCAAAAAACTGCATTTCTTCATGGAATCAACATTATAAAATACGTCAAAACATAACCCGAAACGCTTAAAGATTTCGAAGAAATGCAAGGTGTCACTGCCGATAAGAATAACATCATAACAATACACCTTTTCATTCGTATCGGGTGGCGGGCGTTAGACGCAGATGGAACCCCGCCCGTGGAGCCTGCTCGGGCATAATCCCCCGGGCGGTTGACATTTGACAGACAATAGGATATAATTAAGGAAGCGCTGATTAAATCGCGCCTGACAGCTTGGCGCAAAAAATCACAAGATTGCTTAACGGATTTGTTTCGTGCTTCACAAAACTAAAGACAAACCAGCTTTGCATCGTCAGTTGTTGACTATAAAACGCTAATGCTTCCGTCGACCGCTTCTCATTGTATGATTTGACGAAAGGTTTGCTGCGACCTCCGCGCACCAGATTTAATCAGCACTTCCTAAAAAAGAACTGTATGGAGCTGGTGAGATGGGAGCAGAAAAAAAGAAGAAAAAAACTAAAGCGCCGCTTTACACATGGCTTCCGGCGGCGGTGATCGCGGCGGTCATCGCGCTTATGCCGGTCATTGTCGGCTCGGTGGAGATCATCCTGCATGAATGCGAGCTGCCGCTGGCACCCAACGGCGGCGGTATCCTTATCGACCACTGCCAGCGGACGCGCGAGATCTTCGTGTTTGCGGCAGGCTGTATACTCCTGCTGTACTGGGCGGGGGAGAGGATATTCCCGGATCACCCGCTGCCCTCGCCGTTTGTTCACGAGAAATCCGCGAGGCTGCCCATGATTTTCTGCGGCGGGCTTCTGCTGATGTCGGTGATCTCGGCTGTGTTTTCGCAGCATGGCGAGGTCTCATTCTGGGGCTTCGCGACCCAGAGCGAGGGAATCGCGGCGCTTATCGGCTATATCCTGCTGTATCTGGCGGCGTACTGCTGGCTCCGCGGGGACAAAATCCGGCTGATATCGTTTGGCGCGCTTGCGGCGGCGGGAATCATGACGGTGTTCTACCTGACAGAGCGAATCTCCGGGCAGCAGATGACCCAGCTTGTCTGGGGGGTCACTGACGAACGCACCGGGACGGCGCTCCTTTTCGGCAATTCGGCGGTATGCGGGGAATTCAGCGTTTTGCTGTTCCCGGTGCTCCTGCTGTCGGGGATACGCGCGGAAAAGCCGGCGCTGCGCGCTGTTTTTTCGCTGGCGGCGGGAGTTATGGCGTGTATCACGGTCACGTCGTATTCCACGGCGGCGTTTGCGGGGCTTGGTATCGCGGCGGTGCTGTGCGCCGCGCTGATCCTCTTTACGTCGTGCAGGAACAGGCGGGCGCTGTATTCGCTGCTGGCGCTGGCTCCGTTTGCGGTAATGCTTGCGGTCAATTTCAGCGGAACTCTCCGTTCGCTTCAAATCTCCGCAGAAAACGCAGGAGTTTACGCCCCGGGAGAATGTTTCCTCCTGACGGATATAGACATTTCCGGCGATACTCTCACGCTGTACAGCGGAGATGATACGCTGACGGTAAAGCTCACGGAGGACGGCGCGGAGGCTTCCGGAAACGGCGAGTATCTGTGCGCCCTTGGTGAGAAAATGACGCCGTTCCCGGGGGAGTTTTCCTCTGCTTCCGCAAGGCTGAGCGGGGGGCTCCTCCAGTTTGACCTGGGCTATGACGACACGATAGAATTCCAGGCGCTGGACGGCGAGATAATCTACATTGGTCTGAACGGCTACCTTGACCCGGAGCCCTCAAAGAGCGCGTTCCCGGAGCTGTCGCGGTTCTATTCGTTCGGCACCGGGCGCGGGTATATCTGGCTGAACAGCCTGCCGATACTCAAAAACTGCATTTTTAAAGGAGTCGGGGAAGGGCAGTTTGCGTTCTGGTTCCCGCAGGACGATATTGTGGGAATGTTAAACACCCACGGCACTACGGCGCTTCTGACGGACAAGCCGCATTGTATGTATCTCGGAATCGCGCTGTCGGATGGGATCCCGGCGCTGATTTTGTTCGCGTGCCTGGCGTTCATAGCGGTGAAGCGCGGATTATTCCCGGCTCTGCGCGACCCGGTGCGGGCGGGCGTGATTATCTCGCTGGCGTGCTTCCTGGTCATGGGGATAGTGAACGACAGCGCCGCCGCGTATTCCTCGCTTTTCTGGATCTTTGCGGGGGTATGCTCCCAGCCTGCCGCGCCCTCGGAGAATTCCGGCAAATAAAACGAGACCGCCGTACTGTTACATAGTACGGCGGCTAAATTCATATCACAAAAAGAAGAACACCTCAACAAAATTGAGGTGTTCTTCTTGGTGGGAGCTGGTGGATTCGAACCACCGAAGCATGACGCAGCAGATTTACAGTCTGTCCCCTTTGGCCACTCGGGAAAGCTCCCACATATTCGATTGTTGTTCCATTTAAAAAATGGAGCTGGTGGACGGATTCGAACCCCCGACCTGCTGATTACAAATCAGCTGCTCTACCAGCTGAGCTACACCAGCGATAAAGGCTTGCCGTTCACTGAAACTTTTCTAGTTCCTGACGACTTGTATATTATAGCACATTATTTCGTCTTTGTCAAGCCCTTTTTCGAAAAAAACCGAGATTTTCTAAAAAAATTTATCTGTCCGGGAACTCCACGCGGATACCGCAGTCCCGCGCCCGCAGGTAGACCGACCTCAGCCTGCAAAGCACGGCGTTTTCCTCGTATATCAGCGCGTCTATTTCCTCGTCGCTTTCCGCGTAGTCGAAGCAGACGCGTATCTGCGACAGCCTGTCCACCAGCGAGGAATATTCCCGCATGAGCTCGCGCTCGCGCAGCTTGTCCGCAGAGGGGCGGCGGTTAAGAAGATTTTTCAGCATAGCGGCTCCTTTCATGCTTTATAAGCTTATGCTGAAATATATTCCCGCCGCCGCCGGATTATGCCGCCTCGTCCGCCGATTTTTCCGGAATTATGGCGCTGATGGTATACCCGGCTTCCTCCAGAAGCGTGATTATGGACGGCTCGGCATAGAAATGCATTGTCCCCACAAACACGAATCCAAGCTCCCCCGCCTCCAGGCTGTCCGTGACGAACTGCGCCATCTGCTTCTGCCGGGACGCGTACATCAGGTCGTAGTATTTCTCCCAGTCCTCGGGATTGTCCACGGTTTCCGGGTCGTAGACTGAAAGCCCCCGGAAAAATTCGTCGTCGAAGCTGCTCCATGCCGCGTAAAGATGCCGTGTGTCCTCCGCCTGAGCCGCCACGCTGTCGTCTCCCACGCACTCGGCGAGGGTGGAAAGCTGTATGCTCAGCGGGATCTCTCCCATCATTCTGTACTGCGCCTCGCCGCCCTCTATCTCGCGTATTTCCTTACGCTTGCTGTGCGCAAGGTCCAGGAGCAACGATTCCGTGCCATAGGACGAATCCAGCCCCGCGCCGTCAGTCACCAGCGAGCTTGCGGCGGAAGCCCAGTAGAATGGGCAGAAGCTTTCCATGCCCTGCCGGTAAATCCCATTTTCGGTGAAAAATCTGAGGGTCTCCGCGTAGGAATCCCCCAGGAGCTGCTCCATGTCCGTGCCTTCCAGCCGGAGGTAGGCGGCGCATTTCCTCTGGAGCGAAGCGTTCTGCGCGAACGAAACAGTGTCCATTTCCGGAGCGACCCAGGAGCTGTTGTTGAAGGCTTCCATCACATAGTCCGGGTATTTTGTGCCGGAGTTCCCGGCGTGCATGCTTCCCAGCATGAATATCTGCGCCCCCGTGGAGTCGTCCTCGACCACCCAGAACGGCGGAGTTACGCAGTCCTCCTGCGCCTGAGGGGACAGGTCAACGGTGAGCGGCTCGCTGGGCTCGGCGGGGGCGCAGCCCGTCAGAGCCACCGTCGCCAGGACTGCCGCCGCGGCGCGTAAAAATGCGCTTATCCTCTTCATCATTCCGCCTGTGAAAGCCTGCTGAAGCAGTCGGCGCACGCTTCCTCCTCAGTGCCGTAGTCGCTGAGCTCCAGGCGGTTGCCGTCCTCGCTGTAATAAACAAGCCACCTGCCGCTTTCGCTGGTCAGGCAGATACGCTGATCCTCGTCCTCGCCGGTGCCGCATATATTATAATAGTAGTGCGGTATGTCCAGCTCAAATAGCCGGGTCTGTAATTCCTGTACTGTCATATTTCCTCCGTTTTTGTCGTCTTGCAGTGATTCACTGCGGGTTTTATACTATAAATAAAGGAAAAACTCTCAGCAGAGCCTTCCGCTGATTTCAAAAGCCGGACCCTTCTGCCAGAGGAATGTTGAGAGCAGTATCTCGAAGCCCTCGCCCGGGGCGCACATATAGTCGGCGGGGTGCCCCTTCGGTAGCCCGAAGCCCGCGAGGAGGTTCGTGATAACCCCGCCGTGGGTTATCACAGCGGCGCGGCTGAGCTCCTTTTTCATCATGTCCCGGAAGATTATATCCAGTCCGCTTATGCAGCGCAGGGAGAAATCCCCGAATTTCTCGCCGCCTGGAGGACATGCCTCGGCGCCGCCCTTGAGCCACTCGGTGTACTCCTGGAGCTGCTCCAGCTCATTCTGGCGCTTTCCCTCGAATTCGCCGAAATCCATCTCGGCTATTTCGTCCACCTTGGCAAGCTTAATATGCGGGTAGATTATCTCGGCGGTTTCAACGCAGCGGGTCAGCGGGGAGGTGTACACCTGCTCAACGTCCGGGTAGATCCCCTTTTTTACAAGCTGACGAATGTGCTCCGCGCCCTCGGGGCAGAGCGCGAGATCTGTCTGTCCGATGTACTTTCCGTCGAGATTACCCTGGGTAATTCCGTGCCGTATCAAATACAGATAGTAATTTTTCATGCTGTTTGTTTACCTTTCAGTTATTGTTTTTTATTAATTTGCGAAAGCTCATTCCTGAGCCCGCGCCGCAATATTTTGGGAAAAACGGCGCATTGCCGACTAAATCCAGGCGTTATGCTGAATTATTATGTATAATATCCTATCCGGCTGTCGTTTTTTTGTGAATTATGACACTTTACAAATCGGAATATTCAGTTTATAATATACCATATGGCATTATATAAAAAATCGAAAACCATGGGGAAAAAACACTAAGGAGAAAATGTATGAATAAAGACTTCCCTCGTATCATGACGCTGCTGCGTAAAGAACGGGGTCTTAGCCAGAAGCAGGCGGCTGCCGACCTTGAGGTAACTCAGGCGCTTCTGTCGCACTATGAGAACGGCAAGCGCGAATGTGGTCTTGACTTTCTGGTGCGCGCCGCTGATTATTATAACGTTTCAGTGGACTATCTGCTCGGCCGCTCGCCGATGAGCACCGGCGCTTCCGTGACTGAACAGCAGCTTCCCGAAAGCTCTGAAACTGAGAAGTACGACGGGGTACCGTCCGGGCTTACGGTGTTCTTTCAGAAAAAGCTGCTCAACAATTCAGTGGATATCCTGTTTGCGCTACTCATCAAGGCGAAGAACACCGGGCTGTCGAAGTCAGTGTTTTCATACCTTTCGCTTGCAATATACCGCTGCTTCCGCATGATATACAGCTCCGGCAGGAGCAACGACGAGCACGGCTTCAGTATACCCGAGGATAAGGTGGGCTCCCTTACCACAGCGGCGCTTGCCATTGAGGACGCCCGCGGCAGGTCCGCCGGGATCACCGGAGGCTCCGAGGACGAGAAGATAACCAACGCGCGTATCGAGCAGGAATTCGCAAGCAAGGCTCCCGCGCTTCTCTCAGTTGTGAACAGTGCGGAGAAAACTCTTAACAAGCTCCAGTAAATAAACCAGGCTGACAGCTCCGACTGTCAGCTTTTTATTTTGCGGCGGGGGGCTGTTTCCCGGGGGCGGGAGCCTTCCCGCTTTTGCGCTTAAAGAACAGATTCACCGCCTGGAGCGCCGTCTTGAAGTTCACCGCGCATATGGCGATGAACACCACGCAGTTGATGACGTTCTGGAGCGTTTCGTTGTCAAGGCACATTATGGAGACCGCCATGACCCCTATAAGCAGCAGGTTCAGAGCCATTTTAGGATAGTTTACCTTCATGTAGAGGTATTTCCGGGTATCTATCGCGCGGAAAATGTAAACCAGCACATAGCTTATCAGGGTGGCAAGCGCCGCGCCCAGCACTCCCATGGGGGAATTCAGCAGGATAAGATTCAGCACAACGTTGCTGACCGCGCCGATAACGCTGGAGATCAGCGAGTGAGTGGTCTTGTTGCACGCCTCGTAAATGGAGCTCAGGAAGTTGTTGAAGCTCTGGAACACCACCGCCGCGACCAAGAACGGTACATATACATACGCTCCTTCGAAGCCCTTTCCGCCGAAGAACGGCATGATTATCGGGCGGAGGACCAGCAGGATACCTGCCGCCGCAATGTACATTACCGTCTGCATCATGCTGAAAACGTTGGAGTAGAACTCGCTTATCTTGCGGGAATTACGCTCGGAAATCGCGGACATATGCCATGCCTGCGAGAATATTCCCACCACGATGGCGGCGAGGTTCGGGAACTTGAACGCGAAGGAATACACGCCGTTCGCGGCGCTTCCGTGTATAGCAGTGACCATGAACGTGTCCGAAACGTTGATTATCCACCACATGACCGTCGTAGGCATGAGCGGTATGCTGTAATGTATCATGGACTTCGCAAGCATTGGGTCGTTGCCGAAGGGGCGGTACTGCTTATACAGCCTTGCGCGCCATGTCAGGAAGATTATCGAGATAAGGTCGCCGAGGGACACCGACAGAACGTAGCCCACGACCCCCAGCCTGAACACGCCCAGCAGGAGCAGGTTCAGCAGTATCACGGAGATCGTGGTGAGTATGCCGTCTATCGCGAACAGCCTTACCTTGCCCCGGGCGCGGACGTAAATGGCGCATATGCCCTTTACGCTGCCGGTGGCAACGTACATATAGATCAGCCACTGGTAGCCGCTGAGCATTGGTATCAGCCCCACCAGCGGCACCGCCGCCGCGAACAGCAAAAGCCCCACTATCGCCACGTTCAGCCCTATGGACAGGACGTGCTTGCCGTTGTTGGCTTTGTCCAGTGCATAGCGAAGCACACCCTCGTTTATCGAGAGCGTTACCACGGATATCAGCAGCGAAGAGGCGTTGATGATGTTGTTCACATCGCCGAAGCCGTCGGTGCCGAGCATACTGGTGTAGAATTTCAGCATTACATACACGAGTATCTTGGAGCCGAACTGACCTATCGCCAGAATTATGGTGTTGCTTGCCAGCGTCTGGTATTTATTCATGTGTCGGATTTCTTTCGTTTATTCATGGCAATACCGTACAAAGCCGAAGCCATGTGCGGTATTTTTCATGTTATTTATCCCGCAGCTCCCGGAAAAAATCCGTGAGTATCGCGCCGCACTGCTCCATCAGGATCCGGCTGCGCACGAATGGAATATGTGTAAAGCGCTCCTCGAACAGGTTCACAACCGAGGAGCACGCGCCGTTTTTGTCGTCAAACGCGCCGTATACCAGCCTTTTCAGCCGAGAGTTCATTATAGCCCCGGCGCACATGGGGCAGGGCTCCAGCGTGACGTACAGGGTGCAGCCGGTGAGCCGCCAGCTTCCCAGGGCTTTCGCCGCCTGCTCTATCGCCAGTATCTCGGCGTGGGCGGTGGGGGACTGCAGCTTCTCCCGGAGGTTGTACCCCTCGCCGATAACGCTGCCGTCCGGGGCGACGACTATCGCGCCCACCGGACACTCGCCCAGGTCGAACGCGCGCCGCGCCAGCTCCAGCGCCCTGGTCATATATTCTTCGTCCAGGGTCATGTTATATCCGCCTGAACGACTGCACAATTACCGTCAGGATAAGCCATGCCGCGTTGTACGCTATTATCCAGAAGCTGTTGAGGAACGCGTAATTCTTGAACAGCGCGAAAATGAACACCAGCAGTATTCCCAGCGCAATGCCGAAAATCTCCATTATGCAGCCCAGCTTGATACGCTCGTTCAGCGCCTTGGCTCCGCTTATAGCGGAAGCAAGCGAGGAGAATGTGCCGTCGCAGGAAACGGCGGCGCTGCCCTTTCCGGTATATTTTGTGTGCTCGTCGAAGGCGTCGTGAGTTTCAGCGGGAAGAATGCGCACGTTCTCCGGTTCGATATCGAACAGCCCGGACACCGCGCCCTCGCTGAGCGCTCCGTCCACCGTCTTTATCAGCAGGCTGACGCCGTTTCTTGCAAGGCGGCGCACCTGCTCCTTAACCTGCGGGTTTGCGGAGAGGGTAACGAAGAACAGCATGCACACCTCGCCGGCAACGGAGAGATATACCACCTCGTCGCCGTACTGGTTCAGCCCGGAGACCTTCTTGGTATCCGGCACAGCTATGCCGTGGGACTTCATGTGTTCGCGGGTGCCCATGAGCAGCCGCCTGCTGCCTATCCAGCCGGAGACCCCGAGACCGCTCTCATAAACGCAGTTGGAGACCTTTTTCAGCAGCGCAGGCTGATAGTTCAGCATATTGAACAGCGGGTCGGCGAGAATGCTGTCGGACGCCACCGCCAGGCTCGCGCCGAGGATTATAGCCTCGTCCAGCGTGATGGAGGGCGAACCGCCGCTGCCGTTTTTGTTGTAGTACATATTCCGGACGGAAACGGAGCCTGTCGGGAACAGGGTCTTTGCCTCCACCAGAACGGAATTTACATCGCTGAAATCCTCGGCGGCGCTGCACCCGAGGATAGCCGCCCGGCGCTGTCCGGTCTTTCTGGAAGCGCTGAGCATGGGCAGCATTACGATGAGCGCCCCGGTGAATGTCGCGCCCATGCAGAGCACGGCGGAGAACACCGTTGCCGCGAACGACCACTGATTCATTACGTTGACGTTTCCGGATTCAACAAAGAAGCCTATCGCGCCGCCGACTACTGAAAGTCCCAGCGTGATGGGGGTGAGGATCCGGGAAAGCCTGTCGGAAGCGTCCTCGCAGTAGGTGGAGATGATGAAGTCGCAGAGCATTTCCGTCTTATGCATGGACGCCACCACCGGGAAGCCCTCCACAGCGCCCCGGGCAAGCTGCTCCGCGTCCTCGCCGTCGGTGTATTCCACAAAATACTTCTCGCTGTCGCCGGAGATGAACCGGAAGTTGTTCTTTGCGGCGTGCACGGTGCAAAGCTTCGAAATGGTGTTGAAGCACAGCCCGAGCATGGAAACCAGCAGGTAGGAGAACGAGCGGTTCATGGCGAGGTAGTTGGTTTCCGCCAGATACATTACTATGGCGCAGAGCGCGCCGATATGCGCCAGGGAGCACAGCGTGTCGCCGTCCGGCTTGCCTTTTATCAGGCGGGAGAAGCCGTTGGTGATAACGCTGGAGCACGCTCCGAAGCTCAGTATGCCTATGGTGAGGTTGGTGTAGAGGAAGATATCCGGCTTTATCAGCTCGTTGAGGATCGGCACGGAATCTATCTTGAAGAAGTAGAATATTGCAGCCACGGCCGCCGCAGCGGTCAGCAGCAGGAGGATCCCCAGACGGCCAGCTAGCCCCTTTCCGGCTTTGCCAAGGCGGTCTATTATGACGGTCTCATCGTCCAGGTCGATTATCTCGTCCTTTTCTTCTTCCTCGTCGTCCTCAGGCTCCTCCTCGTTTTCGTCTATTTCATCGTCGATATCCTGGAGCATGAAGTTTGACACGCGGCGCTTTTTCCTTGCGGCGAGAGCCTCCGCTTCGCGCACCGCCTGCACCGGGTCGGACTTCGGCAGAATACTGGTGTCGATTATCTTTTTGTCGTAGTCTATGTTGAGGGAACGCGGCGGCACCGCCTTCTGACCCTCGATATCGGACAGGGTGAGGGTGCGCTCCTCGGCGATGTTTTTCTCGCGCTGCTCCTTCAGCTTCTGGTTGAGGGAAGCGACAAGCGCCTCGCTGCCGCGGTTTTCCTTTTCCGATTTCTTCTGCGCGCCCGGGGTGAACAGAACCTCGTCCGCCCTGGACGGGTGCTTCTTGCGGCTGGTGACGGGGGAGTATTCCTTGACCCGCTCCACCTCTCCGCTGGACATCTTTTTCAGGTCGTTGCCGGAAACCGCCAGGGTGTCCCCGATCTCATCGGATGGCGCTGCGGAGTTTTTCAGCTCGTCCACTGCCTTTTCGCGGGATTCCATCGGATTGAGCGAATCCAGGAGATCCTCCGGCTCCTCGGCTGCCTTGTCGGCGGCGAGAAGCGCGCGGTTTATTTCCTCGATGCGCTTCATCTTTTTGAGCTGTTGGGTCTCCGTGGTCACAAGGTCGCTGCGGGTGTGGAAAATTATGTCGTCGTCCGCAGCCCCGGTGACTGTGGGCTTTACAAAGGGCTTAACGTGCTCGTCCTCGGGCTGAACCTCCTTGGCAAAGAGCTTCGAAGCCTCCTGCGGCGAGGAAAGCTCGCCGGTGTAGCCGGAGTGCTCCCTGCGGTTAGCGGAGAACTGAATGTTTTCTGCGGCGGGCTGCGCTTCAATGCGCTCGCTGCCGCGCTTTTCCTCTTCGGCGCGGAGCTTCGCTTCCTTTTCGCGGCGCTTTGCCTCCTCCTCTTCCTTTTTTCGGTCAAGGCGGGCGCGGCGCTGCTCTGAGTTCTCGGAGGCGCGGCGGATATTTTCAGCCCGGCGGCGGATCTCCTCTTCCTCGGAGATCTCCTCTTCGGGCTTTTCCTCAGGCATGCGGGTGGAGCTGTGGAGGTAGCCCTGGAGCTCGTCCCCGATTATTTCGGTGACGCTTTCGGTGGATTTGGGCGCGTCGCCGCGTTTGTGGTCTATTTCTGCCAGAATATCGTCAATGCTGTACTTGTCAGACATTTATCTCTCTCCTATATTTTATGCGGTATCAGCGGCGCTTTACTACTTCGTACATGAGTATCCCGGCTGAGACCGATGCGTTGAGCGAATTTACCCTGCCGAACATGGGCAGCGACAGTATCATGTCGCAGTTCTCGCGGACGAGCCTGCCCAGCCCGAAGCCCTCGCTGCCGATAACCAGCGCCACTGCGCCGGAAAGGTCGGCCTTGTCGTAGGGGGTGCCGTCGGCCTCCATGCCGTAGACCCACACGCCCTTTTCTTTCAGGCGCTTAATGGTGTCCACGAGGTTTGCGACCCGCGCGACCTTAAGCCACGCCGCCGCCCCGGCGGAGGTCTTGAAAACCGTGGCGTTGAGGGAGGCGCTGCGGCGCTTCGGGATTATCAGCCCGTCCGCCCCCGCCGCTTCCGCGGTGCGGATTATCGCGCCGAGGTTGTGCGGGTCCTCTATTTCGTCCGCGATGATTATAAACGGAGGTTTTCCGCGCTCCTGTGCAGCCGCAAGGATATCCTCCACGGTGGAGTAGGAAGCCGAGGCAAGCTCTGCGGCGGTGCCGCCGTGCTTCGGGGTGCCGCATATCGCGGTCAGCTTCTCGTCGCTTACTTCCTTGATAACAACGCCGTTTTTCTTCGCCAGGGCGATCACTTTTCCAAGGGCAGCGCCATTCTGGACGTAAACGGTGTCCAGCTCCCTGCCGGAGCTGAGGGTCTCGGTCACGGCATTCTTGCCGTAGATGATATTGTTTTCCTGATTATCCATTATGATTCCTTTGTATATAATAATGTAATATATGAGTTCCGCGCATTGATATACATATTACATTATATCACATTTCTATCTGTATTGCAACCCGCCCGGCGGCTATTTAAGTGAAAATTTAGTGACAAAAAGAGGGAGCACCGAAGCTCCCCCCAGAGTATTATCGGCGATAAATCAGCCGACCACCTTATAATCCTTGTCCTCGACCGCCTTTTTCAGCGTTTCGAACGGAGTATCAGCCGACAGCTTGACTACCGCCGTGCCCTTTTCGTGGCTGACCTCTGCGCTTACGACATTGGGGACGGCCTCCAGCGCCTTCTTTACAGTCGCCTCGCAGTGACTGCACATCATGCCTTCGATTTTCATTGTAACTTCCATTGATTTTTCCTCCTTGTGCTTGTGGTGTATATTCCTGTCGCGCGCCGGGCTGTGCACCTTCACGAGATTCAGCCGCAGTGCGTTGGTGACTACGCAGAAGCTCGAAAGGCTCATTGCCGCCGCGCCGAACATCGGGTTAAGGCTCCAGCCGAACAGGTTCACGAAAACTCCCGCCGCCAGCGGAATACCGATGGTGTTGTAGATGAACGCCCAGAACAGGTTCTCCTTGATGTTAGTGAGGGTAGCCCGGCTGAGCCGCACCGCCGCCGGAACGTCCGTCAGCCTGCTGTTCATGAGAACCACGTCCGCCGCGTCTATCGCGATATCCGTGCCGGCGCCGATGGCTATTCCTATATCAGCGCGGGTGAGGGCGGGCGCGTCGTTTATTCCATCGCCGACCATAGCGACCTTACCCTGAGATTTAAGGCTGCGGATAACCGCTTCCTTGCCGTCCGGGAGCACTCCGGCTATTACCTCGTCAACTCCCGCCTGAGCGCCTATCGCCCGGGCGGTGCGCTCGTTGTCGCCGGTGAGCATTACAACGCGTATCCCCATATTGCGGAGCTGTTTTATCGCCTCGGGGCTTTCGGGCTTGATAACGTCCGCCACCGCGATTATTCCGAGCAGCTTTCCGTCACGGCTGAAGCACAGCGGGGTCTTTCCCATGCTGGAAAGCCTGTCGGCTTCGTCAAGAAGCTGCTTCGGGATATCCGCGTTTTCTGAGATGAACTTAACGCTGCCGCCCAGGAGCTTCGCGCCGCCTGACACTGCGGAAAGCCCGTTGCCGGGCAGGGCGGAGAACTCCTCGGCGGAGCCGGGAGCGATGTTTTCCTCGGCGCAGCGCTTCATCACCGCCGCCGCCAGCGGGTGCTCGCTGCGGGATTCCAGCGTGCAGGCGCAGGTCAGCAGCTCCTTTTCGGTGATCCCGTTGGCGGGTATTATGTCGGTGACTGCGGGTTCTCCCTTTGTGATAGTTCCGGTCTTGTCCAGCGCCACAACGCTGACCTTTCCGATCTCCTCAAGCGAAACGGCGGTCTTGAACAGGATGCCGTTCTTTGCGCCCATTCCGCTGCCCACCATTATCGCCACAGGAGTTGCAAGACCCAGCGCGCAGGGGCAGCTTATAACCAGCACGGAGATTCCCCGCGCCAGCGCGTAACCCACCGTCTGGCCGCACAGCAGCCACACCGCGATGGTGACTAACGCAATGCCGATGACCACCGGCACGAAAACGCCGGAGACCTTGTCCGCCAGCTTCGCGATAGGGGCTTTGGTCGCCGCCGCGTCGCTCACCATACGGATTATCTTGGACAGCGCGGTATCTCCGCCCACCTGAGTCGCGCGGCACTGCATATAGCCGGAAAGGTTTATCGTTGCCGCTGAAACCTTGTCCCCGGGAGCCTTGTCCACCGGAATACTCTCGCCGGTCAGCGCGGATTCGTTGACGGCGCTGCCGCCCTCGGCGACTACTCCGTCGGCGGGAATGCTCTCGCCTGGGCGCACCGCGAATATATCCCCGACATTGAGCTGCTCTATCGGAACGGTCTGCTCCTTTCCGTTCCGCACGACCACCGCCGTTGTCGGCGCAAGCTTCATCAGGGAGTTCAGCGCGTCCGTGGTCTTTCCCTTGGAGCGCGCCTCCAGCATTTTGCCCACGGTTATCAGCGTGAGTATCATCGCGGCGGATTCAAAGTAGAATTCCTCCATCCACGGCATTGCCGCCTCAGCGCCGCCGTGGAGCTGCGCGTCAGTCATTGCGAACAGCGCGTAGGCGCTGTACCCGAACGCCGCAGTGGCTCCTAGCGCCACCAGAGTGTCCATGTTCGGCGCGCCCTTGAACAGCGCCCTGAATCCGCTGATAAAGAACTTCTGGTTTATCACCATTACCGCCGCCGTCAGCAGGAGCTGTATAAGCCCCATCGCCACATGATTCCCCTCCAGGAACGGCGGCAGCGGGAATCCCCACATCATGTGCCCCATTGAGAAGTACATCAGTATTATCAGGAACACAAGCGAGGCTATAAGCCGGTGCTTCATGGAGCGGAAAGCGTCCTGCCGGGCGCTCCCGGCGGGCTTTTCTGCGGGCTTCGCTCCCTTTTCGGAAGCGCCGTAGCCCGCCGCCTCAACCGCTGAGATTATCTCCGCCGGGGAAGCCGTCCCCTCAACGCCCATTGAATTCGTGAGCAGGTTCACCGAGCAGGACGTAACCCCGGGGAGCTTTGAAACTGCTTTTTCGACCCGGGCGCTGCACGCGGCGCAGCTCATTCCGGTCACATCATATTGCTTCATATCTTGCCTTTCTGTTTGTTCTATTTCATGAGCTTCTGGAGAGTGTTCACAAGCTCGTCTATCACATCGTCGTTTCCCTCGCGGATATTCTGCGCAACGCAGCTTTTTATATGGCTGGTGAGAAGTTCCCGGTTGAAGGCGTTCAGCGCGGCGTTTGCGGCGGCTACCTGCACGAGGATATCGGTGCAGTAAGCGTTGTTTTCAAGCATTCCTTCAATTCCGCGGAGCTGACCCTGTATGCGCTTCAGGCGGTTCATCAGCGCACGGTATTCCTCCGGGGAGCGCTCCTTGGTCTTTTTGCAGTGCTGGCACTGGCAGCATTCCCTTTCTTCCATTCTGCTCATCTCCTTTCGGGTAATATTATATACCCCCCGGGGGTATTTGTCAAGGGGGTAACGCGAAAAAATTCGTACTTTATTTTCTCCTTTTGGTTGACTATGGGAAATAAAAGTGCTATACTTAACATAAGGAATAATGTAACCTTTCCCTGTATCGTGTTGTTTTATACATAGAAGATACGGCTTCTGGCGAGGAGGAAAAAATGAACAGAGCTTTACGCGCGCCGGTGGCGGCGCTTATGGCAGTGATCGTGTTTGCGCTGACGGTATTCACTGCCGGACGGGTGGTCAGCGCGGCAAAAACGGAATCGGCTTCCGTGGTTCTTGTGGAAAATGGAACTAAAAGGATCACCGGAACTTACTATATCAGCAGCGATTCAGTCATACCAAAGGGAACTACGCTGTATGTGAAAAGCGGAGGTCAGCTCTATGTAAAGAGCGGCGCGGAGCTTGTGGTCAAGGGCAAGCTTAAGATCGCCTCCGGCGGCAGCGTTTTTGTTAAAGGAAATATAGACAGCAGGAGCGGTTCGCTTATTTCCGACAGCGGCAGGCTGAAAATACTCAAAAGCGGGAGCGTTGCTCTCGGCGGCAGGCTGAAAGTCAACAAAGGCGGACTGGTTTTAGGCCTGGGCACGCTGGAGGTTCTGGGCGAGTTCTCAGACATAATCTGCAAGGGCGCTGTCACCGCGAAAATCAAGGCTCCCGCGCCGGTGGAAAAGGACGGAGTTACCACGGTGGGCGGGGTCATCATAGTCAACCGCGAATTCGACCTGCCGGAGGACTACGGCGACGGTCTGGACGAAAGCACCTACAATGCGTACCTTAAAATGAAGGAAGCCTCCGGCTATGACATGAGCATAGTTTCCGGCTTCCGCTCCTATGAGACGCAGAAAAAGACGTTCGCCTACTGGGAATCCATCGACGGCTTCGAGCGCGCGGACAGATACTCGGCGCAGCCGGGGCACTCCGAGCACCAGACCGGTCTTGCCATGGACATCTCCTCGCTGAGCCAAAGCTACGGAGAGACGGACGAGGGCAAGTGGCTGGCGGCAAACTGCTGGAAATACGGCTTCCTGCTTAGGTACCCGAAGAACAGCGAGCACATCACGGGCTACATCTACGAGCCCTGGCACGTCCGCTATCTTGGCGCGAGCACGGCGAAGCTGGTTCACGACAGCGGGCTTACCCTGGAGGAGTTCCTCGGGGTCTATAATTCCTGATAAATATGATCATGAGCGGCGTTCTGACAGAGCGCCGCTTTTTTTTACAGTCAGTAAAATACACAATTCCGGCACCGCAAAACCGGAAAATATTCACAATCTTGCGCCGGGTTGTACATTCTTCACAAAAACCACTTTACATAGTTATTTTTTTGTGGTACAATAGAATAAATCACGCATGGGCATTTCCGCAGCAATTTACCCCAAATTCCTGCTGTTCTGCGGTTGCTCTACGATAATTCAGAAAGGAACGGTGGCGAAAATGTCCAAATCTATCCTCATCACAGGGGGAGCGTCAAGCGGAAAATCGCGGTGGGCGGTCACGAATTACTCGCACTATGATTATGTGCTGTACCTGCGCACGGGCAAAACGGTAGACCCCGATATACTTCACCGCATAGAGTACGGAAACAATCTTAACGGAGTTGAATGGGACATTGTAGAGGGAGTTTCACAGGATCCCGCTTCAAAGATCGGCGACCACAAATTCGTTATTTTTGACCGCCTGAGCGACTACACCGAGCTGATACTTGACGAGGTCTGCCCGGATATCGGCGAAATGAACGACGATATGATAAAATCCATCGAGCGGCGCGTTATCACCGATATCGAGGATATGCGCGAGCGTATCCGCGAAAACGAGGGAAGCCTGACGATTATCACCCTGGAAACGGGCTTCTCCATCGCCCCGGACGACCCCAGAATGAGGGCGCTGCGCAAGATCATCGGCAGCGTAAACCAGCGTATCGCGAATTCCTCCGACGAGGTATATTTTTCGGCAAGCGGCATACAGTTCAAGATAAAGTGACTTTACGGCGAATAATTATATGGAAGGAATAATATCATGACATTTGAAGAATTCATCATGCAGGCGAGGGAAATGAACGCCTCCGATATTCACATGACCGTAGGAGCACCCACGGTCGTGCGCGTAAACGGCGAGCTCTGCAAGTACACCGAGCTTTCCGACCAGGTCGTAAACAAGACTATCCTTTCGATCCTTTCCGCTGAACAGCAGAAAATGCTGGACGAGGGCAAGGACATAGATTTCAGCTTTGAGCTGAAAAACGGCGCCCGTCAGCGCGTCAACGTATTCCGCCAGAGCGGAAAGCTCGCCGCCTGCATTCGTCTGCTCAACGCTGAGATACCCACGCTGGAGGAGCTCAGAATGCCGCCCGTCCTGCTGGATTTTGCGAAGAAGCGCAGAGGTCTTGTGCTGGTAACAGGTCCCACCGGCGCCGGAAAATCCACCACCCTTGCGGCTCTTGTGGAGTACATAAACAAGACCCGCGCCTGCCACATAATCACTATCGAGGATCCTATCGAGTACCGCTACAAGCAGGAAAAGGCGACTATCCACCAGAGAGAGCTCGGCAGGGACGTACCCTCGTTCCATGAGGCGCTCAGAAGCGCGCTGCGCGAGGACCCGGACGTTATCCTCATCGGCGAGATGAGAGACTACGAAACCATATCCCTCGCCATGACGGCGGCGGAGACCGGACACCTGGTATTCGGCACGCTGCATACCTCCAGCGCCGCGCAGACCATCGACAGAATAATAGACGCCTGCCCGATACATTCGCAGGATCAGGTGCGTTCGCAGCTTGCCAGCATGATACAGGGGATCATCGCGCAGTCGCTCATACCGCGCTCCGACGGCAAGGGCAGAGTTGCGGCGGTGGAGGTCATGATAGGCACCGACGCTATCCGCAACCTTATCCGCTCCGCAAAGATAAACATGATGGAGACCACCATGGCGGCCGGCAGCCGCGACGGAATGTGCACCCTCAACGACAGCCTCGCAAAGCTTTACAGGGGCAACCAGATATCCTATGAGACAGCCCTTGAATATTCCTCCGACAGAAACGAGATGGAGAAAAAACTGCTGAGCGGCATATAATAGAATTACAAGAATATAAATGTCCGCAGTGAAATAGCTGCGGACATATTGTATGAAAGGGGACATTATATGAAATGTATTCCTGTAAAGGAACTAAATGCTAAAGCCGCAGAAGCCGGGGCGCTTGTGCTTGAAGCCGAAAACCTCTACGCCGACCAGATATCGAAGGCAGCCCAGCGCATTTACAGGGAGCGCCGCGAAAGACCTATCGTCCTGATATCGGGTCCCTCCGGCTCGGGGAAAACCACCACCGCCGGGCGCATACAGCGGCTTCTTGAGGACAACGGCTGCCGGGCGCACACCATCTCAATGGACAATTACTTCCTGCCGCTGACCGAGCAGGAAAAGCAGCTTGCCGAGCAGGGGCTGTTCGATTTTGAATCCCCGAGGCGGCTTGATACCGAGCTTTTCAAGGCTCACCTGGAGAAGCTCAGCCGGGGCGGTGAAATAGACGTCCCCGCCTTTGACTTCGCGAAGCAGGATCGCTGCCCCGGGATGCCGCTTTCCTGCAAGCCCGGGGATATCGTCATAATGGAGGGTATCCACGCGCTCAACCCGGACGTCACCGGGCATTCCGACAGCTACACCAACCGCGTGTACGTTTCCGTAAGAACAAGGCTGGAGCACGGCGGGGAACTCCTCCACCCGTCGAAGATCCGGCTTATGCGGCGGCTTATCCGCGACAAGCTGTACCGCGGGCGCAGCATCACCGAAACTATGGATTTCTTCCGGTCGGTGGAGCGCGGCGAGAATCTGTATATAATGCCGTATAAGCACCGCGCAAGCTTCGATATCGACACGTTTATAGAGTACGAGCCGATGGTCTACCGGGATATCCTGCTTGGCGACCTCGAAAAAGCGGCGGAGAGCTACGAAAACTACGCCCAATATGCGGATATAGAGAAATTCCTGCGGGCGCTGGAGCCGGTTTCACCGGATATCGTGCCGGATAATTCCCTGATAAGGGAGTTCATCGGGTGAAATTATAAAGGAGCAGAAGAAATGAACATCAGAGGATTTGAGAAAAAAGACGTCCAGGCAATGGCTGACATCTGGAACGAGGTAGTCGAGGCTGGTCAGGCATTCCCGCAGGAAGAAAAGCTGACGGCGGACACGGCTGAAAGGTTCTTTTCTGAGCAGAGCTTCACGGCGGCAGCAGAGGAAAACGGCGAGATAGTCGCAATGTATATCCTCCACCCGAACAACGTGGGGCGCTGCGGGCATATCTGCAACGCAAGCTACGCGGTGCGCTCCGATATGCGCGGAAAGCACGCGGGGGGGCAGCTTGTCACCCATTGTCTGCACAAGGCTAAGGAGCTTGGATTCCTGGTGCTTCAGTTCAACGCGGTGGTAGCTGACAACGCGCCGGCGCTGGCGCTCTACAAAAAGCTGGGGTTCGTGCAGCTCGGGGTCATTCCCGGGGGATTCCGCAAGAAAGACGGAAGCTACGCGGATATTATCCCGCATTACTTTGACCTGAGGAAGCTGTGATGGTAAGACCCTGGTTTTACGACAAATTCGTATGCACCGCCGACAAATGCACCGATAACTGCTGTATCGGCTGGGAAATAGACATCGACCCGCCCGCGATGGAGCGCTTCCGGAAAGTTTCCGGGGAATTCGGCGAACGGCTGCGCGGCGCGATACATGACGGCGTGCAGCCGACCTTCGCGCAGAAAGCCGGGGAGCGCTGCGCCCTGCTGCGTGAGGACGGTCTGTGCGAACTAATTCTGAACTGCGGCGAGGACAGCCTGTGCGATATCTGCGCGCTTCACCCGAGGTTCTTCAACGATTTCGGGAATGTCCGCGAAGGAGGTCTGGGACTGTGCTGCGAGGAAGTCTGCCGGCTGATGTTCAGCAGCAGCGAGCCGCTTCGCTTCGTCTGCGACCCGGAGGATACCGCCGCGGAAAGCTCCGATGACGAGGTAACGAAGCTCCTGCGGGCGGCGCGTGAGCGGCTGTATTCCATTCTTCGGGACAGGGAGAAATCTCTTTTCGACAGGCTCTCGCAGTGCGCGGAGTACGGCTGGAAGCTTCAGGAAATGTTCGACAGCGGGGAGCTGTGGCTGCCTGATGTTCCGCAGGAATGGGAAAGCATTTTCTACCCGGACGATATTTCGCGGCTCCTGGACACGCTCGGGGGAATGGAGAGCATAAACGGCGAGTGGACGGAGCTCCTGGAGCGGCTCAATGGGCGGCAGGCGGAGCTTCTCGGCGCGCTGCCGGAGTTCCTCGCGGCGGCACAGCCCTGGAGGTACGAGCACATCGCGGTGTACACGCTTTTCCGGCAGCTCACGGACAGTATCTGCGACGGCGCGGTGTATGCAAGGGTAATGCTGGCGTGCTGCTCTGCGGTAACGGTCATGCTGATGGACTGCATGAAATGGCTTGATACCGGGAACCTCACGGAGTGGGACTGTATTCTCGATTTGAAGCTGTATTCAAAACAGGTGGAATACTCACAGGAAAACATCGACGCGTTTGTTGAGGAATATTTCTGAGGCGAATATAAGCGGCAAAGACGGAGGGGCAACTGATGAAATTCAGGGTGTTTAAAAAACGGCTGTTTGCAGCAATAATTGATTATATCATCATATTTGCAATAGCATATACTGTCTGTGCATTGGTCATGACAGGAGTTTTTAAAGATACATTCGATCAGCAGGCTGCTCCGTTTATGGTGCTTATTTTATTGCTGAATCCATTATCGCAGATACCAAGGGTATTTTCTGCCCCTCAGGATACGCTGACAATCATGGGATATGTGCTTATCGCGGTAATTTTTATCGTTGAAGTATTGTATTACTCACTGTCTGAGTTGCTTCCGGCAAAAAGGACACCCGGCTATAAGATTTCGGGGATACGGCTGCTTTATGATTCGGAAAAAACAATGCCAATGCGTATCATCGGGAGAAATATACTGAAGGTACTGTCGCGGTATTTATTCTGTATTCCGTTTGTGATTTCCGTATTTGACCCAAACGGCGACGCAATATATGATATGGCTTCAAAAATCCATATAGGAATAGACAATATGGGTCATGATCAAGGCGGCACCATATAATACCAGAAGCCCCCGGAGGATTTTCGGGGGCTTCTGGTATTGGAGGAGTTTAATTTATCATGAAATTGTTTGAGGATAATTATGTTGATTTCTTTCTGTGATTACATTCTACCACGGCTGGATAAAAAAATCAAGAGATATGACAACATTGTAACCATATTTCGGGAAACTGTCATTTTTCAGTAACTATTTTGTTAATATTGTAACCGTTTTGTAACCATTTGTAATTCCACCGTAATTACGGGTGAAATAAAGGTGAAATTTTTTAAAAAAGACTGTTCAAAGCCCGTAAAATGTGATATACTAATGTAGTATATAGAATGCAGTATTATGCACAGGAGAGAATAAAATGATATATCTGGACAGCGCCGCCACGACAAAGCCCTGCCGTGAAGCCGCGGACGCTATTATGAATACAATGCGGGACAGCTTCGGAAACGCAAGCTCGCTGCATAAAATGGGAATAATATCGGAAAAGGTCATAACCGGGGCGAAAAGCACGCTGCGGTCAAAGCTGGGGGAGGGCGACATCATCTTCACTTCCGGCGCGACCGAGAGCAGCAACACCGCCATAATGGGCGCTGCTGACATCTACCGCCGCACAGGGAACAGGATAGTCACCACGGCGATAGAGCACCCCTCCGTTGCGAATGTCATGAATAAGCTGGAGGAGCGCGGTTTCGGGGTAGTCCGCCTCGCCCCGAAGGATCACCCGGATTTCGAGCAGGCCCTCGCGGACGCCGTGGACGAGCATACGCTTCTCCTGAGCTGCATGGCGGTCAACAACGAGACCGGATTCATTGTAGACGTGAAGCGGCTCTACAAGCTGGTGAAGAAGAAAAATCCCAAGACCATCGTACATATCGACGCTGTTCAGGGCTTCCTGAAAGTTCCGCTGGACGGCGACCTTATCAGCATTTCCGGGCATAAGATTCATTCCTCCAAGGGGATCGGCGCGCTGTTTATCCGCAAGGGGATACGCATTTCACCGCTGCTCCTGGGCGGAGGTCAGCAGAAGAACCTGCGCAGTGGCACCGAGCCGGTGGAGCTCATAGCCGGACTGGACGCGGCGGTAAAGGCGTACCACGGCACTGAGGAGCGCTTCGGCGAGCTGAAAGCAAGGCTCCTTGACGGGCTTTCGGGGCTTTCCGGCATAACCGTGAACTCCGGGGAAAACTGCGTGCCGAATATCGTGAATTTCAGCGTTGAGGGCGTTCGCTCGGAGATAATGCTGCACTCCCTGGAGGAGCGCGAGATATACGTTTCCAGCGGCTCCGCCTGCTCCAGGGGAAAGACCAGCGGAGTGCTGGCGGCTTTCGGTATACCGGATAAGCTTGCGGACAGCGCGATACGCGTAAGCATGTGCGCGGAGACCACGGAAGAAGAAATAGACGCGCTGGTTTCCGGCATAAAAGCCGGGATAGAGCGTTTCAGAAGATAAAAGAGGAAGAACAAATGAAAGAGATAATACTTGTAAAATACGGAGAAATAGCCCTCAAGGGACTGAACAAGTCCACGTTTGAGGATATTCTCCAGAAGAATATAAAGCGCCGGCTGAAGTGCTTCGGGGATTTCGGATTTTTCCGCAGGCAGTCCACTATATTCATCACCCCGCCGGAGGGCGCGGATATTGATGAAATAATCGTCAGCCTGAAAAGGATATTCGGTATCAGCGCGATACAGCGCTGCGCGGTGTTCCCCAAGGACTTCTCAGTCATTGCGGAGCACGCAGGGGAGTACCTGCGCGAAGCCCTCGAGGGCGCAAAGACCTTCAAGGTGGAGTCCAAGCGCAGCGACAAGGCGTTCCCCATGAAAACCCCGGAGATACAGCAGGAGCTGGGCGCGGTGATACTTGAAGCGTTCCCGCATCTCGGCGTGGACGTGCACGAGCCTGAGGTGACAGTCCGGCTTGAAATACGCGACAACGGCGCTTACCTCAGCGCGCTGAGGATACCCGGCCCCGGCGGTATGCCGGTGGGAAGCTCGGGAAAGAGCCTGCTCATGCTCTCCGGCGGAATAGACAGCCCGGTTGCCGGCTACATGATGGCGAAGCGCGGGCTTGTCGTGGACTGCATACACTATGTCAGCCCGCCCTATACCTCCGAGCGCGCCCGCATGAAGGTCGAGGCGCTGTGCGAGAAGCTGACCGACTGGTGCGGCAACATCGTATTTTACTGCGTTCCGTTCACCGAGCTCCAGGAAGCCCTCCGCGACAACTGCCCGGAGGAGTATTTCACGGTGCTCATGCGCCGGCTGATGGTGAAGATAGCCAACAGGATATGCGCCGCCAACGACTACGGCGCGATAATCACCGGGGAGAGCGTTGCGCAGGTCGCAAGCCAGACCCTCCCGGCTATATTCTGCACGAATGCCGCCGCCGAATACCCGGTATTCCGCCCGGTTATCGGCATGGACAAGCGCGAAATAGTTGATATCGCGCGTCATATAGACACGTTCGATATCTCTACCCTGCCGTACGAGGACTGCTGCACGGTGTTCTCGCCGAAGCACCCCCGCACCCGCCCGGAGCTTTCCGAGATACTCAAGGCGGAAGCGGGCTTCGATTTTGAGCCGCTCATCGAAAAGGCGGTAAGGGAAACCGAGGTGAAGAAGTTCAGATACGGCAAGAGAACCGTAGAGCTGGACGTATGATATGGTTTTCGAAGCAGAAATAACGGCGCTTGCCGGGGAGCTCGTCAGGGAGTGCGCCGCCCAGGGGCTTAGGGTCTCCACGGCTGAAAGCTGTACGGGGGGACTTGTTTCCGGGGCAATCACGGCGGTTTCCGGCAGCTCGGCGGTGATAGAGCTGGGCGTGTGCTCCTATTCCAACAGGATAAAGCGCGGGGTGCTCGGCGTAAGCCCTGATATTCTGGAGAAATACACGGAATACAGCGTGCAGTGCGCCGAAGCGATGGCTGACGGAGCGCGCAGGCTTTCCGGCGCTGATATGGCGGTTTCCACCACGGGAGTGGCGGGACCCACCGGCGGCACCGACGACCACCCGGTCGGGGAGGTCTGCATGGCTGTCAGCACGCCGCACGGCTGTCATGGAACGCGGTTCCTTTTTGGTCGGCACGACCGGGAGACGATTCGGGCTATGGCGGTAAAAAAGGCGCTGGAGCTCCTGCTTGAAGAGATAAAGAAATAGAGAGCGGCACTGAATATAGCGCGGTGCTGTTAAAGCTCATTGGGGTGAATATTACTACATGGCAAATTTCTCAGAGAATCCAAGAAAGAAAAAGACGAAAGCCTCCAGGGATATTGCGGTGGATAAGCTGGATTTCTACACGGAACCGCACCATTCTCAGAAGAAAGAGGATAAGATAAAGGGCAGACCGAAATCCGGCTGGGCGAAGTTCTGCGGCGCTGTTTTTCCGCAGAAGGACGACGCCACCGGAGAAAAGCTCCGCAAGATAATACTTATCGCGGCGGTGATAGTTTTCGCCGTAACGATAGGCGTGCTGATATATCAGCTTGTCGGAATGGGCGCGGACAAGAACACGAACTCCGTGATCGCCGGCATCGCCGGGGTGCCGGAGGACAGCCTGGTAAACGTGAATCCGGACTACGACCCGTTCAACACCAACGCTTCCCAGCCGGACGAGGGAACGGCGGAAATAGACGTAACTCCGCTGACGAACACGCCGATAAGTCCCAACTGGACAGACCTTAAGGCGACCAACAAGGACGTGCGCGCGTGGATAAAGATAACCGGCACCAGCGTAAACAACGTTGTTGTGCAGTCCTATGACAACGATTATTACCTCAACCGCAACCTTTACGGGGAATACAGCGTTTCCGGCACGGTGTTCTCCTCCTATAAGAATAAATGGGACGGAACCGACGAAAACATCATTCTCTACGGTCATAATATGATAAGCGGCGAGTTCTTCGCGCATATCACGCACTATGTCCCGAACGACGCGAGCCGGGAGCCGCTTTCATTCTACAAGGTACACCCGACCGTAATGCTCGCCACCCCGGACGGCGGCTGCCAGACCTACAAGATCTTCGCGGGATTGCTGGCGAATACCCAGTCGCAGTACGGCGATGTGTTCGACTATGTTCACAAGACGTCGTTCAGGGACAAGGACGATTTCAACAGCTTCATCATTGATATCATGGACAGAAGCTGGTTCTTCACGGACGTGGATCTCACCTACGGCGACCAGATCCTTACGATGTCCACCTGCTGCTGGCCTCTCGGCAAGAGCGTTGACACGCGCTGGGTGCTCTTTGCAAGAAAGGTGCGCCCCGGCGAGAGCGAAACCGTTGACGTAACTGTGGCAGAGCGAAACTTAAATCCCAGACTGTTTGACTACTATTACAGCAGAATAGGCGGCTCGTGGAACGGTACGAGCACCTGGGACAGATCCAAGCTGCTCAGCTATTGATTCTCTCCGGAGGAGGTTCTATATGGCAAACTTTGTTGAAAAGGACAGCATATTCAAGAGGATAGCGAAATATCTTATTCCGTGGAAGGGCGACAAGCCCGCCGAGATCGTGCGCAAGAGCGTTTTCCTGGGCGCGGCCGTGGTGCTTATCGCGTCGCTTATCACAATAATCTCGTTTTACGGAAGTTCAATGCAGGACAGTAAGCTCAACGAGCAGATAAGCAGTTTATATCACGGCTCCGCCAACGTCACCATCGACCAGGTGAAAAAGGACGAGCTTGTAAAGGAATACCCCCAGGTGGACGAGAGCTTCCTTCCGCTGCTGGAGCAGAACAAGGACGTTATCGGCTGGATAACCATGGGCGACCCGGACGATCCATTCGTTGACAACGTAGTGGTACAGGGGGAGGACAACGAGTTTTACCTCGACCACAACCTGAACGGCGAATACAGCAAGACCGGAACGGTCTTTGCCGATTACCGCGAGAAGATAACCGCGGAGCACACCCCGGCAAACATCATTCTTTACGGTCATAACGTCAGCACCGGCGAGTATTTCGCACGGCTGACCAGATATTTCAACTACCGCACGCAGCTCAATTACGGGCTTGACTGGTACAAGAAATATCCCACGATAACCTTCAATTCGCTTTACCGCAAATCCACCTACAAGATATTCGCCGGAATGCTGGTGAATACCCAGGAGGAGGACGGCGAGGTGTTCTACTACCTGCGCGGCAGGAAGTTCAAGAACAAGGCGGCGTTCGACGACTATGTTGCGAATATACTCGACAGAACCACGTTTTACACGGACGTTGACCTGAAATACGGCGACAACCTGATAACGCTTTCCACCTGCATACTGGATTACGGCATTGACGCTCGCTGGGTCATTTTCGGCAGAGAGGTGCGCGAGGGCGAGGACCCGACGGTTGACGTAAGCAAGGTATACGAGAATCCCGACCCGCTGTATTTCGACTATTACTACAATGTGTTCGGCGGCTCCTGGGGCGGAAGAAAGTGGGACCCTGCAATGATCTACGATTACAGCTATTCCACCGAATCGGATACTAAGACCGAGGATTAAGGCATATATTCTGAAAGGACGTTTTTTCAATGGCAGAAATGGATATGGGGCTTTCCCCGAACAATAACAAGAAGAAGCGCAAAAAGAAGAAGCAGAGCTTCGGGAAGAGCCTTGTTACCGGGCTTTTCCCCTGCAAGGGCGACAGCGGCGCCGAGATAGCCCGCAAGCTGATTTTCCTCGGCTCGCTGATACTGATGATAGTCGCGCTGGTGATAATCGCGGTGCACTTCATCACGCTGCTGAAGCCGGAGGCTCCCATTGGCACCACCGTGGTGGACAGCGGCGGCAATCAGGTCATCCAGGACGACCAGCAGGTGGTGGTAAATCTCCAGGCGCCTACAAAGGAGCAGATAGAAAATCTGCCGGAGGGCTCCATCAACGAGGAATACGCGGCTTACTACGACGCTAACCCGGATTTCGTGGGCTGGGTGACCATAAACGGCACGAACGTTGACTACCCCGTTGTGCAGGGCGACGACAACGAGTTCTATCTGCACCACAATTTTGACGGCCAGGACGAGTTCGCGGGAACCATCTTCACGGACTACGAGGGTAAGTTCGGACCGAACCAGATGCCCAACAACACGATACTTTACGGTCATAATATGCTCTACAGGTATAAGTTCGCGGCGCTGAACAACTATAACAACAACATCAACTTCCTGAAGGAGACCCCGGTGGTCGATTTCAACACGCTCTACCAGAAGAACAAGTACAAGATATTCTCCGTTTTCATCGTGAACACAGACGAGGAGCACGGAGATGTGTTCGACTACACCAAGTACGTTTACTTCAAGAACAGCGACGAGTTCTACCAGTACATAATGGAAGTAATGGACAGAAGCAAGTACAACACCGGCGTGGACGTTGAATACGGCGACGAGCTGCTCACGCTCTCCACCTGCGACGGCTCCACGGGATTCGAGAACATGCGCCTGGTGATCGTTGCGAGAAAGGTGCGCGAGAACGAAAGCCCGGACGTTGACACCTCCAAGATAACCCGCAAGGAGAGCATAAAGTACTTCAAGGCTTACACCGACGTATTCGGCAGCAAGTGGAAGGGCAGAACCTGGGATATCTCCCTTGTCAAGGGAATGAAGGAATATCTTGAGGAAAACGGACTTATGGACGAGCCGGAGAACTACTGATACCGGAGGACAGAATGAAGAAGCTATCCATCGCAAGGATAATAGCCGCGCTGCTTATCGTGAACTGCTATATGTTCACCTGCGGCGTAATGGGAAATATCGGCGGCGCCGCAATGGTGAAGCCTGAAAATTCCGCCGGGACGGCGGAAGCGGACGGAGTTCAGGATATCGGCGAGGCTGACGGTCAGGGGACTATGGACTTCCTTGTCCCGGACGAGACCACCACCGGCTATGTTGAAATGCACCTGCTGAATATGGCTCCGACCTCTCTCTCGGGGAAGATGGTGCAGAGCACGTTCAGCGTAAGCAGCGAACCCCAGCAGACCCCGGAGGAGCTACCGCCGGAGGACACCGAGGAGATATTCGGCAGCACGGCTGAGGAGGACGCGACCTACGAGCCGTCCACGGACGAGATCTACATAACTCTGCCGAAGGAGACAGTGGAGGAGCCTGTTCCAGTGCAGACCACCGCCCGGACGACAGTGCCGACAACGGTTCCGACCACTGCGGCGACAACAACTACCACGAAAGCCGCTACTGAAAAGCCCGTCGAGGTCACAACTACCACCATGTCCACCGCCGCTATCCCGGTCGATGACCCTGCGGAGGAAAGCAGCAAAGCCCCGGCAAGCGACGACCAGCCCGATGAGATCCAGATGACGGAGGATTCCTCCAGCGAGGAGATCACGGAGGAGACCTCGGACAGCTCCGGCGAGATACTTTACGTCACCAGCAGCGGCGGCACGGTCTCCGGCACGGCGCTGGAGATAGTCGGCAGGATAACCCAGAACGAGATAGGGCACACCTTCGCGCCGGAGGCGATAAAGGCGCAGGCTGTGGCGGCTTACACCTACGTCAAGTTCTGCAATGAATACGGCACCTATCCGAGCGTGGGGCTTGCCAGCACCGTGTCGGACGCCGTTAATGTGCTGGTGAATTCCGTTATCGGCAAGGCAGTGTATTACAACGATTCGCTTATACAGGCAGTGTATTCCTCCTCGAGCGCGGGATATACGGCTTCCAGCAAAACCGTCTGGGGAACGGAGTACCCCTATCTTGAAAGCCGCTTCTGCGACCTCGACAAGCAGTACGACCCGAATTACGGCAAGACCGCCAAGTATTCCTCTGAGCAGATAAAGAGCAGGGTGCTTGAAAAGACCGGCATTGAGCTTTCCGGCGACCCGTCCGGCTGGCTTGAAATAGAGGAGCGGGTGGACGGAAACTACGTCGGGCAGATGAGCGTCGGCGGCTATCACAGCTACACGGATTCCGACGGGGATTCGGTCAAGATAACCGGACGTGTGTTCAGAGAAAGAATCATGAGCTTCGACCTGCGCTCCAGCGCGTTTGACATTGCGTATGACCCGGACGCGGACGAGTTCACGTTCACCACCTACGGCTACGGTCACGGCGTCGGCATGAGCCAGAATGGCGCGAACGCGCTCGCCACCTACCTTGGATACGACTACACGCAGATACTTACATACTACTATCAGGGAACCGAGGTCAGATAAACGCGCGGGCGGTCTGGCGTGACGGTCAGTCCCCCTATCGTTTCCTTCCCGTGCGCAAATAACAAGAACCCTGAGCTATTGCTCGGGGTTCTTTTTATAGGGAACCTCTAAAAACCGGTGTGAAAAGCAAAAATGGGCAGGGTGTGCCAGCTTCTAGGAAAGCCGACGAAGTAAGGCTGTATGCCTTACGAGGAGGTTTGACGACGAAGATGGTGCGCACTGCACATTTTCGCTCGCATGAGGTTTTTAGAGGTGACCTATAGTAATTAGCAGAAAGCGCTGAAATTCTTTTTCAAAAGCTGTGACAAAACCCGTCCGCAGGGGGTATTATATATGAAAGGCCTTTCAAGACGGAGGAGTAATGATGGAAGAACGGGAACTGACCCGGCTGGTGGAGAAATTCAGCGGCACGGTGTACAGGGCGGCATACTGCTGTCTGCGAAATTCCGCCGACGCTGACGATATAATGCAGGATACTTTCCTGGCGTTATACACCACGGATACGGAATTCAGCTCGGACGAGCATATCAAGGCATGGCTTATCCGCGTTGCCGTCAATCGGTGCAGGAACCTGCTTCGGTCTGTCCGATACCGCATGACGGTGTCTCTTGAGGAAGCGGGAGAGATCCCGGCGGGCTCCGGGAAGCGCGACAGCCTGCTCCCGGAGGTAATGCGGCTGAAGCCGAAATACCGGGTGGCGCTGTATATGTTCTACTATGAGGATATGACGGTAAAGCAGATCGCGGAGATCCTCGGCGAGAAACCCACGGCGGTGACCACCAGGCTCGCAAGGGCGCGACAGCAGCTAAAAGCAATTCTGATAAAGGAGGGCTACGATGAGTACTGAAAATAAGCTCAGGGACAGCTTCTCTGAGATAACTCCCCCGACAGACAACGGAACTATCGTAAGAAACGTTATTGAAAGGGCGGAAAATATGAACAACAACGAGAACAGAAAGCCGCGGCTGAACAAGGCGGCAGTCACGATAATCGCGGCAGCGGCGGTGCTGGCTGCGGCAACGGTCAGCGTGGGGGCTGCCACCGGGTGGAGCTTCAACAGCGCGTTCAGTCAGGCTAATCAGGTTGTAGCTGAACGCCATGGCAACACGATAGTAACTGCTTATTCCACCGCAGAAGCATGGAACGGCTCTGAAAATACATTATCCACGATAACGGGTGCGCCCTTCGATTGGCAATCCGGCGGCAAGGAACTTGACCTCTGGTACAGCTTTGATAATTTCAGACTAAATATCAAGGGGATTTGTGCTGACGATTTTGCAGCATCTGTGCTGTATGATGTCGTTTTTGATAACGAATCCGACTGTCCCTCTAAATACGGCTGGACAGACTGGGGTATTACAGTGGTTCCGGAAGCGGTGGACAAGGCTCTCAAAGAACAGCCAGAGCTTGGCATGGTGACTTCGGTCAGTGATGGTGTAATTTCAAAGGAAGGGAATATTTTGCATTGCTATACGATGCCTATGCTTTCGCCGGAATACACATGGGAGAAAAAGACGCTCACATTGGATTTCAAAAGTAATAAGAAAGAATTTTTCATTGGTGCAGACGGACTTCATGTAGAGATTCCAATAGACTTTCCGACTTTTGAGCGAAGGATATGTGAGATAGATGAGCCGTTAAACCTTAGCATGAATGAAAATAACCGCATAATGTACGGTGACGATGTTATCGGAAATGTGAAATATTTCGGTGCAACCCCGTTGTCGTGGCGCGTGTATGTGGAAGCGGACACCTCAAAAACTGAAGATGGAATTGGTTATTACTATCTTGATTTGGCTTTTGAAGCTTCTGGAATTTCTGTTGAACGAATTAGCGGCATGGGGTACATTTTTAGCAATGATAACGGTGAAGGAGAGGTTGGATTGTTCAATCAACCGATCGACCCAGCGGATATCACATCCGTGACTATTTGCGGCCAGACCTATGAGCTTAAATGAGCGATACTATATAAAATGGCAAAATAAATAGCATAAGCGCCCGCGGTCGTAAGCCGTGGGCGTATTTTGCATAATATCTTAAAGTTTTCGGAGTTCCTGCCGATATAATAAGAAATGTACTGAAAAGGAGGGTTCCCGCCGTGGATCTTACAAATATCGGCACAGTGTCAAGCTATGTCAGGGCGCTTGACAGCAGACGTCAGGCGGAGCAGCTCAGTCGGGGCAGGACAGAAGAAAAGAAGCCGTCCCCTGCGGCAGACTGGATAAAGCAGCAGGCGGAGCAGGAGAAGTCCTCGGACAAGCAGGAGCTGGCATGGTGTGACGCCGGCGACCAGAAGCTCACCGGAATACAGACGAAGTATTACAGCGGCGGCACCCTGACAAAGATGGAGCGGGAGTATCTCAAATCGAAGAACCCCATGCTGTACGAGCGGCTTCTGGCGGCTGAATCCGCGAAGAAGTCCTACCGCCGGGACTTAAAGCGCTGCCGCACCCGCGAGGAGGTGCACCGGCTGAAAATGTCGCACACCGCCGGTTCAGTGAGCGCCATAAAATCGGGCAGCGCCGAAGCCGCCGACCGGCTGAACGGGGTGCAGTCGTCCACGAATGAGTTCGTAAGGAGCGGCGAGTACCATGCGCTTCCGACGGAGCACGAAAAGGCGGTCGCTGAAAAGCGCGTGAAGCAGGCGGAGGAGCGCCAGCGCCGTAAGCTCGCCGAACGCTCCGCCAGGAAGCAGGGCGCAGAGCAGCGAAATGCGGAAAGCTCCCGGAAGAAGCTGTTCCGCGACATCAGACCCGGCGAGACCGTGGAGCAGGCGAAGAACTCCCCGGAAATGCTGAAGGTCAGACGGGCAAAGGCAAAGCACGCGTATTCTTCCCAGGCAGGAGATTTCAAGGTCGTTATAAAGGAAAAAGCGTGAATGTACATTTAATGTTACGCCGAGCCGATTATGTTTTTGCCAAGAGCTGAGTGTTTTCCTGACAGAAGTCCCCCGGGGGGACGGCTGAGATACTCTGAAAATCCCAGGCGGAACAGACAAAAGGAACAGACAAAAAGGTCAACAATAAATCGGAGCAGGCGCAGGAGATTTTTCGGTTTTTGCGGTCGGCTTCAAATCACCCTTTGTCTAAATCCACACAGCAAAACAGCCGTCCCACTCCGGGACGGCTGAGAAAATATCGGAACGGTTTCCGCTGATAAATCAGAGGAAACGATTGGCACCCCTTGTAGGAATCGAACCTACAACTGCCCCTTAGGAGGGGGCTGTTATATCCATTTAACTAAAGAGGCTCAAACACTTTAAATAGTATAGCACAAAAAAGCGCAAAATTCAAGAGGGTCATTGAATTTTGTGGATTATGCATAAATTTTTTGACGAATTTTGTAACACATGAGAGCTGTCGTCTTCCGTCTGATAAATGAACGGAAAAAATGCTGAGAAAAATTTTTGCCAGGCGTGTAGTAAAGCAATTAACTTAACAGACTAAAACCCCATTGCAATGCGATTCGCGGGGCGGGTCATTTAAGCGGTTACAGAGTATTAACAATTATGAATAAAATATGACGAAAGATTTATACAAATTGCACATTGACGAAACGCCACCTAAAATGTTATAGTTTATTACAAGGGTATCTGTGTCCCGATGCACAGCGTATACCTTGAGGTGATTTTCTCTTTTCGGATACAGTTCCGTTGAGAGTAATTATTAAGGAGGATTTTTATCATGAAAATCGCAAAGATTCTTTCCGCAGCAGTTGCAGCTGTTGCAGCTTCTGCAGCAGTAGCGCTCTCTGCAAGCGCAGAACTCGCAACTGTTGACCCCAGCGTTGCTGGTCCCGCTCTCACCAGCGGCACAGGTATGTGGATGATCAAGCTTTATGTTCCCAATGAGGGCCTTGACGCAGGCATCGACTGCACACAGATGGGTTCCGTTTCCTTTAAGATCCAGGCTGCTGAGCCCGAGTGGTTCGAGGGTCAGACAGGCGGCGCTGTTATCGTTTCTTCCGGTCCTGTCGTTTCTGTTGACCACAACTGGCCGCAGAAGAACTACTGGGGCGTAAACGACGGCGACCTTGTTACTGTTGACGAGACTGCTGCACTCCAGACCGTTGCTCTCGGCGACAACACCTATGAGCTTACCTGCCCTGTTGACGACACAAACAACGTACCGGCTGACTCTTATGCTTCTGACGACGCTTACGTTCAGGTCGCTCTCTCTGAGTGGGGCTCCGATATGTCCGCAATCAAGGTGCTCAGCATGACCGTTTACGATAAGGACGGCAATGTAATGGTAGCTTACGACGAGAATGGCAACGTAACCGACGCTGCTCCTGCTGAGGACACAGCAGCTCCCTCCGAGGACGAGACCGCTGCTACTGCTGAGGCTCCCGCTGCTGAGACCGCTGAGGCTCCTGCTGAGGATACCGCTCCCGCTGAGGACACCACTGCTGCTGCAACCGCAGACGCTGAGGCTCCCGCAGCTACAGATTCTTCCAAGGGCTCTCCTGACACCGGCGTTGCAGGCGTTGCAGCCGTTGCAGGCGTTGCAGTTGTTGCTGCCGGCGCAGTAGTTCTTTCCAAGAAGAGAAAGTAATTTTTATAATATACAGACATTATTAGGAGGACGATCACAATGAAGATCACAAAGATTCTTTCCGCAGTTGCAGCAGTTGCAACAACCGCTGCTCTCGCAGTTTCTGCAAACGCAACCCTTACAGTAGTTGACCAGACTGGCGTATTCAAGAGCGGTACAGGCTCCTGGATGCCCGTTGTTTACTCTGACGGCACATTCGACGCAAGCGAGAAGGACGTAGTTGATTACGGTATCAACTGCCAGGATATCGCTTCTATCGAAGTAACTTTCACACCCGCTGAGCCTGACTGGTGGGAGGGCGAAGTTGGCGGCGCTATCGTGCTTTCCAACAAGAGCGCTACCGACGCTTCCCACAACTGGGTAGGCAAGGAGTTCTGGGGCGTAGTTGACGAGGATCTCGGCCTTGAAACCGCTGACGACACAAAGGCTTGCGTTGCAGTTAAGACAGGCGACCTCCAGTACACTGTTACCTGCGCAGCAGACGACACCAACAACGTTGTTGACGACTATGCGCTCGTTCAGGTTGCTTTCCAGGAGTGGTCCACCGGTATGACAGATATCACAGTTCTTGGCATGAACCTCAAGGACGCTTCCGGCAACCTGCTTCTTTCCTATGACGCAAACGGCAACGTAACATACAACGCTGCTGACGCTGCTGAGACTCCTGCTGCTGAGACTGACGAGGCTCCCGCTGCTGAGACCGCAGAGGCTGCTGACACTGCTGAGGCTCCTGCTGACGAGTACGAGACCGCTACTGCTGAGATCACAGCTCCCGCTGAGGACGCTGCTGCAACAGTAGACGCTGAGGCTCCCGCTGCAGCTACAGATTCTTCCAAGGGCTCTCCTGACACCGGCGTTGAGGGCGTTGCAGCCGTTGCAGGCGTTGCAGTTATCGCTGCTGGCGCAGTAGTTCTCTCCAAGAAGAGAAAGTAATCTGTACATTGACAAAAGACCGAAAAAATTTCTGAAATTTTTTAAAAAATGCTGAAACTTTTCCGGCACATGCCGTGACTACCGTAGTGCAAGCCGATAAACAGAAAAAAATCAGAAAAATTCTGAAACTTTTTGATGATACCGCTTGACTACGGTACCGGACGGCAGTTCGAAACCGTTTATTACATCCGAGTGCCCGATAACTCAGAGATGTTTTAAAAAACAACTTTTAGGAGGACAATTATGTTAAGAAGAAGAATTCTTGCTTCTGCTATGGCTTCTGTTATGGCTCTTGGCTCTGTTGCCGTTGTAGCTAATGCAGAGGACACCGCAGCAGCTACCACTCAGGTAAAGACTAAGGCTGATCTTGAAGCATATGTAAAGAGCTTCGACAGCTTCCGCAACAGCGGCATCAACGACTACGGCTCCATCTCCGGCGGCAAGTTCATTGACGCTATCGAGTATGCTGAGAACGTTCTCGCTGAGACCAAGTCCACTGTAGATGACTACACCGTTGCTTACTCAATGGTTGAGGCTACTTACAAGGCTCTTAAGATCTACACCGCTGAGGAGCTCAAGGCTCTCATCGACACCAACAAGAAGAACTACGACTCCGGCAACGTATACAACGAAGAGCTCGGCGATCCGATCTTCAAGGAAGATGGCTTTGCAAAGTTTGAGACTGCATACGAGGACGCTGAGGCAGTTCTTGGTTCTTCCGACAGCCGTATCATCACTGACGCTTACGAGGAGCTCGAGTCCAAGGCTAACTCTCTCTCCAGATACCCCGTTGTAACAAAGGCACAGTTCAGAACCGCTCTGAAGGACTACGAGTCTATGCTCCAGAAGGAGTTCAAGTATGAGTCCTGGAGAGTTGGTACAATGGGTACTGACTGGGTTGACCTCAAGTCTGTTGACAATGAGACCGGTTATTGGGGCTACTCCGGACAGTCTATCGCATACGGTATTCTGTACGAGCACCTCGCTTCCGCTAACGATGAGATCAACGCTGCTTACGAGCAGATGGACGAGATTAAGACCCTCAAGCAGACCTCTCTGACTGACATTGTTAAGGGCTACTATGCAGCTATCAACTCTGTTGCAGTTATGAACGCTTGGAAGGCTGACGACACTGACAGAGCTTCTAAGGCTAATGTTCAGAAGCTTCTCAACGAGTACCACAGCAGACTGGTATTTGACTACAACAGAACAACAGCTAACGACCTGTTTGACGCTGTAACAACTGTTTCCGGCGGCGACATGAAGGTTCTTATCACAATCAACGATGGCCAGGCTACCAAGTGGGTTGACCTCACCAAGACTGATGATAAGGCTGAGTTTGACGCTTATGTAGCAGAGATGGGCAACGCTTGGAACAAGTTCTACAGCGCTTACTCTGTAAACCCTGACTTCGATGGCGACGCTATCAAGGTTTGGAAGCTTACAGAAGCTAACCTGACTGTAAAGTCCGGCGTTCAGTTCTACATTCCGCTTGATGATAACGGTCAGTACTGGAGAGTAAATGCAGACGGCACATACGCTGCTCTCACAACCTCCAAGCCCGATGGCAAGTACAAGCTCATCACCAGGAACGTTGAGGTTAACCTTGCTGACTACATTGCAGTTGATTCCTCAATGATCAACCACGACACAGATAACGCAGACGAGAACAACATCCTCGATGGTAAGGACGACCTCGCAGGCTGGACTTCTGAGGGCGTTGGTCAGTGGGGTCCTGTTCAGTACACAACTAACAGAGGCTTCAATGATTATTACACCTCTTCTGCAGGCGCTAATACACCTGTAAGAACCGATCTTCAGTTTGCAGTTTACACTGCTGAGTATTACTTCAACACCAAGAAGGATGCTCTGAAGGAATCCGACAACCCCATCTACACACTGGATACCACTGATTCTCTCGCTGGCGATTCCGCTAAGGGCTCTTCCGCTGAGTGGGCAATGGTTTACAGATACCTCAGATACGCTCTGCACGACAAGTATGATACTTCTTACGACCTCTACACCAAGAAGGACGTTGAGAAGCTCATCGAGGACTGCTATGAGCTGGCTGAGCTGACTGGTGATGCTGCTCTGTTCTCCATCCGTCACAACATCCTCGTAGACGCTCGTCAGTATGCTCTTGACTGGGTAAAGGCTGCTAACAAGGATAAGAAGTACAAGGATAACGTTTCCGCTCCTGAGCTCAACGGCGATCCTATGACTTCTACCGATGTTTACAACTTCCTCATCAACTACTACAACGCTCTTGAGAAGGAGTATGAGGCATTCAAGTACAGCTTCGAGGAAGTTTACCTCAAGATCGCTGACACCAAGTCCGCTATCGACGAGGGTGAGCTCCAGGCTACAGATTCTCTGCTGGCTGCTCTTGAGAACACCGCTTACTATCTGTCCGTTGCTGAGTCCTATGAGGACGAGGGAATCTACATCGACAACGATGCGTTCACAACCGATAGATACTTCCAGGGCTTCAACCGTGTATTCACCGGCGCTGCTGATGGCTTCAAGATCGCTACAAGCGTAACAACCACAACTGGCGCTATCAACACAACTGAGATTCCGAAGGCTGACAACAGTGCAGTTTCCAAGACTCACCTCAACCTGAAGAACGCTTACGAGGAGCTCATCAAGGAAGTTAAGGCTCAGACTGAGAAGACAGCTCTCCTCGGCGATGTAAACGGCGACGGCGTTGTTAACGCACTCGACGCTGCTGCAATCCTGAAGGCTGTTGCTGCTAACACTGAGATCGACGTTAAGGTTGGCGACGTAAACGCTGACGGCGTTGTTAACGCACTTGACGCTGCTGCAATCCTGAAGGCTGCTACAGCTCAGTAATCGCTGAAAGGCAATTTGCTGATTCTTAATTGGTTCTGCCCCGGGGCGCAAGCCCCGAGACGGAGCTTGTTAAAAGCTATAAAAATATGGAGGAAAACTATATGAAGAAGATTTTATCTCTCGGCGCTGCTGCTGCAGTTCTGTCTCTGACAGCTGCTGTTGCTTCCGCTGCTATCGCACCTACAATGACTCCCGCTACTCCCGTAGCTGGCGAGACTGTAACTGTTGAGATCGTTGCTAACGGCATGACTCAGGAAGCTACTACTTTCACTGTAAAGGCTTCTGACAACCTGACTTTCGTATCCGCTGCTCCTACTGAGAGCGGTCTGGCTAACTTCAACCAGGATACAATGAAGTTTGCTTGGGCAAATTCTTCCGTTCCTGCTGACGGCACTGTTCTCCTGACCTTAACCTACACCGTTGACGCTGCTGCTGACGATGAGGTTTCCGTTGCCCTGATTCCTGACGCTGGCTTCACAGACATCTCTGCTGACGCTGTTGCTGCTGTTGTAGTTGACGGCGCTGCTACTGCTGAGACTGACGTAACTGTTGAGCCTTCTTCTGAGGAAGTTATTTCTTCTGAGGAAGTTTCTTCTGAGGAGATCTCCGAGGAGCCGTCTTCTGAGGAAGTTTCTTCTGAGGAGCAGGCTTCTTCCGAGGAGCAGCCCTCTTCTGAGGAGCAGGCTTCTTCTGAGGAGACCACTGAGGACGCTGGCATGGTAGTAACCACTGAGGAGACCGCTGAGACTCCTTCTACCGAGGACAACGGCAATGCTGACGCTGACAACGGCAAGGACAATCCTAACACCGGTGTTGCTCTCGCAGTAGTTCCTGCTGTTCTGGCTGGCGCTGCAATCGTAGTTGCTAAGAAGAGAAAGTAATTCAGCGACGCTGAACGAGATCGCTTCTAAACGATAATCGATTCAAGACCCGCTCCGAAAGGGGCGGGTTTTGTTTTGTCTGATAACAACAATCATTTGCGTTTATAATATCTATAGTGTATTTTAATAAACTTTTGGAGAAAAGTTTGTGCAAAATGCTAGATTCGAGTACCTGAAAGACTAATTTAGGGAATTTAGTTAAACGAAAGAAAAGTTAGCCTAAGTCCTGAACAAGATATTGTTGCGTGACGGAGATAAAAACTAATGCAAACACAATATATAGAGTGGAAACGTTTAGCAACATAGAATTCAGATGAAAAAAGTTTATGAACGACAATTTATATATAATGCCTAAAAAAATTCAATGCTTATTGACATTAGCGGTTAAATTTGATATAATTAATACGGTATATATGATGGCGGTGTTATGGAATCGTGTTCATTCCGTTGAATCCATTGCGGGCAGCGAGGTATTATGGAACATATTATAGAAGCAAAAAATATCTGCATGGATTTTGAAATCGGGGACGGAAGCACTGTCCATGCACTGAAAGGGATAGACCTTAAAATTCCGCCGAACCGGCTTTCCGTGTTGCGCGGACGTTCCGGCTCCGGAAAAACTACGCTGATCAACATTCTTGGCGCGCTCGACCGGCCGACCTCCGGCGAGGTGTTCTTTCTCGACGAAAGCAGGGATATCACGAAGCTCCCTGATTCCGAAAGGGACAGACTCAGGCGGGTGGAAATGGCGTTCGTGTTCCAGTCCGTGGCGCTCATCTCAACGATGACTGCCTTCGAGAACGTGGAATTCGCACTGCGCCTGACCAAGCTTCCTTATAAGGAGCGGGTCGAAAGAGCACGACAGAGCTTGATTCAGGTAGGTCTGGAGAAGCGAATGAACCACAGACCGGGCGAAATGTCCGGCGGCGAACAGCAAAGGGTCGCGATCGCAAGGGCTATCTCTCATTCACCGAAGATCATCTTCGCTGACGAACCCACGGCCGAGCTTGATTCCCCCACTGCAATGGCGGTGATGAAGCTGTTCCGCGACCTCGTGCGGCAGAATGATCTGACCATAGTTATGACGACCCACGATACCACTATGATGGAACAGGCTGATATCGTTTACACGCTGGAGGACGGCGTGATTTCTGACGTTACAGAGAATGTTCCGGAGGAGGGTGCGGATGCCTAAAAAAGTACTCCTTGCCCCGCCCGAAAACATCATGGTGCAGGCGGAAAACCTTGTCAAGATCTACAAATCGCGCGATGTAGAGGTAATGGCGCTCCAGGGGCTTGACCTCACGGTAGAGCGCGGCGAGCTGATGGGACTGATAGGCGCCAGCGGCAGCGGTAAATCCACACTGCTGAATATGCTGGGCGGGCTTGACAGACCCTCGGCGGGAAGCCTTTACGTTGACGGCGTGGATCTGCTGAAGTTCACTGAAAGGGACTTCATCGAGTACAAGCGCAAGACCGTTGGTTTCGTATGGCAGAACAACGCAAGAAACCTTATACCGTACCTCACCGCCAAGCAGAATGTTGAAATGCCGATGCTTCTTTCCGGCTACTCCGGCAGGAGCCAGCGTGCGAACGAGCTGCTTGACATGGTGGGGCTTTCACACAGAAAAAACAGCCGCCTGGATCAGATGTCCGGCGGTGAGCAGCAGAGAGTTGCGATAGCCATAGCGCTTTCCAACAACCCGAAGCTGCTGCTGGCTGACGAGCCCACCGGTTCGGTGGATACAGCGACATCGAAGCTTATTCTCGATGTGTTCAGGCAGCTTAACAAGGCAATGGACGTTACGATAATCATTGTGACGCATGATACCAAGCTGTCTGCACAGATAGACCGCGTGGTGGCAATCCGTGACGGAAAGACCTCCACCGAGCTGGTGCGGAAGCCGGGCATTGCAAAGTCGTTCGGCGAGCTTTCGGAGCAGGAGGCCGCAGCCCATGAGGAGCTGACGGTGCTCGACCGCGCAGGACGGCTCCAGATCCCCAAGGAGTATCTTGAAGAACTCGGCATAAAGGGCGGCGACAAGGTCCGTGTGGAGCTTGAGGACGGACGGATCTCCATTTACCCGCGTGGGTAACAATGTAAATGATCGGGAGGGAGAACCCGATTTGCTGCAAAGCAGTTTTTAGGAAAGGTGGATTTCACTGTGGCAAATGAGCGAAAAGCGAAGCTGAAAAGGGTCACATCACTGTTTGTGTCGGCTGTGGTGGCTGCGACCATGTTTCAGGTTCAGTTGGCGCCGGGCGCTTCAGCGGAAACTGAGACGAGCACATCGTCCAGTTCCGATATGGAAAGCCTGAGCATCGTCAGCAACAAAAACGCGTACAGAAAGTACATAGCAAAGTATACGGACGCGGCCAAGCCGATGGAGGAAGTCAACATCGACGTGACCAAATTCGAGCAGAGCGATGACATCGACGTTAAGCTTGAGGACTACGAGGGCGAGGATCAGTGCGTGGCATGGGTCGACTGCGAGGGTACCCTCTCCTGGAACTTTGACGTCAAGACTGCCGGTCTGTATAACCTCGAGATGTTCTATCACCCCATCACGGCAACCAATACCACCATCGAGCTGGAAATGATGATCGATGGCGAGTATCCCTTCGACGAGGTAAAGCTCGTTGAGCTGGATCGCTACTGGCAGAACGAGACTGCGATCGGCTGGGACGCGCGCAAGAAGAACCAGAAGCGCCCCCCGCAGGTCGAGTACAACACCTGGGTCACTTATCCCATCAAGGATAAGGACGGACTTATCAACACCCCGTATTTCTTCTACCTTTCCGAGGGCTCTCACACGATCTCCCTCACAGGTGTAAAGACGAATTTCTATCTGAAGAGCATGAAGTTCTTCAACTCCGAGGAGCTCCCCTCTTATGCGGAGATAGCTCCCACCGAGGCTGAGATCGAGGCTACTCC
Organism: uncultured Oscillospiraceae bacterium; assembly: GCA_934448295.1. Taxonomy (GTDB): domain Bacteria; phylum Bacillota; class Clostridia; order Oscillospirales; family Ruminococcaceae; genus CAG-115. The sequence continues at coordinate 71,059 of CAKSEY010000006.1, forward strand.
CGCTTTCGGAAGCAACACGGATATCGGTCACGTTGAGGCGGAAAATACCTACTACACCACCGCTTCCACACTTTACCCCACTTACGACAGAACAGACTGCTCCGTAAGCCCCTCCCACCCGGTAAACAAGCGCTATAACACTATCGGCGCGGATACCTGGAACAAGGCTACGCAGTCCATCGCATGGCAGGTAGAGGTGCCGGAGGACGGTTACTACAAGATACAGCTCAGATGCCGTCAGAGCACGATGCGCGGATTCTTCTCCAACCGCCGCGTGTACATAAACGGCGAGGTTCCCTGCAAGGAGCTTGACGATATCAAGATCCAGTACAACCCCAACTGGCAGACTGTTGACCTTAAGGACGCTGACGGCAACTACATCTACGTTCATCTCAACAAGGGCGTGAACGAGATAATGCTGGAGGCTATCCCGGGCGACATCGGCGAGGTTATGGAGCGCCTGGACGACCTGGTATTCGAGCTGAACTACTATTACAGACGTATCCTCATGATCACCGGTCCGAGCCCCGACGAGTACAACGACTACTACCTTGAGGATCAGATCGACGGTCTGTTTGACTTCTTTGAGAGAGCTATCAACCAGCTCTACGCTGAGAAGAACGGCATTGAGGAGCTGACAGGCGCAGGCTCTGAGGCTTCCACGCTCCAGACGCTCGCGGTCATCCTCCAGATGGCGGTAGACCACCCCGAGGATCTGCCGCAGATGCTTTCCTCCATCAAGGATCAGATCTCCGCTGTTTCCGCATGGATGAGAGACTACCGCAACCAGCCCCTTGAGATGGACTATCTTGAAGTGAAGTCCTGCCATGATGAATTCCGCAAGAGCGGTGCGAACTTCTTCGAAGCTTTCGCATTCGGCTTCCAGTCCTTCATCGGCTCCTTCTTTGAGGACTACACCTCCGTTTCCGATTCCATCGGCGCGGAAAAGACCCTGAACGTGTGGATCTCCCTCGGTCGTGACCAGGCAACCGTTGTTAACGAGCTGGTAAGCTCCGAGTACAACCCGAACAGCGACACCAAGGTAAACATCTCGCTGGTACAGGGCGCGGTTCTCGAGGCTACACTGGCGGGCAAGGGTCCTGAGGTCGCACTGTTCATCGGCGGCGACTTCCCGGTAGTCTGCGCTTCCAGAGGTCTGCTTGTTAACCTTAAGGAGCAGCCTGGCTACGAAAACGTGGTCAGCCGCTTCACCAAGGACGTTACCACCCTCTATGAATTCAACGGCGGCGTTTACGGACTTCCGCTGACAGAAAACTTCCCGATGCTCTTCTACCGCACCGACGTTCTTGAAGAGCTCGGATACACAGAGCCACCGACAACATGGGACGGCCTTATCAACATGCTGCCTGACCTCCAGAGAAAGTACCTCGAGGTTGGTCTTATCCTCCCGTCAAATATCTCTTCCCAGGTATTCGACGCAGGCAACACGTTCGTTCTGCTGATGCTCCAGACCGGTCAGGACTTCTACAACTTTGATGAAGCAAGCGGTCAGTACATCTCCACAACGTTCGACACCGAGGCGGCGGTTGAGGCGTTCACCAGGTGGACTAAGTTCTACACGATCTACGACTTCGACCAGACTTACGACGCATTCACCAGATTCCGTACAGGTGAGATGCCGATCCTGCTCCAGAACTACGCGTTCTACAACCAGCTCAGCGTTGCGGCTCCTGAGATCAAGGGTCTGTGGTCGTTCACGCACGTTCCCGGTTCCTACGTTTACGACGCGGACGGCAACAGGGTGAAGAACGACGACGGTTCCTACAAGATCGACTACACCGCAAACTCCGGTTCCTCCGGCGCGGTGATCTTCAATAGCTGCAAGGATATCGGCGCTGCATGGAACTTCATCGACTGGTTCACCACCACCGATGTCCAGGTAGAATACGGTAAGACTATCGAAGCTATCATGGGCCCGATGGGTCGTTATGACACAGCTAACGTCGAGGCTCTCGGCAGACTTAACTGGTCAACATCTGAGTACAACAAGATAAGCGACCAGATGAGCAACCTGAAGGAAGTACCGATCATTCCTGCTTCCTATGCGGTAACGCGTAACGTTTACAACGCATTCAGAGCGGTAGTAAACAACCAGAAGAACCCGAGATATCAGCTCAGCTCCTACAACAGAGACATCAACTCTGAGATCGTAAGAAAGCTGACAGACCTCGGCTACTACAAAGGTTAAGGTTTAATTCTCTCCGGCGAAAGCCGGAGGGGTACCGTACCATAAGAAAAATAGGAGGAATCAGCTTGTTCGGTAAAGAGAAATCGCAGTATATCGAGGACAGCAAGTTCCGTTATACGATGCGCGAAATGAAGAAGAACGGCAGCGCGTATATCCTCGCTCTTCCGTACTTCCTTTTGTTCCTGATATTTACGGGCATACCGGTCGTTATCTCCCTCCCTGTCGGATTCACGAACTTCAACATGGTTCAGTTCCCGCAGTGGGTCGGACTCAGCAACTTCTATACCCTGTTCCTTCAGGACGACGTATTCCTTATCGCTATCCAGAATACCCTGGTGTTCGCGATAATCACAGGCCCTGTCAGCTACGTTCTCTGCTTCCTGCTGGCATGGCTCATCAATGAGATGCCCGGTCCGCTCAAGACTGTATTTACATACATCTTCTACGCGCCGACCCTTGCGGGAAACATCTACGCAACCTGGCAGCTCATCTTCTCCGGCGATACCTACGGCTTCCTGAACTCCGTGCTCATGAGCCTTGGTCTTATCCACGGCCCGCAGCAGTGGCTGACTGACGCAAGATATATCCTGATGTGCGTTATCATCGTACAGATGTGGATGGCTCTTGGCGCAGGCTTCCTTTCTCTGCGTGCAGGCTTCCAGGGCATCGATAAGTCCGGTTACGAGGCCGGCGCTATCGAGGGCATCAAGAACCGTTTCCAGGAGCTCATCTACATAACTATCCCGGCAATGGGCCCGCAGCTTCTGTTCGCAGCGGTAATGCAGATCACATCTTCCTTCACCGCCGGCGATATCGGACGTTTCCTGACAGCGTTCCCGTCAACCGACTACGCGGCGCACACGATAATGACCCACGCGTTCGACTACGGCTCAGTCCGCTACGAAATGGGTTACGCCTGCGCGATATGCTTCCTGCTGTTCATAGTCATGATCGTAGTTAACAACGTTATCCGCAAGGCTATGAGCGGAATTCTGGATACTTAAGGAGGACGGAAGATGCGCATTATTAAGAAAAGAAAAAAGTGGGGAGGCTCCCGCGGCGGCGATATAGCGATCTTTATTCTGCTCGTTCTTATCGGTCTGTTCATGCTCTTCCCGATCTACCTTTCGGTGATTCAGTCCATCAAGCCGGTCGAGGAACTGTTTGTATTCCCGCCTAAGCTCTATGTTCAGCGTCCCACGTCGCAGAACTTTGAGGATATGCTCAAGGTTGCGGGCAGCCTTGATGTTCCGTTCTCAAGATATGTGTTCAACTCGGTATTCGTTTCTGTCGTAGTTACAGTAGCTCAGCTGTTCCTTTCATCCTCCGCGGCTTATGTGCTGGCGAAGGTAAAGGCACCGGGCGTTAAGGCGATGAACAAGGTAATTGAGATCGCCCTGCTGTTCACCTCCTCCGTAACCTATATCGTACAGTACATCGTTATGGCGGCTATGGGTATGATCGATACCTACTGGGCTATAACGCTTCCTTACATCGCAACTCCTATGGGACTGTTCCTTATGAAGCAGTTCATGGGTCAGATCCCCGAGAGTATGATCGAAGCGGCAAAGCTGGACGGCGCGAGCCACCTCAGAGTTTGCTGGCAGATCGTAATGCCGAACGTTAAGCCTGCATGGCTCACCCTGATGATATTCGCATTCCAGGGCGCATGGCAGATCACCGGCTACCTGTTCGTATATTCCGAGCAGTTAAAGCCTATTCCTATCGTAATGCAGCAGATCGCAGCGGCAGGTATTGCACGAACGGGCGTATCCTCAGCAACAGTCGTAGTACTGATGCTGCCGCCTATGATACTCTTCCTTATCCTCCAGAGCAACGTTGTTGAAACAATGGCTCACTCCGGACTTAAGGATTAAGCGCGTACATCAGTTTATTTACGAAAGGATGATTTTAGTGCCATCAATTAAGCGCATAGCAACGTGCGTGACGGCTTCGCTCATGGCGGCGGCAACCCTGCTGACCAGCACCGCGTTTGCCGATGAGCCATACTCCGGTTACAACTACGACTGGTGGAATGATCCGGTGCCCTCACAGAACGGCTATGTTGTTGATAAGGTTTACACCGGGCTTGACATGGGCGTAGACAACCTGTCTGAGCCGAGCGATATGTTCTTCTCGGACAATGATGATATGTTCATCGCGGATTCGGCTTACAAGCCGTCAAATCCCGCAAGCGATTCCGCCAAGGGACGTATCGTTGTAGTAGACAGCGATTTCAACCTCAAGTACACGGTAGAATCCCTGGATTTCTCCGGCGTACAGGACTGGCTCGACCTCAAGGGCAGCGAGGCAAAGACCGGAAAGATATCCGAGGCGGATTATAACAAGGTCACGAACCTCGCGTTCAACGGTCCTACCGGCGTCTATGTCGACGTTGACGAGGATCAGGAAACCATCTACGTTGCAGATAACTCAAACGACAGAGTGGTCGCATTCGAGATCGGCGAGATCGGAAACGACGCGTACAAGACGACAGTCGGCAAGGTAAAGGTGGTTTACACCAGACCTGACGCTTCCATGTACGATTCCACCGTAACGTTCAACCCCAGCAAGGTGCTGGTTGACGCTGCGAAGAACGTGTATGTGTGCATCAAGTCCATCACCAAGGGCGCGGTCGTATTCTCCAAGGAGGGCGACTTCAACGGCTACTTCGGCGCGAACCGCGTTGAGCAGACCGGCGAGGTGCTCCTGAACGCATTCTGGAAGCTCATATTCAGCCGTGAACAGGCGAAGAAGATGAGACGAAGCGTTCCTGTCGAGATCTCCAACTTCGATATCGACACAGACAACTTTATTTACACCGTCACCGAATCCAAGTCCGCTGAGACGGATATCCTGAAGAAGCTGAACTCCGCGGGTACCAACATCTTCACCAACCTGGGATATTCAGACTACACGTTCGGCGACGCGCTCACCAAGTATTACAGAGGTCAGACCTACTCCTCCCAGATCACCGATATAGATGTCGCTGAGGACGGAGTCATCAACCTCCTCGACCTCAAGACCGGACGCGTATTCCAGTACGACGACGAGTGCAACCTGCTGTTCATCTTCGGCGGTATAGGTCAGCAGAAGGGTACCTTCAACATCGTAAACTCCGTAGAGAGCAAGGGCGACAGAGTGTACGTCCTCGATGGAAGAAAGTGCTCCGTCACGGTATTCAAGCAGACCGAGTTCGGCTCGATCGTGCACAACGCCATCGCGCTGTTCAACAAGGGCAAGTACGAAGAGGCGCGCGGCCCGTGGGAGGAAGCTCTCCGCCGCGACAGCAACTACTGGCTGGCTTACATCGGCCTGGGCAACGCTTATCTGAACGAGGGTCAGTACGACACCGCGATGAAGTACTTCTATCACAACTCCAAGACCGGCTATAACGACGCGTTCAAGAGCTGGCGTATGAACTTCATCAGAGACAACTTCACGCTGTTCGCTGTTATCATCATCGCGCTGCTCGCATTCATCTACATCTTCTCCACATGGCGCGGAAAAGTCCGTGCAAAGAAGAGAGCCGAGCAGGAAAAGCTGTTCAGGGAAAAGAACAAAGGAAAGGAGGACGTCTGATCTATGAGATTCAATCTTGATATGCCGGCATGGAAATGGCCGTTCTACGTCATGCGTCATCCGTTCGAGGGCTTTGAGGATCTTCGCTGGAAAAAGGCGTACAACATGAAGGTCGCCCTGGTGATCGTAGCGCTCCTGTTTATCGTGAGCGTCTGCAAGGAGCTTATGACGGGCTTCCTTTTCAACACCAGCGACGTTAAGATCTTTAACATCGTTCCTATCATTATCCGCACGATAGTGATATTCTTCACATGGGTAATAGGCAACTGGGCGCTGTGCACGCTGTTCGACGGCGAGGGTACCATGAAGAACATCTGCGTTAACACCGCATATGCGCTGGTTCCCTACATCATCGGCGAGGTCATCAACATAATCCTCTCCAACTGCCTGCTCCGCACCGAGTCCGCGTTCATCACGTTCGTGTCCTACGTTACGATACTCTGGTCGGCGCTGCTGCTGATATCAGGCATGAAAACGGTTCACCAGTACTCGATACCCAAGACGATCCTGTTCATGGCCATCACGCTTCTCGCGATGGTCGTAATACTTATCCTGATCGTGCTCCTGGTTTCCCTGTTCCAGCAGGTTTACCTGTTCATCAACTCCATCTACACCGAGCTGCTGTACAGATTCACGAACCTGGAGCCGACCGCACTGATATTCATTTTCATCGGCGTTATCGTGGCAGTGATCGCAATAGTCGTAGCAGCCTATACTGCTTATGAAAAGCATCAGATCGCAAAGGAACGCAAAAAGCTGAATTCCTGATTAGAGCATTGACAGGCTTTCCCCCGCGCGGGGGAAGGCGCAAATATAGTAAATGGTGGTGTAAAAATGCTTAATATTCGCAAGAAATTACTTGTCGGAGTCCTGTGCGCAGGCATGGTGCTTTCGGCAAGCCAGAGCGTTGCATGGTCTGAGGCTAACACTATGACAGCAGAAGCAGGTTCGGCAGAGGCTGAGCCCGAGGCTCCCGCTGAGGATTCCTCCGAAACCGAGGATACCAAGACGGACAAGGCCCCCATCAGCGAGGCGGACGAGCTTGCAAAGTGCCAGCTCGCAGCCTCCAACGAGAACTTCGAGCTGTATGTGAATACGCAGACCGGTCTGTTCGCATTCCGCACAAAGGACGGAGAGCACATCTGGTGGAGCAATCCCTATAACGCAGATGACGACCCCGTTGCGAACAACTCCAAGAAGGAGGATCTGAAGTCCTCCCTGGTAATCAACGCAGTTAAGGTAACGGATACCGAGTCCCCGTCAACGACCGTCCGCTCATGGAAGGACAGCGTAAACGCCATAGTCGAAACGGACGACGACATCAGACCCGGACTTTCCGTGACAATGGTGGACAACGGCTTCAGGGCCGAGTACACTTTCCCCAACGAGGGAATCACGATCCCCTATTATATCACTCTCAACGGAGATTACATCGAGGCTTCCATTGCCGTAGACGAGATCTTTGAGAATGAAAGCGCCCCGACGCTCATCAGCGAGAGCTCACGTTCAGTCGTTGACGTGAACCTGCTCCAGGATCTGGGCGCGGCTTACTCCGATGAGGAGGGTTACATCATCACACCGGACGGCTCCGGCGCGGTGATAAACTTCAACAACGGCAAGACAAAGGCTAACGAATACACCCAGCGTATCTACGGCAGAGACCTCGCAAAGAGCCAGGATATGGCTCCGGCAAAGACCGAGCAGGCTTACCTCCCGATAATGGGTATCGTAAGAAGCGATAACGCGCTTCTGGAGGTAGTTACAGAGGGCGCTGCCTATGCTACCGCCAGGGCGGCAGTTTCAGGACAGAAGTCCACAAGCTACAACTCCGCGTGGTTCAACTTCCAGCTCAGGGCTACCGACACCTACTTCATGGGCGGTCAGAATGCCTCCGCGCTGAACGCTTATCAGGAGAAGATAATCCCTGAGAGCCGCGTGACCGTTCGCTATTATCCGCTTGTAAAGGACAACATCAGCTACGTTGACCTGGCTAAGCGCTATCAGCAGTATCTGGTCGAGGAAAAGGGTCTCACAAAGGTCGAGAACGAGCGTTCTCCGCTGTACCTTGACCTCTGGGGCGGCACCGTCAAGGAGCAGTCCGTGCTTGGTTTCCCGATAAAGCTGGAAACAGCCGCTACCACCTACGAGCAGGCTAAGGAGATCCTCCAGGAGCTCACCACCAACGGCGTTGACGATATCATCGTATCCTACGAGGACTTCAACGCGGCGGGCGTGACCAGCAGAATTTCGAACTCTGTTGATTACTCCGGAACCCTGGGCGGCAAGAACAAGTGGAAGGAGCTCAAGAGCTACTGCGACGCAAGCGGCATCACACTGGCGCCGAGCTTCGACCTGATGGAATACGAGCGCAGCGGCAACGGCTACACCAAGACCGGCGCCTCCGCGATAGCTATTACCAAGGCTTACGCTACGCAGGGAGTTTACGAGCTGGCTTTCGGCACTCCGCACGACACCCGCGACAGCTGGTACATTCTTTCGCCGGCATTCTTTGAGAGAGTTTACGGCGATGTAATTTCAAGCTGCCAGAGAGAGGGCATGAGCGCGATCTCCGTTGCAGAGGGAACAAGCAAGCTTTACAGCGACTACACTGCAAACGCAGGCCGCAACACCTCCAGACAGCAGGCTGTGAACAATCTCATCAAGGGCTACGAGATGATCAACCAGAGCGGTATGACGTTCGTATCCGGCGCTGCAAACGACTATGCGCTGCCCTATGTCGACTACCTGAAGGATGTTCCGCTTTACAGCAGCAACTTTGACGTATTCGATTATGATATCCCGTTCTATGAGCTGGTTATCCATGGTTATATCCCCTATACAACAAAGGCAAAGAACGCAAGCTCCAGCGCTGACGAGCTGTTCGTTTACTCCGTGGTCACAGGCACTCCGCTGCACTACGAGGTAATGTATGAGGATCCCAACGAGTTTACCGACTGCTCTTACGACGAGCTGTTCTACACCTATTATAAGGGCTGGGTAAACGACATCGTTGCTGAATACAAGCTGATGAAGCAGTACGTTCTCCCGCTGACCGACGAGACCATAGAGGACTTTGAGATCAACGGAGCCGAGTGCAAGTCTACATTCTCAGACGGAACAGTTGTTGAGGTAAACCTCGGCACTCTCCAGATCTGGATAAACGGAACAGAAGTCAAGCTTTCCGATTTTGAAACGAAAGGAGCGACAACTGACTGATGAGTGACGAACTTGAATTCGGCAAGACCGGCGATACCACCGCACAGACCGAACCCACCGCTGCCGAGCCGGCTGTGGAGCTTACCAAGGAAACCGAGTCAGTACCTGAGGCTGAGGCGTCCGCGCCTGCGCCTGTTAGAGTGTCTGCTCACAACACCGCCGCGGCCGCTGCCCTCAACGCAGCGAACGAGGAGGTAGATATTCGCCGCAAGGGCGGTGAAAAGGCACAGGTAAAGATCAAGACCACAAAGATCGCGTACGAGAAGAAAAAGGGTCTTTACGGCTACGGCTTTATCGCCCTCTGGTTCGTCGGCACGCTGTGGCTGTTCATAATGCCTGTACTCACCTCTCTGTGGTACTCCCTCTGTAACACACAGCTTCTCGATAAGGCGAGCGCCCTTGAGAAGGGCATGACCTCCGCCGGTATTTACACCGAGTGGAACGGCTTCTACAACTTCACAAAGGCGTTCACCATTGATACGACGTTCCTGCCCAAGCTGGGACAGGCGCTCGGCGAGATACTCCCGAACACCATCGTTATCATGATATTCTCCCTGTTCATCGCGGTTATCCTGAACCAGAAGTTCAGGGGAAGAACCCTCGCAAGAGCGATCTTCTTCCTGCCGGTTCTTATCGCGACAGGTCCTGTCATCAGCGTAATCAACGGTGACATGGCTTCCCAGGGCGTATCTGACGCAGCTCAGTTCAGCACGCTGTTCAAGACAGACCTTGTAACAGAGCTGATGGAATTCATAGGAATCTACAACCTGAACCAGACGTTCACGGACATTATCAAGTCGATAACCTCCGACGTACTGAACCTCGTATGGAACTCAGGTATCCAGATACTGATATTCCTTTCCGCACTCCAGACCATTCCGCCCTCCGCAAAGGAAGCGGCTGGAATCGAGGGCGCGACCGCATGGGAATTCTTCTGGAAGATCACTTTCCCGTACATCTCGCCGATGATCCTGTCGAACCTCGTATATACCGTTATCGACGCGTTCGTTTCCACGGACAACGTAGTAATGGAATACGTTCTCGCACAGTCCAGAAGCTGGGAGCACGGTTACTCCGCGGCGCTTGCCTGGATCTACTTCGCAATAGTTGGTGCGTGCCTCGGCATTATCTGCGTGATAATCAACAGGTTCGTTTACTACGAGAATGATTAAGGAGGTTAGAGAAGTGACAGAAAAAGAATATGAGCTCCCGAACGTGGGAAATAATGTTACTGATCAGCCTGCTGAAAACGTAACTAACGCTGAATCTGCTTTCGCAGACAGCTTCAAGACCGAAGCGGAGGCTCCAGTGGAGCCCACCGCAGAGGCGATCGCTGAAACTATCGCGGACATCAATTCCGACGCTGCTGTTGCGGTCACACCCATCAGCGCAGGAAAGCCCGCGAAGCCGAAGAAGGAAAAGAAGCAGAAGGACGCTTATCACGTTTCCAACTTCGACATCATCAGGAACTACCACAGATACACCGCGAAGGAAAAGAAGCATTACAGCTATCTGTTCTGGCACCGCATAGGAAGCTATGTGTGGCCGGTATTCAGAGCCATTATCATCTTCGGACTTTCGTTCGTAATTCTGTATCCTATCCTGTACATGATCTCCACCTCCCTGCGTCCGCAGGCTGAGATGAACGACCCGTCCGTCATGTGGATACCCAAGACGATCCGCTTTGAGAACTTCGCGGAGGTCTGGACCGCTATCGACTACCCGGGCACCCTGTGGAACACGCTGATACTCAACATCGTATCCTCCGTTCTCCAGGTAGGTACCTGCGCACTGACCGGCTACGGCTTCGCGCGTTTCAAGTTCAAGGGCAAGAACTTCTTCTTTGCGCTGGTTCTGCTCCAGATCATCGTACCTGTACAGATCATACTTATCCCGCAGTTCTCACAGTTCAGATATTTCGATATCTTCGGACTGTTCAACGCGCTGATGGGCGACTCCATCAACCTGGTAGATACCAACCTGTCCATGTACATACCGGCGTTCATGTGTAACGGTATCCGTGCCGGACTGTTCATCTACCTGTTCAGACAGTTCTTCCGCGGGCTTCCGAAGGAACTGGAGGACGCTGCTTACCTCGATGGCTGCGGCCCGTTCAAGACTTTTATCAGCGTAATGGTTCCGAACGCGGCAAGCTCCTTCCTGACGGTATTCATCTTCTCCATCGTTTGGTACTGGAACGACTACTATGTATCCTCGATGTACTTCACCAAGGCGAACACAATTTCGCTGAAGATCGACGGTATTGCGAACATCATGTCCATGTACCTGACCGGCGAGGTCGGCGTTGCTTCAGACTTCATAGTCTGGATGGAAGCCGCCTGCCTGCTTGCGATAACACCTATCGTTATAATGTACGTATTCTTACAGAAGTACTTCACCGAAGGTATCGCAAGAGCTGGTCTTGCAAACTGATTTCTCAGCAAAAACATTGCAGCCCCGGATTATTTCGGGGCTGTTCAGTTTTTCGAAAAAGCTCTTTGCACCTACCAAGCAAGCATATTCCGGGAACTGTTTACAAGGAAAATCCCGCGTAAGGCGAAGCCGTGGCTTCGTGTAAAGTGGAGCCGTTGCCCAGCGTAAGGCGGAGCTGTCGCCTCGCGTAAGGCGAAGCCGTCGCTTCGGGACTTATTTCCTATGGCTTCAGCAGTCCCGAATTTTTGCGTTTGCTTTATGGGAGCAATTCAGTGGAGGTAATATGAAATTCGTAGAGATATTCACAGACGGCGCGTGTAGCGGGAACCCGGGGCCGGGCGGCTGGGGAGCAATTCTCCGGTGCGATGGCAGGGAAAAGGAGATATCCGGCGGTGAAGCGCACACCACGAACAACCGCATGGAGCTTTCCGGAGTGATAAACGCGCTTTCCGCATTGAAATTCCCGTGCGAGGTGAAGCTCACCACCGACAGCAAGTACGTTGTGGACGGAGTTACAAAGGGCTGGGCTAAGGGCTGGCGGAAGCGCGGCTGGAAGAAGTCAGACGGAAAGCCCGCGCTGAACCCCGACCTGTGGGGTCAGCTTCTCGACCTGCTGGAAGTCCACAAGGTGGAATTCTGCTGGATAAAGGGTCACGCGGGTCACGCAGAAAATGAGCGCTGCGACTCTCTGGCGGTGGAACAGCGGGACATCTATTCCCGAAAGTAAACGATTAATCCCCCTCTGGTAACAGAGGGGGATTTCAGACATCCGATAGACCCATATGATAGCAGTTCCATAGACAGATTGTGCCCCCCTCCGCTACCGGAGAGGGGCGCATTATTATACAGATGTCAGCCGACGATTTCCTTCAGGGCAGCCGCCGCGTCAAGCGCGTCAGTTCTGCCGTCGCCGTTGACGTCGCTGACCTTGGGGTTCGGGAGCTTCTCAGCGCCCACAACATCCTTGAGTATAGCCGCCGCGTCAAGGGCGTTGAATATGCCGTCGTTGTTCGCGTCGCCGGGCAGGTCGGAAAGTCCCACCATTACGATGTATTCAGACTTTGCGCCGATCGCGCCGAACTCAGCGGAGCCGTCCGCAGAGATTTTCACGGTGCCAACAAATACGTTCAGTCCGTTCTCCACACGGTAGAGGTTCGCGAACTGACCCGCGAACTCGCTGCGGAAGAGCACCTTCACTCCTGTCGGAACGTCTGAGTTCTCGGTGATGAACTTGACTCCAAGCGTTCCGCGCAGCCCCTCGGAGGAGGAAGCGCCAGGCATTACGCCCACATAAGCCTTTGCTGGAGCCGTGATTTCCGCGCCGTTCAGCGTGCGGCTCTTTACGCTGTCAAGCCTGAAATCAACGCTGAGCTTACGGTCGGCAATGACCTTGACCACAGCCTGCGGAACCTCGCTCAGACCGCACATATCAATTACTGCGCTGCCGCTTACGGGGAGCTTTTCAAGCTGCTTTGCGATGTCGTCCCAGCTCAGGGAAGAGCCGTTCATTATCGGCAGGGTCTCTGATACACTGGGTTTTGACGGACGCGCGCTGCCGCCGGAGCTTCCGCCGCTGGAGCCGCCGGAGGTTTTCCTGGTGTATTCAGCCTTAGCCACGGGGCTGAGGTTTCCGTCGATCACGGCTATCGCGGAGACGGTGGAGCTCTTGGTTATCTTAAACGCTCCTGCGTACTTCGCGGAATCTGTCGTGGGCGCGGTGCCGTCAGTGGTGTAGTAAATCTCTGCTCCATCCTCGGCGGTGATGGTGATTTCCAGGGTGCTGGTGAACGTGGTGCCGGACTTCGGGCTGATCGCCGGAGCCGCCACTGCTATCGACAGGTCTGCTCCGCATACGTCGCAGAGCTTGTCGCCGTCAGCGTCCTTATGTCCAGCCGGGGGAATGATACCCGCGCATACCGAGCACAGGGTCTCCTTGGTGCAGAAAGCGGGGTTTGTGTTGCCGGAGTGGTCGCACTCAGTCCACTTTGCGGTGAGCGTGAGGTTTTCTGTTATCTTCGTGCTGAAATCGAACTCCGCAGAGCCGTTGAACCAGCCGCCGAAGATATATCCGGTCTTTGCCGGGTCTGCGGGCTTCGCAGCCGTGCCGAACTTGTTCACGGTCTGGCTGGGAACTGCGGTGCCGCCGCCGGTTTCAAACACTATCAGGAATTCGCCCATTGAGCTGCCGCATACGTCGCACCAGCCGTCGCTGTTGTCATCTTTGTGCCCTGTGGGCTGGAGGGTCGCGCCGCATACGGAGCACAGAGTTTCCTCGGTGCAGGAGGTCTTGTTGGTGTTGTTTTCGTGCGCGCATGCCGTCCATGCTGCGGTGAGCGTGATGTTCTCAGTTACATCGGCGCTGAAATCGTAAGCCTCGCCGTTCAGTTCCCATCTTAAGAAGGTAGCGCCTGTCTTTGTGGGAACCTCCGGCTCTGTCGCAGTCCTGTACTTGTATACGTTCTGCGCGGCGACCTCAGAGCCGCCGTTGCTGTCAAACGTGATGGTCACGATATCAAGAATTTCCTCGATGCCTGCGGGCGCCTCGTAGGGCTTTCCGCCGGAAACCATCAGCGAAACCTCGTCGGAGGTATTTCCGGCGGGGTCGACTGCAATAGCGGAGGTCACAAGGGAAGTGAGCGCGGTAACATTGCCGCTGCCGTCAGTCACCTTGTCGAGAGTGCCCTCAAAGCTGAATGTGCCGTCGCCGCCGGGGGTTATCATAGTGCCGTTTTCATCTGCGAGGATTATCACCGCGCCCGGCTCAGTGCGTCCGGTGACGGTGTAGGCTCCGGTCTCGGGGTCTGCGGTGAAGGAGCCGCTGTTGTCGAAGGTGAGTATCGGTGCGCAGTCGTCCAGGAACGCGGTGATGTACCTAGTGGTGACATCTCCGGTGCTGGTCGTTGCCTGTGCGCGGAGCGTGAGCGCTCCCTCAAACGAATAATAGTCAAGTTTGAAGCCGCCGTATGGGTCGTCATAGTAGATCTCTGAATCGTCGTCGGTGCGGAACAGCCTGAAGCTGATATTCGCATCGTCCCCGTCAGTGGTGTAGAGCTTTATAACGGGAGCGGCATCGCCGTTGAACGGGAAGCTGAACATTCCGGTTTCGCTGTCGTAGTCTGCTTCCGTGAATGTGCTGCCGTAGTCGAAGCTTATCTTAGCCATCAGATCCAGCGGAACGTATTTCGGCAGGAAAACCTCGTTGGAGATCGTTTCCTCGCCGGGTACTGCGGCGCTGTCAATGCGGTTGCCCGCTTCGTCAGTCATGTATCTGAGCGCCTGAACGCCTATCGCGTAGGTCTTGTCAGCGGAGAGAGCGTCCTCCTCGCCGGCGGCGGTCAGCGCCATATCCATGCTGAACTTCTTCGCGGCGCCGTCGTAGGAAAGACCGCTCTTGCTGGAGAATTCAGCCACGTCATACTTGTAGCCGCGCTCGGTTTCAACGTAGTCTCCTTCATCGTTGATCTCGTAAATGGTTATCTTGTAGCCGTCTGCGTTTGCAGCTTCGTCCCACTCAGCGTGGAGGACTTCGTTGCCCGCCGCCTTTACGATAACATCAGCGGGTGCGCCCGGCTGGAAGGTGTTGGTGTAGTGGAGAATGTCGCTGAGGGAATTGGTAAGGGACTTGCTTCCGATGGTGACGTAGGCTGTATCTGTGACGCCGTCCTCGTCGAAGTCGTCCTCGAACTTCTCCATCAGATATGCGTTTACAAAGTAGTTGCCGGTGGGGGCTAGGGTCCCCTCAGTTTCAAGGATCTGCGTGAAGCTGTCGGGGTCTGTTACTGCAAATTCGCCTGCAAAGTATTCGTTGATTTCGCTCTGGTTGTCCTCGGTAGCGAAATCCAGGCTTGTTTTTCCGTAGTAAACGCGGACAACGTATTCCGCGCCGTCTGCGGGGTTCTCGACCGCCGCGCTGATGGTGTCGCCGTTATTAAGCGACGCATTGAAGCCTGCAAGCCCGGTGGAGCAGTTCAGCGACGCATTGAACGCGCCGGAAGCGCTGATATCCCAGCCGTTGAGCGCAGACTGCACGCCGAGGTTCACGAGGAGGGCGGGGTTGCCGTCTCCGTCTGTTACCTCCATTGCGTTTGCGGTCTCTTCGTTTTTGATTATCTGATTGCCGTCAGTGTCGTCCTCAAATTCGGCAAATACGAGGTTGAACTGTTTTCCGCCGTTGTCGGTGATAGAAAGGCTGTTCTTGAATTCCTCGGTCATGCCGTCCTCCGGGGTGATGAGAAGCATCATCTCGGTGTCAAGCGGGTCGTCGGATTCCATGTTGATGTGCGTTGTGGAAGCCGCAGCGGGGTCAGCGTACAGCATAATCGTCTCAGACTGTGCCGCTCTCAGCTCATCGAACGGAATTTCTGCGGTAACGAAGCCGACTTCCGCTCCGTTGGAATCAATAAGCGCCATGGTATTTGCGCTCTTTCTTATCTCGTCCCGGAGATTCCAGTTCGGCAGCTTTCTGAACCATCCGGCTACCTGGTAGTCTACCGTCTTGGGGGCAATGTAATAGATACGGTACTTAACGCCGCAGAATTTTCCGGTTTTAGCCGCGCCGAAGTAGAACTTCATCTGATTCAGGGCTTCCTTTGTGGCGCCCTCGAATGTGGTGTTCCTTACTGCGAAATTGGTTTCGCCGCCCAGCGCGAATTCAAGGTCGGAGGAGGCGATGGTCTTTCCGCCTATCAGCCACCAGTTCTTGGGGAACTTTACCTTGCCGTAGATCTTTCCGTTTGCGTCTGCGGAGAGATATACGCGGGTAGGCTTCTTCCAGTTGTCGAAGCCGCCGAACATATTTACGTCAAAGTTTCCGCCCGCCTCGATGATGTTCCAGCCCTTGGGGACTTCAAGCTTCATGGACATACCGCCGTTCGCCTTGAAGCCGGTGTATGTGGTATTGCCGACCCTGCGCTTTTCGCCGGTCAGACCTATGTGGGTCTCATACTCAGTGAGGACGCCTGCAACCTTGGCAAGCTTGATGTCCTCAACGCCCCACTGTGCGTACAGCGGGCCTATTGTAGTGGTTGCGGAGCCGGAAATCAGCTTAAGGTAGTCGCCGGTCGCCTTTATCTTGAACCTGATGGGAGGTATCCCGGTGAAGTTTCCGTTGAACGTATCCGCCAGACCGTCAACTCCTCCTCCGCCGCCGGTAAGGCTGCCGACAACTATCGGCGGAACCAGCGGGATTCCCGGCTCTGCGTTGACGTAGAACCATATCTTGTTCGGCATGAGGTCGCCGGTCTTGTTGAAGCGCTTAAGCTCCAGCTCCGCCTCTGTCTCGAACAGGTCGAACGCGTTCAGCTCCAGCGAGAATGCGTAGCGCTCCTCGCCCTTGAATGTGTTTATCTCGCCGTTTATTTCGGCTAGCTCCAGACCGATGAGCGTAGCGGTGTTGATGCTTCCGGAAGCGGCGACTCCGTTGCACTTGAATTCGCCGTTCTTAAGCCCGTAGCCGAGCTTTTCGATGGAGAGCATATTGTCGCTGCCAAAAAGCGCCTTGAAAGCTATTTCGCCCGCCATGACGATGTTGCCGTCGGAGGTCATTTCAACGCTGGAAACATTTACGATAACGTTCGGAATATCCACGTTGATTATAGCCTTGTTCTTCTTCGGGTCTATCTCGGCGTTTATTCCGCTGTCGGTGAATGAGAGTTTAAGGCTGTTGTCATCGCTGGGGGAATAGAACTTGAACTTAGGGCAGTTTAGGTTCACACCCTTCTGCACTATGGTTCCGTCGGAGAATATGCGCAGATATCCTCCGCTGCCCCATGTGGCGGTAACGCTGCCGCTGAGGGCTGCCTTCCTGCTGGTGAAATCGTAATATTCCCTGCCGTTGTCGTTGCAGACCTTCAGCATTCCGCAAATGGTGAGCACGGGATCGTTCTTGCTGTAATTCTTGTCTGTGGAAGCGGCGTAGCCGGAGTCCGTCCTGAATACATACAGCTTGTCTGCGGTGACGCTTACCTGCGCGTCGTCGCTGGGAGTTACCACAGTCTCGCCGCTGCCGTCGAGAAGTCCGCGGTAGCCGGTCACGTTGACCAGCATTTCGTTGCAGACGTCGGCGTCGGAGAAGCTTAAAGTCGTGTAGGTGACTGCCGCGTCGTCCTCTCTCTGATATGTTACCCTGTCAGGGAGCCTTCCGGTGTGACCCCTGACGTCGCCCCGGCTCTCAGAGTAGAAGTAGTCGCCGGTGAGAATGAACGGGTTCGCATAGACATAGCTGTCGGAGTAAATTTCGGTGATGTACTCGGTGACGCGCTTGCTGTCCAGAAGCGTGCCCTTTTTCCCGCCGAACAGCCATTTCAGCACGTTGGAGGTTTTCGGAAGCGTAAAGCGCTGCGAATAAGCGGCAGCGTTGGTGATACCCTTGGAGATGTCCACGGATTTCAGGCTCTGGGAGCTGCCCTGGTCAGTGTTGGCGTCGGTGTAGGTCACATTGCTGGAGTACACGCTGCCCATGGTCTTGCTGGCGGGGTGGCCCATTCTGCTGAAATTGGACTGGTAGTCCTGCCATTCCAGCACTGCGGAGTCATACCCGCTTTTCAGACCGATGAATTCAGTGACCTGGAGCGAAGCTGTCACGCCGTAGCTGGTGAGACTGTTGTTATTGTCATTCGGAAGCTCCAGGGTCGAGCCGCTGGGGAGCTTCCAGCCGTCGATCGGCTCGTTCGTGTAGCCGGAGTTCATCTCTGCCAGCGAAAGGGTAAGCTCTGCCGTAAGCAGCCCGTCGCTTGTCTGGAGCTGGTAAACGATACCGTTGTTGGTGTCGTTGAAGCCAACGCTCTTGGCAAAGAGATAGTCGTCCTCCCCGGAGGCTTCGCCATTGTAATAGGTGACCTTGAGTATGTTGAGGTTCGGGGAGTTGCTCTCAAACGGGTTAGAAGCCTTTGCGGTCTCAGGCCGTGCGTAGTATGCCGCATAGCCGCCGGTTATGTACGCCTCCGCCCGGATGTACTCGTTTTCCAGCACATAGGTCTCATAGCTGTTGTCCTTGTACTGGTAGGTGGTGCTGCTGGTTCGAATATTGCCAGTGCCCTGTGACAGGCTGCCGACTGCGGCAAACGCTGTCAGCGGCGCCGCCGTCAGGAGCATACACATGCTCACAAACGCAGCGGCCAGCATTTTTAGTCGCTGTTTCATATAATATCCTCCATTCCCTGATGATTGCGTCGGCCATTCCGCGCAATTGTTTATAGTATTATAACATACATATAAAGGAAAGTCAAGAAATAAATCCGAAAAATTGCACATTTTTTTGTAAAATGTTAGTTTGAACCGCTGCTCGGTTAAATCACAACAATAAGTATTTGTGTGAATTATCATCTTAACGATTTTATCTATCCTCCGAAACGACCGAGGGTAGGGGAGGGGCAAACACGACGTTCGTCCATGCGCACCCAAAGCGCGGGAGGGGCAAGCCCCTCCCCTACGGTTTGTTCCGACAGCATGAAGGGACGTACATTTCTGCACGTCCCCTTACTTATTTAAAATGCTCAGGTCATTTCAGTCCCTCGACAAGCTGCTTGAAGTGCTTCCCGCGTTCCTCGAAATTCTTGTAGAACCCGTAGCTTGCCGCCGCCGGGCAGAGGATAACGCGCCTTTTCGCGAGCTTCGCCGCCGCGCTCACCGCTTCCGGGAGGTCGCGCACCTCCACCTTGTTTACCTCCGGGGAGGTTATCAGCTTCCCTATGCGGCGGCCGCTGTCCGGCAGGAGGATAACGTTTTTCACCGCGCCGGTGTTCAGAAAATCCGCCAGCTTCTCGTAGGGAATATTGCGCTCCATGCCGCCGAGTATCACGCAGTCCGCGCCGTCCGGGAACGCCTGCACCGCCGCCACCGCCGCCTCGGGAATGGTGCAGATGCTGTCGTTGATGTACTCCACGCCGTTTATCGTGTCAACGTATTCCAGACGGTGCTCCAGCCCACGGAATTCCGGCAGGGAAGAAAGGCACCTGTCAACGTCCGCGCCTACCGCGTTCGCCGCCATCAGCGCCGCAAGGATATTGTACACGTTGTGCCGCCCCCGGAGCTGCGTGTGAATCTCTCCGGCAGGAATCTCGCGGCCGCCCGGCAGGAACATCGCGCCGTTTTCCGTGAAAGCCATCGCCGGGCGCTCGCAGCCTATCGTCAGCAGTTTTGATTTCCGGTAGCCGGAGTTGCCGCAGTTCGGCGCGTTGCCACATTCAGCGTTGGCGCATATCTCGTCCGGGATAGTTTCGATGTTCAGTATCGAGGTATCCCCGGGGAGCTGGTGCAGGTAGATGTTCCGCTTCGCCGCCGCGTAGGCTTCAAGGCTGACATAGTGGTCGAGGTGCTCCGGGAAGATGTTCAGCAGCACCGCCACCTCCGGCGAGTGCCGCGCGAATTCAAGCTGATGGCAGCTCATCTCGCAGACCGCCACGGTGTCGGGGGTCATTTCCTCAATGCGCTCCAGCGGCGGGACTCCTATGTTCCCGATGAGCATGGTCTTATAGCCGCAGGCGGTCAGGAAGTGGTACGTCAGCGATGATGTGGTGGATTTCCCCTTGGTGCCGGTTATCCCCACGATATGGCAGGGGCGCAGCCGCAGGAGGAGCTCAGTCTGGGTGAGTATCTTCTCCTTTTCCCGCAGGGTCAGCTTATCCTTTATGATGACCCCCGGGCTTTGCAGAAGCAGGTCGTAGCCCTTTGCGCGGTCGAGATAATCCTCTCCGTATAGCCCCGTAACGCCGGGGATATCCTGCGGCTTTATGTCCGCCACGGCGATTTCGGCGCAGCAGCCCAGCCTTTGCAGCAGCGAGAGCCACACTCTGCCCTCCCGCCCGAAGCCGAGTATCGCGCAGCGCTTTCCGTCAAAATATGGTTTCAGTTCGTTAATGTCCATTGTTCGCTCCGAGAAGATATTTCAGCTCCGCCGGGACGAAATTGTCCGGGTCGGAGAAGTTTTCGAGGGAAACCGGGGAATACTCCGGGAAAAGCTCCCGCCAGCGCCGCAGCAGGGCGGGTGGGTCGGACTTCCGTCGCTCCCATGCCATTTCAAGGGAGAGGCGCACCTCGTCCCGGGTGCCGACGCACTCAAAGGGCTTATCCTCGCCGTCCAGCACCAGACCGTCCAGCATACCGGAAAGCTCCTGCTTCTCCAGCATATTGCAGCCGAAAATACCGGTCAGCGCGCCGTCGTCAAGGAACGCCGCCAGCAGAATGTACACATACAGGCACTTTGCGCAGTTACAGCACCATGAATTCGTCTTGCTGCCAAGGTTGCAGCTCTGGAATATCCCGAAGTACTGCGGGTGCTTTACGAATTCCCGGGCTATCTGCCATTCGCTCCAGGGGCGCAGCAGGCTGAAATATTCCGGGCATCTGGCGTACCCGCCGAGGTACTTTTCGCAGTACTCCCGGAAATCCCGCTCGAATTCGGTGGATTTGCTGTACTGGTGGTTTATCGCGGTGCCTTCAACGTAGGATTCATTCGCGCTGCTTTCGTTGGAAAGCGCGATGTATCTGAGCCCCCTGACGCACGCGAAAAGCTCCGCCGAGAAAGCCACCACCGCCGAAAACGGCGTGTGCCCGTTGAGATACCCGAGCTTGTTCAGCTCCAGGAGCTGTTTGTCTATCGTGCGTTTCGGCGCGATAATGCGGCTCTCCGGTATTCCGGCGGCAGCCGCGCAGCCCAGGGTCGCCCCCCGGGGATTGATGATGTACGCGGAAATTTCCGCGCCGTGGGCTTTCAGCAGCTCCAGGGTGACCACGCTGTCCTTGCCGCCGCCCACCGGAACCATGAAGCCGGAAAGCCCGTTGTTTTTCGCGGCAAGCGGGGCTTCCTCCGGGGCTTCTATCGTCATGAACGTGCCGAAATCCGGCTTTATCCCGTTGCGGTAGAAGAACTCCCCCAGCCCGTTGAAATAGAGCTTCTTCCACCAGAGCTTCTGCCCAGTGGAAAGCCCGCCGCAGCGCACCTCCACCGTGGGAGGGCAGGCGCACTTCCAGTAGGAGACAAGCTCCGCCATGCCCAGGGAGAACGCAATCCTGTCTGCAAGCTCCCGGTCGAAATCAAGCGCGCTGAGCGGCTCCGGGAAAGTCCACTGCGGATAGAAGTGGTATTCGTCTGTCGAAAAGTGGAACCGCAGCAGGGTGCTTCCGTCCTGCTCGGAAAATTCATAGCTGTGGTAAATAAAGCTGCGGTGTTTTTCGCGCAGCTCGTCGTAAAGGCTCATGTATCCTCCGTTATAGTGTGGTATTGCGGTTCCGCAGGTCGTATTTCTTCACGAATCCGTCTATGCTGGCTTCATTTCTGGGGTCGAAGGTCTCCTCGCAGGGAATGAGCTCCCAGTCCTCCGTGAGCGAAACAGTCTGACCGTTTTTCAGCGTTTTCAGTTCGCCGAGGCTCTCGCACTCAAGGAATATCCCGTTCGTGAAGGTCTCGAAATTGCAGCCGTAATCGGGGTAGTTTCCGTCAATTTCCATATGGAAATTCTTCAGGAATATCTGCCCGCAGTTCACGACCGCCGCCCAGCCGTCCTCGTTGTTCATGCCTATCTTGAACTTGCCGGGCGCGCCCTTTACCTGCCGGAGCGTTCCGTACCTGTTGCCGAGGAAGAACCGCTCGTCGTTGATGTCCGAGTAGCTCCAGAAAACGTTCCTGCGGTTTGAGAGCAGTCCGTTGTCCTTGGCGCTCTGCGGGAAGATCTCCACGGCTCCCGCCGCGCAGACCGTCATAGCCCACGGCGCCAGGGTGACTATCGCGCCGGAAACGTTCGTGATATTGTGGCATATCTGAACCTTTGAAGTCCCGGCATTGTCACGGTCGAGCCAGACATACGTCGTGTGCTGCTGACCCGTGCGCGTTACCGGGGAAGTCAGGCTTATGCCGACGTTTTCGCCCATGTCCGCCCTGCTCCACATGACCGGCTCGTTGTCCGGGACGTAGCTGTGCGGGTAGCTCTCCGGGCTGCTCCAGAGCCGATGACCGCCGTATATGTACCACGTCTTGTCCTCGCCGAAATAGTCGCGCAGCTCCTGGGAATCGTCCTTGAATTCCCGGTCGATATCCTCCAGAAGCATATTCTCGCGACCGTTCAGGCAGTAGGAGATAATGCGCGGCCCGACGTCCACGGTGATTATAACGCTTGCAACGCCGTTGTCCAGCTTCACGCACCTGCCGAAGTTCTTGTAGGTTATTTCAGTTACTGTGACCATTGTATGACCCCCAAAAGTATTTAATTCGTAATTCGTAATTCATAATGCATAATTCCGGAGCCGCTCCGCAGCATATCCGATTGAACATCAATTGAAATCTGCCGCGTCAGCGGCTTCAATAATTACGAATTACGAATTACGCATTACGCATTACAAATTCAAATTATCGCCGGTTTTGCGGTGAAATCGGAGCCGCAGGGAAGCGGCTTTTCCAGCGCCAGCGCCCAGATGTCCCGGCAGCGGGACTGGAACGTGCCCTGCCTGTGCGCCTCCCGGGAGGAGTCCATCAGCGCCTTAAGCGAGGTGTCCAGCGGGAGCGCGCAGCCCGCAGCCTTTGCCGCCGAGAGTATCTCCCGCCCGCGGGAATTCATGCCGAGAATGCGTATATACGCGTCCTTTTCCCGGAGCATTTTCTTCTCCACCCCGAGGAACGCGCACAGCACAGCCCGCCTTATCCTTGCGAGAGTGTAGCGCTTGGTTTTCGTCAGAAAATACATCTCCTCCAGCGTGCCTGCGCGGCGCGCCGCCTTGTACAGCCGTTCGCCCAGTCCCTGCGCCGCGTCGTAGACCTGCTCGAGATCCTCCGGCTTCATCATGCGCAGCTTCGCGAGTATCGCGGGCTCTAGGCGGCGCAGGTCGGCGGCGGGGGAGCCGATATCCGGCGCAAAAGCGGAGTAGTCCTCCCCGGAGAGTATCAGCTTCCTTATCGCGGAGGCGCTGGCGAATTTCCCGGCGGTGTCCGGGCTGTCGTGCCGTGCGCCCTCGCGCCGGACAGTTACAGGCTCGATGGCGCTGCCGATGTCGTCCAGCGCCTTGATGTACTCCACGGCGAGGGTGTTGTTCGGGGAGCTTATCGTCTCGTACACGTCCGGGGTGTAGAACCTGTTGACCGCCTCCGCAAGAGCGGCGGGGTAGCTTTTCCCGGAGGTCATAAGAAGCTGGAAGAAGTCGGAGTGCAACGCGTACTCCACGGCTCCGGCGGCTTCCCGCAGGGCGGCGAGATCCCCGGCTTCGCTGCCGAACGACAGCATATCCACGCAGCCCAGCGCGGAAATTATCCCGACCGCTCCCCGGGCGAAGCCCTCGGCGGCGCACAGGCTGTACCTCACGGGGAGCTCCAGCACCAGGTCGGCGCCGTTTTCCAGCGCGGTTTTCGCCCGGGCGAATTTGTCGCAGACCGCCGCGTCCCCGCGCTGCGTGAAATCCCCGCTCATCACGGAAACTATATGCGTTGCGCCCAGGGCGCGGGTCTGTTCAAGCTGGAACCTGTGCCCGTAATGGAACGGGTTGTATTCGCAGATAACTGCTGCTGTTTTCATATTTGGCACCCTCCCTTTGATATAGTATTATTTTACACCAAATCCAGTGATAATTCAATATTTTTTGAAAAAAGACTTGATTTTTTTGTCGGAAAGTAATAGAATAATAATGTATTATGCAAAATCTCTGGAATCTCTGATTTTGTAATTGAAAATCTGCAATAAGGAAGGAATCCAAGACATGAAAATTCTGGTTATCAACGCCGGCAGCTCCTCGCTCAAGTACCAGCTCCTTAACATGGAGGACGAGAGCGTTATCGCAAAGGGCAACTGCGACCGTATCGGTATCGACGGACATATCAAGCACACCACATTCGACGGCAGAGTGGTTGAGCAGGACAGCAAGTTCCCGACCCACACTGAGGCTTTCGAGAAGCTGGTAGAGGTGCTCACCTCCGGCGAGGGCAAGGTCATTGGCAGCATGGACGAGATCTCCGCGGTAGGCCACAGAATAGTACAGGGCGCCGAGGTGTTCAGCAAGACCACTCTCGTTACCGACGAGGTTATCCAGCAGATAGACGACCTGGCAGAGCTGGCTCCGGTACATAACCACCCCCACGCGCTGGCGCTGAGAGCCTGCAAGAAGGTCATTCCCGCAACGACCCCGCAGGTAGTCGTATTCGACACCGCGTTCCATTCCACAATGCCTGAAAAGGCGTTCATGTACGGACTTCCCTACGAGTGTTACGAGAAGCTGCACGTCAGAAAGTACGGCTTCCACGGAACCTCCCACAGATTCGTTACTCAGGCGCTTGCTGAAGCAATGGGCAGGGATATCAGGGATCTTAAGATCGTTTCCTGCCACCTTGGCAACGGTTCCTCCATCACGGCGGTAGAGGGCGGAAAGTCCATTGATACCTCCATGGGCTTCACTCCCCTTGACGGCGTTATCATGGGCACACGCTGCGGCAGCGTCGACCCCTCCGCTGTAACGTTCGTTGCAAACAAGCTGGGACTCACCCCGAACGAGATGAGCGACTACATGAACAAGAAGTCCGGCTTCCTCGGAATTTCCGGGATCTCCAGCGATAACCGCGACATCACAAGCGCCGCCGAGCACGGAGACCACAAGGCGCAGCTCGCAGGGGAGATGCTCCGCTATGAGATAAAGAAGTTCATCGGCTCCTACGCTGCCGTCATGAACGGTCTGGACGCTGTTCTGTTCACCGGCGGTATCGGCGAGAACTCCGACGACGTCCGCGCTGACGTATGCCACAACATGGAGTACCTGGGGATAAAGCTTGACGACGCTGCAAACGCAGGTCTGAGAGGAAAGCTCCAGAAAATCTCCGCCCCGGACAGCAAGGTAGAGGTCTGGGTAGTTCCCACCAACGAGGAGCTGCTTATCGCCCGCGACACCATGGCGCTGGTAGGAAATCTCTGATAAATCGAATACCGTAGGGGAGGGGCTTGCCCCTCCCGTTTTTTGTACCGCGCATCAAAGTGCGGGAGGGGCAAGCCCCTCACCTACATAAAAAACACCGGGGGTGATACCGTGCGCGCTTTTTACCTGATATTGATGTTCCTGTCCGGCGGGTACCTGCTGCTTCAGCTTGCGGTGTGGCTGTTTTTCGGGCGGTCTCTGTTCCCGCAGGCGGGGGAGCTTTTCGAGCACCGCAAAAGCCGCGCGGAGTGGCAGACGGTGTTCCCGAAGAACCTGCTGCGGCTGGTGGTTTTCGTGTTCGTGGGGTCGCTTATCGGCACGCTGCTGGAGCTTGCCGGGGTGGTGAGCTGGCTCACGCTGCCCTGTGCGGCGGTGGGAGGTCTGGCGTTCAATTTTCTGCTGAGCACCGCGATATCTCCGCTGTACAACAAGTTCCACAGGCAGGGCAGACCCACGGAAGCTGAGCTTGAAAACATGGACGCGGAGGTCACGGAGGACGTCACCGGGGATATGTACGGCGAGATACGCGTAAGGCGCGGCAGGCAGTCCTACTATTTCCGGGCAGTCTCGGCGAACGGGCGGGATCTCCCGGCGGGAACCCCGGTGATAGTGATTTACAGCGAGGACGGCGCGTGCTTCGTTGAATCGCGGGAGCACTTTTACGACATACTATTCGAGGAGGACGGCGCGCCGGCGGAACCTCCGCAGAGCGTGGAGGAAACGGAACCCCAGGAGAATGGCGGCGGGAACGAGATAGGGAGAGCATGAGATGAATGTGATAGTATTTGATATCGGCGGCACGCTTATGGAATATGTGAATATGCCGAACGTCTGGATGGACTACTACGACAGCGCGTTCCGGCACGTCCGGGAGAAGCTGGGTCTGCCGCTGACGGACGAACAGCTTGCGAAGTCCATAGAAGTCCTGCGGGAGTACAACCCGCGCGTGAAGTACCGCGAAAAGGACTACCCGCCGGAGCAGATTTTCGGGGACGCAGCGAGGGAGTGGGATTTCCCCTATTCGCTGGAGGACGTGATATCCGCGTTTTTCGAGGACATGAAGCTGACCCCGCTCATTTACCCGGAGACCATACCAACGCTGGAAAAGCTGCGCTCCGCCGGGTGGAAGACAGCCACGCTGACCGACGTAGCCACGGGTATGCCGGACAGCCTGCACAAGAGCTATTTCCCGGAGCTCATGCCGTATTTTGACCTGTACGTTTCCTCGCAGAGCTGCGGATTCCGCAAGCCGAATCCGGCGGGAGTGCATTACATCGCGCAGCATTTCGGCGCGGACGAGCGGGAGTTCATCTTTGTGGGCGACGAGCCGAAGGACATACAGACTGCGAAGAACGTAGGCTGCCGCTCGGTGCTC
The DNA here is from genome assembly GCA_934448295.1 of uncultured Oscillospiraceae bacterium. Taxonomy (GTDB): domain Bacteria; phylum Bacillota; class Clostridia; order Oscillospirales; family Ruminococcaceae; genus CAG-115. The sequence continues at coordinate 97,755 of CAKSEY010000006.1, forward strand.
ATCGACCGGAAAAACCGAGGGCTGAACGAGGGTCAGGACTACACGATAAAGACGCTGGACGAACTACTTATATTTCAATTCGTAATTCTTAATTCGTAATTATTGAGCCGCTGTCGCGGCGGCTATTTGATTGTATCAAAAATTGAAATTCGCCGCAAAGCGGCACCGAAATTACGAATTACGAATTACGAATTAAGAATTATCATTCCTCCCTCTTGATTTTTCCGGCAGAATGTGGTATATTATAAGTGACCGCTATATTTTGGAGGTAAAATATGTCAGTTAACTTACAGAAAGGTCAGAAGGTTGACCTCACAAAAGGCAATTCTGGCTTAAAGACGATACTTGTAGGACTTGGCTGGGACGAAGCTCCGAGGAAGTTCTCGCTTTTCTCAAAGCACGAGGATATAGACTGTGACGCGTCCGCGTTCCTGATAAACGCGCAGACGGGCAAGCTGAACGGCCCGATCGACGTGGTATATTTCGGAAACCTGACCCACAGGAGCGGCGCAGTCCACCACATGGGCGACAACCTGACCGGCGCGGGCGACGGCGACGACGAGCAGATACTCGTGGAGCTGCCGAAGCTGGGCACGGAGTATTCCAAGATAGTTTTTGTGGTGAACATTTATCAGGCGCTCCAGCGCAAGCAGCATTTCGGCATGATAAAGAACGCGTTCATACGCCTTGTTGACGCAGACAAGGGCGTGGAGCTGTGCAAGTATGATCTCTCGGAGAACTACGACGGCAAGACGGCGATGATCTTCGGCGAGATATATCTCTACAACGGCGAGTGGAAGTTCAGCGCTATCGGCGAGCCCACGAATGACAACAGCATTTCTGAGCTTGCTGCAAGATATCAGCACTAATATTTATTTACAGGAGGTATTCACCATGACTAAGAAGCTCGTAATTATCGCAGGGATCATCGGACTGGCAGCGGCTGCCGCGGCAGGAGTTGCCTGGTTCCTCACAAGAAACAAGGCTATCGCAGAGTGCCTTGACTGTGAAGAGGACGACGAGATTTAACAAAGTATCATCATAAGACTGCCGAGAAGCCCTCAGATTCTAGAAACCCGGGCTATGGCTAGGCTGTGTGCCTGCCATAGTCCGGAGTGACGACGAAGATGAGGGCTTATTGGCAGTCTTGCCCGGTGAACAGCCGGGCGGAATTTTTGTTTACTTAAATTAAGCAGGAGTTATTATGGCAAAGGAAAAAGAAGTAAAGACCAACGCAATGCGGATCCTGGACAGGATGAAGCTCCCCTACAAGGTTCATCTGTACGAGTGCGATGAATTCATAGACGGCGTGCACATCGCGAATCTCCTCGGGGAGAGCTGCGAAAGCTGCTTCAAGACCCTCGTTACGGTGGGAAAGAGCGGGAGCTACTACGTTTTCGCCCTCCCGGTGGACAAGGAGCTCGACATGAAGAAATGCGCCCGGGCAGTGGGGGAGAAGTCCCTGGAGATGGTGCACGTCAAGGACATAAACGCGGTCACGGGTTATATCCGCGGAGGGTGCACCCCCATCGGCATGAAGAAGCAGTACAAGACGGTCATACACAAGACGGCGCAGGATTTTGAGCGCGTTATAATCAGCGGCGGAAAGCTCGGCACCCAGCTTGAGCTGACCCCGGCTGACCTCGCGAAGTCCTGCAATGCGGTGTTTGAGGATATCGTCGCGGAGTAATTCCTCCGTTGGGGGCACGTCATGGTTTCCGTTTTGGGAATCGTGGGATCGAACGCATATATCCGTAGGGGAGGGGCTTGCCCCTCCCGCACTTATATGCGCGGCGTCCGTGCCGCGCTTGGGTGCGTGGGGACAATCGTCCTGATTGCCCCTCCCGCACTTATATGCGCGGCGTCCGTGCCGTGCTTGGGTGCGTGTGGGCAAACATCGTGCTTGTACCTCCCGGCATTATTAAATGAAGCGCAGAATTTCCGGGAGGGGCAAGCCCCTCCCTTACGTTCTCGGTTGTTCCTTCCGAAACAGTCCACCGGACTGTTTCAGAGGGCAGGGGAGATTAAGACTATAACGCGCTTGGTGGGGGAAAACTCTTGTTTTCCCCCACACCCCTTTAGCGCTTTTGGGTGGGAGTTATAACGCGCTGGAAAGTGGCAAACGTGACAAGGAGTTACTTGGTGAGGGGAGTTTCGCCGCTGAGGCGGCGACAAGGGCTCTGCCCTTGACCCGCGAGGGGGGGCGCCCCCTCGACCGCGAGTAAACGCCGTTGCTCTGATTTTATAGGTGATACGGTAACCGGAATACGCGCTGAAACACGAACCGTAGGGGAGGGGCTTGCCCCTCCCGCACTTATATGCGCGGCGTCCATGCCGCGCTTTGGCGAGTGTGGGCAATCGTCCTGATTGCCCCTCCCGCACTTTAACGCCCCCATTTTAAGAACTTGACATAATCCATATTGACAACGCACAGTTTTTCGGGTATAATTAACAGTAAGCTGGCAAAGAATCGCCTGCTTACTAGAAAAGATTTCCAGAAAGCCGACCCGGCGCTAAGCGCAAGGGAACGACGCAGAATTACGGCAATACTACGGAGGGTAATATTATGTCCGATTATATCAGAAGGTTACCTGTTTACCTGCTTCTGGACTGCTCCGGCTCCATGTCCGGCGAGCCCATCGAGGCGGTACGGCAGGGCATCAAGGCTTTGCTGACGGAGCTCAAGGGCGACCCGCAGGCTCTCGAGACCGCCTGCCTTTCAGTAATAACATTCAACAGCACCGCGCGGCAGATATCCCCGCTGACCGAGCTCATGCTCTTCAAGGAGCCGGAGCTCACCGCAGGCGGAGCCACCGCGCTCGGCGGCGCGCTGTGCGTCCTCGCGGACTGCATAAAGAACGAGGTGCGCACCTCCACCGCCACCCAGAAGGGCGACTGGAAGCCGCTGGTGTTCCTCCTCACGGACGGAGCCCCCACGGATAACCTCGACGACGGAATAGACGCGCTGAAGCAGGTTTCCTACGGCAACATCATCGCCTGCGCGGCGGGAGCCAACGCGAACACCAACACGCTCCGCAAGATAACCAACAACGTCCTGATGATGAACAACCTCACGGCGGGAGACCTTGCGGCGTTCTTCGCATGGGTTTCAAGTTCGGTCAAGGCTTCCTCCAAGAGCATTGACGCAAAGCCCGGAGAGGCTGTGCAGCTCCCGCCTCCTCCCCAGGGATTCGTCATCGTGCCCTGACGGAGTGAGCCATGGACAATGAGATAAAGGATACCGCGGTGTTCTCGCCGGAGGCTGCGCAGTCCGTGCCGCTGGAGGTGTCGGAGAAAAAGCTCTCCGACTCGGACGTTATGCAGCACACCGCCGGGATATGGCGCTACCGCACCGTTATCGAGGACGGCACGGAGCTCCACACCGAGTACCACAGCAAATACGCGCGGGAATGCGGCTGCGAGATCATCGGGGCGCGCGCCCGGGGAAAGAAGCACAAGCACGAGGGCAGCAACTGCGATGACTGGTTCGAGACCGGCTCGGCGGCGGGCTGCGTTATCGCCGTTGTGGCGGACGGAGCCGGCTCCAGACCGCTTTCCCGCATAGGCGCAAGGGTCGCCTGCTCGGCGGCGGTGGATTTCCTGAAAGAAAAGCTTTCGGCGCTGATGGAAGGCTCCCCGGAGATAAAGCGGCAGCTTTCCTCCGAGATAGGCGGTCAGGAATTCATGGCGGCGTGCGGCGTTATGGCTCCGCTGATAAGGGATTCCGCCCGGGCGGCATATGGCGCGGTGGTTAAGAAGCACTCCGCGCTGGAAAGCGACCCGGTATATGCAAAGGCGCTGGGCAGGGCTCCGGCAGTGGGAGACCTCGGCTCGACATTCCTTGCGGCTGTGGCTGTTCCGCTGGAGATAGACGGCGAAAGGCAGACCTTCGTTATGTCCGTGCAGATAGGCGACGGCTGTATCTGTGCGATAGACAGCAGGGCTGACAGTGGGAGCTGTTTCCGGCTTCTGGGAGAAGCTGACAGCGGCGCGTATTCCGGCGAAACAGAGTTCCTGACGGAGAAAACGGTTTCCGACGGCGCTATTGCAGGAAAAACCCGCATAAGCCGCGGAAAGTCAGACATATTAATGCTGATGAGCGACGGCGTTGCGGACGATTATTTCCCGGCGCAGCCCATGATGAAGCGGCTTTACCTGGACCTCTGCCTTAACGGGATACTCCCGATGGAGGGCGAATGCGGCGAGCCGCAGCCTCCGGAGCCGGTGAAGTACCCGTCGGTCACCCCAGAGCAGCGCCCGGTGGCGCTCCAGTATGCGAAGCAGTTAATGCGGGACGGCTCAGACGAAGCGATGAACGAGCTATGGGAGCGGCGCGGGGAGCTGAAACCCCATTCGCTGGAGGCTTACGGCATATCCCTGGGCAGACAGCCGCAGGACAGACTCCTCGCATGGCTGGATAACTACAACGAGCGCGGAAGCTTTGACGACCGCACGCTGGTGGTGCTCCGACTGAACGCTGAGTAATATATCCACGCAGGAATACGGGGAGTTTATCTATATTCCGACGCGATTCGGAAAATAAAGGCGAATTATAACAGACAGTATATACGAAAGGGTACCGGAACATGAACAGCGGTCAGATAGTGACTGCGGTGCTTGAAAACGGCGGGACGATAGATTTCGTCCTGGACGCGAACGCACCGAGGGGCGGCATGAAGCACACCTACTTCACGCCGGACAGAAAATACGCCGTGCAGTTCTTCAACGACCCGGCGGACGGCAGAAATCCGAATATACAGGATCGCATACGCTCCATCGTGGGGATATACAACCCCACGCTTTCGGAGCAGGACGGCGGCGCGCTGGGCAACACGGAAAAGACGGCGGAGTACTTCCGCAGCCGCTTCTGCTGGCCTGTCGCGATAGTTAAAAGCCCGGAATTCGGCATAGTCTGTCCGACCTATCCGCAGAAGTTCTTTTTCGGGGAGGGCGCGGCGACGCACGGGCTGAATCTCCGGGGAAAGGACAAGAAAAGCAGCTGGTTCACCGGAAGAATGCGCAAGTACATCTCTCCCGGCGAAAAGGGCGACCTGCGCACCATGCTGGGCGCCGCGATATGCCTTTCAAGGAGCGTCCGGCGAATGCACCAGGCGGGGCTTGCGCACTCCGACCTGTCCTGCAACAACGTGCTGATAGACCCGCAGACGGGCAGCACGGTGGTGATAGACATAGACTCGCTGGTGGTGCCGGGGAAATATCCCCCGGAGGTCTGCGGGACTTCCGGATATATTGCGCCGGAGGTGCTCGCCACGCTGGAGTACGACCCGGGCGACCCGCGCCGCAGGCTTCCGTGCGTTACCACCGACCTGCACGCGCTGCCGGTGCTGATTTACGAATACCTCTTTTTCAGGCACCCGTTAAAGGGACCTAAGATACACAGCGCAAGCTCCGCGGAGGAGGACGACTTCCTCGCGATGGGCAGCGAGGCGCTGTTCATAGAAGATCCAGGCGACAGGAGCAACCGCCCGCCCGACCTTGACGTGACGATACAGTCGCTGTCAAGGGGGCTGGAGCGGCTGTTCCTGAGAGCGTTCGTGGACGGGCTTCACGACCCGGCGCAGCGCCCCACGGCAATGGAGTGGGAGCGCGAGCTCCTGCGGGCGTGGGACAGGCTGGCGCGGTGCGAGAATCCCGGCTGCGAAAAGAAGTGGTTCATTCTCAGGGACGAGAACGAACCGGTGTGCCCCTACTGCCATACGCGATTAAGGGAGCGGGTCATAAGGCTCAGCTTCAAGAGCGGAATGAGGGGCAGAGCCGGCGTGTACAGGGACTGCGGCGAGGTCATAGCCTATGACGGCATGCCGCTGTACGACTGGCACGTCTGGTCGAATATCCATAACGATGAAAAGGCGGGCACCGATATGCGGGCTTACATCTGTCGGCATAACGGAATGTGGCTGCTCGTCAACCACGGTATTGAGGGAATGACCTCCCCGACCGGAAGGCTTGTCCCGAAGGGGCAGGCAGTGGAGCTCAGGGACGGCGCGGTGTTCCGCATGACAGACCGGGAAAACGGCCTGCTGTGCGAGGTAGCGGTGCATTAGTCCCGGCTTAAAAAGGAGAGAAGAACATGAAGAATTTTGGCTTAACAGACAGCCAGGCTGAGGAGTCCCGGAAGAAATACGGCGACAACAGCATGACAGAGCAGGCCTCCGAGAGCTTCTGGGATAAGCTCAAAAGCAACCTCGGCGACCCCATGATAAAGATACTCCTGGTGGCGCTCGGCGTGAACGTCCTGCTGTGGATACTGGGTCTTGTTGGAGTTATCAAGAACGGCGCTCCCGAGTGGTACGAGCCGCTTGGTATCCTTATCGCGATAATGCTGGCAACGCTGGTTTCCACCATATCCGAGTACAACAACGAGAACGCGTTCCAGAAGCTCCAGGAGGAGGCCTCGCGCATAATGTGCAAGGTCTACCGCAACGGCGACATCACCGAGGTGGCTATAAACGACATTGTTGTCGGGGACGCTATCCTGCTCCAGTCCGGCGATAAGATACCCGCAGACGGAATAATCATCGACGGCGACATCAAGGTCGACCAGTCCGTGCTCAACGGCGAGAGCCGCGAGGCAAAGAAGGAAGCCATTCCCGAGGGCTGGAAGGATACCGACGAGAACATCAATTTCGACAACGAGCACAAGGTTTTCCGCGGAGCGGTGGTATGTTCCGGCAACGCGGTGATGCAGGTAACGGTGGTCGGCGACAAGTCCGTTTACGGCAAAATAGCAAGCGAGCTCCAGACCGACGACGACCGCGAAACTCCGCTCAAGGTCAAGCTCGGCAAGCTTGCGGACGGAATTTCCAAGTTCGGCTATATCGGCGGTATCGCGATAGCAGTCGCAATGCTGTTCAAGACCATTTTCATGGACACCGGATTCGACCCGGCGGCGTTCTTCATGGCGGACGGAGTATTCCAGTGGCTGCCTCTCGTTGAGGCGCTCATAAATGCGGTAATGCTGGCGGTCATCATCATAGTAATGGCTGTCCCGGAGGGACTTCCGCTGATGATAGCGATAGTTTCCGCGCAGAACATGGGCAAAATGCTCAAGGACAACGTCCTTGTAAGAAAGGTAGCCGGAATTGAGACCGCAGGTTCCCTGAACATTCTGTTCTCCGATAAGACGGGCACCATCACCAAGGGCAAGCTGGAGGCTGTTTCGTTCATCACCGGCGACGTTCAGGAGTTCAAGGGCATAAACGAGCTTGGAAGCGGGCTTCACGATATGCTGTCCCTTTCCATTCAGCACAACACGCTGTCCATGGTAAGCGGCGAGGGGAGCGGGCGCAGGGTGATAGGCGGCAACGCCACCGAGCGCGCTATTCTCGGCTTTGACATCGACGGCGCAAAGCAGGACGGTATAACAGCAGTTGGCAATATCCCGTTCAATTCCACAAACAAGTATTCCGCGACCCAGATAGACGGCGCAAAGAAGATAACGCTCATCAAGGGCGCACCGGAGAAGATACTCCAGCGCTGCGCGACATACTACGACCAGAACGGCGAAAAGCAGCCGTTTGATATGGGTAAGCTCAACGCGAAGATAGACGAGCTTGCGGGCCGCGCTATCCGCGTGCTTGCCATCGCCACCAGCGACGACGCGCTCGGCGGGGAGGCTCTGCCGGAGGGCAATAACTGGACCCTCGTAGGCGCTGTGGGAATCCGCGACGAGGTACGTCCGGAATCCGTCACCGCTATCCATGAGGTAAAGGGCGCGGGCGTGCAGGTGGTCATGATAACCGGCGACCGCCGGGAGACCGCAGTCGCCATCGCCAAGGACGCGGGGCTTCTCGAAAAGGAAAGCGACATCGTGCTGACCTCCGACGAGCTGGCGCAGCTCTCCGACGAGGAGATAAAGCAGAAGCTCCCGAATATCCGCGTTATTGCAAGGGCGCTGCCCTCCGACAAGAGCCGTCTTGTTCGCCTCGCGCAGGAGCTTGACCTGGTTGCGGGCATGACCGGCGACGGCGTAAACGACTCCCCGGCGCTGAAGAAGGCGGACGTCGGCTTCGCAATGGGCGGCGGAACGGAGGTCGCAAAGGAAGCCTCCGATATCGTAATTCTGGACGACAACTTCAACTCCATCGACAAGGCTATCCTTTACGGACGCACTATTTTCAACTCCATCAGGAAGTTCATCATCTTCCAGCTCACCATAAACGTTGCGGCGGTTCTGATATCGTTCATCTGTCCGCTGCTCAACCTTGCTTCTCCGCTGAACGTTATCCAGATACTGTGGGTAAACCTGGTAATGGATACGCTTGCGGCGCTTGCATTCGGCGGCGAACCGGCTCTCTCCAGGTTCATGAAGGAGAAGCCCAAGAAGAGAACAGAGCACATCATCAGCAAAAACATGATGAGCGAGATAATCGTCGGCGCAGGCTGGACGTTCATTCTCTCCGTCGTCATGCTGCTCCTCGGCGAGGAGATAGTTGACGCAAACGGCGTTGCAATGCTTGAATCCTGGGGCTGGCTCAGGTCGGGCGCGATCACGGGCGATTCGCATATCTACCTTACCACGGCGTACTTCGCGTTCTTCATCTTCATTGCGGTGTTCAACGGCTTCAATGCAAGGACCGAGAAACTCAACCTCTTCGACAACCTTTCAAGGAACAAGGGCTTCCTTATGGTATTCGGGATAATCGCCGCCGTTCAGATAGCAATGACCTATATCGGTCTTGCCGTTCCGGCTGTGGGCGAGATACTCGGCTGCCACGGACTTAACGGCACTGAGTGGCTGCTGGTTCTGGTGATGGCGATATCCATTATCCCGGTAGACCTCATAAGAAAGGCGATCGCAAAGGCGGTATCCGGCAAGTAAACTAACCTGTGACTCCGGCGCTCAAGCGGCGCCGGGGATAGCACGGCGGCGCATTCCGCGCTGCTGAATATTCACTCCCGCAAAAGCGGGATACATTAATCTGAAATTCAAGGAGGAAATCAAAATGGCAGTAAATCTTTCTAAGGGACAGCGCGTAAGTCTGGACAAGGCGGTAACACTGGCAAGAATAGGACTCGGCTGGGACACCAACAGGTATGACGGCGGCAACGACTTCGACCTTGACGCAAGCGTATTCATGCTGGGCGCAAACGGAAAGGTTCTCCGTGACGAGGATTTCATCTTCTATAACAACCTCAACGGCAGAAACGGCGCGGTAGTGCACACCGGCGACAACCGCACCGGCGAGGGCGACGGCGACGACGAGGCTATAATCATCGACTTCACCAAGATCCCCCCGGAGATAGACAAGATAGCGGTAGCGGTCACGATTTTTGACGCGCAGAGCAGGAACCAGAACTTCGGTCAGGTCTCCAACGCTTATGTAAGAGTTGTCAAGATAGACAGCCCGGACGACATTAACGGCGAGGAAGTGATCCACTTCGACCTGATGGAGGAGTTCTCCATCGAGACCGCGCTTGTTGTATGCGAGATATACCGCTACAACGGCGACTGGAAGTTCAACGCGGTAGCCGCAGGCTATCAGGGCGGACTTGAAGCGCTCTGCCGCGCTTACGGCGTCAGCGTATAAGCTATAATTATTTCCGGAAAGGGGGCGCAGTAGTCCTTGAACCTGAGTGAAATAATCGCGGGGACCCCCGCAGGCGGCACTGCCGCGCTCCCTCCCGGGGAGTTCGAGGGACCCGTCGTAATAAGCAGACCCATGACCCTCCGTGGGAACAACACCACTGTCTGGGCAAAGCACGGCAGCGTTATCACCGTGACCTCCCCCGGAGTGGCGCTCGAGGGGCTGCGCGTGGAGATAACCGAGGGCGGCCTTTCAGAAACCGCGATAGAGGCGCTCTGCCCGGTGCGGGCGGCGGATATTGAGGTTTTAGGCTCCGTGAGGGGCTTTGGCGGCGAGGACGGTATCTCGGAAATTCCCAGGACGTTACAGCTCGGGGAGCTTTCAGCGGACGGCGAAAACACGTTCCGCATGACCGTAGATATTCCGGCGGCGGCGCGGCTTGTCTGCAATGCGGCGGGGATACGCTTCGCCCCGGAGAATATCCCGGCGGGAAAGAGCGAGGTAACGCTCACCGTCACCGGCTCCGGCTCTCCGGCGCTGGTGTACACGGAAATCCTCGTGGAATCCAGGCTCCGCAGGAGGATATACCTCTGCGGAAGATACTCGGTGAACGCCCCGGCGGTGAAAGACCGCGTGATATTCGAGGCTCAGCCGGTGGACAGGAGCGGAGCTCCCGCCGGGCAGAGCAACGTTACGCTCACGCTGAACCAGCCGCCGGAGAGCATTCCCGCGCCCGCGCCGATGCCCTCCACCGACGTTATCGCCGACGTGGGAGCGGCTCCGCTGCCGGAAAACGCTCCGGTGCTGCGGTTGACAAAGGGACAGCGCGTCCCGCTGGCGCAGTATGTCGGGCGTTCCTGCGAGATGTTCCTCACCGGGCGGAAGCTCGGCGCGGTGGACATCGACCCCTACGTTTTCATGCTGAATGAAAAGGAGCAGTCCTTCGGGGACGGCGGACTGGTGTTCTTCGGAAACGAGCAGTCCCCGGACGGCGCGGTGCGCTACCACCCGGACGACGGGCGGGTCAGCGTGGACTTCACGAAGGTGGACGACAACGTGAAGCGCATAACCGTGGCGTACTCGGTGTACTCCGGTAACTCCACGAAGAATTTCTCGCTGGTGGCGGAGCCGAGGTTCTCGCTTTACGCCGGCGGAAAGGAGCGCGTTCAGTTCGACCTGGACGGGCTTTCCGGGGAGGTCACGGTGGTCGCCGCAGAATTCTACATATACAAGGGCGAGTGGCGTATCTCGGCGGTGGGCGCGGGATACCGCGACGGTCTTGTGAAGCTGTGCAACCGCTACGGCATAGAGGTAAGCGGCTGACGAGAGGGATAGAATGGCTCAGAATTTTACACGATATATCGGTTATGACAACGCCGATGTTTTCAGGAATATGCTGATAGAAAGCTTCGCTGCGGCGAAAAAGAGCGGGCTTTTCTTCGAGGGGAAGATACCTATGGCTTCCACCACGGAGATAACCGCCGCCGCAGACTACGCCGCCGCCGACATAAAGGACGCGCAGTCGGTGGGGGCGGGGCTGAAAAGCTGGATATCCTCCCAGCGGCTGCCATACAGCGCGGACGCGCTGACCCCGGCGCTGACGGAGGCGGTGTCCCTCTGCGGCGCAAACGGCAGGAACACATATTACGTTATCCTCTGCTGGCTGATAAAGTATCTTTCCATAAAGCCGGAGAGCCTTGTGTACATCGGCGCGGGAACGCTCCGGGAGCTGTTTTTCCTCTACATGATGAGCCTTGCCGGGGTGAAGATAATTTACGTCTCCTACGGCATGGACAAGGACTTTGAGAAATTCCCGCACGCGGACGCGGTGCAGACGGTGAGCGGCGCTAAAAACGAGATGGTGCAGATAGATTTCGCGCACATCGACCTCTCAAAAGCCGTGGAGATGTCCGCAATGCGCGCCTCCGCGGAGCAGGTGGAGGGAAAGGTACAGCGGCTGAGCACCACGGCGGCGGGGATATTCGAGGACTTCATGGCAGACCGCCGCACCCGGGTGGTGAAGAGCGGCGGCGTGTTCACCGAGGACGGAGTTATCCCGGTGTACTGCGCGGCGCTCATCGGCTACGACGACGAGGCGGTTTACAGCAATATGCTGCTGAAATTCAAGGAGGGCTTCGCGGGGAGCAAAAAGCAGCTCATTTTCATTGAGAAGCCGCTTGCGAACCCCACCGCCGACGAGATAAAGCTCCTCGGCAGCGTGACGAGGAACAGCACCTCCGACATGATAGACGACCTTGCGCTGCGGATAAAGCTGAACGGCGACCCGGTGCGCACGGCTCTCGCGCAGACGGAGCTGAGGAAGCTCCTGAACGAGCTGTACACCGGCAACCAGACGGTGACGTTCAACTACGGCAGCAAGCTCATTTCGTGGCTGTACCGCTGCACTCAGGCGCGGAAATACGCGGTGCAGTACGAGGATATCCCGGTGATACTGTATTACGGCGCCATATCCCAGTCGGAGCTGTACTTCCTGAACTTCATGTCCCGGTGCGGGTTCGACGTTATCTACATCACCCCGGACAAGCAGCTTTTAGACCTTGTCATCGACAGGAATCATGGCGGCAGAATGCAGATATTCCAGCTGCCTCAGAGCCGGGAGAGCGGCAGCTACCCGGACAAGCCGGTCAAGATGAAGATGGCGACAGTCGCCTATTCCGCCGAGCGGGAGCTCGACACCATGCTTTACGGCGGGGACGCGGGCATTTTCCGGGACTTCCAGTTCCCGAACAGCCAGACCGTCACGCTGAAAACCACACTGGAGGAGATAGGGATACTCTGGAAGCAGGAAGCGCGTTTCCGGCAGGGGTTTGAGACCTCGGGGAATCTGGTCACGGTGCCGAACATCTTCGCGAAGATAAGCGGCGTAAAGGACGGCAACATCTCCGCCTACTGGGAGGAGATACGCGGGCGGCTCACCCCGGAGACTATCCTCAGGGTAAAGGAAGCCAAAGACCCCCAGCCCGGAAACCTCGACCTGTCGGCTTACCGCAGCTTCTACCGCAACGGGAAGATAGACGCGGAGCGGCTGAAAGCCTCCACGCTGAACCGGTGCAGCTACCTGCCGGACAGAATACAGGATATGTACCTGTTCAAAATGCAGGAGGCGGTGGACAGCGGCTTTCTTAAGCTCTCCGGGGACGAGCTGATGTGCTCGGTGCTTCACTACGGGCTGAACATGGACAAGGAGTTCATGAAAATGCTCCAGTCGTTCGATTTCACGAAGCAGCTCCCGAAGCTGATATGGATAGACGCGGTGGAGCAGACGTTCACGCTGGAGGAGTGCGTACAGCTGGTGCTGTGCAACCTCGTCGGCTTTGATATCCTGATTTACACCCCGACAGGGTACAAGAACCTTGAAACGTTCGTATCGGCGGACGCATTCGAGGAGCACACCCTGAACGAATTCATGTATAATGTGGAGGTGCCGAAGTTCAAGATACCCTCCGAAACGAAGAACAGCGGATTTTTCGGCAGGCTGTTCAGGAAAGGATAAATATTATGGGATTACAGTTTACACCCGGCTCACAGATGCAGCCTGCGGCGCAGCCCCAGCAGACCACTGCGCCGACCCTCGCGAAAACCCCGCAGGAAGCGGCTCTTGACGTGCAGATAGAGGAAGCGAAGAACTTCAATATCCAGGTAAAGACCGAGGAGATAAAGCAGCAGCTTGCCACCAGCGCTGATATCGACAAGCTCGTAAGCACGATAAACCTGAACGACTCCAACACCATCGTGAAGTTCGGCGCAGAGGCGGCGGAGGAGATCTCCAAGGCTTCCGACCAGGTGCTGAACTCCATGACGATAGACCAGGTGAACGACACCGGCGTTATGCTTCGTGAACTCGCCGGCATCATGGACAAGTTCGACATCAAGGAGATACAGGACGAGAAGCCGGGATTCTTCGGGAACCTCAAGAAGAAGCTGGAGAAGATAATCGGCAAGTACGAAACCATGGGCACCGAAGTTGACAAGATATACGTCCAGCTCAAGAAGTACGAGGCTGAGATAGGCGAGGCGAACACGAAGCTTGACAATATGTACGAAGCGAACCTCGGCTATTATCAGGAGCTTGTGAAGTATATCATGGCGGGCGAGCAGGCTGTAAAGGAGCTCGACCAGTATATCGAGGACTACACCAGGAAGCTGGAAGCGAACCCCGAGGACGGCACTATCCGCATGGATCTGTCCAACCTCACCCAGATGCGCGAGATACTCGACCAGCGCGTTATGGATTTGAAGGTAGCCGAGAACGTGGCTATCCAGACAGTCCCCATGCTGAAAACCATGGAGTACTCCAACCTTAACCTGGTGAGAAAGATAAACTCCGCGTTCATCATCACCATGCCGGTGTTCAAGCAGGCTCTGGCTCAGGCTATCATGCTGAAGCGCCAGAAGATAATCGCTGACTCCATGCAGGCGCTGGACGAAAAGACCAACGAAATGCTGAAGAAGAACGCGCAGAACACCGTTGCGCAGAGCAAGCAGATCGCCGCGATGGCTTCCGGCTCCTCCATCAAGGTGGAGACCCTCCAGGAGACCTGGACGACTATCGTAAACGGTATCGACGAGGTACAGCAGATACAGGATCAGGCACGCGAGAAGCGCAAGCAGGACGCGGTCGTTCTCGAGCAGATCAAGACGGACTACAAGAAGCGCATGAAGGCGTAAATCCCGGACGGAATATACGGCGCTCCCCGGCAGAAGGCTCACGGCTTTCCGGCGGGGAGCTTTTGCGTTTTATGGCTGAGGAACGTGTTGAAATCAAATCGTAGGGGAGGGGCAAGCCCCTCCCCTACATTCTCGGTTGTTCTGTCCGAAACAGTCCACCGGACTGTTTCAGAGGGCAGGCACGATTAAGACTCTATGTTGCTTAGTGGGGGAAAACTCTTGTTTTCCCCCACACCCCTTTAGCGCATTTTTGAGCGTAATATAACGTGCACGAAAGAGGTGAACGTGTCGAGGAGTTGATTTGTGAGGGGTGTATCGCCGCTGAGGCGGCGACAAGGGCGCTGCCCTTGACCGCGAGTAAACACCGTTGCACAGATTTTATGGGAGATACGGTAACTGGATAACGCGAAAAAGCAGAACCGCTCTGGGCGTGTTCCGCTTTTTTTGTCCTTTGTCTGAAATATCCCAAAATACCGGTTGACAACTACGCTGGAATTGTGTAAAATAAATATGTATGTGCAAATAAGATTCCGGTCATTCCGGAGTGAAAGGATATAGAAATGTCATTCTTTGAATTTTCACCCGAGCTGGTGAAATTAAGCGAAAAGGCAATGGAGCTCTGCCGCCCGCAGTTCGCGGAGCTTGACCGCATGGCGGACTATAACGGTCAGCGAGTTCTGAAAGCGTTTATCGACAACAAAATCAGCGATATCCACATGAAGGGCACCAACGGCTACGGCTACGGCGACGACGGCCGCGACAAGCTGGACGCGGTTTTCGCCCAGATACTCGGCACCGAGGACGCGCTGGTGCGCCACAATTTCGTCAACGGGACCCACGCTATCTCCACCGCGCTGTACGGTATACTCCGCCCGGGCGACCTGCTTCTCTCCGTCACCGGGGAGCCATACGATACCATGCAGGGGGTCATCTCCGGCGAGGGCATAGGCTCCCTCAGGGATTTCGGCGTGAGGTTCGATAAGGTAGACCTCCTGCCGGACGGTGCCCCGGACTACGACGGTATAAGGCAGAAAGCCGGAGCCTGCCGCATGGCTTACATTCAGCGCTCCCGGGGGTACTCGCTGAGACCCTCCCTCACCATCGGGGTGATAGGGAAGATATGCGAAGCCGTGCGCTCGGTCAACCCGGACTGCGTTATCTTCACCGATAACTGTTACGGCGAGCTTGTGGAGGACAGGGAGCCTACCGCAGTGGGCGCCGACCTCATCGTGGGAAGCCTTATCAAGAACCTCGGCGGCGGTATCGCGGAGACCGGCGGCTACATTGCCGGAAGAGCCGACCTTGTGGAGCAGTGCGCGTTCCGGCTGACCACACCCGGCACAGGAAAGGAAGTCGGCGCAAGCCTGAACCAGCTCCGGGGAATGTACCTCGGGATATACCACGCGCCGGAGGCTGTGTGCTCCGCACTGAAAACCGCGACATTTGCGGCGGCGCTGTTCTCAATGATGGGCTACGAGGCGTTCCCGAGGTACGACGAGAAGCGCACCGACATCATAGAAGCGCTGAAGCTGGGCGGCGAGAAGCAGCTTGTTGCATTCTGCCAGGGAATACAGGCAGGCTCCCCGGTGGACAGCTTCGCGACCCCGGAGCCGTGGGACATGCCTGGCTACGACAGCCAGGTCATTATGGCGGCGGGAGCGTTCACGATGGGCGCTTCGATAGAACTTTCCGCAGACGCGCCCCTCCGGGA
Source organism: uncultured Oscillospiraceae bacterium (assembly GCA_934448295.1). Taxonomy (GTDB): domain Bacteria; phylum Bacillota; class Clostridia; order Oscillospirales; family Ruminococcaceae; genus CAG-115. The sequence continues at coordinate 113,703 of CAKSEY010000006.1, forward strand.
GCCTTATGCGGTGTGGCTCCAGGGCGGACTGACATTCCCCACGGGCAAGGCGGGAATAATGACCGCCGCGCAGCACATGCTTGACAAGGGACTCTGCACGATTGGATAACGGACTAACGACCGAAAGGACACGAAAATGATAAAGAGCATGACCGGCTTCGGAAGAGGCCACAAGGTGCTTAACGGCAGGGATATCACGGTGGAGATACGCGCCGTGAACCACAGGTACTATGAATTCAGCTCGCGCCTGCCCCGCAGCCTGGGTTATATCGAGGAGAAGCTGAAATCGCTGCTCCAGGGCAGGATAAACCGCGGCAAGGTGGAGGTCTCCGTGCTGCTGAACAACATTGAAGCCGCCGACGAGAAGATAACCATAAACCGCGAGATAGTAAAGGAGTATGTAGAGGCTCTGCGCTCCGTGAAGGACGAATTCGGGCTGACGGACGACCTTTCGCTGTCGAACGTTCTGAGAATCCCGGACGCGTTCACAGTGGTAAAGACGGAAACGGACGAGGAGCAGCTCTGGCAGGATGTAAAGTCCGCCGCCGAGGAGGCTCTGGAGCACTTCATCGCCATGCGCGAGGCAGAGGGCGAACGCATGAAGCAGGACGTTATGTCCCGCCTTGCGAGGATAGAGGAGTGGGTCGGGATAGTGGAGACGCGTTCCCCGCAGGTGGTGGAGGACTACCGCAAACGGCTGTACGACAAGATGTGCGAGGTGCTGAGCACTTCCAACATAGACGAGAACCGCATACTGATGGAAGCGGGGATATTCTCTGAAAAGACCGCCGTTGACGAGGAAACGGTGCGCCTGCGCAGCCACATCGCGCAGTTCCGCACAATGCTGGAATCCGGCGAGCCTGTGGGCAGGAAGCTGGATTTTCTGGTGCAGGAGATGAACCGCGAGACGAACACCATCGGCTCCAAGGTGCAGGATATCGAGGTAACGCGCATAGTCGTTGACCAGAAGAGCGAGATAGAGAAGATACGCGAGCAGATACAGAATATAGAATAAAAGGCAGGGGGAGCGGCGCTCCCCTGTTTTTTGCGCGCGTCCTGTTAACGCTTCCTCACAAAACCGAAAAATGCGGCGCCGGAATCCCGGCGCCGCAAGGGTATATTATAACCAGCCGCTGTGTGCCTCCGGCAGCTCTGAGGGCGCGCTGGCAGGTTCCGGCGCGCCACCATCGGCGCGGCTGTGGATCTTCGCGTTTGAGCGCTCCTGCGCCGCTGCGCCATACCCTGCCTTATAATATGCCCGGTCAGCCCTCCGTGTGAATCACCCCTCGGGGGAATATTCCGGAACGCTGTAATCCGTACTTGCAATGAGGTAAAATACGTAATTGCACGTCCCCTGCGGCATTTCCACCGTTACACAGCAGGGAGCTTCAAATTCCCCGTCCGGCAGCATGATATCCCCGCCGGAATACTCCAGCGCCGTCGCGGCGTCCTCGTCCGTGTAGTATGCCGCCGATGTTATCGCAGAATTTGCCGGGAGCTTCACCGTTAGCGTGCTTCCCGGATCGCAGAAGAATCCGGACATCTGCCCGGCTTCGTACATCTGCCAGGGGGAGGGGCAGTCCACCGTCGCCGTGAGCGCTTCTTCCCCGTCCGTTACCGTCCAGGTATAGCCGCCGCGGTTCATCTCATAGCCGTGATCCCCGTTGTATATGCGGAGCTTCGGCGGCTCGTCCTCCATGCGCTGGCTTCTCGTCACCGTGAAGAAATAATCGCAGTTCCCCCTGTCGAATTCCACCCGCGCCGAGACCACTCCGTCCGGGCAGCCGTTCGGGAAATCCACCGTGCCGTTCTCGGAATACTCCAGCGGAATGGCTTCCGAGCCGTCCAGCGGGAACAGGCTTACCTCCGCGAGAGTGCCGCCGGACAGCAGTATTCTCGGGGAGCCGTCCACCAGGTCAAGGTCTATCCGCGCGGTTATAAGCCCTTGGTTTTCACATTCCACAGCCCCCGCGCTGCATTTTGCCGTGACTTGTCCGTCAACCTCCCACTCGCTGCTGCCGGAAGTCAGAAGCGCGCATGCGGCAAGCCCCTCGCCGCTGTATTCCACCTGGAGCTGCGGCGGCTCCGATTCGTCCGGGACTTCCCGGGTAACGAAAGCTATGTCCGGCTCAATGACCGGGGCAAGCTCTGTCGCGTTTGACGAGTTTACCTCTGCTATCGCGGGGGAAGTCTCCCCGGAAGCGCACCCGGACAGCGCCAGGATAGCCATTAGCGTTGAAATCGCAACGTATCTTTTCATATAAATACCTCCTTTGTTTTCTATGAATAAAACCGCGCATGGGGCAAAAAGGCTGCAATCCTTGACAAAAAAGTTTCTCGGGGCTATAATGTAGAAAAAGGAGGTTCGCCATGACGACAGATGAGATAAGGGCGCGGCTCTTCGCGCTCCAAGACGTGAAATACCGGGATTTCCAGGCAAAACTGATTCCGGATATCCCAGGGGAGACCGTGATAGGCGTCCGCACCCCGGAGCTTCGGAAGCTTGCAAAGGAGGTCGGCGAGAACAGGGATTTCCTCGCGGAGCTTCCGCACAGATACTACGACGAGAACCAGCTCCACGCATTCATTGTTTCCGGGATAAGGGACAGGCGGGAGTGCCTGCGCTGGGCGGAGGAATTCCTGCCATATGTTGACAACTGGGCGACCTGCGACCAGATGTCGCTGAAATGCTTCAAAAAAGACCCTGCGGAGCTTCTGCCGGAGATACGGCGCTGGCTGGATTCCGGGCGGACGTACACGGTGCGCTTCGGCATAGGCTGCCTGCTGGAGTTCTTCCTTGACGAGCATTTCCGCCCGGAATTCCCGGAGATGGTCTGCGCCGTGCACAGCGAAGAATACTACGTCCGCATGATGGCAGCGTGGTACTTCGCCACCGCCCTTGCAAAGCAGTATGAAGCCGTTATCCCCTACATCGAAAACCGCCGCCTGGAGTCGTGGACTCACCGGAAAACCATTCAGAAGGCGGTGGAAAGCTACCGCATTACCCCGGAGCAGAAGGAGTACCTCAGAACTCTGAAATAATTTCCAAGTTTCTCTTGACAAACTTCTTGAATTGAGCTATAATAAAATCAGTACTCATTACTAATTTCAAAGGAGCGTAAAAGCATGACTATCACAAACGACATCAGATACATCGGCGTGAACGACCACGGGGTAGACCTGTTCGAAGGTCAGTACATCGTGCCCAACGGCATGGCGTACAATTCCTACGTCATTATGGACGAAAAGATCGCGGTGATGGACACCGTTGACGCGCATTTCGGCGGCGAGTGGCTCGACAATCTCGAAAGGGAGCTTGCCGGAAGAACTCCGGATTACCTGGTCGTTCAGCACATGGAGCCTGACCACTCCGCGAACGTTGCCAGATTCGCCGAGAAGTACCCGGCGGCGAAGATCGTGGCTTCAAAGCAGGCTTTCGTGATGATGAAGCAGTTTTTCGGCACCGATTACCCGGAGCGCCAGCTCGTTGTGGCTGAAAAGGATACCCTGGAGCTGGGAAAGCACACGCTGAATTTCATCGCGGCTCCCATGGTGCACTGGCCGGAGGTCATCATGACCTACGACAGCGCGGACAAGGCCCTGTTCTCCGCTGACGGTTTCGGAAAGTTCGGCGCACTGGACGTCGAGGAGGACTGGGACTGCGAGGCGCGGCGCTACTACTTCGGCATTGTGGGGAAGTACGGCGCGCAGGTCCAGGCGGTGCTGAAAAAGGCGGCGGCTCTGGATATCCGGATCATCTGCCCGCTGCACGGCCCCGTGCTCTCTGAGAACCTCGCGCACTATATCGGGCAGTACGGCACCTGGTCAAGCTACGGCGTGGAGAGCGAGGGCGTCGTGATAGCCTGCGCCAGCGTCTACGGGAACACCCGCAGCGCGGCGGATATCCTGGCGGCAGACCTCGCGGACAGGGGAGTTAAGGTAGTGTTCCACGACCTTGCAAGGGACGATATGGCAGAGTGCGTTGAGGACGCATTCCGCTACGGGAAGCTGGTGCTTGCCTCCCCGACCTACAACGCGGACGTGTTCCCGTTCATGAAGGAGTTCATAAACCACCTTACCGAGAGGAACTACCAGAAGCGCACGGTGGGCATTATCGAGAACGGCTCCTGGGCGCCCATGGCGGCTAAGGTGATGAGGGGAATGCTCGAAAAGAGCAAGGACATCACGTTCGCCGAGACTACGGTAACGGTGCGCTCCGCGGTGAACGACGCGAATAAGGAGCAGCTCGGAAAGCTCGCGGAGGAGCTGGCGTAAATCGGGCACATAATGGCGGGGTAGCCCCCACAGACTGTCTAAATAGTCCAAACGGAAGTTAATTTTAAAGAAACTGTGGGGGAAAACTCTTGTTTTCCCCCACACCCCTTTAGCGCCTAGAAAGCGTTAAAACCGCACTCCGTGCGGAGTGGCGTGGGCTTTGTTCTGTCGGTCAACCCATCTGTCAACTTGCGTTGACACCTCCCCCACCGGGGGAGACCACCCCACACCCCCGCTACCTTTTGCACGGCAAAAGGTAGCGAAAAGCGATAGCGCTTCGCGCAGTTTTTACAGGTTTATCGACAGACTGCCCCCCTATATTTACGCGTGCAATTTCCCGCCGGACGGTTGAAATTCCCGCCGCAGTGTGGTACAATGGAAACAGACAAGCCGCACCCGCGTGCGGATATCCCACAGAACCGGAGGCATGACATGGACAGAACCACAAAGCAGGGCGGAAAGCTGCTGCCGCTTTTCCTGACGTTCCTTAAAATCGGGGCGTTCACATTCGGCGGGGGAGCCGCCATGATCCCCCTGATACAGAGGGAGGCGGTGGAGCGGCGCGGCTGGATAACGGACGACGACCTCGCCGAAATGACCGCCATAGCCGAAAGCACCCCCGGCCCCATCGCAGTGAACGCGGCGACGTTCACCGGCTACCGGGTGGGAGGGCTTCCCGGGGCGGCGGCAGCCACCGTGGGAGTTGTCCTGCCCGCGTTTGCGGTGATAGTGCTTGTTTCCTCGGCGCTGGAATTTTTCAGCGAAAACCGTATCGTGCGGTACGCGTTCCTGGGAGTCCGCGCGGGGGTTCTGGCGCTTATCCTGAAAGCGGCGGCGGGAATGCTCCGCCAGTGCCCGAAGGACGCGTTTTCCTGGTGCATTGCGGCGGGAGTGTTCATTGCGGCGGGGTTCCTTAACGTGAGCGCCCTGCTGCTTATCGCGCTGTGCGCCCTGCTGGGGCTTTTGGCGGCGCTGAGAAAGCGGGGCGGGCGCAGATGATATACCTGGAATTATTCCTGACGTTCCTTAAAATAGGCGCGTTCACGTTCGGCGGAGGCTACGCGATGCTCCCGCTGATACAGGCGGAGGTGAAGTCCCACGACTGGCTTTCCTCAGCGGAGCTGGTGGATTTCATAGCCGTCAGCGAGAGCACCCCGGGGCCGTTCGCGGTGAATATCTCAACGTTTGTGGGAGTGCGCACCGGCGGGATTTTCGGGGCGTTCTGTGCGACGTTCGGGGTCGTTCTGCCGTCGTTTCTGATAATACTGCTGGTGGCGAAATTCTACGATAAATTCCGGGAGAGCCGGGCGGTTCGCGGGTGCATGACCGGGCTGAAGCCGGCGGTGGCGGGGCTTATCGGGGCGGCGGCAGTCACCACTGGTCAGACCGTGTTTTTCCCCGCCGGTATCGCTGCGGGAGTTTTCACAAGCCCCGCGTTCCTGTGTTCTGCGGCGATATTCGCAGCGGCTATGGTGCTGTCGGTCAGGAAAATAAACCCTATCGCGGTGATAGTGATTTCCGCCGTGCTGGGGGTCGGCGCTGGGTTCCTGTTCGGGCTGTGAAGTTTTTAACAACGAACTTGACATATCGGGGAAAGTGGTATATAATAGAGTGTGTATGACTTTGCCGGGGCGACGCTCCGGAAATCTGACTAAAATCAAGGAGCAAGGAAATGGGACTTACATTGACTGAAAAGATCATCAAGGCGCACATCATCGACGGCGAGATGGTCAAGGGCACGGAAATCGGCTTAAAAATCGACCAGACGCTGACCCAGGACGCGACCGGCACTATGGCTTACCTCCAGTTTGAGGCGATGGGAGTTGACCGCGTAAAGACGGAGCGCTCCGTTGCCTATATCGACCACAACACCCTCCAGAGCGGCTTTGAGAACGCGGACGATCACCGCTTCATAGGCTCCGTTGCAAAGAAGCACGGTATCTGGTTCTCCCGCCCCGGCAACGGTATTTGCCATCAGGTTCACCTGGAGCGCTTCGGAAAGCCCGGCAAGACCCTTATCGGCTCCGACAGCCACACCCCCACCGGCGGCGGAATCGGCATGCTGGCTATGGGCGCGGGCGGTCTTGACGTTGCCGTTGCAATGGGCGGCGGCGCTTACTACATAACAATGCCGAAGGTGGTTAAGATAAACCTCACCGGGAAGCTCAGCGACTGGGTCTCCGCAAAGGACGTTATCCTGGAGGTGCTCCGTCAGCTCTCCGTTAAGGGCGGCGTTGGCAAGGTAATGGAGTACACCGGCGAGGGCGTAAAGAGCCTCTCCGTGCCGGAGCGCGCAACCATCACCAACATGGGCGCGGAGCTCGGCGCGACTACCTCTATCTTCCCGTCCGACGAGACCACCCTCCAGTTCCTGAAGGCGCAGGGCAGGGAGGAGGATTACGTTCCCCTGTCCGCAGACCCGGACGCGGTTTACGACGAGGAAGTAAACATCGACCTTTCAAAGCTGGTTCCGCTTGCCGCTTGTCCCCACAGCCCGGACAACGTTAAGTCCGTTGAGGAGATAGGCAGGATAAAGATAGACCAGGTGTGCATAGGCTCCTGCACCAACTCCTCCCTCCAGGATATGCGCAAGGTGGCGCACATCCTAAAGGGCAAGACCGTTCACCCGGACGTAAGCCTTGCGATAGCCCCCGGCTCCAAGCAGGTATTCAACCAGATAGCGGAGGACGGAACGCTGTCCATTCTCATTGCGGCTGGCGCGAGAATACTGGAGAGCGCGTGCGGTCCTTGCATAGGCATGGGTCAGTCCCCGAACAGCAAGGGAATCTCCCTGCGTACGTTCAACAGAAACTTCCTCGGCAGAAGCGGCACCAAGGACGCGCAGATATACCTCGTTTCCCCGGAGACCGCGGCAATCTCCGCCATCACCGGAGTATTCACCGACCCGCGCACCTGCGGCGAAATGCCCGCTTATGTAATGCCTGAGAAGTTCATCATCAACGACAACATGGTGGTTCCCCCGGCTTCCCCGGAGGAGGCTCCCGCAGTTGAGATACTCCGCGGCCCGAACATCAAGCCGTTCCCGGTAAACAAGCCGCTGGCTGAGTCCATTGAATCCGGCGTTACCCTCAAGGTGGGCGACAACATCACCACAGACCATATCATGCCCGCAGGCGCGAAGATACTCCCCCTGCGCTCCAACATTCCGGCTATCTCGGAATACTGCTTCACCGTATGCGACGAGACCTTCCCGAAGCGCGCAAAGGAAGCAGGCACCAGCATAATCGTGGGCGGCACGAACTACGGTCAGGGTTCTTCAAGAGAGCACGCGGCGCTGGCTCCGCTGTACCTGGGCGTTAAGGCTATCATCTGCAAGAGCTTCGCGAGAATACACCGCCAGAACCTTATCAACAACGGTATCCTCCCGCTGGAGTTCGTGAACGAGGCTGACTACGACAGGATCGAACAGGGCGACGACCTTGTTATCGCGAATATCCGCTCCATCGTTGAGAACGGCGGAAAGATAATGGTAGAGGACAAGACCAAGGGCTTCACATTTGAAGTAAAGTGCGAGCTCTCCGAGCGCGGCAAGGGCATGATGCTCGCCGGCGGTCTGCTGAACTTCACAAAGAACGGTAAGTAATATGAGCAGGGCGACAGGTTTCTTTATGGCTTTGTCCGCGTTCCTGCTGGGCTTCATAATCGGGAGCCGCGCGCAGGGCGGCGGGAGCATTTTTTGCGGGAACAGCCTTGACTGCTCCGTAAAGGTACGCGGCGGGACTTCCCACAATAGATTTGAAAGGAATAACGAAAATGGCTGACAAGATTCAGATGACCACTCCGCTGGTCGAGATGGACGGCGACGAAATGACCCGTATCATCTGGAAGATGATAAAGGATATCCTCATAAACCCGTATGTTGACTTAAAGACCGACTACTACGACCTCGGTCTGGTGCACAGGAACGAGACCAACGACCAGGTGACCATCGACTCCGCGAACGCCACAAAGAAGTACGGCGTTGCGGTAAAGTGCGCCACCATCACACCGAATGCACAGCGCATGACCGAGTATGACCTCAAGGAGATGTGGAAGTCCCCGAACGGCACTATCCGCGCTATCCTGGACGGCACCGTATTCAGAAAGCCTATCCTTGTAAAGGGTATCGTGCCCTATATCCCCACCTGGACAAAGCCCATCACGATCGCGCGTCACGCTTACGGCGACATCTACAAGAACACCGAGCTTAAGGTCGCACAGGGAAGCAAGGCGGAGCTGGTAGTCACCGACAAGGACGGCAGGGAGACCCGCGCGCTCATTCACGATTTCAAGAACAGCGACGGCATCGTACAGGGAGTTCACAACCTTGACAAGTCCATTGAGAGCTTCGCGAGGGCTTGCTTCAACTACGCGCTGGGCGCAAAGGAGAGCCTGTGGTTCGCGGCTAAGGACACCATCTCCAAGACCTACGACCACCGCTTCAAGGATATCTTTGCCGAGATATACGAGAACGAGTATAAGGAGAAGTTCGCGGCGGCGGGGATAGAGTACTTCTACACGCTGATAGACGACGTTATCGCAAGAGTTATCCGCTCCGAGGGCGGCTTCATCTGGGCTTGCAAGAACTACGACGGCGACGTTATGTCCGATATGCTGGCGACGGCTTTCGGCTCCCTGGGACTTATGACCTCCGTGCTGGTTTCCCCGGACGGCGTTTACGAGTACGAGGCGGCGCACGGAACTGTTACCCGCCACTACTACAACTACCTTAAGGGCGAAAAGACCTCCACCAACCCGATAGCTACCATCTTCGCCTGGAGCGGCGCGCTCAGAAAGCGCGGCGAGCTGGATAATATCCCGGCGCTGTGCGACTATGCGGACAATCTGGAAAAGGCTTCTATCCAGACCATGGAGGACGGCGTAATGGACAAGAACCTTGCCGCAATGTCCAGGCTGGAGAACAAGCGCCCGGTAGACACTGAGACATTCCTGACAGAGATAAACAAGCGCCTTGCGGTGCTGATGGGCTGATCCACTCCGCAGGACAGGGACAGGGGGGATAATTCATGCAGAAGGGCAACATATCCAACTCAGTTATCCGCAGACTGCCGCGGTATTACAGGTTCCTCGGCGAGCTTCTGAACCAGGATATCCAGAAGATATCCTCCCGGGAGCTTTCGGAGAAAATGCGGCTGACCGCCTCGCAGATACGGCAGGATCTGAACTGCTTCGGCGGCTTCGGACAGCAGGGCTACGGCTACAATGTCGCGGAGCTGCGCCGGGAGATAGGGCATATCCTCGGACTGGACAAGCACGACAAGATAGTGCTTATCGGCGCGGGAAACCTCGGCAGGGCGATAACGGTGCACATTGATTTCGCGAAGTACGGCTACGAGCTGGCGGGGATATTCGACAGCAACATCTCGCTGGAGAACATCGAGATATCCGGCATCAGGATAATGCACACCAACCGCCTGCCGGAATTCTGCGCGGAAAATCACCCCGCCATGGCGGTGCTGTGTATTCCGAAGAGCGGCGCAAAGGACATGGTGGATACTCTGCTGGGTCTTGGCGTGAATGCGTTCTGGAACTTCTCGCACTATGATATCCACTACGACCACCCCGAGGCGGCGGTGGAGAACGTCCACCTCACCGACAGTCTCATGACGCTGTCCTACGCCGCAAGGAACCAGCACGGCGAGCTTCCGGCTGAACCGGAGGAGCAGGAATAATAAATTCAACCGGGAGGGCTGAACCCTCCCGGTTTTTTGTGGAACGCAATTCCATAATAGGCAAACAGGACGTTTGTCCAAACCGCCCCAAAGCGCGTGTCTCCCCCAGCGGGCGGCACGAAGTGCCAGAGGGGTTGACCGACAGAACATGGACACCGCGCAATAAAGTGCGGGAGGGGCAAGCCCCTCCCATACATATTTTGGTCGTTCCGTTGGAACGTCCATGCAAGCCTATCAAAAGTACTGATATTTCTTCCTCTTTGCAAGCAGGAATATCACGGATATCACGAACGCGCAGACCTCCGCGAACACCACGGACAGCCACACGCCGTCCAGCCCCCACACCTCCGGCAGGATAAGCACCGCCGCAAGCTGGAACACCAGCGTTCTCAGGAACGACACCGCCGCCGACACCGCGCCGTTGTTCAGCGCCGTAAAGAACGACGAGCACCAAATGTTGAACCCGGACAGCAGGAACGCGAACGAGAACAGCTGGAACGCGTGCTTTGTCATCTCGAAAAGCTCGGCGTCGTAGCCCACGAATATATGCGCCAGCGGAGCCGCCAGCGCCTGCGCCAGACCTACCATCACCGCGCCCGTGATGAGCATTGTGCTCACGCTCTTCTTCAGGATATTTTTCAGCTCCGCGTGGTTCTGCGCGCCGAAGTTGTAGCCGGTTATCGGCGCCGTTCCGATGGAATAGCCGATGAACACCGCCGCGAAAATGAACTGCACATACATCAGCACTCCGTAGGCGGAAACGCCGTTCTGCCCCGCAAGCTCCAGAAGCTGGAAGTTATACAGCATACTCACCACCGAGGAGGATATGTTCGTCATAAGTTCCGAGGAGCCGTTGGCGCAGGCTTTGAGTATCGGGCGGAGCTCAAGCCGTGTGCGCACCAGCCGCAGCACGCTGCCGTTGTCCTTTTTCATGAAGAACAGCAGCGGCAGAAGTCCTCCCACCGTCTGGCTGAGACCTGTCGCAGCGGCGGCGCCGACTACCTCCCACTGGAATACCGCGATGAACAGCGCGTCAAGCCCCATGTTGGTAAGCCCGGCGGCAACTATTACGATAAGACCCAGCTTTGGGCGTTCAGCGGTCACAAGGAAGCTCTGGAACACGTTCTGGAGCATGAACATCGTGTTGAACACAAGGCACGTCCGGGCGTAGAGCACGCAGCTTTCGACCATATCGGCCTCCGCGCCGAGCAGCACCGCCACCTTGTCCGCAAAGACGAATCCCAGTACGGAAACAATAACTCCCAGTATAATAGTGAGGTATATCATCATTGAGAATACTCTCCGGGCTAGGGCTTCGTTTTTCTCGCCGAGGTGCTTTGCCACCAGGGCGCTGCCGCCGGTGCCTATCATGAATCCCACGCCGCCGAGTATCATAAGGAACGGCATGACCAGGTTTATCGAAGCGAACGCGGTCTTTCCCACAAAGTTGGACACGAAGAATCCGTCCACCACGCCGTAGATCGAGGTGAACACCATCATGCCGATAGACGGCAGACAGAATCTCAGCAGCCGCCCGAACGTAAAGTGGTCGGAAAGCTGGATAACGTCTTTTTTCATTTTAATCTCCCATTCTTTTCCTAAGTTTCTGATTGTATTTTCTCAGCAGGTCAATAAGCTGGCGCTGTTCATCCGGCGGGAGCTCCGCAATAGCCTGGCGCTCCGCAGTTATCACCTGGTCGGAGGTGCGCTGCGCAAGCTGCTCTCCCTCCGGGGTGAGGGTAACAAGGCGGCAGCGGCGGTCGTCCCCGTTTGCAAGCCGGACGTAGCCCCGGCTCTCGAGCTGTTTTACGGTGGAGTTCACCGTCTGCTTTGGCTGCAGCATATTGCTGCATATTTCCTTCTGTGAACAGCTCCCGCCGCTGAGCCGCAGAAAATAGAGCGTCCACATTGCGCTGTCAGACAGCCCGAAGCGCTTTGCGGCGGCGCTGTAAATTTCGTTCTGCTCTTTCCAGAGCGCGTTGAATTGCTCCATGACCCGGGCGGGGTCCATGATTATTTCCGGCATGATATCTCTCCTTTGTCCGAAATCGGACTTTTTCTATTATAGTCCGATTTCGGATATTTGTCAAGGGGTTTCATGAAAAATATGCGGCGCTGTATTTTGTGCCCGGCTTGACATGATCCGAATTATATGTTACAATATTATATGGCGAAATTATCCGCAAAAAATAAATCCTGTGTTTTGGGAGGAAGAAAATGCTTTCGATCATTATCAAGCTGATAATCTCCATCGGGCTGCCGTCTATCATGGTGGCGTCACTGAGCAGAACAGACCCGAAGTATGATATTATCAATAATCCGTCGCGTGAGCTGATATTGCTGTTCATACTGTTTGTGCTGGCTATCTATTTGGCTTGCTTCATGATACAGCTTTTTATGAAGCTTACGAACAGCGTTATCGTTGGGTTCTTTACGGGAGGGTTTGTCGGAACGTTTATCTGGTGCGGCGGCTGCATAGTCATAATGCTGATATTCTGGCTGTTTGGAGTGAGTCCCGATATGTTCACTGACGATTATCCGGACAACCAGTGCCTTGCGGTCACGATACTGGACGCATTGCTGCTGATCCCTCTGGGAATAGACATCGGACGGGTGATAAAGTACAGATAAAATAAGGGGTTCTGCGAGCGCATGCAGAGCCCTTTTTGTTTGCCAGGAAAAAAAGTCCTTCCCCCCACTTGTAAAATCCGCAGTTTTATGGTACAATAAATCTGTACGCACTGCGGATCCAGCAGTATTTTCAGTTGCTTCAAGCGCGGACGTCCCCCGTCAACGTGTCTGCGGGGGAAAGCGTTCAGCGGGAAAGGAGAATAATTCATGATAGTCAAGCCAAAGGTAAGAGGTTTTATATGCACCACGGCTCACCCGGTGGGCTGCGAGGCAGTCGTCAGGAACGAGATAGAGTATGTTAAGTCGAGAAGAGCGGAGGATAACGGATTCAAGCCGAAAAAAGTCCTCGTTATAGGAAGCTCCATGGGCTACGGACTGGCAAGCCGCATTGCGCTGGCGTTTTCCGCAGGCGCGGCGACCCTGGGCGTGATGTTCGACCGTCCCGCCAGCGGAAACAAGACGGGCACCTCGGGCTGGTACAACACCAGGGCGTTCGAGAAGTTCGCGAAGGCTGACGGGCTGTACGCAAAGACGGTCAACGGCGACGCGTATTCCGACGAGTGCAAGAAAGAGGTCATCGACCTTATCAAGTCCGACTTAGGCAGGGTGGACGCGGTCATTTACAGCCTTGCGGCTCCCAGAAGAACCGTCGGGGACGTGACATATTCCTCCGTGCTGAAGACCACCGGAGAACCCTACACCAACAAGACTATCGACCTTCGGAACAACACCGTGTCCGAGGTCACCATTGAACCTGCCACCGAGGAGGAGATAGCCGCCACCGTAAAGGTAATGGGCGGCGAGGACTGGGCGGCATGGATAGACGCACTGAAAGCTGCCGACGCGATAGAGGACAACGCCGTTACCGTTGCCTACTCCTATATCGGTCCGGAAATAACCCACCCGATGTATTTCGAAGGCTCCATAGGCAGGGCGAAGGCTCACCTGTTCGAGACCTCGAAGCAGATAACCGATAAATATTCCGCAGACGGGATAAAAGCGTACATCTCCGTCAACAAGGCGCTGGTAACACAGTCCAGCGCGGCGATCCCGATAGTTCCGCTCTACATCTCCATTCTGTATAAGGTGATGAAGGAAAAGGGACTGCACGAGGGCTGCATCGAGCAGATGTACCGCCTGTTCGCTGAGAAGCTCGGCGCAGACGGAAAGCCCACGGAAGGATCAGTTGACGGCGAGGGAAGAATACGTCTTGACGATCTCGAGATGAAGCCCGAGATCCAGGACGAGGTAACGAAGCTCTGGAACCTCCTCAACGCCGATAATTTCAGGCAGTACACCGACATTGACGGCTACTGGAAGGACTTCTACGAGCTCTTTGGTTTCGGAATAGACGGGGTGGACTACGACACGGAAGTCGAAGTTTAATTCGGAATTGACTTCTCCCCCCCTCTCTGTTCCCGGAGAGTAATTATGTTATTTTACAGACAAAAAAAGAAGGAACAGACGGACGAGCTGCACCATGAGTACGGCGTTGTCCGCAACTGCGCTTACATCATCAGGGCGTTCCTGCGCTACCGCAAGAGCGTTGTGGCGTTCCTGATAATCGGAGGTATCGCGGGAGCCTCCATGTCCTACATCTGGACGGTGATAGCAAAGCTTGTCATCGACATGATAACGCGGCAGTCCGGCGCGGAAAACGCGGATATAACGCCGCTTATCTGGCTGGTCATCGGCACCACCATCGTGGAGTTCGTGATGATGTGGCTGAACACCCTTTCCGCAAAGAAGCTGCGCATCGGCTTCATGGTAACGCGCAACGCACTTGTGCAGGAGCGCATCGCAAAGACCCTCTCCATGGAGTACGAACAGCTTGAGGACCCTGATATGCTCGACCGGCTCCAGAAAGCGAAGCGCGGCGCCGAGGGCGACTGGCAGGGGCTCGGCGCGCTGATGACGAATATGTGGTCGGGCGCCGTGCAGATAACCGCAGTCATCGCCGCCGTGGGAATAATCGCCACGCTGAACCTCTGGCTGGTGCTGATAATATTCGTGCTGTCGTTCATACAGTTCGAGTATTTCGACTATATCCGCATAAAGGATAAAGAGGTCATGTGGGACGCAATGGCTCCCCACTGGCGCAGGATGAACTATATGCAGACCGTCTCCACGGATTTCTCCTACGCAAAGGATATCCGGCTGTACGGCATGAAGCCGTGGCTGCTCGGAAAATACAGGGATATCAACAAAATCGAGCTGGAGCACTGGATACAGTCCCGCAAATACTGGGGCTGGAACAACTGGTTCGCGCAGGGGATATCCCTTGTGCGCAACGTGATAATTTACGGCTGGCTGATTTACGATATGCTGGTGAACGGAATGTCCATCGGCGATTTCACGCTGTACACGGGCAGCGCGATGGCGCTTTCGATGTACGTCGGTCAGTTCCTCCAGTCGCTTGGGGGAATGCGGGAGCACTCCGCCAAGGTGGACGATTTCCGCAGCTACATGGACATAAAGAACGCGGACGAGCTTCAGGAGAAGCACACGCCGGTGCCTAAGTCCGACCGCTACACGTTCGAATTCCGGAACGTTTCCTACAAGTACCGCGGTCAGGAGACCTGGGCGCTGAAAAAACTGAACCTCACGTTCACCGCCGGGCAGAGGCTCGCGGTGGTGGGACTGAACGGCGCGGGCAAGACCACGTTCATAAAGTTACTGCTGCGGCTGTACGATGTGACGGAGGGTCAGATACTCTGCAACGGAATAGATATACGGGAGTTCGACAGAGCCGAGTACTTTAAACTGTTCTCCCCGGCTTTCCAGGAGGTGGAGGTGTTCGCGTTCCCGCTGTGCGAGAACGTATCCATGCAGGTGACCGAGAACACCGACAGGGAAAAGGCGGAGAAGTTCCTGCGGGCGGCGGGCATGGGCGAGAAGCTCGACAAGCTGCCAAAGGGGATAGACACCGAAATGCTCAAGGTCCTCTACGACGACGGAGTTGACCTCTCCGGCGGCGAAAGGCAGAAGATGGCGCTGGCAAGGGCGCTTTACAAGGGAGCGCCGGTGGTGGTGCTCGACGAGCCTACGGCGGCTCTGGACGCCCTCGCGGAATACCGCCTGTATCAGAGCTTTGACGGCATGATAGGCGAGAAATCCGCGGTGTACATATCGCATCGGCTTTCGTCAACGCGGTTCTGCGACACCATCGCAATGTTCAAGGGCGGCGAGATGGTGGAATACGGCACCCATGAGGAGCTTCTGAAGAAAAACGGCGCATACGCGGAGATGTTCCGCGTGCAGGCGCAGTATTACGTTGAGGACGGGGCGGAGCCCGCTCCCGCAGAGGAAGGGGGCGTTGTCCGTGAGTAAAAACGAAAGAAAGCCCGGAGCGGTTTTCCGGACGCTGAAATTCTACCTGCCGATGGCATGGAAGCTGAACAAGCGGTACTTTATAGTTTCGGTGCTGAACGTTATCGTGCAGTCCGTCCTGCCGTTCATCGACCTGATTTTCCTGCCGATGCTGGTGGACGCCCTCTGCCAGCCGGAGCGTGACGTTGCGCAGATAATCCTGTATGCGGCGCTGATGGTGGGGCTGGATATTGCCGTGGGCACCCTCGGAATGCAGCTCACGATATACCTTGAGCGCTTTGAGGACGTGTTCCTGAACTACTCCCGGGAGATGGTCGCGGAGCGCTGCATGGAGATAGATTTCGCGCTGACCGAAAACAAGGAGGCGCTCGACCAGATACGCAAGGCAAACGACGGTATCGACTGGTCGGGAGGGTTCCACGGTATCTGCGTGAACTTCTTCAACATCATCACAAACGCGGTGAAGATAGTCGGAGTGGTGACGATACTTGTGATATCCGCACCGTGGCTGCTGCTGATAATCGGCGTTATGCTGGGACTTTCCACGCTGATAAACGCAAAGAAGAACAAAATCGAGGTCAAGTGGTTCAGCGAGCTTTCCAAGACGGAGCGCGTCTGGGGCTACGTCACCTATGAGATGGAGGATTTCCGCTTCGGCAAGGACGTAAGGCTGTACGGCGCGGCGGGAACGCTGGTCGCAAAGGCGGCGGAGCAGATAAGGCGGCTTATCCAGTTCGATGTGAACAAGGAGGACGAGCTGTTCCCGCTGGATATCCTTGACGTGGCGGTAACAGCGCTGAGGGACTTCGGCACCTACCTCTACCTCGGTATCCTCGCGATACTTAAATTCATCACGATAGGTCAGTTCTCGCAGCTCACCACGGCGGGGGGCGCGTTCAACACGGCGGTGCAGGGGGTCATCTTCAACCTTCAGGACATCGTTAAGCGGTGCAATTACGCCTGCGAAACGGTGAAGCTGATGGAGTACCCGCCATACCTCCAGAAGGGCGCGCGGAAGGTCGGGAACCTCGACAAGCCGCATGAAATAGAGTTCCGGAACGTCAGCTTCTCCTACCCGAACACGGGAGTGCAGGTGCTGAAAAACGTCTCGATAAAGATAAGGGCAGGGGAGCGCCTGTCCGTTGTGGGGCTGAACGGCGCGGGAAAAACCACGTTCATAAAGCTGCTGTGCCGGCTCTACGACACGGACGAGGGCGAGATACTGCTTGACGGCGTGAATATCCGCGACTACGACTACGACGAGTACATGAAGCTGTTCTCGGTGGTGTTCCAGGATTTCCGGCTGCTGGCGTTCTCGGTGCAGGATAATATCCTGCTGGGAAAGGAAGATTCCCCGGAGGCGGTGGATTCCGTGCTGGAAAAGGTCGGGCTGCTGGACAAGGTGAACACCCTGCCGCGCGGGCGGGATACGCTGATGTTCCGGCAGTTCGAAAAGGACGGCGTGCAGCTTTCCGGCGGCGAACAGCAGAAGCTCGCCATCGCCCGGGCGCTGTACAAGGACGCCCCGATAGTTATACTTGACGAGCCCACAGCGGCGCTCGACCCGGTGGCGGAGTACGAGATATACTGCCGCTTCAACGAGCTTGTGGGCGGAAAGACGGCGGTGTACATCTCGCACCGGCTGTCAAGCTGTAAATTCTGCGACCGCATAGCGGTGTTCTCGGAGAACACGATAAAGGAGCTCGGCACCCATGACGAGCTTGTGCACAAGCCCGGCGGGATATACGCGGAGATGTTCGCGGCGCAGGCGCAGTACTACGTCTGAACCAGAAAGGAGCCGTAAAATGGATCGGCGGAAAAAATCCAGTAAAACACAGCCGGAGAGCCGGTTCCAGCAGCTCCTCGGCAGACCGTGGATATTCGCGGGAGCGGCTCTGGGGCTTGACCTCGCCATGCTGACGGCGGGTATCGTGCTGTCGAAAATCACGCTGGAGCCGGAGGTGGTCATCTCCGGGACTTCCATCAGCCGCAGCGAGCCGAAGTCGTTTTTCGGCGTGACGGCGGCGGTGGTGCTCGGGGTGATCTGCGTGCTGACGGCGCTCATCATAGCGGGAGCGTTCCGGAAGAAGCGCCGCGCGGTGCAGCTTGCGGGCGCGGCGGGGCTGCTTATAGCCTCCCTTGCAATGGTGGGGAGCTCGGCGTACATGGCGGTGGGATTCCCGCCGGAAACTGTGCATTGTTACAGCTTCACTGACAATAAGTACCAGCTTATGGTGGTGGAGGACAAGTACCCCTCGGCGAACAGCGTTTCGTTCTACATTGCGCGGGACGGCGAGGGCGAGAAAACGGCGAAGCGGCTTGCAACAACGGCTCTCGGCGAGATTTCGGAGTCGGCGGAGCGGTACGCGGTGACCTGGGTCGGCGAAGATCAGCTTGTGGTGAGCTTCCAGGACGGCGCGAACTACCGTTCGATCCAGATGACGGTCGGGGAATAATTTTTTGGGGGCGCAGTCAATGAGGACTGCGCCCCTTTTTCTGCGGGCGGGTTTCTTTGTTACGGTCGATCGGGCGGAACAACCGGATATGTGCGGGAGGGGCAAACAGGACGTTTGCATAGTGCGCACCAGGCAAGCCCCACCCCTACGGATTATCGCACGCGCCCTTTCATACCGCCTCCATCAGCGCACCCAGCAGCCTGAACATCTTCGCGGTGCTCTTCCTTTTTCTGTAATGCTTCCGGCTGAGGGAATTCACCGCCACGAACGCGAGACCGCCCGCAATGACCCCGGCGGCGCTGGATTTTATAAGTGCTTCTGTGTTTCTTGACATAGCAATCTCTCCTTATTATCTTGAATTCCAGGGAAGCGCCGGGTAAAACGAAATCGACCTGCTCAAACCGGCGGTGCGCTTCGCTATATTCGGCGCGTCCCTGAAGTGAATATGAAAGTTAACGCAAGTATTCTGTGCAAAAATCCTGCAAATAACCGAAAAAGCTCTATGGAAAATACTGTTACAGCTCTGATTTCCGGGGCTTTTTTCATGCTCGGGCTGAAATTTCCCGCCGGATAAAGCAGACTAACAGCGGATTTTGTGCTGTTTGCATAGATGAAACTGTGCTGCGGGCAGAATTCTTCGTCAAACTGACAAAATGCAATTTCTGACGAAAAAACTTGCAAATTTCTCTTGACAAAAATATTTTTTTGATGTATAATCAGACCATAGCAAGGGAGCTATGACGGACGGACTTCAATGGCGAAGCCGGTCGGTCATGGCTCCGTTTTGTTATTCAGGCTTATCGGCGCGCAAATTGAAAGCGCCGCATCAAAACGCCCGCCGGGAAGGGGCAGGCGAAAGAAAGGGGCGGTTCTTTAATGAACACACTATTAACAATGGTTTCGGAAGCAGCCGCAGTGTTTACTCCCGACCAGAATTCAGCGATCCAGGCTGTCGTTGATGAAACGATGTACAGCGGCAGCGACGTAAACGGTATATGGTACCTCATCGGTGCCGCATGGGTATTCTTCATGCAGTGCGGCTTCGCGATGGTGGAGACCGGTATGACGCGTTCCAAGAACGCCGGCAACATCATCATGAAGAACCTGATGGACTTCTGTATCGGTACGGTCGTATTCATTCTTCTGGGCTTCGGTCTCCTGCTCGGCGAAGATACTCTCTTCGGTCTGGTAGGTATTCCGAACCTTGATATCCTCGGCAGCTTCGCGGATTTCGACAGATGCGCCGAATTCGTATTCAACCTTGTGTTCTGCGCTACCGCCGCAACGATAGTTTCCGGCGCGATGGCAGAACGTACAAAGTTCCTCAGTTACTGCGTATACTCCGCAGTCATCAGCGCGGTGGTTTACCCGATCGAGGCTCACTGGATCTGGGGCGGCGGCTGGCTGGCTCAGATGGGCTTCGTTGACTTCGCTGGTTCCACCTGCATCCACATGGTCGGCGGTCTGTGCGCGCTCATCGGTGCGAAGATGGTCGGCCCGCGTATCGGCAAGTTCGGCAAGGACGGCAAGCCTAACGCTATCCTCGGTCACTCCATGACCCTCGGCGCACTCGGCGTATTTATCCTGTGGTTCGGCTGGTACGGCTTCAACGGCGCCGCAGCCTCCGATACTCACTACCTCGCAAACATCTTCCTTACAACAACAGTCGCTCCTGCAGTTGCGACCTGCACGACGATGGTATTCACATGGCTCAAGCACGGCAAGCCCGATGTATCCATGTGCCTTAACGCTTCCCTGGCAGGTCTGGTAGCCATCACGGCTCCCTGCGCTGACACCGACTGTCTCGGCGCGGCGATCATCGGTCTGGTTTCCGGATTCCTGGTATGCTTCGGCGTATGGCTCCTCGATTACAAGCTCCACATCGATGACCCGGTTGGCGCTGTTGCAGTCCACTTCTTCAACGGTATCTGGGGCACTATCGCGGTAGGTCTCTTCTCCAACGGCAATGGTCAGAACGGCGGCGTTGCCGCTGTTAACGGCACCGGCGAGCATGCGGTGGGTCTCTTCTACGGCGGCGGCTTTGCACAGCTCGGCGTACAGCTCCTCGGTATGGTAGCAGTACTTGCATGGACAGGCGTTACCATCACGCTTACATTCCTTATCATCAAAAAGACCATCGGTCTTAGAGTTTCCCGCCACGAGGAGATCGTTGGTCTGGACGCTACCGAGCACGGTCTGCCCTCCTCCTATGCGGACTTCGTTCCTGCAATGCACGTTGAGCTTTCCACCAGCGGCAAGGAGAAGGAAGTCGAGACAGTTAAGCTCGGCTCCGCTCCCGTGGAGGCTGCGGTTCCTGTTGCTTACAAGAGCTCCAAGCCCTCTGACGGCACAAAGATGAGCAAGGTCGTTATCCTCTGCAAGCAGGATAAGTTCGAAGTCCTCAAGTCCGCGATGTCAGATATCGGCGTAACCGGTATGACGGTAACGAACGTACTCGGCTGCGGAATGCAGAAGGGTTCCACTGAGTTCTACCGCGGCGTAAAGGTCGAAACACACCTGTTGCCGAAGGTAAAGGTCGAGATAGTTGTGTGCAAGGTTCCTGTTGAGACAGTGGTCGAGACCGCTAAGCAGGCGCTCTACACCGGCAAGATCGGCGACGGCAAGATCTTCGTATACGACGTTGAGGACGTAGTCAAGGTACGCACGGGCGAGACCGGCTACGACGCACTCCAGGACGTTGAGTAATTAAAACACCAATCTCATAGCCTTCCTGAATACACAAAACAGTAAGCCCCCGGCAAATAAAACCGGGGGCTTGCGGTATCGGCAAGATCATCAGATCCCTTTTATTCTGAGCTGGTGAATTATTAACGCGGCGGCGCGTTCCACCCATCTGTCCATCATCTGCGGCGTGAGATAGCGGAACACCGCAGAGTACTCCGGCGGGTTCAGGTAGAACTGCTGAATGTTCCGGATCTGGCGCTCCACATAGTCCTCGCCGTAGTACGGCAGGCAGCGCACCGGGTAGCGCTCTATCCCGCAGAATTCTCGGAAAACGGCGCAGTCCGGGTGCTGCCGGAGGTAGACGTGGTCGTTGGCGTACCACTCCGGCTTCACGCGGCGGTAGTATTCCTGCCGGTCGAGGGTGTAAAGCTCCCGTTCATGTTCCTTGCAGGGGTCGTTTATCAGGCGCACCCAGGCTACGTCCGCCATAAGGTGGCAGTAATACCCCAGCAGGAACGCCCGTGTGTGCTCGTCCAGGGTTTTCCCGGATATCATTTCCTTGTAGAATCTCTCGTATTCGCAGTGACCTTTTCCCCGGGAAGTCCAGTGCGTGACCTCTTTCGGTGGATCGAATCCGCCCGGCACCGGGACTCCGCAGTCCGGCGCGACATTCCCGGCGAGGAAATCCCGCGCGGGGAAGTGGAATTCAGCGTTTATCATCTCTGCAACGCGCAGATGTGAAAGCCAGGTAGCCATAAATTCCCCCGTTGCTTTTTTCAGCAATATGTGATATCATAGTTAATAGTGAATAGTTGATAGTGAAAGGAGCAGGCATGGACGACAAGAAACAACCCCAGGAAAACCAGAAGCCGCAAGATCCGCAGAAGCCCGAAACTCCCGCCGAGCCTTCCTCCCACACATGGGTGGACGACATGAAGCAGGAACTGGAGGACTATATCGAGGAACAGGGAATTTATATCAGACAATAATTCTGAATTCGGAATTCATAATTCGGAATTATTGTGCCGCCTTCGGCGGGTATTTGAAATGAGGGGCAAACAGAATGTTTGCTCCTCACGTCATTTTTTGGCACGCTTTTCGATTCTGGAATTCTGGGTAATTGTTGCCCCTCCCCTACATGGCGAATACAAATCGCCGGACAGCCGTTATTTCTTCCCGCCGGACATCTTTTCAAGGAAGTCCGTATCCCGGAGAGGTCTGCCGTTGAATATTCCCTCGATGAGATCGACGTCGAAAGCGCCTATCGCGGTGATGTCCGCCGGGGAATCCACGTCCTTGGCGCACACCGCGATCCTCTTTTCCCTCGCCGATTTTATCAGCGTGCGCACGAACGAAGCCGAGACCCCGTCCCCGGAGAACCTTGAAGACTTTATCTTCACCGTCTTTACCGCCGGGTTGCTCAGCGGAGCCGCCGTGAAGTAATCCACGCCGTTATCGTCCGCGATGACGTTCACGCCGAGTTTTGAAAGCTGCTGGAGGTAAATGCTGCCGCTGGTAAGCGTGCCCTCGCTCTCGGAAACTGCAATGCTTACGGCGCTTGGCGGCAGGGAGTATTCCAGCAGAACGCCCTGGAGCGTTTCCACCGAAACCTCGCTGTTCAGTATATTCTCCGGAATGTTGAAGCTCACGCGGAAATCCGGGAAACCCGCCTCCCGCACCGAAGCGCAGAAGCCGCATATCATATCTGTGGCGAACGCGTAGAACTGCTCCGAATACCCCAGTTGATCTATTATAGGCAGGAACCGGTCGCGGGGGATGGTCATTTCCTCGTTGCCCCAGAACAGGGTAGCCTCGCAGCAGTGGAGCTTTCCGGTCTTCATCTCCAGCACCGGCTGATAGAGGTAATAGAACCCCTTGAAGCCGTTCTCTACTGAATCGGTTATAAGCTTCTTTACCATGCGTGTGTCGGTGAGGCTCTCCTCAAGCCCCTCGGCGTAGCACACCGCGTCCTCCAGGAAGCGCTCCTTGGCGAGCCGCAGCGTGTGCGTCACAGCGCTGGATACGTTCTGGGTGCTGTCGGTGTCGTTCGGGTATATGGTGAATCCCGCGTAGACCCGCAGATGGTGCTCCGTTTCGTGGAGGTACCACGGCGAACGGAATTTCGTCAGCACCGCCTGGGCGAACTGCCTTGCCTCCTCGCGCTCCATTTCGTTCAGCATAACGAACAGGATATCGCTGGAGAACCGGTACACCTTCTGCGAGGTGCTGCACGGCAGCGCGATGATGTATTCCGCGCAGCTTTTGAGGATAGCGTCCGCGTATTCTATGCCGTGTATCTCGGAGATGTTCTTAAGGTTTGAGAACTCCACGCCGATGACTGCGCCGTTTCTGCCAGCGGCGATAGCCTCGGCAAGCTCCTTTTCGAACATGCTGCGGTTCGGCATGCCGGTGGAGGGATCGAAGTAGGCAAGCCGCTCCAGCCTTGTGCGGGAGGCGTGCAGCTCTTCCTCCAGGAACAGCTTGTAGATAACTGTGGAGAGCATTTGGGTGATGGATTTCAGCAGGCTGCGCTCACGGCTGCTCCATTCCCTGCCGGAAGTCCGGGAGATATACAGCAGCACGCCGCGGTTTTCGCCCTGGTCGTAGGTCCTGGCGAGTACGCAGCTCGGGTTTTTCGGCTTGTCGATGGAAATAGTGCGGCAGTCCGTGCAGACAATACCGCTGTAATCCAGCTCCTCCTCTATCTCGGGGCGGCTGACAAGACCCACGGTAATGGGCAGCACAAGACCCGAGCGGTCAAGCTTGTAAGCCTTGACTTGGTTTGTTCCCTCAACTATGAACTCTATCTCCGACAGCCCGAAATGTTCGCTTATCAGCAGGGTTATGTTGCGTATCGCGGTCTTGGTGTCCGGGCTTTGCAGGAATATGGAATACACGCCGTTTACAAGTATCTGGTCCTCGAAATTCTGCCCGAGAAGCTTGTTTGCGTTCTGGGAGGTCTCCATCTCGTCCACCAGTGCCACATAGGAATTCGCAACGCTGGAAACGGTGTGCACCATGGTGTCCAGAAGCTGTGCGGAGTTATCCACAGCTTCCTCGTCCTCGCCGGTGATAAGCCAGCTTCCGATGGTCTGGTGGCGCACTCTTATGCTCTTTTTGCGCTGGTAGTCCATCTTGTTGAGGTTTGTGCGCTTATCCTGCCCCACGGGGAAAATCACAGTGCCGTCCTTGTCGGTTATGGCGGAGAACAGCCCGGGGGTCTGGGTGAAGGACTGCTGAATGCGCACGAGATAGTCCTCGCCGAGGATTTCCCGGAGAGTGTAGGTGTTCTGGTCGGTAATATTAATGCTGTGCTTGCTGCGGTAGCGGCGCATTACCACGTCCTCGCCCTCGCAGTCGAGATAGGACGTGACGTTGAACATCATGCCCTCTATAAAATCCAGCGGAGTGCCGCTGCGCCGAACCCTTCCGGTGATGTAGAACCACTGGTACTCCCCGCCGTTTTTAAGGCGGGCGTGCACCTTTATTTCGTCGGTGGTGCCGGCTATCACATGGCTTATTTCCTCGCAGAACGGCTGGTAATCGTCCGGGTGGACGGCTTCGCCCATCACAACGAAATCCCCGGTTTTACCAAGCGGGCAGTCCCCGGCGAGTATCCGCACCGGGAATCCCTGATGAAAGCTCATGGTATAGGCTACGCCGTCGCTGTTCTCCACCGCAGAGCGCAGCAAAGCCCTGTCGTCGGCAGCAGGAGCGTTCTCGTCTATCGTCATGATGTTCTGCCTGAACTGTCTGCCCAAGGTTATCACCTCGTTAAATATTTATCAATTATGTACTGTAATAAAACGCTTGTTTCCTTTTCATATTCATTTTACCATAAAAGATTTAACTTTTCAAGAGGTTTTTGTGATATTCTTATACTTTCATAAAATTTTCAGAAAAACTTTTGGTCAAAGTGGTCATACATTGATTTAGAGTTAATATTTCCGGAACACCGTAGGGGAGGCACAAACAGGACGTTTGCCCGCACGCTTGTAGGGGAGGGGCTTGCCCCTCCCGCAAACCTCGCCGCATACCGCAGAATAAAAAAGCGCTGAGAGACAAACAGGACGATTTCCCCTACATTTCGCACGTCACACGTCCTGAATGCCCCACCGCCATTCCGGGCGGCGCGGACATCATCACGGGCGATACGCAGAAACAGGGGCGCAGCCTGAACCGCGCCCCTTTTATCATATGCCTGACCTGTGCCGCAAATCACTATCTTGAATATCCGCCCAGGAACTTCCAGCCGGAGCTGTAAATCTCCAGCTTCTTGTAATCAGCAGAGAGCTTTACATGGTAATTCTTTCCGTCCCCGGAATTCGTGAACGAACGGACTATAGGGCTCGGGATACTGCCTGCGGTCACGTTCTTGTCGGATTTGTAGCGGTTTCCGGTGAAGGTGACCCAGCCGTTTCCGAACACCAGGAACGGGTCTGATTCTTCCGGCTCCTCGGTTTCCACCGCAGCGTCCTCCAGGGTCATATCACATTCCTCCGTAAAGCCCTCCTCTTCCGTAAAGGCGGCGTCTCCGGTGTAGCCAATTTCCTCGGTGAAGTATGCTTCTTCCGTGATAACGTCGGAATCGGCTGTTTCCTCCACGGCATCGAACGTCCCTGAGGGATCCATTGTGACCGCCGCTTCCTCGGTCATAACGGGGTCTGTATCCTGCGCGGGATCGCTGTCGTCAGCGAAGCTTTCCCCGGCGCCGCCGTTCCCGGTATCGTTCGGGAGCATATCCGGCAGGCTGTCCGCAGACGTACTCTTATCCGGCAGCTCGTTGTCGGGGATCTCCTCGTCCGGCGCGCCGCTGTCGAATACTCCCGCATCAGACTCGCCGCTGTCGTCCCCTTGAACCGGCACTTCGTCCGCCGGAGCTCCCTCCGCGATATCAGGCTCCGTCACAACGTTTTCCGGAGCCTCGGGCACGGCGGTATCCGTGCCGCCGTCGGGGGTCGCATCCTCCGGGTGATCCTGGGGTACCTCGGCTTCAGCGCTGTGCGAACCGTTCTCGGCGGTCTTGCTGTCGGAGGTAACGCCGGCGGCGGGTCTGGTGATTTCCGCCGCTTCAACCGTGGCAGCTC
This sequence comes from uncultured Oscillospiraceae bacterium, assembly GCA_934448295.1. GTDB lineage: Bacteria > Bacillota > Clostridia > Oscillospirales > Ruminococcaceae > CAG-115. The sequence goes on from CAKSEY010000006.1 coordinate 139,860, forward strand.
CGTCCTCAGTGGCGGTCTCGGGGGCAAAATCGTCCTCGCCCATTGCGGTTTCGGTTTCCTGGGCGAAATCCGCCGCCGAGCTGTTTATCTGGGCTGTTCCGGCGGTCGCCGAGGATGACATATCCTCTATCATGCCGTTGGTTCTCTTTATCATCGGCAGGAACGTGAACGCAGATATCGTGATAAGCGCGCACGCTGCGGCGGCTCCGCCGACATAGGCTATTCTTCTGAGCGGAAGCGGCCTTTTCGGCTTCGGCTCGGGGCTTTCGGTTTTGTTATCTGCGGCAGCGCCATGCGCGGTTCCGCCGGACTGTTCCTCTGCGATTTTAGCGAGGACAGCGGCTTTCATTCTCTCCATAGCCTCGTTATCCGGGGATAAGCTTTCGGCTGACTTTTTGTATTCCTCTCTGAAGTCCATCAGAAAACCACCTCCCCTGAGATATCTGCGAATTCCGCAAGCAAAGGCTTCAGCAGCTTCCGCGCACGGCTTAGCTGGGATTTGACGGTGGACTCGCCCGCGCCCAGCGCCTGGCTTATCTGCGCCACCGACATATCCTCGAAGTAAAACAGATGGATCACCGTCCGGTATTTCTCCGGAAGCTTCATCACGGCTTTCATCACGGAAAGCCGCCGCTCCGTCTGTTCGAACTGCTCCTCGCACCCCGGCTGAGCCTGCTCGTTTTCCGGCAGGAGCATTTTTTCAAGCTCGGCGCCGTCCGCCTTGTGCCTGTTCCATGCGGAGCCTGCTGAATTCAGGGCGCAGTTGACCGCGCACCGGATGAGCCACGCCTTCCGGTGCTCCTCGTTATTGTAAGTGATGCCGGCGCGGAAGTACCGCAGGAAAACGTCCTGTGTGACGTCCTCGGCGTCGTTTCGGTCGGCGAGGCGCGCGAAAGCTATCCTGTACACCATCGGCATATAGGATTGCATCACCTGTTCGAAACTCTCCGCTGTGCAGAGCGATAGTGTGTCCATGTCATTTCTCCGTCGGAATACGGATCTCTCCGTATGAATTCATATATAAAACCGGGCAGGGAGCAAAAAGGTTGCAAAATTAATTCGGAATTCGGAATTAGGAATTAGGAATTTCGGAGTCCCGCTTCGCGGGACATATTGAAATTCGATACAATCGGATAGCCGCCGCGACAGCGGCACAATAATTACGAATTACGAATTACGAATTATTTTTCTCCCGTTTGTCTACCGCGATTTTTCCCCTGACCGCCACCAGCACCGGCTGGGTCATCATGCTGACGGGGTCGTCCGCGTAGAGCGAGAAATCCGCGTCCAGACCGGGCTTCACCGCGCCCACCCTGTCGGAAGCTCCGAGAACCTCCGCGGCGTTCACCGTGATACCGCGCAGAGCCTCCTCCCGGGAGAGCCCTCCGCGCACGGCGAGGGCGGCGGTGAGGGGCAGGTACTGTATCGGGGTCTCCGGGTGGTCGGTGCACAGCGCGAAGCTCATTCCCTTTGCGGAGAGCGCCGCCGGGGTCGCGATGTCGTGATTTGCAAGCTCCGGCTTGCCACGGTCGCCGAAAATAGGCCCCAGGACTATCGCAGGCTTGTCCTGGGCGAGTTCCTCCGCGATGAGCGCGCCGTCCGTGCAGTGAATGAGCACATAGTCCAGCCCGAACTCCTTTGCAAGCCGCTGGGCGGTGAAGATATCGTCCGCGCGGTGGCAGTGGAAGTGCGCTTTCAGCGGACGCTCCCTGTCAAACAGCGGTAGGAGCGCTTCGCACTTGATGTCGAAATCCGGGCGGGATATCTCGTCGTCCGTGCCTTTAAGGCGCTCGTATTCCGCGATATCCTCGCTGTAACGCTTCGCCTTTATGAGCTGCTCCCGGATTATCGCGGCGGTAGCCATGCGTGTGACCGGGGTCTCGTCCCGGTCGTTGTAGGTGTTCTTGGGGTTCTCGCCGAGGGCGAATTTCATGGCTATGGGGGACTTCACGATAAGGTCGTCCACCCGGCGGCTTCCCCAGGTCTTGATAAGCTCGAACGAGCCGCCGACGGGGTTCGCGGAGCCGACTCCGGTGCACACCGTGGTAACTCCCGCCGAAACCGCGTCGGAGAAGCACCTGTCCATTGCGTTTATGCTGTCCAGCGCCCGCAGGTGCGGGGTGGATGGGTCGGTGTCCTCGTTGCCGTCCTCGCCCTCGAAGCACAGCGCGTCGTTCCACATACCGAGGTGGCAGTGCGCGTCAACGAACCCCGGGCAGAGGGTCAGCCCCGCGCCGTCTATGACCTCCCCGCCGGACTCCGGGGAATACGCGGACATATCGCCTATTTCGGTGAAAACTCCGTCCGCGCACCGCACGAATCCACATTCGTAATCATTCCCGGACATCGATACTATTTTAACGTTAATTACTTCCATCTTGAACCTTCCTAAAGAAATGGGGCAATCTGCCCCATTTCTAATTATGAATTCGTAATTCTTAATTCGTAATTTCGGTGCCGCTTCGCGGGACATATTATAATTCGATACAATCGGATACCCGCCGCGACAGCGCAGACACGATGTCTGCGCCGTTGCCCCAAAAGGGCGTGTCTCCCCCAGCGGGGGAGGTGGCACGAAGTGCCAGAGGGGTTGACCAACAGAACAGGACGCCGCCCAACAGAGGGCAACAGGGGGCACAATAATTCCGAATTCTGAATTCCGAATTCCGAATTAATTTAAAGCCTGCCGTTCTTTTCGAACGCCTGAACCAGCTTGACTATCTCCCCGCATATAACGGTATCCTTTGCGTTTCCGTTGACCATCGCCATGGAATTGCGGCGGTATATCTCCGCGCGGGTATCGTATATCTGCCGGAGCTGCTCCGGGGTGTTGTTCACGACGAGCGGGCGGTTGGAGTCGTTCTTTATGCGGTCGTAGCAGTTTGCGAACGAGGTGTTTATGTAGACGGAAAGCCCGCTCTCCCGGGCGAACTGCGCGGTATGCTCGTTTATGAGCGCTCCGCCGCCGGTGGCGACAACATAACCGCCGCTGAGCTGACGGATATACTTCGCCTCAAGCTGGCGGAAGTGCGGCTCGCCGAACTTCTCAAATATCTGCGGTATGGACATTTTCTCGTGCTCCACGATATACCTGTCCATGTCCAGGAACTCCCGCCCCAGCTCCGCCGCCACAAGCCTGCCTATATGGCTCTTGCCGCAGCCCATGAAGCCGCAGAGGTACACAGAGACGCTCATATCAGATCCTCCATGTCGGAAATTATCCTGTTGATGTCCTCGGTCTTGTAGGAGGCTCCGTCCCATATCTCATGAGCCGCGACAGCCTGGAGCACCAGCATCGCCATGCCGGTCATAGCCTTTGCGCCCTTTTCCCGGGCGGTCTTTGCAAGCAGAGTGACCTTGGGGTTGTACACCGCGTCAAACACGAACTTCACGCCGTCCAGCACAGCGGGAGTGCAGGGCATTCTGTCCACCTTGGGGAACATTCCCACCGGGCAGGCGTTTACCAGCAGGTCGAACTGCGCGCCCTCAGGCAGGTCGCATTTATCGAGAGCCGCGCCGCTTATCCATGCTATCTGCACCTTTGCGTCAGCCTTCAGCGCCTTTATCTCCTTTACGACCTCCTCGGCGAGAACCTTGTCGGATTTCAGCGCCGCGATGGTGAGGTCTCCGCCCTCAAGCGCGGTTTCTATCGCCATCATTCTGCCAACGCCGCCGCAGCCGATTAGCAGCACCCTGGAACTCAGCGAAGCCCCGAGCGCTGCGATGGACTTGGTGAAGCCGATAACGTCCGTGTTGTAGCCGACTTTCTCGTCATTTCCGCACTTTACGCAGTTGACGGAGCGGTAGCGCTGTGCTCCCGCGTCCAGCCTGTCGCAGAAGTCTATGATGGAGACCTTGTGCGGGATAGTGATGTTGAAGCCGTCCAGAGAAGCCAGGAAATCGAACTTCGCGCGAAGCTCCTCCGGGGGGATGTCGTACATCTCGTAGTCCACCTTTTCGCCGTCCAGCGCGAACAGCGCGGTGTGTATCTGCGGGGAGAGGGAGTGTCCGAGGGGGTGTCCTAAAATTCCGAATTTACGCATGATCATCAACCTTTCAGTGCGGCGAGAGCCTTTTCCAGGGTTTCCGCATTTTCAATGTGCATTGCATTGGAGCCGCGGTCGAATTTCTTCACAAGACCGGTGAGCACCTTTCCGGGGCCGAGCTCAACGTAAGCCTCGATACCGTCCGCCTGCATGGCGGTGAGCTCGTCAACGAACCTTACCGGCGAGCAGATGTGCGCCGCGAGGTAGGCGGGCATATCCGAGAAATCGTCCAGCTTCTTACCGTAGAGGTTGGAGTAGAACGCGCATTCCGGCGCCCTGAACGGGAACCCGGCGATCTCCGCCTTGAATTTCTCAGCGGCTCCCGCCATGAGCTTTGTGTGGAACGCTGCGGAAACTGCGAGCTTCACGGCGCGCTTTCCCATCTCGCCGAACTTTGCGACAGCCTCGTCCACAGCGGCGGATTCGCCCGCGATTACTGTCTGCTGGGGGCTGTTGTAGTTAGCGGGCGCGCAGAAGCCGCTTACCTCTTCGCATACCTTTGCGATGGTGTCGTTGTCGCTGCCGATGATAGCCGCCATGGAGCCTCCGGTGGCCTCCGCCGCCTCAGCCATTGCCGCCGAGCGGAGCTTTATAGCCTTGAACGCATCCTCCATGCCGAGCATTCCGGAAGCGTACATAGCCGCGTACTCGCCGAGAGAGTGACCCGCGACCGCGCAGTTGTCAATACCGTTTTCACGCGCAGCCGCCAGGGCAAGCATGGAAGCGGTGAATATAGCCGGCTGAGAGAGCCTTGTCTGCGCGAGCTCCTCCGGGGTGGAATCGCTGAGCTTCTTCGCGAGATCGAAGCCCATTATGTCGGAACCGCACTCGAGTATCTGCTTTGCCGCAGAGGACTTTTCAGCGAGCTCCGCGCCCATGCCCGGGTACTGTGAGCCCTGTCCGGAAAATAAGAAAACTGTTTTCATAAGAACCTCCAAGTGTTAAAATGTTTATCGTTATTTTTATTGTAATAGCTTGTTAATTCGGAATTCGGAATTCATAATTCGGAATTTCGGTTGCCGCTTCGCGGCGAATTTAAATTTTGAATACAATCGGATAACCGCCGCGACAGCGGCACATTTGATTCCAAATTCCTAATTCCGAATTAATTTAAATTGTTGCTTCTGCGTGCCGGGTCACATGGCACCCGATGTTCACCGCCACCGGAAGCCCCGCGATATGCGTTGCGGATTTCTCAATATTGACGTACAGCGCAGTGACAGTCCCGCCGAAGCCCTGGGAGCCTATGCCAAGGCGGTTTATGCTGTCCAGCGTCTGCTGTTCGAGCTCGGCGTAGACCGGGTCGGGATTCCGCTTTGAAAGGTCGCGGCAGAGCGCCTTTTTCGCCAGGAACGCGGAGTACTCGAAGTCGCCGCCTATCCCCACACCGACAACTATCGGGGGACATGGGTTGCTCCCCGCAAGGCTGACGCACTCGGTCACGAAATCCACGATATCCTGCTTTGCGGCGGATGGCGTGAACATCTTCAGGCGGCTCATGTTCTCGCTGCCGAAGCCCTTTGGCGCCGCCATGAGATGAATCCTGTCCCCGGGGACTATCCGCGTGTGGATAACGGCGGGGGTGTTGTTGTTCGTGTTTTTGCGCTCCAGCGGGTCGCCCACTATCGACAGCCGGAGCTTTCCGTTGACGTAGCCCTGCGCAACTCCCGCGTTCACCGCGTCCTCGAACGGCTCGCCGGTGATGTGCACGTCCTGACCTATCTCCGCGAATATTACCGCCATGCCGGTGTCCTGGCAGATAGGCACGCCGAGCTGCGCCGCGCAGTCGATGTTGTCCACTATGTCCGAGAGCACACTGCGGCACAGGGGGCTTTCCTCCCGGCCGATACTGCCGCTTATGCACTCCTTCATGCCGCAGGGGAGCGTCAGGTTCGCCTGTTCGCACAGCCGCGCCACGGTTTCCGTGATGGCTGATGATGGAATTTCTCGCATTATCTGTATATCCTTTCTTACCTATATTATATAGAATTTCGCGGTGCTCAGGCAATAAATCCCACGCAAGCCGTAAAATACAATTTTTGCTGAAATAATCGGCGGGTAAATCGCCAGTTTTACCGGAATAGTTGAAAAAACTGTTGACAAAATCGCTGTAATGGGGTAAAATAAATATGGTATGTCATATTCTGCCTAGCAAATTTCCGGCAGATGTGCTATAATGCTGACTATAATATTATACTATATGTTGCAAAGAAAATCAAGGAGTATTTTTAATGAGCGGAATTGAGATTTTAGGCACCGGCAGCTATGTCCCGGAATTCGTTGCGGACAACAACAGGTTCGCGGAATTCCTGGACACCTCCGACGAGTGGATAACCCCCCGCACCGGGATAAAGCAGCGCCATATCCTCACCGACAAGCCCGGCTATTTCATGGGCATTGAGGCGGCGAAGAGCGCGCTTTCCGACGCGAATGTAAAGCCGGAGGAGCTCGACCTTATCCTTGTGTGCACCTGCACCCCGGATTTCTTCTACCCATCCACCGCCTGCCTTATCCAGAAGAAGATAGGCGCGGCGAATGCGGCGGCGTTCGACGTCAACAGCGCCTGCACGGGCTTCATCACGGCGACCGACATCGCGCAGAAGTACCTCGAAACGGGTCACTACAAGACGATACTTGTCGTTGCCTGCGAGCGGCTGTCCAATCAGCTTGACTACACCGACCGTTCGATGTGCATACTATTCGGTGACGCGGCGGGAGCCGTTGTGTACCGCAAGTCCGACAAACCGTTCTACTCCATGCTGGGCGCCGACGGCGACGAGTTCGAGGCGCTCTACTGCAAGATAAACTACGACCCGAACTGCCCGTTCTTCGCGGAAAAGGATCAGCAGTGGGACGGAATGTTCGACACTCCGGAGAAGCGGAAGTTCCTCCAGAGCGACGGTCACGCGGTCTACAAGTTCGCGGTGAACGCCATGGCGAACGCGGTGAAGAACGTCGCACAGCAGGGCGGCTACGACATAAACGACCTCGACATCGTTATCCCGCACCAGGCGAACCTCCGCATAATAAAGAAAGCCACCGAGATACTCGGTATCCCCGAGGAAAAGGTGTACACCAACATTGAGCGCATGGGCAACGTTTCCAGCGCATGCATTCCCGTGTGCCTTGACGAAATGCGCAGGGCGGGAATGGTGAAGCCCGGCATGAAGATATGCTTCGTGGGCTTCGGCGCGGGGCTGACCTACGGCGCGCTCATATTCGAGACATGATTCAGGACTCAGACGAAAGGATAGAATAATATGGCAACAGCGATAATCACCGGCTCCAGCCGCGGGATAGGCGCGGCGATAGCAAAGCGGCTTGCAAAGGACGGCTTCGACATAATCATCAACGACGTGTCCCAGGAGATCCTCGATACCGCAGGAAACGAGGTAGCAGAGGAATGCCGCGCCCTCGGAGTACGCGCGGAGTGCTACGCGGCGGACGTTTCCGATTACTCCCAGTGCGAGGCTATGGTGAAGTGGGCGAAGGAGACCTTCGGCACGATAGACGTGCTGATAAACAACGCGGGAATCACGCGGGACGGTCTTATGGCGCAGATGAGCGAGGACAACTACGACCTCGTTATCCGCGTTAACCAGAAGTCCGTGTTCAACATGACAAAGCTGGTGGGCAAGGTGATGATACGCCAGAGGAGCGGCAGGATAGTCAACCTCGCCTCCGTGGCGGGACTTTACGGCAACCCCGGTCAGATGAACTACTCCGCCTCCAAGGGCGCGATAATCGCCATGACCAAGACCACCGCCAAGGAGCTGGGAAGCCGCGGAATAAACTGCAACGCAGTGGCTCCGGGCTTCATACAGACCCCCATGACAGACAAGCTCACCGAGGAACAGCGCGCCGCAATGCTGGCACAGATAGCGATGAAGCGCTACGGTCAGCCCGAGGAGATAGCGGGCGTTGTATCTTTCCTGTGCAGCCCGGATTCTTCCTACGTTACAGGACAGATAATCGAGATAAGCGGCGGACTGAGCATGTAAATTTAATTCGTAATTCGTAATTCTTAATTCGTAATCTCGGTGCCGCTTCGCGGCGGTTATCCGATTGTATCGAATTTTAATTCGTCCCGCGAAGCACAGGCACGATGTCTGCGCAGTTGCCCCCAAAGGGCAACAGGGGGACACCATAATTACGAATTACGAATCTGCAAATCACATCTCACCCGTGCAGAAACAATGAAATAAAAAACACAAATTGTTGGAGGAACAACGTTTAATGGATAGACGAGTGGTAATAACCGGACTTGGAGCAGTCACCCCCTGCGGAAATTCCCCCGAGGAGCTCTGGAATAGCCTTATGGCTGGAAAGCATGGCTTCGAGCTGGCTCCGTGGTTCCCGGATCAGGAGCCGGACAGCCTTTCAGTGGTCGCAAGGGTAAAGAACTTCGACCCGTCCGAATACTTTGACAAAAAGGAGCTGCGCCGCAACGACGTTATCGTTCAGTACGCGGTGTACTGCGCAATGCAGGCTCTGAAGGACGCAGGCACCGACCTGAAGGACATCGACCCCTACCGCGTGGGCGTAGTTATCGGCAGCGGTATCGGCGGCATCTACACCACCGAGGAGGAAATGCAGAACTACCACAAAAAGGGCAACAAGCGCGTGGGAGTTTTCACCATCACCAAGATGATAGGCAACATGGCGGCGGGAGAGGTCGCTATACGCACCGGCTTCAAGGGAAGCAACTTCTGCGTGACCACGGCCTGCGCCAGCGGCACGCAGTCCATCGGCGAGGCTTTCCGCTCCATCAAGCACGGCTATCTTGACGCGGCTGTCGCGGGCGGGACTGAGCACAGCGACATCGGCTTCTGCTACGCTTCGTTCAACAATATGCACGCCGTAACGCGCTCCACGGACGTTGACAGGGCTTCCATACCGTTCGACGCGGAGAGAAGCGGCTTCGTCCTCGGCGACGGCTGCGGGCTCCTCGTGCTGGAGGAATACGAGCACGCAAAGGCGCGCGGCGCGAAGATATACGCAGAGATATGCGGCTACGGCAGCACCTGCGACGCATACCACGAGACCAGCCCCGACCCCGAGGGAAAGGGCGGCGCAATGGCTATGAAGCTCGCGTATGAGGAAGCCGGAATGAAGCCGGAGGACGTAAACTACATCAACGCCCACGGGACATCCACCGCCATGAACGACCGCACGGAAACACTGGCAGTAAAGGAAGCTTTCGGCGAACACGCAAAGGATATCGCGATAAACTCCACCAAGTCCATGACCGGACACCTCCTCGGTGCCGCAGGCGGCGTTGAGGCGGTAGTCACCGCAATGTCCGTAAAGAACGGAAAGATCCACCAGACCCTCGGCTATAAGGTTCCCGACCCGGAGTGCGACCTGGATTACGTTACCGAGGGCGCAAGGGACATAAAGATAACCGGCGCGCTCAGCAACTCGCTGGGCTTCGGCGGTCACAACGGCTGCATCTGTATGCGCCCCGTCCAGGACTGATACGGAAAGGAGAACAGCATGAACAAGGAATCCGCAAGACCCATTGAGGACACCATCGAGTGCATTGAAGCCCTCGCTGAAATAGTAAAGAAGAACGACCTCGGGAAGATACGCGTAAGCACAGACGACGTTGAGATCGTCATCGAGGGCAGACCCTGCCCGCCCCCCATGCCCGCTCCCATGCCGGTGATGGGCGTGCCCGCTGCGGCTCCCGCACAGGGCGCACAGGCTCCCGCGCAGGCTGCGGCTGAGGAGACCCCCGTGACCGGAAATATCGTGACCTCTCCCATCGTGGGAACGTTCTACGCTTCTCCCTCCCCGGAGAAGCCCGCATTCGTAAAGCCCGGCGATACCGTTAACGCCGGGGACGTTGTGTGCATTATTGAGAGCATGAAGCTCATGAACGAGATAAACAGCGAGTTCAGCGGAAAGGTCGCTGAGATATACGTCAAGGACGGTCAGGCTGTTGAATACGGTCAGAAGCTGATGAGAATTGAGTAAGGAGGCCGTCATGACGCTTGATCTTGAACAGATAAAGGAAATAATCCCGCACCGCGACCCGTTCCTGCTCATAGACGAAGTAACCGAGCTGGAGCCGGGGGTCAGCGTAACCGCGAAGAAATACCTCAAACCGGACGAATACTGGTTCAAGGGACACTTCCCCGGTCAGCCCGTACAGCCGGGAGTCCTCATGATAGAGATGCTCGCCCAGGCGGGAGCCGTATGCGCCCTCAGCGTGCCGGAGAACAGGGGAAAGATAGCTTTCTTCGCCGGGATAGACAAGGCGAGATTCCGCGGGACAGTGCTCCCCGGGGACACGCTGGAGCTTCACGTCACCATGACGAAGAAGAAGGGTCCGATAGGCTTCGGCGACGCTGTTGCGACAGTGAACGGCAGGAAGGTAGTCACCGCTGAGATATCCTTCGCAGTGGCAGACCCCGCCCCCACAAAGTCTGAATAAATCTGGAGCTGACAGAATGTTTAACAAGATACTTATTGCAAACCGGGGCGAGATAGCCATACGCATAATGCGCGCCTGCCGCGAGCTTGGAATAAAGACGGTGGCGGTGTACTCCGAGGCTGACCGCACCGCGCTCCATGCGCAGATAGCGGACGAAGCCGTGTGCATAGGCCCGGCGGCTTCCAAGGACAGCTACCTGAACACCAAGGCGATAATCGCCGCGTGCGAGATAACCCACGCCCAGGCGATACACCCCGGATTCGGATTCCTGTCCGAGAACGCGGATTTCGCGCGGCTGTGCAGGACCTGCGGCATAACGTTCATAGGCCCCTCCCCGGAGGTAATGGACGCCATGGGCGACAAGGCCTCCGCAAAGCAGACCATGATATCTGCGGGAGTGCCGGTGGTGCCCGGCTCCGACGGGATAGTCCCCACCATTGAGGAAGCCCGTAAGGTCGCCGCCGAGATAGGCTACCCGGTCATGATAAAGGCGACTGCCGGCGGCGGCGGACGCGGTATCCGCCTTGCGGAGAGCGAGGAGCACCTGGAGCAGCAGTACCTTGCGGCTCAGCAGGAGGCTCTCGCGTGCTTCGGCAACGGGGACGTATACATTGAGAAGTTCATAGTTGACCCGCGCCATGTGGAGATACAGCTCCTGGCGGACAACCACGGCAATGTCGTGCACCTCGGCGAGCGCGAGTGCTCCCTCCAGCGGCACAACCAGAAGGTGCTGGAGGAAAGCCCCAGCCCCATCATGACCCCGGAGCTCCGCGAGAGAATGGGTTCTGCGGCTGTGGCTGCGGCTAAGGTCAGCGGCTATCAGAACGCGGGCACCATAGAGTTCCTGGTGGACAAGGACAGGAATTTCTACTTTATGGAGATGAACACCCGTATCCAGGTGGAGCACCCGGTAACGGAGCTTGTCACCGGGATAGACCTTGTAAAGGCGCAGATACGCGTTGCGGCGGGCGAAGAGCTGTGGCTTACGCAGGACGATGTGAAGCTCACCGGGCACGCGATAGAGTGCCGCATAAACGCGGAGGATCCACGCCACAACTTCCGCCCCTGCCCCGGGAAAATACGCACAATGCACGTCCCCGGCGGGTTCGGCGTGAGAATAGACAGCGCGGCGTATGTCGGCTATGAGATACCGCCCTACTACGACAGCATGATAGCCAAGCTGCTGGTGAAGGCTCCCACAAGGGAAGAGGCGATAATGAAGATGAAGGTCGCCCTTTCGGAGCTTATCATAGACGGCGTAGAAACTAACATAGATTTCCAGCTATGCCTGCTGAAAGACCCGGATTTCGAGGCGGGCAATTTCGATATCGGTTTCCTGAACCGCAAAAATGTGATGGGGGAGTGAGCTGAATGGCAATAGAGGATCTGTTCAAAATCGTCAAGGAGCGCTTCGTTTCCGAGCAGCCCGCGGCTGCTTCACCGGCGGCGGGAGACGTTGAGATCCCGCAGGACCTGCTGTTCAAGTGCCCGCGCTGCGGCGGAGTGGTCTACAACCGCGAATTCACGGCGGCTATGAAGGTCTGCCCGAAGTGCAACTACCACGCGCGGCTGACCTGGCAGGAGCGCCTTGACCTCACCGCAGACAAGGACAGCTTTGTGGAGCTTGACGCGGGCATGAAGTCGCTGAATCCCATCGGCTTCCCGAAGTACGAGGAAAAGATAGCGAAAATGCAGCAGCAGTGCGACATGAACGACGCGATAAAGACCGGCGTGTGCACGATACGCGGCTACCGCACGGTTATCGGCATTATGGATTCACACTTCTTCATGGCGAGCATGGGAAGCGTTGTGGGCGAGAAGATCGCCCGGGCTTTCGAGTACGCCACGGAGCATAATTTACCTGTCGTGATGTTCACGGCTTCCGGCGGCGCGAGAATGCAGGAGGGCATAATCTCCCTCATGCAGATGGCAAAGACCAGCGGCGCGGTGAAGCGCCACAGCGACGCGGGCGGGCTTTACATCGCGGTAATGACCGACCCCACCACCGGCGGAGTTACGGCATCCTTCGCCAGCCTCGGCGACATCATTCTTGCCGAGCCCAAGGTGCTTATCGGCTTCGCGGGCAGACGAGTTATACAGGACACTATCCGCCAGCGGCTCCCGGACGATTTCCAGTCGGCGGAGTTCCAGCAGGAGTGCGGATTCGTTGATATGATAGTCGAGCGCGGCATGATGAGAAAGCGCATTTCAAATATTCTGAAGCTGCACGGCTTCCCGAAGGAGGCTTACAGAAGATGAGCAATTTAACAGCCTGCGAAAGACTGGAGCTTATCCGCCACAAGGACAGACCCACGGTGAACGACTATATCCCGGCGATGTTCACGCGGTTCATGGAGTTCCACGGAGACCGCCTTTACGGCGACGACGCGGCGATAATCGGCGGCATAGGCTACCTCAGCGACACCCCGGTGACTGTGATAGCGCAGGTAAAGGGGCGCAGCCTTGAAGAGAACAAGCGCACGAATTTCTCCATGCCCCACCCGGAGGGCTACCGCAAGGCGCTCCGGCTGGCGAAGCAGGCGGAGAAGTTCCACCGCCCGGTGATATGCTTTGTGGACACCCCCGGCGCGTTCTGCGGCGTGGAGGCGGAGCAGCGCGGTCAGGGCGAGGCGATAGCGCGTAACCTCTACGAGTTCATGACGCTGAAAACCCCGGTGATTTCGGTGATACTGGGCGAGGGCGGCTCCGGCGGAGCGCTGGCTCTGGCGGTGTGTGACGAGCTTGCAATGCTGGAGAACGCGCTGTACTCGGTAATAAGCCCGCGCGGTGCGGCTTCCATTCTGTGGAAGGACGGGACCAGGGAAAAAGAAGCCTGCGAGGTGCTGAAGATCACCGCGGAGAACCTCACGGACTTCGGCGTATGCGACCGCATAATCGCGGAGCCCACCGGCGGCGCGCAGAACAGCAAGGAGCAGACGGCGGACAACATTTACGAGTACCTGGTGGACGCGGTTTACAGGCTCAGAAATACCGACATTCAGACGCTTCTCGACAAGCGTTATGACAAATTTAGAAAAATTGGTATGTTTACCGAATAAATTTGTAGAAAATTCTCTGCAAAAATTATGCTGGAGGGCTTGATTATTTGCGGAGTATGTTATATAATATAACATGAAATGTTTCCGGAAGGAACTATAATTCGAATTATATGGAGGATACAAAAAATGGTATTTGACAAGGTTAAGGAGCTTATCTCCGAGCAGCTCGACGTTAAGGCTGACGACATCACAGAAGCTTCCAACATTCAGGACGACCTGGGCGCTGATTCCCTGGACGTTGTTGATCTGGTAATGGCTCTCGAGGACGAGTTCGACGTTGAGATCCCCGAGGATCAGGTCGAGAACATCAAGACCGTTGGCGACATCGTTAAGTTCATCGAGGACAAGCAGTAATTTCCCGCTATAAATTAATCCCGCTCTGTTCAGGGCGGGATTTTTGTTTTTTGCGGTGAACAACGTGATAACCGTAGGGGAGGGGCTTGACACTCCCCTACATTTCGGCGGATTCTGATAGAAACGTGCCTGGGTGCGTGTGTGCAAGCCCCGTAATTCCCGTTCCTGGAAATCCACCACCCCAATAATATATTTCACAAAATACCCCTTTACAAAACTCTGGAGTTGGAGTATAATCTAAGTATAAGGGCATTCCCCGAAACATAATCCCACGGAGGGCAGAAAATGGAGAACAAAAGAGAAATAAACCAGCAGTACCTGACGGGGGAGCGCGCTCTCTTCCAGGCAAGGAACGCGAAAATCACCGCCTCGACCTTTGCGGACGGAGAATCCCCGCTGAAGGAAAGCGCGGACATCGAGCTTTATCAGTGTATGTTCAGATGGAAATACCCGCTGTGGTACAGCCGGAATATCGCGCTGACGGACTGCACGCTGTTCAACACGGCGCGCGCCGGGATATGGTACACGGACGACCTTTCAATGGAAAACTGCGCGGTGGAGGCTCCCAAGACATTCCGGCGCTGCCATCGGCTGGAGCTGTGGAACGTCACCATGCCGGACGCTGCGGAAACGCTGTGGAGCTGCGAGGACGTGAAGCTCCGCTCGGTGATGGCAAAGGGCGACTACTTCGGCATGAACAGCCGGAACATTGAAGCGGAGGGCTTCCAGCTATATGGAAACTACCCGTTCGACGGCGGCAGGAATATAGTTATCCGGAACTCCCGCCTGCTCAGCAAGGACGCGTTCTGGAACTGCCGGAACGTGGAGATCTGCGATTCGTTCATTTCAGGGGAATACCTGGGCTGGAACTCCGAGAACCTGACGTTTGTCAACTGCACGATAGAGAGCATCCAGGGGCTGTGCTGCGCGAAGAACGTCACGCTGAGGAACTGCGTTCTGCTGAACACCACGCTGGCGTTCGAGTACTCCACGGTGGACGCGGAGATAAACGGCTCCATCGACAGCGTGAAGAACCCGATCTCCGGCAGTATAACGGCGGACAGCATAGGCGAGCTCATCATGGAGCCGGACAAGGCAGACCCCTCCCGCACCGTGATAGAATGCCGCAGCGACAGGCAGTGCGCCTGTGTTTGAGGAGGAAGCATGAAATACGATTTTGACGCGGTGAACGACCGCCGGGGGACGTACTCCCTTAAATGGGACGTTGCGGAAAACGAGCTTCCCATGTGGGTGGCTGACATGGATTTTAAAACAGCGCCGGAGATAACCGCGGCGCTGGAAAGGCGGGTGCGGCACGGGATATTCGGCTACACGGAGATACCGGACGAGTGGTACGGCGCGTATTCCGGCTGGTGGAGCTCCCGGCACGGCTTTGAGATAAAGCGGGAGTGGCTAGTGTTCTGCACCGGGGTGGTTCCTGCGATATCAAGCGCGGTGCGGAAGCTCACGACTCCCGCCGAAAAGGTGGTCGTGCAGACCCCGGTGTACAACATATTTTTCAACTGCATACGCAACAACGGGCGCAACGTCCTGGAGAACCCGCTGATCTACGAGAACGGCGCGTACCGGGTGGATATCGCCGACCTTGAAGCGAAGCTCGCCGACCCGCAGACCTCGCTGATGCTCCTGTGCAACCCGCAGAATCCCGGGGGAGTTATCTGGGACAGGGACACCCTGGCGCGTATCGGGGAGCTGTGCCGGAAATACAGCGTAACGGTGCTGTCCGACGAGATACACTGCGACCTCGCCGACCCGGGCGCGGAATATATCCCGTTCGCCTCGGTTTCCGAGGACTGCCGCATGAACAGCGTGACCTGCGTAGCTCCAACGAAAGCGTTCAACATTGCGGGACTTCACACGGCGGCGGTGTTTGCGGCGAATCCGGTGCTCCGCCACAGAATGAACCGCGCCCTTAACACGGACGAGGTCGCCGAGCCGAACGCGTTCGCGGTCACGGCGGCGGTGGCTGCGTTCACCGAGGGCGGCGCATGGCTGGACGAGCTGCGGGCGTACATCGCGGAAGGCAGGCGCATTACCGCCGATTTCCTCGCGGAGAAGCTCCCGGAGGTGCGGCTGGTGAAGTCCTCGGCGACATATCTTCTCTGGCTGGACTGCTCCGACATAACCGGGGACAGCGAAGCCCTGGCGGAGTTCATACGGCACAAGACGGGGCTGTACCTCTCGGCGGGAGGGCACTACGGCGGCAACGGCGCGCGGTTCCTGAGAATGAACATCGCCTGCCCGCACTCGGTGCTGATGGACGGCCTGGAGCGGCTCAGGCAGGGCGTTTACGCATACGGGCTGGGATAATTCGTAATTCGTAATTCATAATTCGTAATTAAATGTGCCGCTTCGCGGAGGTTATCCGATTGTATCAAAAATTGAAATCCGCCGCGAAGCGCAGACACGATGTCTGCGCCGTTGCCCCCAAAGCGGCGCACGGACGCGCCGCAACCTAGGGCAACAGGGGACACAATAATTACGCATTACGAATTACGAATTACGAATTAAAAAAAGGGGGATGTATTATGACAATAAAGCAGGTAAGCGAAAAATACGGCGTATCCCAGGATACGCTGAGGTATTACGAAAAAGCCGGACTGGTGCCGGAGGTCACCCGCACCGCCAGCGGCATCCGCGACTACCAGCAGTCCGACCTTAGCTGGCTGGAGCTGGCGCTGTGCATGCGGGGCGCGGGGCTTCCCGTGAACGTAATCGTGGAATACCGCCGGCTGTACCAGCAGGGCGACAGCACTATCCCACAGCGGCTGAAGCTTCTCACAGACCAGCGGGAGGAGCTCCTCGCAATGCAGGAGCAGATAGCTCAGACCCTGGAGCGGCTGAACTACAAGATAAGCATATACGAGCGCGCGGTCGAGACCGGGGTCCTTTCCTGGGAACAGCCGGTGAAGTGCTCCGTTGAATCAGATGGATAAATTCACGGCAAGAATGCGCTGCGGCAGTATTTCGGCGGCGGTGGTGAGCCACCCTGGCGCGCGGGAATACCAGGAGGACAGCTACGGCTTCTCGGAGCTGAAGCCCGGGCTGGAGCGCTTCGCGGCGGTTCTGGCGGACGGAATGGGCGGGCTCCCCGGCGGGGCAATGGTGAGCGCCCGGGCGGTTTCCGGAATGATGGGCGCCGACGTCTGCGCGGCGGGAGCGAACGTCCCGGAGTGGCTGTGCAATGCGGTACAGTGCACAAGCTCTGAAATATTCTCCGGCGGCAGCGGCGGAGGCTCCACCCTTGTGGAGGCGGTTATCGCCCCGGAGGGGCTGTATTTCTGCTCGGTGGGGGACAGCCGGATATACCTGCGGCGCGGGAACGAGCTGACGCAGCTCACCGAGGATCACGACCATCTCAGCAACCTGCTGGCGCAGGCGGCGGAGGGCGGCATAACCTACCGCCAGGCGGTCGGCAACAAGGACGGGGGAGCGCTCACCCAGTACATCGGCAGCGGCGCGGCGCTCTCCCCGGACAGGAACCTGCGCGCCATGCCGCTCCAGCCCGGGGACAGGATAATGCTGTGCAGCGACGGTGTTTACAACGCGCTTTCCCCGGCGGAGCTGCTGCATTCCCTCATGCTTTCGGCGGGGGGAGCGGCGGAGGATATCCTCGGCAGGATACTGGCGCGGAATTACCGGAATCAGGATAATTTCACCGCGATAGTGCTGGAGATACTGCCGGACTATTCGCCGGAGCCGCTCCCGCAGAGCACAGGCGCGGAGCTTTCGGTGGAGCATTCCTCGTACGTAACCAGCGGCGCGGGCGGAATATACGCGGACGGCGGGATATTCGCGGCGGCTGACGGTCTGGGGGAAAACGGCGCCGGGGCGCGGGCTTCTGCGGCGGCGCTGGGCTTCCTCGCGGAGCGCCGAGACGCGGATTTCTCCCCCGATGGTATCGCGGAGCTTTTCAGCGGCGCGGATTCTGCGGTGCGGGAGCTTGGCGGCGGTCTGGCGGAGATGGCGGCGGGGTTCGTGAAGGACGGCTGTTTCACGTTCGCCAGCGCCGGGGACTGCGGCGCGTTTTACTTCCGGGGCGGCGAAATTCTCGCCCGGACGAGCGGCGGAAAAGAGGGCGCGCAGGCGCTTGGGATACTCCCGGCGGCGGAGCTGCGGCAGGAATACGCCCCGATAGAAATACAGCCCGGGGACGCGTTTCTGGTGTGCACGGCGGGATTCCTGGAGCACGTCCGGGAGATGGAGACGCAGACCGACCTGCTGAAATCCTCCGACAGCGGGGAATGGCTGGGGCGCATGGAAAGGCGGCTGGTGCAGTCCGCGCAGGGCAGGGGGGAATACGCGGCGGTGTGCGGTATGTTCACGGACGAGCCGGAGCCTCCCAGACGGAAAAAGCGGCTGCTTCCGGTGATAGCGGCGGTGTGCGCGGCGCTGGCGCTCCTTGCGCTGGGGGCGGTGCTGATGTGGCTTTCCGGGGACTCCGGCGAGCCGGAAGCTCCCCCCGCCGCCGTGGAGGAGCTGAACTGAGCGCCCCGGCGGATATCCCCCGACATAACTTTACAAAATTCGACAAAACAGACAAACAGGAGCCGGGTTTCAAACCGGCTCCTGCTCGTTTTATGATCTATCAGAATAAAGGGAGGTTATCGGGTTCCAACAATGTCGGCGAGAATTTTCTGCGCGTCCAGGGCGTTTACCACTCCGTCGCCGTTTACATCTCCAACGGAGAGCGGAAGCTCCACGTTGCCGACTACTGCTTTCAGAATCAGCGCGGCGTCAAGCGCGTTAGTCACGCTGTCGCCGTTGATGTCGCCGGAGCCTGCCGTTCCTGCGGGAATCTCAGCGGCTTCAACGTCATAAGCCAGGAAATACTTTCCGGAAGCCGTTATCTCAGCAATGAAGCGTCCATCGCTGTCTATCGCGGAGGTCTGGAGGAGCTTCAGCGCCCCGGTGCTTTCGTTCAGGCGGTAGAGCGCCGCGTTCTTTCCGGCGAGTTCCTTGCGGAGCGCAATGGAGAGCGCCGCGCCGGGCAGCTCCGCGTTGAGCTTGAGCTGAACGCTGCCGCCGCACTTGATGTCCTTGTAGGAATCCTCCGGGATACGCACGTCAACCGCGCTGGTGGAGAGGTCGAGCGCCTTGCCGGAATCCAGCCCCGCGCAGTCGATAGTCCAGATCCTGCCGAAGCCGGAATCCGCGATAAGCTTTATGTGCCTTTCAGCCAGCGCCTTGATTGCTTCCGCAGGAATAACGGTTCCGTCGTTGAGGGTGATTTTTATTTCAGAGCCGACAGCGGCAGACTGAATTTCCTTTACTATCTCGTCCCAGCCCTGGGAATTGCCGGTTCCGGGTTTGACCTCGGTGTTATCTCTGGTGGAATTGCCGCGCCCGGTGCCCCTGGGTACGGAGCCGCCGCTGGCGGTCTTTTTCCCGGTCTTGGGGAATGTAAAGTACACTGTGAGCGTTCCGTCATTTCCGAGGTTCACGGACTTAGCCGCCGCGCCGTTCACTGTTACAGAAGCGCCGCTCATGAACTCATACCCGGCAGCCGGGGTGAGCACTGCGGTCATGGTGTAGGCTGTGTCAGCCGCGAAAGTGGTGTCCGCAGGGTTCCATGAGGCAGCAACGGTGTAGGTGGAATCAGCAGTAGAAGCGTTCGCGGGAGTGCCGCCGAGCGCGGGAGCTTCAACGGTCAGCGCCGCAGAGGAAATACTGTGCTTTCCGGTCTTGCCGAATTCAAACGTAGCTGTAAGCGTTCCGTCACTGCCGATTGCCACGGACTTAGCCGCCGCGCCGTTCACGGTAACGGAAGCTCCGCTCATGAACTCATACCCGGCAGCCGGGGTGAGCACTGCGGTCATGGTGTAGGCTGTGTCAGCCGCGAAAGTGGTGTCCGCAGGGTTCCAGGAAGTAGCAACGGTGTAGGTGGAATCAGCAGTAGAAGCGTTCGCGGGAGTTCCACCGAGCACGGGAGCTTCAACGGTCAGCGCCGCAGAGGAAATGCTGTGCTTTCCGGTCTTGCCGAATTCGAATGTAGCCGTAAGCGTTCCGTCACTGCCGATTGTCACGGACTTAGCCGCCGCGCCGTTGACTGTTACAGAAGCGCCGCTCATGAACTCATACGCAGAAATGGGGGTGAGCACTGCGGTCACGGTGTAGGCTGTGTCAGCCGCGAAAGTGGTGTCCGCAGGGTTCCAGGAAGTAGCAACGGTGTAGGTGGAATCAGCAG
>CAKSEY010000007.1 GCA_934448295.1 uncultured Oscillospiraceae bacterium
CAAATAGTGTTTTCTGTTTCATTTCCTTATTATATCACTTTTTTCTTCTTTTTCATAGGGGTTTTTAGAGGTTACCTTATAATATTACCATCAATATCATAATCTTCGTTTCCGTGTTTTTTACATGCAAAATATAGAGCAACTAAAGGATTTGTAGTTAAATCCAATAATCTGGTGCACATCCCATAATGTTGATATTTAGCCATTATGTCAAACATATTATCAAAATCTTTGAATTCCATAGGTATTCTCTGCAAGGGAATTTGCATAAGATTGTGTTCGATACTAAGCATATCATTTCTAAATATGCTAGGTTCTATATCCCAAAATTCAACTTCTTGACCACGGAAATATAGATCCACTGAATTGTTATCAATTTTTTCTCTTAGTGCCTGAATTTCTTTAATAAAAGAACCTACAGAGTCAATTTCAGTTAATTCAGTTGTATTGAATTCTTTGTAGCTCATTAAAAGTCACTCCTTAATTTGTTGATCAAGCAGCAAGGGAAAAGCACTTCTCCCTACGGTTTTGAGCAAGTTTTTGTACATGAAACTGTAATTTAGAGCAGCAATCGCAGGCTCTTTTTAAGTCTTGGTTTTCTGATATTTCTTATTTTGCACCGCTCTCTGATGTAACTATCAATATTACCGATGGTGTCCATAATACAGTTACAGATACACCAAATGGTGAATACTTGTTACTTAGTTGTAAGAACATAAAAGGCGGCAAACTATCTATAAGTAAAGACGAACGGCGAATAGATAAAGCCACATTCGACAAATTAAGGAAGCGCACCAAATTA
This sequence comes from uncultured Oscillospiraceae bacterium, assembly GCA_934448295.1. GTDB lineage: Bacteria > Bacillota > Clostridia > Oscillospirales > Ruminococcaceae > CAG-115. The sequence continues at coordinate 803 of CAKSEY010000007.1, forward strand.
GATAAGGGAGATATTCTCCTGTCCTCCGTTGGAACTATCGGCGAAATATTGTTTTTAAACTCAAATCCCACCAATATCGAATTTCAAAGAAGTGTAGCAATTATCAAAGCAGATAATAACAAGATTAGTCCAGAATATTTATAACGCCTTGAAATCACAAAGGAGAGAGTTAATTGCAACTGCCCACGGAGCGGTTCAGCAATGTATTTTTATAAGTGATATTCAAGAGTTTGAAATACCTATTCCGTCTTATAAACTTGTGCAGAAATATACAGTCGTAGTTTCACCTATGTATGAAAGAATTATTGCTTTACAAGCTGAAAATGACCGCCTTTCTACACTCCGTGACACCCTTTTACCCAAGCTAATGAACGGCGAAATAGACGTATCCGAGGTGGAGATTTAAGCCGCTAAATTACAGTTTATAGCGTTATTAAGTGCTATTTTGTCGTCAAGCCCTTTAAGAATACCTGCAATTTTTTTCTGTTCATCCAACGGTGGAACAGATATTTCAAGAGCCTGTAAAACATCTGTTTGAACTCTATGCCGTCCCGAGGAACCAACCATTGATTTTATGGCAGGTTCTCTAACTATTGAGCTGATTATTAGATAGTATAAGAAATCCTCATCAGAAACATTTTCTTTTGCACGGAACACAATATATTCTGTTGAGCCAAATCCCACTTCATTTTCATCAAGTATATTTACTTTTGCTGTTTTACCGTTTTCAAGGCAAGGGGTAATTCTTGCCATGATGGTATCACCATTTTTGAATTTTGTGCCGCCTAAAAATGACTCTGTTTCATAGGCGGGAATATCACGACAGAATGGTTGCAGCTTGTCCATAGAAATTTTCTTTGCTAATGTCCCTTTAGACAGGTTTTCCTTGGGATTAAATTCAACAAAATCTCCAAGTTTGGTTATTCTCCAATTAAAGTTCATACCCTATCGCCCCCAGCTTTCTGCGGATTTCATCTTCCAATTCGTGGGATTTAGCAAACATATCCGACAGCTCAGATGTAAGCCTCGCCATTTTCTCCTCAAACGGTTCTCCGTCGTCCTCCTGCTCCTCAATTCCGACGTAGCGGCCAGGCGTTAGGATATAGTCCTGCTTTGCAATATCTTCTGTTGTTACGGCAGCGCAGAACCCCTTTACATCTTCAAGGGTTCCATTCTGGAAACTTTCAAAAGTATCAGCTAGTTTCTGAATATCCTCGTCGGTCAAATCTCTATGCTTGCGGTCAACCATATAGCCCATATTGCGAGCATCTACAAACAGAGTCTTTCCTTTTTGCTGCTTGTTTTTAGAGATAAACCAAAGTGTAACAGGTATAGTAACGCTGTAAAATAGCTGTGTAGGCATAGCAACAATGCCCTCAACTAAATCAGCTTCAATTATGCGTTTGCGTATTTCTCCCTCACCGCTTGATTGTGTAGAAAGCGCCCCATTAGCAAGCACCAATCCAATTTTTCCGTTCGGCGCAAGGTGGTGTATCATGTGCTGTATCCAAGCATAGTTAGCATTTCCGGCAGGTGGAACGCCGTACTTCCACCGAACATCGTCAATCAGCTTGTCCTGTCCCCAATTTGAAAGGTTGAATGGGGGATTAGCCATTATGAAATCAGCTTTTAACGACTTGTGTAAATCATTGAAGAATGTATCAGCGTGATACGGACCGAAATCCGCGTCAATACCCCGGATAGCCATGTTCATCTTTGCCATTTTCCATGTATCAGCGTTGGATTCCTGACCGTAAACAGACACTTCACCGCGGTTATTACTGTGAGCCTTTATAAATTTTACCGATTGTACAAACATACCTCCGGATCCGCAACAGGGGTCGTAAACTCGACAGTTATCAAAAGGCTAGAGTATGGACACGATGGTTTTTACGATACTTGACGGAGTATAGAATTCACCACCCTTTACACCCTCATGTGCTGCAAACTGTGCAATGCAGTATTCATAGGTGCGACCAAGCAAGTCCTTGCTGTCGTCTGTATCGTCCATGTTCATATTGTTGGTAAATATATCTACTACATCACCCAACACGCGTTTGTCCAAATCAGGATTTGCATAATTTTTCGGAAGAACATTTTTGAGCGATTTATTCTCAGCTTCAATAGCTCTCATGGCATCGTCGATAACAGCACCTATTTCCGGGGTATGGGCAGCGGCAGAGATTGTATTCCATCGCGCCTGCTCTGGAACATAGAAAATATTATCAGATATGCGTCTTTATCATCTTCAAAACCATCGCCGGCTGCTACAAGCTCATTAAACTTGCGCTCAAATGCGCTTGAAATATATCTCAGGAAAATTAATCCTACTATTACTTTTCTGTATTCAGCCGCAGGGATATGTCCCCATAGAACGCAAGAGGCGTCCCAAATCTGTTTTTCAAAGCCGATGTTTGCATTATTTTTGTCGCTCATCGCCATGTCCTCCTGTTTATATCAAATGCAATCATATGTCATATTTTAGATGTTATTTATTAAATTATATCACAATAGGGGGAAAGAATCAATACATTTTTACAAAAAAGTGTCTATTATTGATTACATGTATCAATAATAGACACTAGTGATGGTATCTGACTTGTATTTTATGTAGGCATTTTTAAATGTTTAGTTTCTTTTTGCTTACGAATTAGGCTATCAATGTAGTTTCCCTCCACAATATCTTCATAAGCCCTAATCAGCTCCTTAACCCTTTTCAGACCATTCTGCTGAATATCAGCATTATCCCCATGAGAACGAAGTTCATGAATTGTATGTTGAAGCTCCTGTGCTTTAGCGTAAATGCTTTCGCGAGAGGTCAGACCGAACTCTCCAATAGTTTGAAGCTGTTTTACAAGGTAGTTTAGATTTGCGTCGTTGGTGTATGAATATGCCTTTTTCTGAACGGATTTTTTCGGTGCAATACGAAATGTTCGGATAGCCACAGTAGTTTCCAGAATGGCACCGCAGATCTTTTTCTCAATGTCGGAGCTTTTGTTCATTCGTTCCTGAACCTTGCGAGTGTAAACGTAACGATTGGCAATCCGTCTTTCAAGGCTTTGGGGCAGGTATTCATCACCGAGAGATTTCAGCCGAACGTATCGTTCAGCTGATGGAGCCTTTACGGCAATATACTTACCGTGCTTGATTTCGTAACCACGTTCTTTCAGCTTTATCAGCAAATCATCAATGGTTTCCGAAGAATACACCAGTCTGTCAATATCGAGCGCAGTCTGCTCACGAATAGAAAGTAATTTTTCACTAGGTTTGTAATGCGAGGAAATAGCATTTGCTGTCTTAACCGCATAACTTGGAATATACAGTGTAGTATTTTCCTCAACAAAAGGGATTTTCGCTTGTCTGAGTCCATCGGCGACATATTGCAGCTTGTCCTCAGAAAAGAGATCAACAGGAATAAAATCAGCCGTAGCCTGCTTGCTCAGCGTTGATATGGTTTCGTTTCGCTTGGTGATTTCAGCGCGCAGGAAATCGTTTTGATTCTTGATAAGCGTTATCTCTTCGGGAGTGTATTCACGCTCGTTTTTCTTTTTCAGTTCTGTAATACGGTTCTGGATAACCTGCAAACTCTGCACCTGGTGTGCAAGCTCCTTGTATTCATCAACAGACAAATGACCGCGATGTATGTTTTTATCATCACGCAGTAAACCGTGTTTATGTAAAATCTCCTCCATATAAGAACGTTCGCTTTCAGACCAGGCAGTCCATTCGTTCTGCATTTTGTTTGATGAAGAAAAGCCCTGTTCACGCAAAGCGCCACTCATCGAATTTTTGACAGCCAGTCCTTTAGCGTTCTTTTTCGACACGGGAACGAAATCTATATGCAGATGCGGCGTGCTTTCATCAAGGTGCATTACGGCATTGAATACCTTTAAGTTCGTATTGCGTTTTTCGAATTCCTGCATATACTCGTTGAGCATAGTCTGCGATGTTTTCCAGTTTTCAGAGCTCAAGCCACAGTCCTGCATATCTCCGAACTGCACGACTACCTCATAAAATAATTTTGTGTTTCCGGATTTTTTGATGTGTTCGTAATAGTCAGGAATTTTACGGTCGGCACGATTTTGTTTATCGTTGTATTCTGCCAAAGCTTCATCAAATAGCTGATGATAGAAACTGCGCAAGTCAATCTGTGTGTAGGTTATGTTGTCGTTTATTCTGGCTGGGTCAACATTGGCGGCGATTATTTCACGGTTATTATGTTCAATGACGCCGCTGTCAACTCTGAAAGAAATCGACATTTTCTGTTCGGGCATAGCTGTCTCCTTTCGTGACTTTTCAAAAATGCAAATTCGGAGATAATACCGGAAATATCATTCCTGAAAATAAATATAATGGTCTTGTAGGTAGTGATGTCAATGTTACTTACTCAATAGTGATATTGACAAGGCATAGCCCTGTCAGTATCACATTTCGTTAGAGTGGATACCGCCCTGAAACCACGTTTTTTTCAAAACTGAAAAAAGAGGCAAATTCTCATTCCTGCGAAAATCGCAAAATCTGAAAAACGCTCAAAGCAGGGCAGGGCTATAATTGCCCAAATGAAAACAGCAGCGGATTTTTCACCGCTACTGTTTTATAAATTATCCTCTGACTTGCAAAACAATCTGCTCCATGACTTCGTGTTCCACCACCAGCGAGCGAGTTTTCTCCCAAGCGGTGATTTCAACGAAAGTTCTCGGACGTGGACTTTGCGCTGCGTACTGCTTTCGCAGCAGCTCCCACATCTGCCAAGCCTCCCGGTCGATCAGGCGAGGGATAACATCCCACCTGCCGTTTGCTTTCAGCTGCGGGATTTCACCGGGGAAGTTCGTTTCCATAAACCGCCGCCATGCTGCGCCCCAACGGTCGATTGGATTGCTCATAAGTTCTTCGTTCATTGTAGTTTTCCTTTCTTCTTAAATTGGCGTGAAGGTTTGTGACAGTTGTGACAGTTTTTAGCTGCCAAAGCTACTGTCACGAAAACCGTCACCGCCGTCACGAACTGTCACGGGGCTGATAATGAAGCTCAATTCTGCGTCCGTCATGTGTTCGGCTGCTTTTGTAAATTATACTGTATTCATTGAAAAGCCGACTGGCGTTGACGTTCAGCCTTTTTGTAATTGAGTTTACCGGAATACTCAGATTTGTTTTCTCAAGCAGTTCAGTTGCGGTTCCTGCCCAGTCAGTATTTTCCGCTGTTATGAATTCAGCAATAGCTTCCAGCAGCGGTTCCGGAGGTTCTTTCCAGAGTTCAGTTTCCTTGCTCTGAAGCTCCCAATAAAGCGTTTCAGAATTTTTGACGAGTATTAATTTTTGCTCCTGCTGATCACGACCTGAGATTTCAAGCGTTGCGGTGTTTGAAGTGCGTTTGTCCTTGTACAGAATGAATGCGCCGTCCGCAGCGCCCAGAAGTCCGTTTGTTCCGGAAATCATATCGAAATTATCCTCGGATTTCTGTTTGCGTGTGTGATGAACGAGAAGTAAACATAATCCACGGCTGTCCGCAAATTCTTTCAGCTTCGATATTACTTGATAATCATTGCCGTAATTGTAGTCGCTGCTTGATTCGCGGATTTTTTGCAGCGTGTCGATTATTATGAGCTTAACATTTGGGTGCGTCTGCTGAAAGCTGTTTAGTTGCTGTTCGAGAACGCCGTTTATACTGTCAACTTTTGTAGCGAACAGAAGATTGTCGTTTCGTTCGCTGCCGAACATACGGTAAAGGCGCTTTTGTATTCTTGCAAAATCATCTTCAAGCGCAAAATAGGCAACATCGTATTTGTGTACATTGTATTCCCACATGGACTTTCCCGTGCTGACATGATAAGCCAACTGCGCCATCAGAAAACTCTTTCCGACTTTTGGCGCTCCTACAAATAGATAAACGCCTGCATAGAGCAGACCATCTATAATCGGAAGCTTATTTTCATAAACGGTATCATACAGTTCGCTCAAAGTCATGACGTGGATATAGTAGGGATCGGTCATTCTTCGGATTATTTCCTGATAATCCACCTCTTCGCACTTGAAATTTTCGGAGTTTTCTGCTATAATACTATTGTTAAGGGATTGATTAGACTGCTCCACGCCTATTGCCGTAGGCGCATTAGGGGCAGCCTTTTCATTGTCAGACATTATTCTTCACCGCCTTTTATGCCATTGAGAGTTACTGCGATTAGATTAATAGTTTCAAGCAAATCACTGCTTGTTGCTGCGGATTCATTCTTTTTCAGTTCTGCAAGTACCATAGCAAGTCTATCTTTCAGCGCCTTGTAAACTCTCGGATTAGGCTGAACGGTGATTTCTCTTTCAAGGACGCGGGATATTATGTAGTCCTGCTTTGTAAGTCCCGAAAGCTGAACTGCCGTATCGAGTGCAGTGTTTTCTTCCTCCGAGCAGCGGAATGACACTATCTTTCCGCGAAAGCGCACTTTGTGGTCAAGTGATTTAGCTGGCATCTTCGTCACGCTCCTTTTGAATACAGTTGAGCTTGCTTGCCATTTCCGTCTGCGTTGAGGGGAACATATGAGCATAGCGATAGGTTATGTCAATTCTCTCATGACCGACGCGCTCTGCTATCGCCACAGCGGAGAATCCCATTTCAATCAGCAGTGAAATAGCGCTATGCCGCAAGTTGTGGATTTTAATTCGCTTTACGCCTGCAATTCTGCTTCCTCGTTCCATTTCATGCTTGAGATAATGCTTCGTGATAGGAAACAGACGGTCGCTTTTCTCAAGTTTATAGAACAGTCCTATGTACTCTTGCATTTCCTCGCAGAGAATATCCGGCATTACAATGGTGCGGTTACTTTTCTTGGTTTTCGGGGAGGTTATCACGTCTTCCTTGTGAATGCGCTGATATGACTTGTTTATCGTGACCGTTTTCGCATTGAAATCAAAATCGTCCGGGGTAAGCGCCAGTAGTTCACCCTCGCGTATCCCGCACCAATAGAGCATTTCAAATGCGTAGAACGAAAGCGGCTTGTCCATTATAGCTTCTGAAAATTTCTTGTATTCCTCGGAAGTCCAGAAGATTATCTCCCGCCGCTCCTCCTTTCCCATGTTTCCTGCTTTTGCAGCTGGGTTGGAGGTAAGCCCATAATATTTGACTGCGTGGTTGAAAAGACAGCTTAGCTGATTATGAATTGTTTTCAGATATGTTGGTGAATAAGGTTCGCCTTTGGTGTCGGTAAGCAGTCTAATTTCGTTCTGCCAGTCTATGATATTTTTCGCTGTTATCTCCGACAGCTTCTTTTTAGCAAAATAGGGAAGTATTTTCTGCTGAATTACTGATTCCTTGCTGAGCCATGTGTTCAGCTTCAGACGTGGTCTAACGTCGTTTTCATAGAGCTTTACAAAGCTCTCGAATGTCATGTTGGGATCCGATTTCTTTTGCATGAGAAATTCGCGTTCCCAGTCAAGCGCTTCATGCTTTGTCTTAAAACCGCGTTTCAGCTTTTGCTGTCTTTCTCCTTTCCAGTCTACATAACGAAACTGGACATACCATGTGCCGTTCTTTTTGTCTTTGAAAGCTGCCATGTTCAATCACTCTCCTTTTCGTCGTTAGGCAGTTTGTCAGCATGATAGAACTGATCCATGAAAAAATTACGGTCAATTCTGCCGGAAATCGTGATACAACCTGTCTTGGCAAGCTCCTTGTTGAGTTTCCTGATGAGCTTGTAGGCGTATGCTTCGGAAACATCAAGTATTTCCGCGACTTCATCAACACGCATAAATATTGACTTAGACATAATTTCACCTCCTCTCATTAAACAAATATGTTTACCACGTTTCTATTGTATTATACTAAACAAATTTGTTTTTGTCAATAGCTTTTTGAAAAAAATTAAACATTTATGCTTATTTTGTATTGACTATCTTAAACCTTTATGCTATACTAATATGTATCAGAGGGAGTTGATTTGTATGGCAATAGGTGAAAGAATACGATTTATCCGTAATTTACGGGGAATGACCCAGAAGTGGCTTGGCATATCTTCCGGATTACCGGAAAAGACCGCAGATATTCGCATGGCTCAATACGAAAGTGGAACACGCGTACCGAAGGCAGAACAAACCGAAAAGATAGCCGAAGCTCTTAATGTGTCGCCTGCGGCACTGAATGTTCCTGACATAGAAAGCTATGTAGGGGTTATGCACACGCTGTTTGCGCTTGAAGACCTGTACGGCATTAAGATTGACGAGGTTGGCGGGGAGCCTGTTATTCGCTTGAACTCAAACAGCAGGGAATACTCCAAGATGTATGATATGTTCAAGGCGTGGCAAAAGGAAGCCGAAAAATGGCGAAACGGCGAGATAACCAAAGAGGACTATGACCAGTGGCGCTACCGTTATCCGTTGGTGGAAGCGGAGCGCGCACAAGCGCTTGAGCGAGAAGCGCAAAGCTGATAAATAAAAAAAGGCATTACCGACTGCATAAGTCGATAATGCCTAATTTATTTGGATTTACCCGCAAACCGCTTGCTGTTCTTACAACAAATGCGGTTTTAAGGCTGCTATCATTTTGCTATCAAATCGGGATTTGAAGTGTCACAAATGGCTTTGTTAAGCCATTCTTTTGGGGCTTTACTCATTCCCACTCAATAGTAGCCGGTGGCTTAGAAGTAATATCATAAACAATACGGTTAATATTCTTAACCTCGTTTACGATACGCACAGAGACCTTCTCCAGCACATCATAAGGAATACGCGAGAAATCCGCCGTCATGAAGTCGCTGGTAGAAACACCGCGGAGCGCGAGCGTGTAGTCGTAGGTTCTGCCGTCGCCCATAACGCCTACGGAGCGCATATTGGTGAGCACTGCGAAGTACTGATTAATGCTGCGGTCAAGCCCGGCGTTTGCGATTTCCTCGCGGAAAATAGCGTCAGCGTCCTGGAGGGTAGCAACCTTTTCAGGGGTGATGTCGCCGATAATTCTAATTGCAAGCCCGGGTCCCGGGAACGGCTGGCGCCATACCAGCTTCTCGTCCAGACCGAGCGTGGTTCCGAGGGCGCGAACCTCGTCCTTGAACAGCAGGCGGAGCGGCTCAATTATCTCCTTGAAGTCAACGTAGTCAGGCAGACCGCCAACGTTGTGGTGGCTCTTGATTACTGCTGCGTCGCCAAGTCCGGATTCAATGACATCGGGGTAGATGGTTCCCTGAACAAGGTAGTCCACCTTGCCGATTTTCTTTGCTTCTTCCTCGAATACGCGGATAAACTCCTCGCCGATTATCTTGCGCTTTGCCTCCGGCTCGGTAACTCCTGCAAGCTTGCCGAGGAACCTCTCGCCGGCGTTCACGCGGACGAAGTTAACGCCGCTGTCAGCGAATGCAGCCTCTACCTCGTCGCCCTCGTTCTTTCTCATAAGGCCGTGGTCAACGAAAATACAGGTGAGCTGGCTTCCGATAGCCTTTGCAAGGAGCTTGCAGGCAACGGAGCTGTCAACACCGCCGGAGAGAGCCAGCAGAGCCTTGCCGTCGCCGACCTTCTCGCGAATGGACTTGATTGCAGTCTCAGCGTAGCTTTCCATTGTCCAGTCGCCGCGGCAGCCGCAGACATTGTACAGGAAGTTTCCGAGCATATCAAAGCCGCGCTCAGTGTGATTTACTTCCGGGTGGAACTGCACACCGTAGAATTTCTTCTCAACGTTCTGGATAGCGGCATACGGGCACTTTGCCGTGTGGCCGCACACCTCAAAGCCCTCCGGGAGCTTCTTGATGTAGTCGTTGTGGCTCATCCATGTAACGGTTTTGCTCTCGATTCCCTTGAACAGCAGGGAATTGGTGTCGACCTCTGTCTCAGTCCTGCCGAATTCAGACAGGGAGCTGTCAACAGCAGTGCCGATTTCGCCGCCGAGGCTGTAAGCCATGAACTGCACGCCATAGCAGATACCAAGCACCGGAACTCCCAGCTCGAATATCTCCCTGGACATTCTGGGGGAATTTTCGAGGTACACGCTGTTCGGACCGCCGGTGAAGATTATACCCTTGGGGTTCATAGCGCGGATCTCTTCAATAGGGGTCTTGTAGGACTTAACCTCGCAGTAAATTTTATGCTCTCTGACGCGGCGGGCGATAAGCTGATTGTACTGACCGCCGAAGTCGAGGACAAGGACTAACTCGTGGGACATGATTACCTCCAAAAAATCAGTGATGGAACAGACGGATTCCAGTGAAAGCCATTGTTATGCCGTACTTGTTGCATACCTCAATAACGTTGTCGTCGCGGATAGAGCCGCCGGGCTGAGCTATGTACTGAACGCCGCTCTTGTGCGCTCTCTCGATGTTGTCGCCGAACGGGAAGAACGCGTCAGAGCCAAGGGATACGCCCTTCATTGTGTCGAGCCATGCGCGCTTCTCCTCGCGGGTGAATACGGCGGGCTTTACCTTGAAGAACTTCTGCCATTCGCCCTCGGCGAGAACGTCCATATAGTCGTCGCCGATGTACAGGTCGATGGTGTTGTCGCGGTCTGCGCGGCGGATATTGTCAACGAACTGGAGCCCCATTACCTGCGGAGACTGGCGGAGATACCAGTTGTCCGCCTTTGTTCCTGCAAGGCGGGTGCAGTGGATCCTGGACTGCTGACCTGCGCCGATACCGATAGCCTGACCTCCGCAGGCGTAAGCAACGGAGTTGGACTGCGTGTACTTCAGAGTGATGAGCGCGATGGCGAGATCGTGCTTTGCGCTCTCCGGGAGATTTTTTGCTTCCGTGGGGATATTGGCGAACAGCTCGTCGTTGATGACCAGCTCGTTTCTGCCCTGCTCAAAGGTTATGCCGTAAACCTGCTTGCGCTCTATCTTTTCGGGAACGTAGTCAGGGTCGATTTTGATTATATTGTAGCCGCCCTTTTTCTTGCTCTTGAGTATTTCAAGAGCTTCAGGCTCATAGCCGGGAGCGATAACTCCGTCGGAAACCTCTCTCTGGATTATCCTGGCGGTGGAAACGTCGCAGACGTCGGACAGCGCGATGAAATCGCCGTAGCTGCTCATTCTGTCAGCGCCTCTTGCCCTTGCGTAAGCGCAGGCGAGGGGAGACAGCTCACCGAGGTCGTCCACCCAGTATATCTTTGCGAGGGTATCGGTCAGCGGCAGACCAATGGCAGCGCCAGCCGGGGAAACGTGCTTGAAGCTTGTCGCAGCGGGGTAGCCTGTCGCAGCCTTTAGCTCCTTTACGAGCTGCCAGCCGTTGAATGCGTCGAGGAAGTTGATGTAGCCGGGGCGTCCGTTGAGCACCTCAATAGGAAGCTCAGCGCCGTTTTCCATATAGATCCTTGCGGGCTTCTGGTTGGGGTTGCAGCCGTACTTTAATTCGAATTCCTTCATAGTATCTCCTTTTTAAACGTTCTTATTAACGATTCTGCTTTCGTATTTTCCGGTCTCCAGGTCGATATATCGAACGAACAGTGAAACCTTGTTGTCCTTGTTGAGATTAGTCCACAGATAGTCTGTGAGCTTGTCTATGTCCATATCCGGGATAATGACGTTCTTCGGCTCACCCTCAAAGCTGGGGAGTCTGCGTATGCCGTCCTGCTCGACCTCGTCGCCTGCGTAGGTGTGGATAAAGCTGCCCTTTCCGGACATCGGGTTGCTGTAAGCGTAAGTGTATCTGCGGCAGGAGCTTCCGTCCCCGTCAGCGGATTTCAGAATGGACATAGCGTAGTTCATTGCACCGTTTTCGAGGTGGATTATGCCGGAAATTCTCGGCGTGTAGTTCGGCTTGTCGTCCTCAAATTCGCGGGTGCGCAGGGACTGTTCAAAGGTCATCTGCTTGTCCATCAGCTCGTAGATGGTGTCGGTCTGGTCTCCGTTGGTAACGATGGTCTTGTTGCCGAGAACGCGCACCGGAGCGTAAATGATAAGGTGCGGGTCAACCATTTTGGAAGGGTCGAAAGCCTGGGTGCGGATCCCCTCGCCGTCCTCAACGAAAACGCGGTTGCGGCTGTTCTCGCTTCTGCCCATTATGAGGTAGGCTGTGACAGCCTTCTTTCCGTCAGGGGACTTGCCGATGATTATTCCTCTGCCGTGATATGCAAGGGAATTCAGTTCCTTGTCAAGTTCAGTGTAGTTCATAACTTATATCCTTTCAGAATTTCCCTGCATAGCAGGTGGTTTTATAGCTTATGGCGACCTTGCCGTACCTGTGGTATTTGTCGAACAGGTCCCTTATCTCAGTGATGAACGCCTTTAAGTTCGGGTCGCTTTCCTTGGGTGAATAGGACAGCGAAAGCGAGTTTCCGATGAACTGTTCCCGGCTGAAAATTACCGGATTTTCCATCTGGAACACCTCGACCGAGGAGAAATACTCATTCCGCAGGAACTTGTCGCCCTCTTCCTCTGAGCGTACGCCCATGTGACTGCGGCGGTTCGCGAAATCCGGGCAGTACTTCCGGAATATCTCGTCGCGCTCCATGCTTATCGCGCCGCTGAGCCTGCTGTTGAAGACTATCGCCAGCCGTCCGTCCGGGGTGAGCAGCCGTTTACATTCCTCGCGGAATCTGTTCTCGTCAAACCAGTGGAATGCCTGCGCCGCGGTTATCAGTCCGAACCTGTGCTCCGGAAGCCCGGTGCTTTCCGCGGAAGCCATTACGATTTCCGCCCTGCCGCCAACGCATTTCAGCAGCTCGCGGCACATATCCGTGTTAGGCTCGACTGCGGTGACGCTCCACGGCTTTGCAAGGAGCTTTTCTGTGAACTTCCCGGTGCCCGCGCCTATGTCCGCGACATTTTCCGCGTTCGTCATTTTGTAGAGCCAGTCCACCAGCGCGGTAGGGTAGGAGGGGCGGAATTTCGCATAGAGCTGCGCCTTTCCGGAGAATCTTTCTTCGTTCATCTCATTCCTCCCTGATGTAGTTCCAGCGCTTGCCGGAGAGGTTGTCGTTCCACGGAGAAAGTCCGCGGTATTCACCAACGTACATTGCGTCCTCGCCGCGCAAGACCCATTCAACCAGCTCCACCGGAACCGGCGTGAATTCCAGCTTTACGCTGAACGCCGGGGGCATATCCTCTTCAGACAGAATATCGTGAGCCTCTGTGCGGAGCTCGACCGGTCTCAGGAAAGTGAGCACGTTCCCGGCGGTGATTTCCGGGAGGTAGTCAACGTCGTACTCGTCAGCGTGCTCCTCAATAATGTCAGTCAGGTATTCGGCAGTGGCTTCACAGAGAGTTTCCCTTAATTCGTCCGGGAGCTGGCTGAAATATTCCGCACACTTTCTGAGATAGTCCTCGCCGACCTTTTTGCCGAACAGCTTTATTTCGTTTTCCGCGTCGGTGAAAATGGCTCCCTCTGTGGTGTTGAAGAAATCCGCGCTTTCGCCGGATATTATTATCCTGCTCATAATATTTCGGTGACGCCGTTTTTAACGACTATCCTATCCTCGCAGAACAGGGAAGCCGCCAGCGGCAGGAGCTTCCACTCGGCCTCCTCCATAATGCGCTTCTGGAGCGTTTCAGGAGTGTCGCCGGTTTTTACCTCCACCGCTTTCTGGAGGATTATCGGCCCCGCGTCGCAGTCGGCGGTAACGAAGTGCACCGTGGCGCCGGAAACCTTTACTCCCTTTGCAAGAGCCGCCTCGTGGACATGAAGCCCGTAGAAGCCCTTTCCGCAGAAGGAGGGGATAAGCGCCGGGTGAATGTTTATCATCTTGTTCGGAAATGCGTCGCACACCTGCTCGTCAAGTATCGTCATGAATCCGGCGTAAACCACCAGATCCGCCTTTTCCTCAACAAGTGCGTCACGCATTGCCTTGCTGTAACTCTTTACGTCCGCATAGTCCTTACGAACCAGTACTCGGGTCTTTATGCCGTTGTTCTTTGCGCGCTCCAGCGCGTAGGCGTCCGCCTTGCTGGCGATAACGCAGGTGATTTTTCCGCCCTTTATCTCGCCGCGCTTCTCCGCGTCGATAAGCGCCTGAAGATTTGTCCCGCCGCCGGACACGAGCACCACGATATTTTTCATGAAATTACCTCCAAATGAGCGTTATTCTTCAAGCTGGAACTCAATGCAGTTGTACCCGCCGTCATAGGGTTTCTCGCCCACGAACGGGTCTGCGTATTCGCCCGTGACCGAGTAGCACCCGACCGGGAGCACGCGTATTACCTCGCAGTCCTCGCCGCGCAGAATCGCCTTGTCCCACGGCTCGCCGTTTATTGTAAGCTTTCCGCTGAACATCCTGGCGGGGGAGTGTTTCAGGTTCATTTCCGGGTCGTTGCGGAACATGAAGCCGAAGCAGTGCACTACCTTGCCGTTCATGGTGTAGCAGTAGATCCCAAGCTCGTCCCATGTGTAGTTGACGCGCTTTGTGACCATTCCTTTGCCATGAGTCTGCTCAAGGAATTCGCGGTTCTCGCTGCTGGTCTTGAACGCCTGAGATCTCGGAGTCCCCAGTATTTTTTCAACGGCGTCCATGGGCATGGGGACATCCAGCTTCATGCCGTTGATCACCAGACCGTTTTCTGAAATATCGACTGAGCACTGCTCCCCGGTGAAGGGAGCAGCAGTCTTTTTCTTGAAAAATCCGAACATTATTCGATGATAACGCCCTCGTCGCTTGCAACGGTCTCGCCGATGACGTATGCCTTTTCGCCGTCTGCGTTGAGAATTTCAACAGCCTTTGCAGCGTCAGCCTTGTCAACAACGAGCATCATGCCGATACCCATATTGAATGTGTTGTACATATCGTGCTCGGGAATATTGCCCTCTTTCTGGAGGAGCTTGAAGATAGCGGGAACCTCGTAGCTGCTCTTGCTGATCTTCGCGGAAACTCCGTCAGGAAGCGCCCGCGGGATATTCTCATAGAATCCGCCGCCGGTGATATGGCTGATGGACTTTACGTTCAGCTTGGAGATAACGTCCAGAACCGGCTTGACGTAGATCCTAGTAGGAGCCAGCAGAGCATCGCCGAGGGAGGTGCCCAGCTCGGGGTAGAATGTGCGGAGCTTCTGCTCGTTCACATTGAACACCTTTCTTACCAGGGAGAACCCGTTGGAGTGCACGCCGCTGGAAGCGATGCCGATAATAGCGTCCCCGGGCTTTACGGAGGCAGGGTCGAGTATCTTGGACTTATCAACGATACCGGTGCTGTAACCAGCGATGTCGTACTCGTCGTCGGGCATCATGCCGGGGTGCTCTGCAGTCTCGCCGCCGACCAGCGCGCAGCCGGCCATAACGCAGCCGTCAGCTACGCCCTTAACGATCTCAGCTACCTTCTCCGGAACCACCTTGCCAATGGCGATGTAGTCCAGGAAGAACAGGGGCTTTGCGCCGCAGCAGATTATGTCGTTGACGCACATTGCCACCGCGTCGATACCGATGGTGTCGTGCTTGTTCATCAGCATTGCGATTTTGAGCTTGGTGCCTACGCCGTCAGTGCCGCTTACAAGAACAGGCTCCTTCATTCCGGCGAGGTCGGGCATGAACAGACCGCCGAAGCCGCCGATCCCGGAAATGCAGCCGGGGGTGTTGGTTCTCGCAACGTGCTCCTTCATAAGACGAACGGATTCATAGCCTGCGGTCACGTCAACGCCCGCAGCCTTGTAGCTTTCGCTGTAACTTTTCATTTTTCTGTCCTTTCTTAAGGAGCGCCGCACTGAACGGAGCAGCCTTAATATATTACGTCAGCCCTCCGAACGGCGCGCGGCTCATTCGTCGAACTTCATTTCAAACTTGTCCTTGGGTATCTCCTTTGGAACTTCTATCGGGTACTTCCCGGTGAAGCAGCCGGTGCAGAAGCCGCAGCCGGCGTTCTCAGCGATTTTCGTAACGCTGTCCGTGCTGAGGAATCCGAGGGAATCCACGCCGATTATCTGCGCTATTTCCTCAACGGTGTGCTTGTTCGCGATAAGGTTCTCCTTGCTGTCGATGTCAGTGCCGAAGAAGCACTCGCTCACGAAGGGCGGGGAGGATATCCTCATGTGTATCTCAGTAGCGCCCGCATGGCGGAGAAGCTTGACCACCTTCGCCGAGGTCGTTCCCCTGACGATACTGTCGTCAATCAGCACAACGCGCTTACCCTTTACCGTTTCGCTCACCGCGTTCAGCTTTATCTTGACGGAATTCTCACGCATTCCCTGGGTGGGCTGAATGAACGTTCTGCCGATGTAGCGGTTCTTCACGAAGCCCACCCCGTAGGGGATACCGCTCTGCTGTGCGAAGCCGAGCGCCGCGTCAAGTCCGCTGTCCGGGCAGCCGATAACCACGTCCGCCTGCACCGGGTGCTCCAGCGCGAGATAATGACCCGCACGAAGCCGCGCGCGGTGAACGCTGGCTCCCTCGATGACCGAATCGGGACGCGCAAAATAAATGAACTCGAACACGCACATGGAGCTTTTCTGACCGCAGTGGGTCTTTATGCTCTGTACGCCGTTCTCGTCGATAACGACTATCTCGCCAGGCTCTATATCCCGGACGAATTCAGCGCCGATGCTGTCTAGCGCGCAGCTCTCGGAAGCTGCAACGTAACCCGCGCCGTCCGGGAGTCTGCCCAGACAAAGCGGTCTGAAGCCCTGCGGGTCGCGCACCGCAATGAGCTTTTTCGGCGACATTATCACAAGTGAATACGCGCCCTTTATCTTATACATTGCCTGCTCGACCGCCTCCTGAATGGAGCCTGTCGAAAGGCGCGCCTCGGTAATCGCGTAGGAAATGACCTCGGTATCGCTGGTGCTGTGGAAAATCGCGCCTTTCAGCTCATACTGGCGGCGCAGGTCGAGCGCGTTGATGAGGTTTCCGTTGTGGGCGATGGCGAGCGCGCCCTTTACATGGCGCACCGTCATGGGCTGGCAGTTGGCTGTGTTGACGTTTCCGGTGGTGGAGTAGCGCACATGACCGACAGCTATCCTGCCCTTCTCAAATTCAGAGAGTACGCGCTCTGTGAACACCTCGTTCACCAGACCAAGCCCCTTGTGGGTCTTGAAAACTCCGCGGTCGTTCACAACGATACCGCAGCTCTCCTGACCCCTGTGCTGAAGCGCATACAGCCCGAAATAAGCGGAGTGCGCCACATCGGACGGCGTATTGCAGTAAATGCCGAAAACACCGCATTCCTCGTGGATATTACCTGACAAAGTATATCATTCCTTTCCGTTCCAGCAGTAGCTGCAAAGCCCGCTTTCAGGAAGTCCGACAGCATTCACCGTGCCCTCGAGGGACTGGAATTCAAGCGATGTCAGCTTCAGGCGCTTGCATATCTCGGCTCTGAGCCGCTTGCCGCGCTCTGTGTTTGTATCGCTGTATTCCGCAATGTACTTCACGCCCTCTTCACCCTCGAATTCATGGATAATGCGGCGCGCGATGAGGTCAAGCTCTGAGGTGCTTCTGGAGAAGTTCAGATACTTGCAGCCGTACATGATAGGCGGACAGGCGGAACGCATATGTACCTCCTTGGCGCCGTTCGCGTACAAGAACTCCACAGTCTCGCGGAGCTGTGTGCCTCTGACAATACTGTCGTCAACGAACAGGAGCTTTTTCCCCTCGATAAGCTCGTGCACGGGGATAAGCTTCATCTTTGCAACCTTGTTTCTCATGGACTGGCTCTGCGGCATGAAGCTGCGGGGCCATGTGGGGGTATACTTTATAAAGGGACGCGCAAACGGGATACCGCTCCTGTTCGCGTAGCCTATCGCATGCGGAACGCCGGAATCCGGTACGCCGCAGATGAAATCAACGTCCGGAAGAGTTCCGTTGTTGATGTCGTGCTCAGCCATTATTTCGCCGTTCCTGGTGCGCATGGTCTCCACCGTCACACCCTCGTAAACGGAGTTGGGGTAGCCGTAGTACGTCCACAGGAACGTGCATATCTTGAGATCCTTCTGGCAGCCCTCGCGGAGCACCTCTGCGCGCTTGGACGTTATCTTCACGATCTCGCCGGGAAGCATTTCTCGGTACATCTCATAACCCAGCTTCTGGAAAGCGAAGCTCTCGAAAGATACGCAGTAGCCGTCGTCGCGCCTGCCGATGATTATAGGCAGTCTGCCGTTCTTGTCGCGGGCGGCGATGATGCCGTCCTCCGTGAGTATCAGCAGGGAAATGGTGCCTTCGATACGCTCCATGGCGTAATGAATGCCGTCTGCCAGAGTGTCCTTCTGCGCGATGAGGGCGCCGATAAGCGTGGAGGAGTTCACCTTTCCGCTGCTCATTGCCTCATAGCTGGCGTTTGTGCTCTTTAAAAGCTCGTCGCAGAGCGCGTCTGCGTTGTTGATTATGCCGATATTGCACACCGCATAGGTCCCCAGCCTTGATTTCATCAGCAGGGGCTGCGGGTCGGTGTCGCTTATGCTGCCGATGCAGAGGTTGCCCTCCATGTTCTCAACATCGTTCTCGAACTTTGTTCTGAACGGGGAGTTCTCAATGCTGTGAATGCTCCTCTGGAATCCCTTTTCGGGGGAGTACGCGGTCATGCCGCCTCTTCTTGTTCCAAGGTGCGAATGGTAATCGGTGCCGAAGAATACGTCGCTTATGCAGCTATGTTCAGTTGCTGCTCCGAAAAAACCGCCCATATAAAGTTATACCGCCTTTTCTCTGTCTGTACCAACTAAGCCGGGGCAGGGAAGCCCTGCTCCGGATAGCTGAATGATATCCCGTTACCTTGTGACCCGGCTTATTACTTGCCGAAAATTCTGCGCATGATCTCCTGATATGCGTCCTCAACGCCGCCCATATCCCTGCGGAATCTGTCCTTATCGAGCTTCTCGTGGGTCGTGGAATCCCAGAAGCGGCAGGTATCCGGTGAGATCTCGTCTGCGAGGATTATCTGACCGTGGAAACGTCCGAACTCGATTTTGAAGTCGATAAGGTCTATGTTGAGCTTCTTGAAGTATTCAAGCATGAACTTGTTTACAGCGAAAGCGTACTTGGAGATGGTGTCGATCTCCTCCTGGGTAGCAAGACCCAGACCGAGAGCGTAATAGCTGTTGATGAACGGGTCGCCGAGGTCGTCGTTCTTGTAGCTGAACTCGAGAGTCGGAGTCTTAAGGGGAGTGCCCTCTTCAATACCGAGCTTCTTGGAGAAGCTGCCTGCTGCAACGTTTCTTACGATAACTTCCAGCGGAACGATCTCGACCTTCTTAACAACTGTCTCGCGGTCGTTGATCTCTTCGATAAGGTGGGTAGGAATGCCCTCCTTTTCAAGCAGACCGAACATATAGTTGGTCATCTTGTTGTTGATAACGCCCTTGCCGTGGATCTGACCCTTTTTCAGACCGTTGAAGGCGGTAGCGTCGTCCTTGTAGGAAACGATAACGTAGTCAGGGTTTTCTGCGCAGGCGAAAACCTTCTTCGCCTTGCCCTCGTAAAGCTGTTCTGCCTTTGTGTAGCTCATGGTGATATCTCCTTTGATGTATGTGTGTATTTATCCTGCCGTGGCAGGTTTGTGACTTAGATTTCCTTTGCCGTTTCCTGCATTTTTGCGTCGGCGGCGAGGTTCTTTTCGTTCTGCTTTTTCTTGAAAGCGAGGAGCTTGTCCGCAAGCTCCGGGTCGGAAACGCTGAGTATCTCGGCGGCGAGGTAGCCAGCGTTAGCCGCCGCGTCTATTCCAACGGTTGCCACCGGGACTCCCGGAGGCATCATTACGGAACTGAGAAGCGCGTCAACGCCCTCCAGCGCCTTTGCCTTTACGGGAATGGCGATCACCGGCAGGGTAGTGTTTCCGGCGACAGCGCCGGCGAGGTGCGCAGCCATTCCAGCCGCCGCGATAATTACGCCGAAGCCGTTTGCGCGGGCGTTCTGTGCGAACTCAGCGACCTCCTTCGGGGAACGGTGAGCGGAAAGCACCCTCATCTCGAACGGAATTCCGAACTCCTTAAGAGCCTCGGCAGCCTTGCGGACTACCGGGAAATCGCTGTCGCTGCCCATAACAATGCCTACTTTTTTAGATTCTGACATGATATCTTCCTTTCGTTTGTCTGAAAATAAAAATAGCTGTATGCGGAATACAGCTAAAAAGTTACAGTTGTCTAATGGTTGCAATTATTCTGTAAAAAGAAGCGGAATTATCCCAATAACAACTGATGACTGACCTTACACCCATTGCTTTCGCTCTCCCTTTTACGGAATTTCTCCGCACCTGTGTACAGACGCAGGATACTATATTTATTTTACTATATTATTGCCGGAATTTCAAGGGCTTTTTAAAAAATTCAACAAATTTTATCAAAATGATTCCACTTTGTACGGAAAATCCGGCAATATCACAGCATTGCCGCATGAATCGACGGTTTACAGCAGAACGGCTCCGTTTATGTGCAGCGCGAACTCCACCCCGAGGAACCGCGCGGCGCGGCGGCAGAGCTTCATTCTGTCCAGGAAAATCTCAAAATATTCCATTATGGAGGAGATATTCTGATCTATCGTGAGGTCGAGAATTATACGCTTCTTGTCGTCCGAGAAATACAGCGAGGACTGCTCGACTGCGTAGTTCACGCGGTCGTGTATATCCCTTGCGAGATTCTCGGTGCTGGGCACGAACGGTCCGTCAGCGGAGCGCACTCTGGAGCGCCGCACATCTGATTTGTCGGCGATTATTAGCGCCGCTGCAATAGGTGTGACCGGAGCGGCGGTGCCCTCGTCGTGGTTGCCGATAGCGGAAACTATCAGGGAAATCTCGTCCGCCGGCATACCGAGGTTGTCCAGCAGACGGAAAGCCATTACAGCCCCGCTCTGGGCGTGGTCTATACGGTTGATCACGTTGCCGATATCGTGCATATAGGCGGCTATCTCGGCGAGCTCGCAGGTGCGCTGTTCATAGCCCAGGGTAGTCAGTATCATGTACGCGGAAGCCGCCGCGCGCTCAACGTGGGCGTTGGAATGTTCCGTGTAGCCTATCGTGCTGAGCGCCGCGTCCGCATAGTTGATGTAGGTCTGAATGTCCTTGTTTCTGCGGATATATTCGTAAGTCAGATTGCTCAAAATGATCCCTTTCTTAAACGCGGGTCAGGCAGAACATTGCGGCTCCGTGGGGCTTGACCCTTGCGGAAATACAGCCGGAAGCCGTGGATTCCGCGCCAGTCCAGATCTCACGCGCAGAAAGGGCGCATTTGACCGGAATCTCCGCCGTTATTTCACATTCGCTCTCGCCGCAGTTGAACAGCGCGGCATAGAACGACTTTCCGTCCTCGTGGGTGGTGAACCATGCAATCTGCTCGTTTCCGTCAACTGTTCTGCGGAACAGCGGGTGCGCGGAATGTGTGTGGTTCAGGCATTCAATGAGGTCGGAATTTGTGAGCAGGCTCATGGTGAAATCGTCAAACTTGGTCATTTCGCCGCCTATCATCAGCGGGGAGCGCATCATGCACCAGAGGCTCATCATGGTTTTCTGCTCGTCCTCGGTGAACTTTGTCCAGCCGTCCGGGCCGTAGTCCTGCAAAATCGCGCCGATAGGGAGCATATCAGCGTCCGGGAAATGACCGTCCCCAGCATGGATACACCATGTCTGCGCCCTGCTGAACATATCGAGAAGCTGCGGCCAGTTGTCCCAGAAATCGTCCGTAATGCGCCACATATTGCTCACCTGCTTGTAAAGCTCGGCTTTTTCGGGGAGCGCGGCACCCGGCGAGAGGCTGAGCACCATGTCTCTTCCGCAGGAGCGCAGGGATTCGCTGAGCATTACCAGCTCTGACTCCTCGTGCGGAAGCTCGCGGCAGATGTCGTCAACCTTGATGAAGTCAACGCCCCAGCTCTTGTAAAGCTCGAAAATGCTGTCATAGTATTCCCGGGCGCCCTCTTTTTCGGGGTCAACGCCGTACATATCGGTGTTCCATTGGCATATGCTGGCGGTTTTGGCAATTTCACGGGCGGTCTTGTCAGTTCCCATTATAGCAGTGTTCCTGTGGACTGCCTGTCTGGGGATTCCGCGCATGATGTGTATACCGAATTTCAGCCCGAGGGAGTGAACGTACTCTGCAAGCGGCGCAAAGCCCTTTCCGTCTGCGGCCGAGGGGAATCTCTCGACAGCCGGTACAAGGCGGGAATACTCGTCCATGCAAAGCTCGGTGAACGGCTGATACTCGTGGTTTTTCGCGATAGGATTGCTCCACTGGATATCCACAACGATATATTCCCAGCCGAACTTTTTCAAATGCTTTGCCATGAATTCAGCGTTGGCGCGGACTGTCGCCTCGTTTACTGCGGCTCCGTAGCAGTCCCAGCTATTCCAGCCCATGGGCGGCGTATGTGCAGTGTTATTATAAGACATAATGTTCTCCTTTATAAATGGTATAACTCAATTATAGCATAACTCCTCGCAAAATGCAACCAGATTTATTACTGGTTTTTATGAAAAATTTCGCTCCGGCACTTGACAAATCGGGAGAATAGTAGTAAAATATATATGTTATTGTTTCTGGAAGCGTATCGAAGTGGTCATAACGGGACTGACTCGAAATCAGTTGTACCTCACGGTACCGTGGGTTCGAATCCCACCGCTTCCGCCAAGTTTTGCCGCGCGAACTAGCGCGGCAAAACCTCCGATTTTTCTCAGCCGTCCGAAGGGGACGGCTGTTTTTGGCTGTGTGGGTTTAATCGGATAGAGGAGTGGAGATTTTACCGCCAAAAAATCGAAAAATCTCATGCGCCATGACAGCGGGCAGGTGGAATGCCATTTTAGGTGCTTATGATTGTGAAGTATTACGCGCGAACTAGCGCGGCAAAACCTCCGATTTTTCTCAGCCGTCCGAAGGGGACGGCTGTTTTTGACTGTGTGGGTTTAAGCGGATAGAGGAGTGGAGATTTTACCGCCAAAAAATCGAAAAATCTCATGCGCCTTGACAGCGGGCAGGTGGATTGTCTCTTTAAGTGCTTTTGATTGCGAATTTTTGCCGCGCGAACTAGCGCGGCAAAACCTCCGATTTTTCTCAGCCGTCCGAAGGGGACGGCTGTTTTTGGCTGTGTGGGATTAAGCAGATAGAAGAGTGGAGATTTTACCGCCAAAAAATCGAAAAATCTCATGCGCCATGACAGCGGGCAGGGGGACTGCCTTTACAGGTAATTTGATTTATCAGGTTTTCACCCGTGAACCTGTGCCGTCACATTGTGACATTTTGGGAGTAATGTCATTAGATTAGGGCGCGAACAGATCATTTTCACGTCAAAAAAGAATTAAAGCCTCCGATTCGCGAAAGTGAATCGGAGGCTTTGTGATTTTTGGATCCGTTTGGGTTACTCTGTAATGAACTTTTCGACCTCGTCGGCAAGCGAGGAAGCAAGCGCTGAAAGCTCCTCGCTGGAGGCTGCGCTCTGTTCTGCGGTTGCAGTGGTCGTGTGCATTCCTGCTTCAATGCTGGAAATTCCCGTGGTGATCTGATTTACCGCGTTCTGCTGGTCAGCCGCCGCCGCAGTGATTATCTGCATATCGTCGGAGATCTTGCTGATTCCGGAAACAATGCTGTTCATTGCGGTGTGGGCGCTGTCTGCAAGCTTGGTTCCCTTATCGACTGCGGTAAGCGAATCGTTGATAAGCGCCGTGGTATTCTGGGCTGCTTCCGCAGACTTTGCCGCAAGATTTCCGACCTCGTCAGCAACTACCGCGAAGCCCTTTCCAGCCTCGCCGGCACGCGCCGCTTCAATGGAAGCGTTCAGCGCGAGAATATTCGTCTGGAATGCGATGTCCTGGATAGTCTTGATTATGTTCTTGATGGAAGCGGACTTCTCCTTGATGTCCTCGACCGCCTGGAGCAGCTGACCCATCAGCTCGCCGCCCTCGTGCGCCGCGCTGTTGGCTTCCTCGGCGAGTGCCGCAACATTTGCGGAGGTTTCTGCGGTGTGGTCTGCCTTATCCTGGATAGAACCGATGGTAGCGGAGATCTCATCTACCGCCTGAGCCACGTTGATCGCAGTCTCAGAAAGGCTTGCGGAGCCCTCTGCGACCTGACCTGAACCGGACTGGATATTGCTTACACTGTTCTTTACCGCCGTCATAGCCGAGTTGAGAGACGAGGTAATGCTGTCAAGAGAAGTGCCGATAGTTTCAAAGTCTCCCGCGTATTCAACCGCAGAAGCCGCTGTAAGGTCGCCCTGTGCCATTGCTTCAAGCACCTGGCGGATATCGTGGATATAGGTGCGCAGGGTATCGACTGTATTCTTGAGAGAGGTCTCGAGGACGAGCGTTTCATCGCCGAGCGCCGAAAGCTCATACTGAGTGGTAACGTCGCCTTCTGACAGGAGCTTCAGGCGTTTTGCAGAGTTCTCGATAGGTCTGGAGATATTCCTTGCGACGCGTATTGCAATGAATACCGAGCAAGCGATAAGAACGAGGCAGACCGCCAGCCCGATACCGATATCAAGGAACATTCCCCTGATGACCTGGTCGTAGTTCGCACAGACTGCGATAGTCCAGCCGTCCGTGCCGCTTATCTGCTGGAAAGATGCAAGCATTCTGTGTCCGTTTGCCGAGTAGGAGTATGTGCCGTTTCCGTATGCAAGCATTCTGTTGGCGAGTTTTGCTTCGCCCGCGCTTTCGCTTTCGGTCAGGATCGACATATTGAGCACGCGGCTGGTGTCGTTGGAAGCGACGATCTGACCGTTCTTATCGATAACAACAATGCTGCTCCCATCGCCGAGATCAACGTTTTCAAGCCCGTTGGAGAACAGGGTAGGGGCAATGCCGCCGAAAATAACGTAGGTCTGACCGTTGTACTTCACGGGAGCCGCCATCATTGTAACTACTGAATTGTCGGTTCTGCGGATAATAGGTGATGAGATACCGATTTCTCCGCTGTATGCCTTCTGGTAATATTCACGGTCTGCGATATTCGTGCTGTTGTATGTAGAGCCGTCGCTGTATGCTATTGAAAAGTCATTGAACATGGAGGTCGCTGCGATATCAGCTAGCTTTTCCTGCCGTGTTACCAGCGGAACGTCGTGATTGATGATGTTTTCATTCTGCCCAGCCGCCTGGATCTCCAGCGAGAGGAAGTTTATATTGTTAGAAATAAGGTGAGCGTAGGACTCTGCAAGCTCCGATGTCTGCGTCACATAGTCGGAGTGAGATGTCGTGGCGACAAACGCGCTCATTATGACCATCATGATGACGCAGGCGGTTACGACGTTGATAAGCGCAAGCCGCAGAATCCGGTACTTTATCTTTGTCTTGCGGGGTATCTTTTCGATTACCTTTGCTTCCGCTTTTTGTCTTGCTTCCTTTAACTTGGTGCTTTTTGCCATTGGTATTCCCTCCTGATTCTGGCGTCCTGCGGGAAAAGTGTCAGGGGCGCCTTTTATGTATCGACTAAATTATAACATATTCCTTGCAAAAAATCAACAATATTTTTGCCTGAATCAAACGCTTTTTGTGCAATTCGTCACATTGCACCAATAGCCTTATGCTATATTGTGGAAATGGATAACAGTTTTTCGTGATTATTTACACTATTTTTACACAACCCCGCATAACAGTATGAAAAATGCCGAAAAAAGCAGAAATCAGCCCGGGGCTGCGAAATATCGTTTGACTTGCCGGCGGAAAAGTAGTAAAATTATATTCGGCTCAGGACGGCTCCGGGATATCGGCGATATCGTCTGATATTTGCGGCTGCGCTTCTTCCGTTAGAGTAACCCTGCTGAGGTCGATGTCGTCAAACGTAACGCTGCTCCAGCCCTTTGCGGAGAACATACTCACCGTGTAGCTTTCAACATCGCTGCGCCAGCCGTTTTCGTCCGCAGTGTAGAGGTTCAGCACCACCAGGTCGCCCTCGTGAATATAGGACTCTACGCCCATAAGCTCCTGCCCGGTCTGGTCGGTGTAGTACTTTTTTGCAAGCTGTGCCAGCTTTCGCGCAGGATAGAAGGAAAAACCGTCCGCCGGCGTATCCTTAAGGTATTCCAGCTCGTCGCTGGTGCCGAGGTAGGTCATGTGGATAATGACGTGACCCTCGTCCGTGGTTTCAAGCTCGGCGGAGTAGGGGGTCAGCTCCTCGCCGACATACATGGTCATCTGGTTTCCGGTGATGGAGTAGGTGAAGTCCACGCCCTCTGCGTCCGCCATGGGGATCAGCCTGCCATGCATTCCGTCCGGGTCGAATATGTAGAAATTCCCGGTGTCGTCCGTGTAGCTGGAGGTATAAACCCCGGGTGTGAAATAATCGGACGGCTGAATATTCAGCGAACTGAGCGGGTCGGCGGGGGAGAACTCCGCTTCAGGCGGGAGCTCTTCAAGCGTTCCGCTGAATTCCGGTTCCTCGGAGGATTCGGCGGCGATAGTCTCCGCGGAGGCTTCGGCTGTGACGATAAGCGGCTCGGGAACGGCGTTATCTCCCGCGCATCCGCACAGGAGCAGCGGTATCAGAGTGGTCAGCGGCAGGATTTTTTTCATTTTCACTCAGCTTTCAGAATAAGTTATATTCCGCAGATATTGCGGCGGCATAGCATAGAATATAGTTTAGCATATTTTGAGAATATTGTCAATCACAAAAACTGTCATTCTGTGCGCTCTTTCCCCTTGACCCGGAACTTTGCCAACTGTATAATAATGGTATAACTATTATTACAGGAGGTACGCAATGGGGATAGCCGGAATAGTTCTTTTGGCGGCGGGGCTTTCAATGGACGCTTTCGCGGTATCGGTCTGCAAGGGGCTGGCACTGGGGAAGATACGTCTGAAGCATATGTGTATAGTCGGGGCGTGGTTCGGGGTATTCCAGGCAGGAATGCCGCTGCTTGGGTATCTGCTTGGAAGCGCATTCTCGCAGTTCGTTGAGAACATAGACCACTGGATAGCCTGCGGGCTTCTGGTTATAATCGGCGGGAACATGATACGCGAGGCGCTTGACGGCGGGGAAGAACCCTTCCCGGACGCGTCGCTTTCACCGAAGAAAATGCTCATGCCCGCAGTTGCGACAAGCATTGACGCGCTGGCGGTGGGAGTTACGTTCGCATTTCTGGATGTTCCGGTGCTGCTGGCGGCTGGAATTATCGGAACGGTAGCGTTCCTGTGTTCTGCGGCTGGCGTGAAGCTCGGCAGCGTCTGCGGCGCGAAGCACCGTTCAAAAGCGGAGATCGCCGGGGGAGCCGTGCTGATACTTCTTGGAATAAAAATACTGGCGGAGGGGCTAGGGTGGATCTGAAACCTTAAATAATACAGAGCAAAGGAAAGAGAAAAATGAAGTACATAAAACAATTCGGGATAATCCTGCTGATAACCTTTATCGGCGAGATCCTTCACGCGCTGCTGCCGATTCCCGTGCCTGCGGGGATTTACGGCATAATCCTGCTTTTCGCGGGGCTCCAGACCGGGGTGATTCCTCTGGCAGAGGTCAAGGACGCGTCAAAATTCCTTATCCAGATAATGCCGCTGATGTTTATTCCAGCCGCTGTCGGGCTTATCGACACATGGGAGATACTCGCGCCGTCATGGTGGCAGTTCCTGGTAGTGACCGTTGTTACAACGGTTGTGGTGTTGGCGGTTTCCGGACTTGTGACCCAGGCGGTTATCCGCGCGAAGAACAGAAAGGCAGGCGGGAATAAATGAGCGAATTCCTCTCAGAATCGGCGTATTTCGGCGTACTTATCAGCCTTGTTGCCTACTGGCTCGGGGCGATTCTGAAAAAGAAGTTCAAGTCGCCGCTTATTAATCCGCTGCTTATTTCGATAGTACTGACAATACCGGCGCTTATTGTGCTTCATATAGATTATGCTACCTACTATGATGGCGCCAAGTTCCTTTCCTGGCTGCTGACCCCCGCGACTGTCGCGCTTGCAGTCCCGCTGTATGAGCAGTTCAGCCTGCTAAAGCACAATGCCGCTGCGGTTGCCGCCGGTATCATTTCCGGAGTTTTGTCCAGCCTGGGCAGCGTGCTGGGTCTTGCGGCAATATTCGGGTTCTCGCACGAGGAGTACATCACGTTCCTGCCGAAGTCCATCACCACGGCGATAGGCATGGGCGTTTCGGAGGAACTGGGCGGTATAGTTTCCATCACAGCCGGAGTAATAATCATCACCGGAGTTCTCGGGAATATCCTCGGGGAGCTTGTGCTGAAGCTGTTCCGCATAAACGAGCCAGTCGCAAAGGGAATCGCGCTGGGCACCTCCGCCCACGCGATAGGCACAGCCAAAGCAATGGAGCTGGGCGAAGCCGAGGGCGCGATGAGCAGCCTGTCGATAGCGGTTTCCGGACTTATCACGGTCGCGGGCGCTGCGCTGTTCGCAAATTTCTATTGATACCAAAAAACCGACTTCCGTGAGAAGCCGGTTTTATTTTTTAGCAGGCACGGAGATAATCCAGCCGTTTTTCGAATTCGCTCACCGGAAGCGGCTTGTCGAAGTAGAAGCCCTGGGCGAGATAGCATTTGCACTCCAGCAGCAGCTTGACCTGAGCCTTTGTTTCCACGCCCTCGACCAGACATTCCAGCCCGAGATCCTGCGACATGGTGATTATATGGCGGAGCATCTTGACCTTTGTGGGATCCTGCTTTTCCTCCATGTCCGGCAGGAAGCTCTTGTCGATTTTAAGAACGTTCCACGGCATTTCCCGGATAAGATTCAGCGAAGAATAGCCGATACCGAAATCGTCCACGGAGGTGCTGATCCCCTGGTCGCGCAGACCGTTCACTATTTTCTTGAGCTCAACGTAGTCAACGTCCGTGGTGGTTTCGGTAAGCTCAATTTCAATGTATTCATGCGGAACATTGTGCTTGTCCACCGTCTGGAGAATGCTTTCAAGCAGATCCTGGTCGCCAAGGTGAAGCCTTGAAAGGTTGACTGAAACCTTGACCA
The DNA here is from genome assembly GCA_934448295.1 of uncultured Oscillospiraceae bacterium. Classification (GTDB taxonomy): domain Bacteria; phylum Bacillota; class Clostridia; order Oscillospirales; family Ruminococcaceae; genus CAG-115. The sequence goes on from CAKSEY010000007.1 coordinate 29,504, forward strand.
CCCTGCGCCCCTCGTCCAGCCATCTGCGGATATCGCTGCAAACGTGATCCAGCATATAAAAGTCCAGGGTGCATATTGCCTTGCTGCCCTCCAGCACCGGAATAAAATCCCCGGGCGGGACGATTTTCCCGTCCCTGTACCAGCGGCAGAGCGCCTCTGCGCCGGCAAGCTCGTTGCTTTCAAGCTGCGTTTTCGGCTGGTAGTAGACGTGAAATTCCTCGTCCCTTATCGCCTTTGGGAAGATATCTTCGATTTCCTTGATTTTCTCCTGCTGGCGCATGATGTGCTCGTCATAGAAAAGGAAATCCCGCTTGTATACGGTTCTTGCAAGCTGTATCGCCGTGCTTACCTTGTCCATGACTTCAGTTTCGGTTTCGGTGCTTTCTGCGGGGATCAGATAGCAGCCGGCGGTCGTGGAAACGTTCACCTTGTCGGCGCTGCTGTCATAGATCACGGCGGTGCCTGAAAGGTAGTTCTGTATGAACGGAAGATTGTCCTTCCTGAACAGCATCACGAAATTGTCCCCGCCAAGCCTGCAAATACATTCCTCGTAATGGAGACGCTCCTGCAATCCGCCGATGAAGCCCCTGAGGGCGCAGTTTGCCATTTCGCGCCCTATGTGCTCGTTTATTGCTGAGAATCTGCGCAGATTGAAGTATACAACGCCGAAGCCGCCAAGCTCGCCCTTTTCAATGAGCGAACGCATTGTTGACAGGAAAAACGGCAGGGAATACACCCCGAGATTCGCGTCCTGGACGGTCATTTCCCGGGCTAGCTTAAGCGCGTAGTTCCTGTCCCCCATAATGAATATGAGGTTCTTCAGCACGTTTATTTGTTTAAGCTCCTGGTCAGTCCAGTCCGGGGAATCTTTGTCCGCGTAAACGGTGTACACCGCAGTTCCCGCCTCGGTGGTTGAAAGCGCGGCTTCTCCCGTAAGAACGCGGTTTCTGTCGTAATTTCCGCTGTCGTAATATACATACGGCGCGTTCACGTTATTTTTGAGCATACCCGATGTGCTCCTTATAGAAGCCTCAAGCCTGCCGATATGCAGAAATGCGCAAAGCGGTTTCAGAAGCTCCAGAAACTCAGGCGCGCGGAATTCTCTGATTTTTTCACTCTTGCATATGAATTCATTTGTCAGTTCGATATATTTTCTGCTGTCGAATCCCATCAGAGTGCTCCTTCCTTATATGTTTTGTTATATTTATGTAAAATTATATAGTTTAGATTATTTACCAAATAACATTGTATCATTTTTGGACTTCTTTGTCAAGTCATGCGTTCACGAAAATTGCTTAACATATTCAATGATTGTGCCATTTTTACTAAATGAGTTCTTTTGCCGCCAAAACAGCATTTTTTTGACCAAAACCTATTGTAATTTCAGGCGGAATGTGATAAAATAATATTAGTTATGAGTTGTAAAGGCGGTGAAATTATGAGCGCAGACCCTGGCTTATGTCGAAGTTGCAGTTACAGAAAACATCAGCAGGAGACGCGCCCCAACAGTCTCCTGCGCTGAAATGCGCCCGCTGTGCGGGAACAAGGGAGTGCTGAATTTGGTAAAATATTACAGAAACATTGAAACGCACCTGTGCGAGATAGAAAAGGCAGAGCCTGGCTGCTGGATATCCGTCATAAATCCTACTGAAACCGAGATATCCGACCTTGAGGACGACCTCGGGATCGACAGGGATTACGTCCGCGCCGCACTGGACGAGGAGGAGCCATCGCGAATCGAAAGCGACGACGGCGTGACCCTGATAGTCGTTGACTACCCGGTTGCTGAAACGGACAACAACCCCGACCGCACGCTGCTGTATTCCACTACGCCTATGTCCATAATCATCACTGATAAGAATGTCGTGACCGTAAGCGCGAAGGAAAACTCCGTTGTCGAGGACATCGCCAAGGGCGTTGTAAAGGGGATTCAGACGAATCTCAAAACGCGTTTTGTGTTCTCAATACTGCTGCGTATCGCCGCAAGATACCTGCAATACCTGAAACAGATCGACAAGATACAGACTTACGTTGAGGGGACTCTGCACAAATCCATGCACAACAAGGGGCTGATCCAGCTTCTCGGGCTGGAGAAGTCGCTGGTATTCTTTTCTACCTCGCTCAAAGCCAATGAGGCTGTGCTGGAAAAGCTCATGCGCGGCCGTTTCATCAAGCTCTATGAGGAAGATCAGGATCTGCTTGATGATGTGCTTATCGAAGTCCGCCAGGCGATAGAGATGACGAACATCTATTCAAACATTCTTTCGACCACGATGGATACATTCGCGAGCATAATTTCGAACAACCTGAATATCGTCATGAAGCGCATGACTACGCTGACGATAATCATAGCGGTCCCGACTATCGTGTTCAGCTTTTACGGAATGAACCTGAACGAAGCCGCGAACGGGCTTCCGCTGGCAAACGTGTGGTTCCCGCTGGTACTTAGCCTTGGACTTGCGATCCTAGTCGGTTTCATAATCAATATCACGCAGAAATTTAAATAATATAAAGGGAGAACGCTCGGAGGTGTTCTCCTATTTAATTAGTGAAAATACACAAAAATCCCCCCGGTTGCCCGGAGGGATAATTTGCTTTATGTAGGAGATTATCAGAAATCAACCTCAGTGTCGTAGTAGCAGCACTTGAGCAGCTTCTCCATTTCCTCGGGGGAAGGCTGACGGGGGTTGGAACCCGTGCATGCGTCTGCGATAGCGTTTACTGCGATAGAGGGCAGTCTCTCAAGGAATACGTTCTCAGGAACGAAGCCCTGCTCTGTGGGATAGCTGTCTGCGCCGTAGTTCTTGATGCAGTGCGGGATCTTCAGAGCGTCGTTCATGCCGCGCAGGTACTTGATGAGGGAAGCGATCTTCTCGTCGTCGTTAGCGCCGTCAAGGTGCATGTAGTCAGCAATCACGCCGTAGCGCTTCTTAGCCTCGGGATCCTTGGCATTGAATGCGATGACCTTCGGCAGATACATAGCGTTTGCAGCACCGTGAATGATGTGTGCGCCGTAATCCTGGAAGATAGCGCCGGTCTTGTGAGCCATGGAGTGAACGATACCAAGCAGAGCGTTTGAGAACGCCATACCAGCCATGCACTGTGCATTGTGCATTCTTGCGCGGGCAGCCATGTCGCCGTTGTAGGACTTAACGAGGTCAGCCTGGATCATCTCAATAGCGTGGATAGCCAGAGCGTCTGTGAAGTCGCAGTGAGCGGTGGAAACATAAGCCTCGATAGCGTGGGTCATAGCGTCCATACCGGTATGAGCCGTCAGCTTCTGGGGCATAGTCTCAGCCAGGTCGGAGTCAACGATAGCCACATCGGGAGTGATCTCAAAGTCAGCGATAGGATACTTGATACCCTTGTCGTAGTCTGTGATGATGGAGAATGCGGTAACCTCGGTAGCTGTGCCGGAGGTGGAAGGAATAGCGCAGAAATGTGCTTTCTTTCTCAGCTCAGGGATACCGAATACCTTGCACATATCCTCAAAGGTACATTCCGGATACTCGTACTTGATCCACATTGCCTTAGCGGCGTCGATAGGAGAGCCGCCGCCCATTGCTACGATCCAGTCAGGCTGGAAATCGAGCATCTTCTGTGCGCCGTTCATTACTGTTGTAACGGAAGGATCAGGCTCAACACCGTCGATGATCATTACTTCAAAGCCAGCTTCCTTCAGGTAATTCTCAGCCTTGTCGAGGAAGCCGAAGCGCTTCATGGAGCCGCCGCCTACAACGATAACCGCCTTCTTGCCCTTCAGAGCCTTCAGGTTCTCAAGCGCGCCCTTTCCATGATAGACATCTCTCGGTAAAGTAAATCTAGCCATAATGATTTGTACCTCCATTTGTGAAAATGTTGTGAAAAACCGCCAGAAATCTTGAACAAATCCGTGCGGTTTTTATTGATTTTATTATAACACCACTTATCCGGATTGTGAAATGTTTAATTTGGATAACATATATTCTTTTTTGGCATAATGCACACTCCGGAAAATTTTTATTAAATGTTTTAGTTAAATTTCACCAAACCAACACAGTGCTGACCTGAAAAATTCACGCCGCAGCGTCTTAAAACAGAAAACAGCCGCCCCAACGGACGACTGCCTGTCTGAAAATTAACATCCTTATTTCTGGCGGGGTATCACTCGAAGCTGTCCTCTTCATCGCGGGCATTGAACAGCTCAACGAGCTGCTGCATTTCCTCCTCAGTCATGGAGATCCCCTTGCTCATGCGGGTGTGGTCTGCGTTCCAGTCGCGGATATCGTACTTGGGCTCGCGGTCGTTCCAGCTAACGAGGTTCAGCTCTCTTGTCCAGCCCTTTGCGTTCTCAGAGATAACGCCCAGTTCCTTGGTGATCTTGAATGTGATTTCTGCCATTTCAGTTCTCCTTATCATCTGTTTTCTCCGGGGACTTGCGTGCCCGGTGCTTTTTGATCTTCGTATCGTCAGCGACCACGATATGGTCGTAAACTGCGTAGTATTTCGGCGGTATCAGCTTGTTCAGGTGGAGCTTTCCGAAGAACCACCGCCCGAAGTCCAGCCGCTCGTACACGTCGTTCAAATAGGTGTTTATGTGGTTTCTGTCGCCGCTGTTGTGGTCGAGGAAGTCGTGGAGCTTTGACGGCGGCTCGTATGTCACCACGATATCCACCCTGTTTCCCGCCTGTTCAAGATTGCGGAGTCCCTCTTCGAGCTCGTGTTCCGAGGGGATTTCGCGCCGCCACCAGTTTTCGCCCTCGACAAGCTCAACGGTGGTATCGTCGCTCTGACCGCCGCCGAATGCGAACACGGTCTTTTCAGCTATCTCGAACACCTGTCCGCGCATGAGCTGCCGCAGCCTGCCGGAAATGGGACGCGTCTTTCCGCCGCACCATTCCTCAACGGGGTAGTCCTCCAGCAGATCGTAGTTATCGTGCGAGCCCTCCACGAAAAGCACGTTGTAGCGCAGCTTCCCGATTTTTTTGAGCAGCTTCCTTTCCTTTGCGGAGCCGTCCCAGATAAAGCCGAAATCCCCGCAGACTATCAGCGCGTCGTTCTTCCGGAGTTTGCGGAGCATAGGCGACTTGAAACGCGTGAAGTCCCCGTGAATATCTCCGGTTATGTAAATCATTGAATGTCCTCCCGTCGCAGCCGAAAAATTAAAATTCGGTTACAATTTGCAAAAAGCCCTTTACAATCAGCGCCAGATTCGGTATAATTATAAAGAAAGCCTGAGCGGCATAAGCCGCCTCTATATATAATAACGCATTACGGGAGATTTGTCTATATGCGAAAAGCAAAAATTTTTTCAGTATTTATGTCAATAATTTTACTATGCAGCGTTTTCGGCGGGAGTTTCAGCGCTTTTGCAGCGTTCACGCCGAAATTTGCCCTGCACAGCGAGGGCGTGTACATGGTGAACCTCGACACCGGAATAGTCATTGTTTCCAAGAATGCCGACAAGCAGTTCACGCCGGCTTCAACGACCAAGATAATGACCGCGCTTATCGCCCTTGAAAACGTCAAGGATTTTGACCAGTATGTTTCAGTGACGTCAGAGGCTATGAATGAGTTCGGCAGCGGAAATCCGAACTACTCAGGGCCTTCCACCGCCGATATCTGGGCGGGGCAGGAGAATGTCACCTACTGGGACTGCCTATACGCGCTTATGCTTCCCTCGGCGTGCGAAGCCGGAAATATCCTCGCGCTGAACATCGCGGGCAGCATTTCGGATTTCGTGGACATGATGAACATGAAAGCGGCTCAGATAGGCTGCACCGGAACACACTTCGCGAACACCCACGGTCTGTATTCCAAGGATAATTACACAACCCCAAAGGATCTGTACCTTATCACAAAGTACGCGATTGATAATTTCCCCGGCTTCATGAAGATATGCAGCACCACCGATTACAAAATGCCGCCGAACAAAAACAATCCGGACGGATATTACATTAATACCACAAACAAGCTCATGGTGGACGGAAACTATTACTATGAGGGCGTTCAGGGCGTAAAGACCGGAAGCATCGACGAGTATTACGAGTACAAAGACGGCGCGTGGGACACCGCAGATCCTCTGCCGGGTTCAATGGCGCTCGTTTCCACCTGCCAGAAAAAGGGGAGCGACGGGCGCGGCTATCATTACATGATAGTTTCCCTCGGCGCGCCGTTCTTTGATGAAAACGGCGAGAAATCCAACTATTCGTTCAAGGATCACATCGCGCTGTACGACTGGGCTTACAACGAGTTTGTCTACACCAATATAGTCAAGGCGAACGAGCAGGTGACCCAGGTGGACGTAAGCCAGGGCAAGGACGCCGACAAGGTGGGCGTCTGCGCTGCCGAGGACTACTACACGCTGCTTGAAAAGAGCCTGAACAAGACCACCGTTTCCAAGGAAATAAAGCTCTACCCGGAGCGCGTGCCCGTGCAGGCTCCGCAGAACAAGGGCTACGAGGTCGGCGAGCTGGAGCTTAAGCTGAATGATGAAACGCTCACAACGGTGAAGCTCATAACGGAATCCGACATAGAGATAGACGCGACTGAATTCTACCTGGAGAAGATAAAGCAGATAATCGCAAACCCCATGTTCAAGGTGATAGTCGGGCTGTGCGTCGTGGAGATAATACTCGCGATAGTGACCCATCAGCTAAAGCTGAATTACCGCCGCAAGGTCGCGGAGATGAACCGCCGCCGCAGGATAAATCCGACCCCGGCAAAGAAAAAAGGAAAGTGGTAATATGAACATCATCTTTATCGCAATGGGCAAGCTCAAGGAATCATGGTACCGGGAGGCATGCGCGGAGTACCTGAAAAGGCTCGGCGCGTATGTTGCCCCGAGGGTTTCGGAGCCCGCGCCCGTTGACCTCCCGCAGAAGCCGTCTCCGGCTCAGATAGAAGCCGCGCTCCGGCAGGAGGCGATGAAGATACGCGAGCAGATAAAGCCCGGCAGCTTCACGGTAGCAATGTGTATCGAGGGCAAAACGCTCTCCAGCGAACAGCTTGCGCAGAAGCTGGAAACCGCCGCAGGGCAGGGGTTCAGCACCGTGAATTTCCTTGTGGGGAGTTCTTTCGGGCTTGACGAGGAGCTGAAAAAGCAGGCAGACCTACGGCTTTCAATGTCGCCAATGACGTTCCCGCATTCCCTTGCGCGTGTAATGCTGATGGAGCAGGTCTACCGCGCTTATTCCATAATCAACAACGGAAAATACCATAAATAAGGAGTACGACATGGATATCACATTAAAATCAGGCGAAGTGACCGCTAAGATAATCTCAAAGGGCGCGGAGCTGAAGTCCCTCAAAGTGGGAAACCGCGAGCTCATGTGGAGCGCCGACCCGGCGTTCTGGGGCAAGACCTCTCCGCTTCTGTTCCCGATGATAGGCACGCTGAAAGACGGCAAGACCCTCATAAACGGCAAGGAGTACAAGATAACAAAGCACGGCTTTGCCCGCGACCTTGAATTCACCCCGGAGGACTTCAACGGAAACAGCGCGATGTTCTCGCTCACCCAGAACGACTACACCAAGGCGATGTATCCGTTCGATTTCAAGTTCACGGTGCGCTACACGCTCAAAGCGGACGGGATCACCGTGACCTACCGCGTACATAACAACAGCGGCACGGATATGCCGTTCTGCATAGGCGCTCACCCGGCTCTCGCGACCCCGGGCGACATGACGGATTACCGTCTTGAATTCCCGAAGCTGGAGACCGCCGCAGTGCCGAATTACAACCTCAAAACCGGGCTTCATGAGGAAAACAACCGCCGCGAGCTGATGAAAGAAGCGACCGAGCTTCCGCTTTCACATGAGATGTTCTATGAGGACGTGTGCTATTTCGACAAGATACGCTCCCGCTCCGTACAGCTCCTGAACAAGGAGAACATCGGCGTGCGCGTGGATTTCCCGGATTTCACCAGCCTTGGCGTATGGCAGGCGAAGGACGCGCCGTTCCTGTGCATTGAGCCGTGGTGCGGCTCCGCTGATTTCGACGACTGCACCGGGGGGTTCGCGGAAAAGCGCGGCATAGAGATACTCCCGCCGGACGGAGAAAAGGCGTTCACCTACACCATCACAGCGGTGGAGCACAAGGCGAAGGTCTAAAAAATAAATTTTCAAAAACCCCTTGAAAACCTATCAAACCTATGGTATAATTAAAAATAGTAAGATGATAGGTTTTCTGAAAGGGGCAAATAAATGAAAATATCTACCAAGGGGCGCTATGCGCTCAGAATGATGCTCGACCTCGCAATGCACAGCGCGGACGGATTCGTTGCGCTGAAGGACATTGCGGAGCGGCAGGATATATCAAAGAAGTACTTAGAGCAGATAGTTCCGCTTCTCAACAAGGCGGATCTGCTTCGCACCAACCGCGGCTATCAGGGCGGGTATTCCCTGGCGAAGTCTCCCGAGAAGTACACAGTCGGCGAGATACTGCGCGTTACGGAGGGAAATCTCTGCCCGGTAAGCTGTTTGCAATACCCGGTAAACGAGTGCCCGCGCGCTTCCGAGTGCATGACCCTGCCAGTCTGGGAGGGGCTCTACAAGGCGATAAACAACTACCTCGACAGCGTTACGCTTCAGGATATAATCGACCGGGCGAACGCAGGCGGGGACTACTCTATCTGATGAAATACAGCCGGGGCTTCGCGGCTCCGGCTTCAGGAGGACTATATGACTACAAGGGAAATACAGGAAAAGATAATGCAGCTCAAAAAGGAGAAGGACGTCTGTATCCTTGCGCACTGCTACCAGACCCATGATATTCTTGAAGTAGCGGATTTTGTCGGCGATTCCTTCGGTCTGGCGCAGAAAGCCGCCAAGGCTCCGAACGGCACCGTTATGATGTGCGGCGTGCGCTTTATGGCGGAGACGGTCAAGATACTCTCCCCGGAAAAGCGCGTTCTTATCCCCCGGGAGGAAGCTGGCTGTCCCATGGCGGAGCAGCTCGACGTTGAGATGCTCACCCAGCTCAAGCAAATGTACCCCGACCACAAGGTAGTGGCTTACATAAACACCACGGCGGCGCTGAAAACCCTGTCCGATGTCTGCGTTACATCCTCGTCTGCGGTGAAGATAATCCGCCGCCTTGACGCGGATAAGATACTGTTTATCCCGGACTGCAACCTCGGCGATTATGTGAAGAAGCAGGTTCCCGAAAAGGAGATACAGCTCGTTCACGGCGGCTGTCCGACCCACGCGAAGCTCACCGCCGCAGAGGTCCACGCAGCAAAGAAGCTCCACCCGGAGGCGCTGGTGCTGGTTCACCCGGAGTGCCGCCCGGAAATAGTAGCGCTTGCTGATTTTGTCGGCAGCACCACTGAGATCATGGACTTCGCAGCAAAGAGCGAAGCGAAGGAATTCATAATCGGAACAGAAAACAGTATAGTTCAGCACCTCGGAATCGACCACCCGGAGAAGCTGTTCTTCCCGCTTTCCAAGGACTGCGTGTGCCATAACATGAAGGTCACCACCATCGCGGACGTGCTCCACACGCTGGAGGGCAGAGACGGCCTTGAAATCAACATCGAGGAGCAGGAGCGCCTTGCGGCTAAGCGCTGCATAGATGAAATGCTGAGGCTCGGCAATGGATAAGCCTACCGCGCTTATCGCGATGAGCGGCGGAGTTGACAGCTCCGTTGCGGCTGCGCTCATGGTGCAGAGGGGCTACGAGTGCATAGGGGTCACGATGAAGCTGCGCAGCAACAGCGACTGCGTGTGCACCGAGAAATCCTGCTGCACTGCGGACGACGCCGAAGACGCGCGGAATGCCGCGTACTCAATGGGCATGAAGTTCTACGTTTTCAACTTCACGCAGGAATTCGAGCGGGAGGTCATAGACCGGTTTGTCAGCTCCTACGAGCACGGACAGACCCCGAACCCCTGCATAGACTGCAACCGCTACATGAAGTTTGAGCTGCTGTATCAGCGCGGGCGGTCGCTCGGGTGCGATTATATCGTGACCGGGCATTACGCGCGGACGGAATTCCTGCCGGAGCAGGGGAGATGGGTGCTGAAAAAGGCGAAAAACTCCGCCAAGGATCAGAGCTATGTCCTCTATTCCATGACGCAGGAGCAGCTTTCGCACACGATTTTCCCCCTCGGGGAGTTTTCCAGCAAGGACGAGGTCAGGGCGCTTGCCGAGAAGCTGGGCCTTCTTAATGCGCACAAGCACGACAGCCAGGATATATGCTTCGTGCCAGACGGCGACTACGCGGAGTTTATCAGAATGCGCACCGGAAAGACCTATCCGCACGGAGATTTCGTGGATATAAACGGCAACGTGATAGGCGAACATTCCGGGATAATTCGGTACACGATAGGTCAGCGCAAGGGGCTTGGCGTGGGCTTCGGCGAACGTATGTACGTCTGCGGAAAGGACATGGAGCGCAACACCGTCACCCTTTCCCGTGAGGACGCTCTGTATTCCCGCAGCCTTACCGCCGGGGACTTCAACTGGATTCTTTTCCCGGAGGCTCCGCGCGACCCGGTAAGGCTCACCGCAAGAACCCGCTACAACGGCAGGGAAGCGGCGGCAGAGGTCTGGGCGGACGAAAGCGGAATAGTTTATGTGCAGTTCGACGAGCCGCAGAGGGCTGTCACGGCGGGTCAGGCAGTGGTGCTCTACCAGGGAGATATCGTTGTCGGCGGCGGCACGATTATTTCCGCGGAAAAGTAACGGGTTGTGTGACGTTTTCGTTTTTGCAATTTGGAATCCACTCTGTTAAACGTCGGGGTGGATTTTTCATGCAATTTTTACGCAGAAAAGATAAATATATGCTCATTAAGTCAAAAAAGTTAATTAAGTAGTTGACGATTCGGGATTTATACTGTATAATATAAATGATGCGCTATGCGTATTCAAGAATAATCAGGAGATATAAAAATGACAAGAACAAAAAGAATCCTTTGCGGCGTAATGACCGCAGCAATGATAGCAGGGCTGACTGCCTGCGACGAGGAAGCGCCTGTTTCCTCTGGTTCCGCCGGAGCGCCCCAGGTTGAGGCTCCTGCGTCCACGACCTCGGCTGCCACCACCACAGACCCGGACGAAAACGCTCCCACTGACGCCGGGATCAAGGAGATAGGCACCGATTCCTACACTCCTGACGGAAACAGCGGAAAGATAGTATGGCTGGGTTACTATGACCTGGAAACGGATGGAAGCGCCTCCGAGCAGTACAAGATATTCACAAGCGACCTTTACGGCGGCGAGATAGAGTACGTTTCCACCACCAGCGGCACCGAGTATTTCGAGAAGCTCGCCACCATGATAAGCTCCGATGATTCCCCGGATATTGTGCGCTATGAATGGCAGTCCTTCCCGACCGGAATGAGCAAGAACATGTACGAGGCGCTTGACGGCGAGATCGACCTCACTTCGCCCTTGTGGTCTGAAATGGCTGATATAGCTGAGAATTTCGCATACAAGGGCAAGCACTACTATTTCCCCTACCGCATTACCACGAACTTCGCGCTGAATTACAACAAGAAGTCCCTGGAAGAATATTCGCTTCCCGACCCCTATGACCTTTATATGGCGAACGACTGGACATGGGACACCTTCAAGCAGCTCCTCATTGACTGGTGCAACGCCGACGACAGCCATATCGGCTATGCCGGCGAGGGCGCGATGAGCTTTATCGCCACCACGGGCACAACCCTTGTAAAGGTTCAGAAGGACGGAACCGCCAAGAACAACATCAGCGACATCAATGTTTCCCGTGCGATGGATTACTGCCAGGATCTGTACAGAAACGGGCTCACTCACCAGGGAGAGCTTGGCGACTGGGTATCTCCGCAGACCTGGGCGGACAACTCCGACCGCCTGCTGTTCCTTGGCATGAACCCCGAGTGGACCTACGGCGCGGCAGCAAAGCAGGTTCAGGATAAGAAGGGCGCGGAGGACGACATCTGCAACACGGTTTCCGATTTCGCGTTTGTGCCGTTCCCGAGAGATCCTTCCGCCGACAAGTACTATATCGCTTACGATACGTTTGGATATATGGTGGCAAAGGGCGCGAAGAACAAGAAGGGCGCTGTTGACTGGATAAACCTGAACCGCGTGTATGAGACCGATGAAAACATCAACGCAACCAAGCGCAAGGAAGCGGTAGATCCCGAGCCTGTTTACTACACCAGCGGCAAGTACGAGGGCTACCAGAAGTGGGCGCTTGTATGGGACGCGAACCAGTACGATCTCTGGCAGGACATGATGGATCCGACAAAGTTCAGCTTTGTGTTTGACGATTGCTGGGGCTTCAACGACGACCTCAAGACTGTTTGCAACACAGTCCTGTTTGACCCGCTGTTCCGCGGCGAGTCCTTTACAAAGCTCAGCGCTGAGTATTCGCCTGTTATTGATTCTATCATCAATGCGTGACATTCTGCTGAATAACACAAAAGCGGTGCCGATTTATTGGCACCGCTCAATTTATCGGAAAACGCCTGAAAATCCCGGGATCGTTTCGGCAGAAAAGTCGCAACGGCATTAATGTTTAAAAGAAAGCGTGGGGGAAAACTCTTGTTTTCCCCCACGATCTGTTTAAACGTATTTACCTCAGCATTACTGTGAAGGCATACTGTCGGCGCGCCAGCCCAGTTCTGTATAGACAAAGCTGTAATCAGCATATTCCTTTTGATATTCATTGTCCTTTGCCGGGTCATAAACCGGATCTTCACCAGTATCGACATGCCAGGTCGTGCGTTTCAGAACGATTCGGTCATCGGTTTTGTCTGTCACCTGGTATTCCGTTTTCACTACTGACATATCACCTCCGCCGCTGACTGCTCCGAGCCACAGGGCGCCGTCATAGGAGTATATCCTGCCTGCTGCGTCAGATATCAGGGCGTCCGCCTTTTCCTGGGTAAAGACATCGAGCAGTGCATTATAAAAGCTGTCGTAGCTTATTCCGGTGAAGTAATAGCGGTAAGCTTCTGATACATCAATGCTTGCCGATTCAGTCGGTGCGCCGGTGCCGTCCGGGGTCGGGAAATCGCTTATTCCATGACCAAGCCATAGCGCCAAAGACTGAGCGCGTTTATAGCAGTCGCTTATCTGACCGCAGTCGCTTTCTTCCAGAAATTCCGCGTCAAACTCCGACAGGGGAGTGTACTCAAACTCTGACAGCTTTGTCAGATCGTATTCTCCGTTTACAGTCACTGTTCCAGATTCCGTTATTGATGAAGAGCTGATACTGCTGGTTCCATGGCTGTTTGTGCAGGAACATAAGCCAAGGCTTCCCAGCAGGACCGCAATAATGGTCAGAGTTCTTTTCATATCAAGCAGCCTCCAGAAAAATACATGTCAAATCATCTGCGCCCGAAGCAGTGCGGTTATCATGACTTCAATTTTAAAGAGAGAGCTTTGGATTTAACGTTATTGGCGATTTCGCTTATATTTTCCGAATCGCCATCACGAGTCCACCTATCCGCCTGCAGCGCAGTGCAGTTACTGATATTGCCCTTTCCAGTGATATTCACGCCGGAAATAATTCCGAAGTACTCTGCGCTGTCGCAGGCGGTCAATAGTACTATGCTGCTGCTGATATTGCCGACATTCACACCTGTTATGCCGCCCGTGGCGAAGCTGACAGTGTATACTTCAATCCAATCCTCGTTGGGATCTTCAGGTGGGAGGTTATCCGAGTTCTTTACGCGCCCGGTGAAAACACAGTCCGAAATACTTCCATAGTTAAGCCCGACAATGCCGCCCTGACCGGAGAGCCCTGCGACAAGTGCAGAAGAAGAGCACCCCGAGATAACGCAGTCCTTGGCTTTAACAACGCCAGCGATTCCACCACAGTACGCCAAATTCGAACTGCCTTGATATCTGGTGCAAACTATGCCGTTCACAGAGCAGTCTGTTATCTCAACGCCCTTGGAGCTTGCCGGAATATATGACACCAGACCGCCGAGCATTTTGGTTTTGGTCTTGATATTTGCGTTTTCGAGATGTATGTTTCGGATTTTTGCCCCGGAGCTGAGCTTCCTGAACAGACCGCAGTCGTCAGAGGTCATGTTCTTTATCACACAGTCGTACGCATAAAGGGTACCGCTGAAATCGCTTATCCCTTTCCAGTCAAAGCCCTCAAGGTCAATATCATAGTATATGCAGTATGTGCCATTTCCGGTTATCGCCGCTAATTCTTCCGCAGTGCTGACAGCTATTGTTTTGCTGCCTGTATCGGCTGCATTTGCCGTGAATGGCAGCATAATGGCAACAAGCGCTGTAAATGCTGCCGTGATGATGGATTTGAGTTTTAGTTTCATGATGTACCTCCTGATTTATTTTTTTCCGGTCACGCAAAATAAGCGCTGTCCGGTTCAGGCGCAGTCATATTCCTTTTGCAATGAAGCTTTTTCTGCGCCTATAATTAAAACAAAATAAACGCAGTTTTCGTTTCATTGTTTCGCGTGATTTTATCGCTTTTGTAGAATCGCACAAATCGGAGGATTGTTTTTTGGATATTATTCTATAAAAATCGTTGATTTGAAACTTGTGATTTTGCTATAATTCAGGACTCGCTTGCCGCCCCGGAAACATGAATATCCCGGATGTCGCCCTTATTCTCGCCGCCTATTGAGACTGTCCCGATATGATCGATGGGCGTATAAGCGCCGCTCACCGACTGCTCCGAGGAACGCGAGAGGATATTGCACAGCACCACCGCCGCCGCGATAAGCACCGCCGCTGAAATTACTATCCGGGTTATCCCCTTGAATCGCTCGTGGAGCGCCTTTGCCTGCCCGATGATGTCCATGGGCTGTTCTATGTCCTCAAGAAGCAGGCCGAGGTCGAGATATATCTCCATAAAGCTGTGATATATGCCGTTGGAAAGCTTCTGGAGCATTATCCGCAGGTATTTCGCCCGTTTTATTTCCGCCGGCGTGAAGCACCCCGCAAAAAGCTCCCCGTAAAGCTGGAGGGGCGTGCGCTCCTCCAGCGGGTCGATGAAGCAGTTCAGCGCTATCTCGCCCCGGGAAACGCAGGCGCTCTGCGGTGACAGCAGCCCCCTGACCACGATATCCGGCATATCTGAGCAGTCCACCAGCCGGAACGTCATCGCGCGGAGCATTTCCAGCTTACGGCGCAGCTCGGTGTGATGTACGGAAAAGTGGAGCTGTGCGCTCTCGCCGTCGGTGTAGCTGGTGATTATGTACAGATACGCGTTCTCGGTGAAGCAGACCAGCCTTCCGGCGTCCGCTGCGGCGCTTATCTCCGGGAGCCAGCGTTCTATCAGGGCGAGACTCCTTATCTCGCAGGCTATGTACTGCTTCCCGGCACGGTCGCGGACGATATAGGTGAATATATCGTCGCTTTCACGGGCTATGCTTAAAATCACATAGCTGCCGCTGTGAAAGCCGGTTTTTATCATTCGTGTCACCTCTTTTTCCTCTTCTGGGTGTTCGGCATACGCTCGGATTCTTCCCTGAGCGAGTTTATCGTATTCATCGACAGCGAGCCGGCTCCGTTAAGCTTTTCGTTGGATTCCGTCAGCGCGCCCATAGCGTTCTCAAAGCCGCTCTTGTTCTCCGGGACTATTTTGCCGGAACCCGCGCCGGAGCTTTCAACGTATTTGTTGTTAAAGTCCTCCACGCCTATTTTCATCAGCTTGTTATTGAGCTGCTCCGCCTCGACATATCGCGAGTTAGTGCGTTCGATGAGATTTTCCAGGTTTGATATGACGGTATCCTGTTCCTGCGCCTCGCTAATGCGGTCTTTCAGGTCTTTTTCCGCCGCGCTGCTTATCTCCTCTGGGGTGAAGGAATGTTTGTCGTCGGAGGAGTTCCAGATGGACTTCGTTACCTTCTTGTATGCCTCGGTCGTGTACATCATTTTCAGCATCTGGTTGGAGACCGTATCAAGAACGGGATAATAGCCGCCGCGTCTTATGTAGTTCTCGAAAGTAAAATATCTGACGTACATTTTTTCGTTGTCGTCCATATTCTTCGCGAGGATCTGCCACGCGCGGAAGCGGAATTTATTCAGGTCTACCGGGGCGGTCTCCAGCGATACTTCGGCATATTTTGCGAGCGGGGCGAGGTTATAGGTAACGCCCGGCTGCGGATTTTTAAAGTCCTTCATGAACTTGGTGATATCCGACTGCGCGTAATTCAGTACGTTCTCATCGTCCGACCGATGGTATTTTGCCCGCGCCTCGGCAAGCTTCTTTCTTGCCTCCATGAACTCGGTGTTTGATTTGGAAAGGTCGGTCAGCGCCGTTTCGCGCACATCTATAAATCCGCTTTCGATCAGCTTTCTGCGCAGCGCGCGAACATTATTCTGGCTGGATTCCCTGGCTTGGCGCGCTTTTTCAAGCTTGCTTGCCAGCGATGATTTTTTGAGTCCGGATATACCCTCGACATTCAGTTCGGCGGTGTATTTCTTCATATCCGCAATACTCTGGACATATTCCTTGTTGAACTTGTTCAGGTCTTTATACAGCGCCTGGCTTTCAGATATCTTATCGATATATTCGGCCTGACTTGCCGCGTTGCCGGCGGTGGAGTCGCTGGCTGCCTTTTTTAGCTGGTCGAGGGATATCTCGTAATTATCAATGGACTTGCTTTTATCGGGCAGGGACTGATTGGGGTTTTCATACACCTGGTTTATCGCCTGGCGAATGCCAACGTACCTCTGCATGGCGGCGGAAAGCTCCTCGCCCTTGCCGCGCTCCTTGAAATAGATTTTCCGGCTCATTGCCGCCAGTATAGCCGTCGGAGGCTGGAAGCCCGCGCGCGGCAGAAACGTTTCGTATATCGTCTGGGGTTTTGTGTTTTCTCTTACTACGGTGTCTTTGGTGGCATTTATACTCTGGGTTTCCATTCCCTTGAAAAACAACTCGCCTATCTTAAGAGCCGAGGGGGCGTCCTTGCCGTTAAGTCCGGCGGAGAAGTCAACGGGTCTTAATGCGGCTTCCGCCCTGGCCTTTTTCGGATCCTTCTTTGCCATGTCCCGTCTCTCGTATATATCATTTATAACGCTGTTTGCGCCGGCAATGGAGACGCGGTCTGCCTCAATCTTGTTCCACATCTCGTCAGTGGAGCGGTGGTACTGTTCGTCCATCATGCCAAGCTTTTGGCTGGAATCCTTGTGCATTTTCCGGAGCTGCTCCAGCATGGGGATCACCGCCGCCTGGATCTCTGCGGAGCGGTCCAGCGCTTCCTGCTCGCCGAGCTCTCCGCCGAAGAGGGCGGCGTTGTCCGGGTCGCTGATTATCTTTTCCATCTCGCCGAGCTGCACGTTTGATTTTTCAGTGTGTTTTATCACGCGGTTTTTGAGCAGCAGCTCCTTGAAGTCGGTATCCACCTTGAAATCCGACTTGTCGAACACCCAGTTTTCCTGCTCGAGCTTTGCGCCGCCGGAGAACTTGACCGAGCCGAGGTTCACGTCCGCGATACTGATGTTCACGAGGTCGCGGTTGATAAACGCGAACAGCTTTCCGTGCACGAACGCGTTCAGCTTCGCCCTGAGCGAAGCGTTGATGTCAAACTTGAAGAAGGTATTCTCGTTAGTCCTGTCCAGCTTGAATTTCTTGTCGGCGGTGTTGTAGTTAATGCCCACGCCCGCTTCCAGCTTCGTGCCGCCAGCCTGCGCCATGAGCAGACCGCGCAGACCTGCTGAAATATTTGCAAAGCCGGGGACTCCAAGATTGATCGCAGCTTCCACTCCTGCGCCCGCATTTGCAACGTCCAGCGACGCGGAGCCCTTGATGAACAGGTCGTGAGAGGCGTCGCCGTCGTCTGCGAATAGCCCGTCCTTTTCATCGAGCTGTGCAGACAGACCCAGATCTCCCATTATGCACGCGCCGGCGAAAATAGAGCCGCTTACAGAGAGGGGCAGCGGGGGGACCCCGAAGCCCATGGTGAGCGAGAGAAGCTTCGGCAGGTAGTTCTTTCCGTCCTCGCCCTTCATCATATCCCTATCGTCGGACGGCAGGCACAGCGAATAGGTGAGGCCGAGCATGCGATTGGTGATGTCGAGCGTTCCTTTAAGGTTATCAGTTATATCGACCTCTGCCTTGTCGGCGGTGAGCTTAAAGGTGGACATATCCGGCTTGAACTTTCCGTCCTCATAGTAAGCCTTGCCGAGCTTTACGCTGAGGTTCTTGATATGGCTCAGGAAGCTCTGCATTACGGAGAGGTTATCCCCGGAGGGCATATACGGCGCGGCGGCGATATCGCTGAGCACCAGCTTCTTTTCCTCCGGCGCTATCGAGCCAACGGAAACGCAGCCGACCTTCGGGATATCCAGCTTCATGGCGGATATGCTGTCGAGAGACACCGTCCAGTTCTTTTCGGCGGACAGCGATATCTGCCCATCTGCCTGCGCGGAAACTGCGTCTGACGTGAAGCCCACCGTGCCTTTGGCGGTGATGTCTTTCAGTCCCTGACCCAGCTTGATGTTTGCTTTATCTATGTACAGCATATCGTTGAAGAACGATATCCGCTTATCCAGCTTTCCGCTGAATTCTTCAAAGGTGAAATCCTTTCCTATGCTGATCTTCCTGCCGGTTATCAGCAGGCTCTTGTCCTTGTAAGGCCCGGGCAGGGCGAACTGACCCTCCAGGCTTTCGATGGTGAGGGTATCGTCTGTGCGGTTCATGCCGGTGGCTTTGAGCTTGTTTCCGAAAACGGACAGCGCGGCGGTGATGTCGCTCATGTCGGCGGTAATACCGTCGTCGGGAGTGTAGCCGACGGTCAGCGTTCCGGATATTCCCGCCTTTACGTTCGGGAATATTTCCTCTTCCTCGCCGCCTGCGGATATCTCCGCTGAGGCACGGAAACCGCTCTTGTCGAGGGTGGCTTCCAGCGCGCCGAAATCAGTGCCAAGCATGGAAAGGCTCTCCGCAGTAATGCTGATGGCAGAGTTTTCCCCGGTGATGAGTCCTGTCTTGCCGAAAGCCACCCCGGTCGCCTTTGCGGACAGACCGTTGAGCTTGAGCGCGCCGCCGAGGAACTCGTTTTTCAGCACCTTTGCGCTGACCGAGCTGAAGCCCAAAACACCGTCCTTGTAGCTGGGGCTGGCGGCGGTGATGTTAATGAAATCGCCCAGCCCGGCGGTGATATCGCCGGTGGTGGTTACGGTGATATTGCCGTCCTCATAGGCTATCATGGCGGAAATATCCTGAGCGCTGAGCTTAAGCGGGGTGAGAGAAGCAGAGATACTCAGCTTGTCGGAGCTGACCTTTATCGAGAGACTGTCGCCGGTGGGCTTGGAAAGCGAGAATACCGCCTTCTTGGCAAAAAGAACGCTGCCGAGGGTGACGTCCTTTTCGAATTTCGCTTCGTCAAAGGAAACGCCCTCCGAGCCGAAATACAGATTTTTAATGTCGGCGGTGGTGTCGCTTATCCCGGCTATGCCGCTGAGCTTCACTCCGGCGCTGGCTATGGTCACGCCATTTTCCGCTGCGGAGCCGGAAAGCTTGGTCACGCACAGTTCCTGCCCTTTTCCGAACGCCAGCTTTTCGGCGGAGAATTGCACGGAGCCGTCCTCGTTTCCGGTGAAAAGCCCCTTTTCTATCCGGAATTTTTCGGTGATAAGGTCGAACGAGTTCACCTTCTGGAGCGTTGGCAGGTAGCCGTCCGCCTTTTTAAAGGCGAAGTCTGCGTTAAGCCCGGCGGTGGCGCTGCCGATATTGAGCCGTCCGGAGACGGTTCCCGAGAAATTCAGGTCGTCGGAGCTTCCGGCGGACATCTCGCCGGAGTCAAATTCCAGCACTCCGCCGAACAGCTTGAATGAATCGTATTTCGATTTGAGACTTTCGAACGAGAAGCCGTCGTTTCCGACAGCGACCTTGTTTGCGGTGACGGTCAGCAGGTCTTTCTTGCTGCCATCGGAGCTTACTATTCCGCCGGTCATCGTGTCGGCGGTCAGCTTACCTTCTCTGCCGCCGATATTGTCGGCGGAGAGCTTCAGCGCGCCGCCCAGCAGGGCAGAAGCGCCGAAATTCTCGGTGGAAATGCTGTCGGCGTTGTCGGCGTATCCTATGGTGAGCTTGCCATGGGCGGAAAGCTCCACTGCACTGGTGTTGATGATGTTCCTGTCCTTCGCGCCGAGGTCAAGGGAAGCCGCGTAGCTGTCCGCGCCGACCTCAAGCGAAGCGGCGCCTAGCCCTTTCCCGAACAGCGAAAGCCCAGCGGAAGCCGACACAGTCCCGTCGTTGAATTTCAGCCCGTCCCCGGACAGTTCGCCGCCGGAGCTGTGGCTTACCTTGATTCCGGACAGCTCAATTATATTCAGAATATTGATTTTTTCCGCGCCGGCGGTAACTCCCCCGAAAGAGAGCTTCTTTTCTTTGTAAGCTATGTTGCTGAGGGCGAGCGAAGCCCCGCCCAGCCCGGCGGTGAGCGTGCCCGCGGTCAATTCCGCGCTCATATCGTCCTCGGTCACGTTCACGCTGCCGGATAGCTTTTCTGCGGCAAGGGAGAACGCCCCCGCCTTTGCCTCGGTGTTCAAGTCGGTGACGGCGGCGCTGATGGTGAGCGGCTTTCCAGCCTGCCTGGTCAGCGCTACGTCGACGTTTTCGGCGGTGAGGATATCCGCGATGGTCAGTTTTTTGGAAGCCATCCTGATGTTATCAAAGGTCACGCCCTCCCCGAGGGTGAGCCGGAGATTCCTGACGTCTGCGTTCATGTTTTCAAAGCAGCTTACGCCGGATAGCTCCATGTTCGCGGTGTTTATTACCGCGCTGTCCGGCAGAATATTCACCGTTGAAAACCAGCCCTGTATATTCGAGAACGAGAGACGCTCCATGTCCTTGACCGAAGCGTGCTTTGCGGAGAACTCCACCCGAACGCCCGCTGCGATGGTGAAATTTTTCTTTACTCCGGTGAACGTGACCGGACCTATGGTCAGCACATCTCCGGAGTCCTGGGCGCCCTCCGCGCCCTCGGTGCCGGGGGCGGGCGTCTGCTGGTCGTCCAGGGTGAGCGTTTCAGTCCCGCCGCTGCCGGTGTCGACCTGCGCGCCGATGGTGAGCTTGTTGTTCTTGCCGCGCAGGAGCGACGCGCCCGCACCGCCGCCGGATACAGAGATCCCCTCGTCGGTGAGCGATACGCTGCCCGAAAGCGCGCTCTCGCCGCCCGTGCTCCCGGCGCTGTCGTCATTCTTTAAGATGAGTGCGTTATCCCTGGAGACGATGTTTCCGTTCTCGCTGACCGGCTGCTTCAGGCGGACTGTGAAATTTTCGCCGGAGATGGTGATGAAGCTCTTTCCGCCGCTGGCAAAAAGAAACTGTGGCGTTTTGTTTCCATCGCGGACGACGAACGCGCCGATGTCGATGTCCACGCCGTCCGGCTTATGGGTGAATTTCTTTAGGGAGACAACGCCGCCGAATTTGTCCGTGCCGTTGGTGTAGTTGTGGAGAAGCTCCATCTTCTTTGCGCCGTCCACGCTGTTCGGCAGGAGGTCGAGGTCGCGGAACTGTCCGAGAAGCTTTAGCTGGACCCTGTCTGCGGTGTACAGGGCGGTGCTGTCGCCGAAGATACGGTGCTTGAACACCGCCGTGGCGTTTATCAGGCGCAGCCTTCCGCCGTAGGTGACGTTGGTGGCGGCTTCAAGTCTCTGCCCGCCTTCGGAGCGGGTGCTGTTTATCGCCGCGCTGTCGTTGTAAAAGCTGTTCTGAATATTCCTGCCGGAATCGGAAAAGGACAGACTCAACCCATCCTGCGCGTAGCTGGAGCGGCCGCTCCCCTGGTAGGCGAGCTTGTCTATCAGGAAGTTCTCGTAATGATTGTCGGCGCGCCGTTTATCCTGGCCGTCCTCCATCACGCCGGATTTGTACATGGTGTTGTATTTGAAAAAGCTGATTATCCTGCTGAAAAATCCGGGCTTGCTCCGCTGAGGGTCGCGCTTCTGCGCCTCCGCGTCCTGCCTTATTCTGTTTAGCTCGTCAAGGTTGCTTGCGTCGAATTGCGCTTCCTCGCGGGCTGTATTGCCTTCCTGCTGAAGATCGCTGCTCAATAGCTGCGCTTCCTGGGCGATTTTCGCGCTTGTATTGCCGGGCATACTGTCCCTCCTTTCCGTTTATCAGAAAAATACCGCGTATTTTCCGAAATCATTTTTTAGCAGGAGCTTTCCCTGCTTTGAGAACTGCTTTCTGACTGCTCTCAGGATATGCGCCATGCTGACCGGGGCTTCCTCCTCTGCCGCGAGGAAAGCTGCGGACATCACCGCGTTCTTTACCGCCGCGCCGGACAGCTCGAACTGTTCCGCGAGGAACTCAAAGTCTATGCCGCCGTCCCGGGGCATTTCCGGCGGGAACATGCTCTGCCAGAGGGCAAGGCGCTGCTGCGCGTCGGGGAGCGGGAAGTTTATCACGCAGCTTATGCGGCGGATAAAGGCTTCGTCAATGTTCTGGAGCAAGTTTGTCGCCATTAGCACCACGCCCTCAAAGCTTTCCAGCCGCTGGAGCAGGAACGAGGTCTCAACGTTGGCGTATTTGTCGTGGCTGTCCTTTATCTCGCTGCGCTTTCCGAAGAGCGCGTCGGTCTCGTCGAAGAAGAGGACTGCGCCGCAGTGCTCCGCCGCGTCAAATATCTCGCCGAGGCTCTTCTCGGTCTCGCCGATGTATTTCGACATCACCTGTGAGATATCCACACGATAGACCGGAAGCCCCAGTTCACCGCCCACAATGGTTGCAGCCATGGTCTTGCCGGTGCCGGGGGGACCCGCGAACAGCATGGTCAGCCCCTTTCCGTAGGCAAGGCGGCTTTCGAAATTCCACCTGTCGAAAACGATGTGGCGGTACTTTATCTGCGCGCAGGCTTCGCGTATGAGCTGCTTTTCCTCGGCGGGGAGAATCAGGTCGTCCATCGTGAATTTGCTGCGTATGAGCCGCGCCTTTCCGCCAAAAGCGTTTTCGGCAGTCTCGGCGCAGATCTCGTCCAGCATTTCGCCGGAAAGCGCGGTCAGCCCCTCCGCTGTCATTCTTTCGCGGGCGCGGGCGGCGCTGGTCATTATTTTCGCCGGGTCGAAGCGGTATTTGTTCGCAGCGGTCTGCGCGAGTTCCTCCGAGCATATCCCGGTATCCAGCCAAAGGCGGCGGCGTATGCTGCGCGGAAGCTCCTCCAGCTTTACCGGGAGCACCGGCTGGGGTATCTCGGGCAGGCTGCCAACGCTGTCGGCACAGACGAACACGCACCCCGCCGCCCGGAACAGCACCTCAAAAAGCCACTTCAGCAGCTCCCGGTCAGCGTTTCCGTCAACCCCGGTGACGCACACGAAGCACTGCCGCAGCAGCAGGTCGCAGACTATGTCGGTTTCCGCAGAAAGGCGGTCGGCGCGCGCGAGGGCTACGGGGTCTAAAGTGAGCAGCCCCCGGCCGTGCTTTGCGGCAAGCTGTGAGACAAGGTGCTGCCTGCCGCTGCCCTTTTCGCCGCAGAGGCAGACCACCCGCTTACCGCCGGAGCTGACGGCGTTTTCCATCAGCGCAAGCTGCGGCTCGTAGCATACCGTCCCGATTTCGTCAGGGTATGCAGTGTGCATGAAAGAGCTCCTGCGGAACTCGCCGCAGGTCAGCAGGTGTGTGAAATACCCCCGGAACACCAGCGGCGTGCGCAGGGGATTTCCGTCGAACGGCTGGAACAGGTATTTCAGCAGCGGCTGCGACAGTCCGCCCAGCCGTGAATGATCCCCGCCCGCAAACAGATCCAGCGCCAGCCCGATAGTGGGGGCGGAAATGCGCACGTTGTCGCAGATGTAGCCGAAGGTTTTCTCAAACATGGGATCCACCAGCGGCAGCGCGGCGAGGGCGATGATGAAGCGCTCCAGCATACCGAAGCCGAAGGCGGTGCATATCCTGTCCAGCGGCATAATGATGTCCTGCTCCTCCGAGGCGGCGGAGCTTTCGGATATTTCCCGCCAGATGGCGGCTGCGGCGTCCTTACCCTTTTCCGAAAGCGAGAACGGGGCGGGGGAGAAAGCGTTCTCGGCTTCCTCCAGGGAGACGACCAGCCCCTTGTATTTCTCAAACGGGGTGTCGGTCACGGCTCTTTTCCTGACCACGCTGTCCATATATTCGCCGAGATAGGCGGATATCAGCCGCCCGTAGTCCCGGAGCTGGGAAATGCTGTCGCTATACATCGTTCACACCACGCTTCTTTATGGTATCTGTATCGTTGCCTGCCCGGAGAATGACACCGATATCACTCCGCCCCACAGGCACATTAGCTTTGAGGAATTATTGAGCGCCGGTTTCCCGCCGACCAGCACTGTCGGACAGCCGGGAGCCCACGGCGCGGCTGTGTTCGGCATACAAGGCTGCGGGGTGAGCACTCCCAGCGCTGCGGCAGTGGCGGCGGCGACCTGCGGGTTTGCGAGGGAGGAGCACATACCGAACGGCATTATATTCGTCATGGGTTTGTTGTCCATTATCGTGGCGCAGGGCTTTGAGCAGCCGAATACCTTGCTTTCCGGCAGCACACCGAGCTGCGACGGTGCTGCGCCGAAGCTGCACATACATACGGCGCCCTGAGTGACCAGCATTGCCATAGTTACCTCCTAGCCCGCCATGATAGTGAGCTGCATTCCGTGGGGGAGCGGCTTTTTCAGCGGCTCTTCCAGAGTTATCACCGAGGATATCCGGTCGAAGCCGGCTATCCG
The DNA here is from genome assembly GCA_934448295.1 of uncultured Oscillospiraceae bacterium. Classification (GTDB taxonomy): domain Bacteria; phylum Bacillota; class Clostridia; order Oscillospirales; family Ruminococcaceae; genus CAG-115. The sequence goes on from CAKSEY010000007.1 coordinate 54,099, forward strand.
CGACCTGCCGAAGCCGTAGTCCAGCGTGCAGCCCTCCAGCACCTGCGGCTGGACGTTATCCGTGAATACTGCGGCTATTTCACGCTCCCCGGTGGGCACAGGCTTTCCTGCCAGCAGGGTAAGCTGTTTCTGCGGAACGCCCTCCCGCCGGAGATACACGTTACCTCTCCCGGACGGAAGCACTGCCACCGCCGCCGGGGCGTACCCGGAGCATTCCGCAGTGATTTCCGCGCCCGGCGGGAGCGGCTGGAGGAACACATAAAATCCGCCGTCCCGGTGCGCCGCCGCGATACTGCCGCAGCGCACCCTTACATGCTCCAGCGGCGCGAAGCTCTGCGCGCAGGCAGCCCGGACGGCGTAATAAGCCTGAAACCTCATCGTGAGCCGCCTTTCTGACACAGGGTGATGTCAGCGGTGGTGACGCGCCTTACCTCGCGTATCCTCTCGGAGTCGATGAACACTGCGGAGACCTTGTAGTACAGCGCGTTTTTCGGGGAAACGCTGTAAGCCGCCCATATCTTGAGCTTATCCTCGTAGGGAATGTTCTCCATCGCTATGTTCAGGCTCTGCCCGGCTTCGGCAAGCGCGCCCTGAAGCCCCTCGGAAATCACCCGGCTGTCGTTGAGCCGCTGGTATATTCTGCCAAGAATGCGCTGCTCGTCCTGTGCGCGCACTGCGATATCCGACCGGAGCGCGGTGAATATCATGTAGTGCAGGTTTACCGCCGACGGCGCGGCGCGGACGTGGGTCTCGTCTATGACGATATCGCTCCTGCCGACGGCGGTCCCTGCGTCCTCGGAGATGTCGTAGAGACACACCCCTACCTGAAAGTTACCCGGCTCGTCCGGGGCGCACATTCCGATGTATTCCGGCTTCTCCACCGGTGGGATACAGTTCCGGCGCAGGAACTCGACGATCGTCCTGCCTGCGTCGGATATCGCGGTATATCCTGCCATAGCTTCTCCTATCTCATTTATCTCATGAACAGCGTGCCGTTTTCTTCCATCTCAGCAAGCCCCAGTCCCGCTGCGATAAGCCCGCTCGGGACGTACGCCGCCTCCGCGATCACCCGGGGCGGGTCTGCCAGCGCGAACAGCTTGTCGCCGACATATGCGGCGGCGTCCCCGGCGGTGAACTCTATCAGGATATCCTCGCCCTTTATGACGTAAACATCGTTTGCGCGGATAAACTGCGCCCCGATAAGCTCCGCAAGCTTTTCGGAGTTCACAAAAACCGTACCGTTCAGCTCCAGCGTGAGCTCATCGGAATAAATGTCGTATTTCGGTATCACAAGCCGGTACTGATACAGGTCGTCGAGAGCAGAGCCGCCTGCGGGCTGTAACGCGTCCGGCACGGAGCTGTCCGGCGCTGTGCTTTCCGGAGTAAGCTGTCCGGTCTGCGCGGCGGCGATGTCGGCTTGCAGACGGCTGTCCAGTTCGGATATGCCGTTGTTCCGGAGCACCCCGGCGGCGTAGGTCAGCGCCTTTGCGCGGGTATCGTCTGACATGCAGGCGGCGGGGACGTTCACCAGAGCCGTCCGTAGTTCGTCGTAGGCGCTCTCTCCCGGCTGCTCCTCGAAAGCGGCGAGTGAATCGTCAAACTGGTCAAGCAGTCCCGCGTCCGTGCTGGATATCAGCGATTTCAGCGCGTCCTTTTCCGCCTGGGCGGTACGCGCCTTTTCGGCGGCGGATTGGTCGCCGGACTGGTCTGCGGAAAGCGCGTTCTTCGCGTCAAAGAGTTCGCCGTACTTCCCGTCTATCATGGCGGCGGCGCTGTCCTGCTCCTGCGCGAGTTCCTCGGTGAGCTCGTCCAGTTCGGACTTTTTCTGGTCGGCGAGGTCGGAGCTGCCGGATGACAGCGCGTCAATGTATTCGTCGTATTTGCCGTCTATCTGCTTCTGAAGTTCATCAAGACGGCTCTTTTCTGCCGCTATGGAGCTGTCCGCGAGGGCGGTTTCCGCCGCCGCTTTATCAAGGATATCCGAAGCGCTGTCGGCGGCAAGCTCCGCTATCTCCCCGGCGAGACCTCCGCTCCCGGCGGGCAGCTGTTCAAGGAGCTTCCCGAGCTTATCCAGCTTGTCGGCGGCGAGACTGCTGTATTCCGGCGAGGAAGCGTTCCCGGCGGCGTACATCGCGCTGTCCCGGGCGAAATTCTCTGCGTCCTTTATCGCGGCGGTGAAAGCGGTCTTTACGTCCTCGGAGGTAACGCCGCTGCCGTCGGTGAAAAAGTCGTTAGTGCCGTTGTTGACCGAGGCTGACAGCTCTGAAATGCTGTCCATAGCGCTCTGGTACAGTTCCTCAGCCATTTCCGCAGCCTTGTCGGCTTCAACGGAGGAGCCGTTCACCAACGCGTCCAGCACTGCAAGTTTGTCAGCCTGCGCTGCGGCTTCAGCGGAGTCCCCGCTTTCTGCGGCGGCAACAAGCTTCTCCTCCAGCTCTGACTGCTTGTCGGCGGCTGTGCCCGTGCCTGTCCCGGCGGAGCTGTCCAGGGTGGCGATGTCCTCCAGCAGCGCGGACTGCACGTCTGAGAGTGCGGAGATGAGGTCTGCGTGGTCGGACTTGTCCGGGGAGCTGAGCTTCGTTATCTGCTCCTCTATCCGGGCATTGACCACCTCGCAGCAGTGCTTGTCGAGCTGAGCCCGGAGCTTGACCTTGAGTGCGGCAACGCTTTCCGCCGCCGCGCCGTCAGCCGCGTTCAGCACCGGGTCGAGGGCGTTGAGCTTTCCCGAAAGCTGTGTCGTCTCGTCGTCGGAGACCGGCGCCAGTATCGCGGTGAGCGCTTCCTGTTCGGCGAGGTAGACTGAGTGCTGGTGAGCCTCCTGGTCGTTGTCCTCGTCATAGTCCGCGGTGGACTCCACCAGACTGTTCGCTATCTCAAGCTGCTGGACGATGGAGCTGCACGCGTCTATCTGCGCCGGGTCGGCGGAGCTGTCCACATTCTGAACGGAAACAACGTTCCCGGTGGCGAGGTCGACAACGGTGCCGTCCGCCTTAAAATATAGCGTGAGCTCCAGCCCGTCAATGGTCTTGCTGTCCACTATCCGGCTGTTGGTGAGCAGGATATCGTTGACGTTCTCCGCGTCGGTGATGTCGTACCACACGCCGCTGTTCAGGTCGGACTTATAGAACACCCGGGGCTGGTTCTTGTCCTCGGCGTTCTTCTCGGCAAGCGCCTGGTTTTCCTCGTTGAGCGCTTCGAAATCTATCAGATAAGTGCCGATTATGAGCGAGGCGTCGTTTATTTCGTCCGCTGCGGGACGGCTTTCGCTGTATGTCAGTATTCCGAGCGCCGCTGCCGCCGCGCCAGCCGCGAAAATTTTCACGGCACGGTGTTTCCCAGCCATATTGCCGCCTCCTTTCGTCATAGTGTCAGCAGCCGCCGACCATCGGTGGTAGTCGTGACTTTCAGCAGAGCCTGTTCGGCGCCGCCGTTCAGCAGCTTCACGGTGAAGCCCTCCGTGTCGCCGAATGTGCTGGCGAGGTGTGATACGCCCTTTTCCGGCGTGCCCTTTCCGATAAGCGTATCGCCGCTGTACAGCTCAAAGCTGTCCCATGTGAACTCGCTGCATTTCACCGAGAACACTGCGCGCAGCCCCTTTGCCGTCACGCTCCAGCTCCCGGCATTGAACCGGCTGGAGCCGGAGGAAGCAGGCTGTATGTCCAGCGTGCCGCCGTACTGCATTCCGTCAAAGACGGCGGTGTATTTCAGCTCGCCGTCAGCGTAAAGCTTCAGCGTCAGCAGGGAAGTGTCGGAGTAGACGGTGGACAGCCCGGTGAGGGACTTCCCGATACTGGTGCGCTTTCCTATCTGCCTGCCCTCGGAGGTGAACAGCTCGTAGTGGGTCGCGCCGTAGCTATCGGGAATGTTCACGCCGAAGGTGCACTTATACGAAGCGCCGCTGACATTGACGTACCACGAGGGCTGAGACTGATCCGCACCAGTGGTCACGCCAAGCTCGTAGTTCTTTATGCCGCCCTGGCTGCCGCCGGAAAGCTTGTCGGAAATGTACCCCGCGCACTGGAGGTCGTATGCCGAAAGGCTTTTGGCGTAGTCGGCGCGCATTTCGTAAATGCTGCGCTGCTGCTCCAGCAGGGCGGTCTTTTTGTCGTAGAGGTCGGTGAAGGACACAAGCCCCTTCCGGTTGTCGTTAAGCGCGGAGTTATAATCCCGCTCGGCGGCGGAAAGCTGCCCCTCCGCGGAAAGATAAGCGTTCCGCGCCTCATTCAGCGCGTAAAACCCGTCGGTGACGGCGGAAACCAGCGTATTGTAGGCGGTCTTGCGGTCCTGCTCGGCTTCGTCCAGCTCGGCAAGGCTCACGAAAAGCGCGTACCGCTCGTCCTCAAGATAGCGTTCGCCGGAATAGGTTTTCTTGAACCATTCCTTTGGGATCCGTATCTTGAAGAAGATGAGCTTTATGGTGTAGTTCCCCTCCCACGGTCTCTGTATCGTGGAAAGAAAGCTGTTGTATATCTTTATGAAGTAGTCGAAATCCACCGCTTCGCCCCGGGCGCGGCAGGAATTGAGATAGGACATGATTATGGAAGCGTCGCTGCCGTATCTGCCGGAATAGACCGACTTCACGGTCTCGGTGCTGCTCTCGGCGTTGTTTTTCGTCTCCAGCGCCTTGTAGTAGGAGTAGCTGTATTTCAGCGCGTATTCCTTTGCCCCGGCAAGCATTGCGCGGGTGATCTCGGTGTCCGGCAGGTCGCAGGCGAAGCGGTACCCCTTGGTGACGTCCGTCCCGAGCATGGAGGATAGCTTTTCCTTGGCGCGCTCGTAGGTGCTCTGCGCCTTTGTGAGGGAAGTCCTTGCGTCGTTCACCTGTTTATCCATGTATTCCGCGTCGCTTTTCAGGGCATTCCCGGCGGCGTAGGCGGAGGCTACCTGCTTCTGCGCGGTTTCCGTTTCGTTCAGCAGGTTCCTGCAATAATCCACGTCATAGGCGCTGAAAACCACGGTGTAGTACTGCTGCTGGCAGTCGGTCAGGGCGGTGAGCCGGGCGTTGTCGTATTCCGCGTTGAGTATCTTAAGCTCGCTCTGTATATCGGGGACTTTCGTCAGCAGCTCTATCTCCTTGGGCATTCCGTGCTTCTCGGGGAATTTTATGTTGAACAGAAGCGAGAAGCGCACGGTGCTTTCGTTTTTGCGGGTGTCCGCGATGGCGGCGTATGCCTGTTTCAGCTCTATCTGCTTTTTCACGCGGCTGAGGGTGACTTTCCTTATGCTGTCGCTGTTTCTTAGCGCAAGGCTCTCCGCCTGCGAAAGCGTTAGCAGGGTCTCCTCCGCCCGGGCGGGCAGGGCGGGCACGCACGCGCAGAAAACCGCCGCCGAGACCGCCGCCGCAGTTATTCTTCTGAAAATGCCGCTGTGCTTCATTCTGCGTTCCTCCTGTATCAGACCGCGCCTATCTCGTACCACTTGACGCGTCCGTCAAAGAGGTACAGCTTAACGAATATGCCGTCCCGCAGATACTTCTCGCAGACCGCCTCACTGGGCGCGTCCACGCCGATGTACTTCATTATCCTGCGGTCGGCGGCGGTGGGTGCGTAGGCGTAGCTGTCGTAAAGCTCTCCGGGCTTCTCCGGGCTGCTGCCGGAAGCCCCGGCTGAAGCGCCGTAAAGCTCCTGGCCGCCGGTTATGATCATTCTGTCCGGCTTTCCATCGGCGGAGAAAATGAACCCGCAGCCGAAATCCGCGTAGTAGACCAGCGTTCTCCCGTCCGAGAGGGCGCGTTCGCCCGAAGCGGAGGTGAAAGCCGCCTGAACGGCGCTCTTATCCGCTGTAACGAAGCTGTACCAGCTTATCTCGCCGTTGGTCATAGTGCCGGTGAATATCTGTTCGCCGTTGTCGCGGAAAATGGTGCACTGTCCGTTGGCGAGTCCGTTCTCGAACTGACCCTCCAGCCGGAAAGCGCCGTTCCAGCGGTAAAGCGTGCCGCTTCCGCTGTAAGCGCCGGAAGCGAAGCCGCCGGAGTAGATCTTTTCGCCGTCCGAGCCGTATTCCGTGCCCTCGCCGGAGCGCACACCGTCGGTGAATCCGCCCATGTAGAGCAGCTTTCCGTTATCGCCGTAAAGCTCGCCGCTGCCGCTGTATTTTCCGTTCAGGAAGCCGCCGGAGTACACCAGCTTTCCGTCCTCGGCATAGAGCTGCCCCTCGCCGTCCAGCACGCCGGCGGTGTAGCTGCCGCGGCTGCGTATCCTGCCGCTGGGGTAGTATTCCGTGCCCTTTCCATCGTAGAGACCTGCGGAGAATCCGCCCTCATAGAGCAATACGCCGCCCTCGCCGTAGAGCTTTCCCTCGCCGTTGTAAACGCTGCCGGAGAACTCGCCCTCGTAGAGCAGCGCGCCGCTTGCGGTGTACAGGCTGCCGCTTCCGGAGTATTCGTTGTCGGCAAAGCTGCCCTGATATATCAGCACGCCGTCGTCGTAAAGCCTGCCGTCGCCCTGCGCAGCGCCTTCAGAGAGCTTTCCGGCGTAGAGCAGCGTGCCGTATTCGGTGTAGACCTCGGCATTTCCGGCGGCGGTGAAGAAATCGGCGGTGTTGACGGTGACGCGCCTTGTGAAGAACGTCCGCTGGAGGAACGGTATCAGCAGCCAGACCACCGCCATAACGGTGGCCGCCGCAAGCAGAAGCCAGGCCAGCAGCGCGCGCTTCGCAACATACGTCCCGCCAAGTTTTACATAGTCGCTCAGCTCCGACGGCTTTCTGACGATAAATTTGAATATCCCCTGGAGAATGTCCTTTGCCTTTTTTGCGGCGGTGACGGGGAGCTGCCGTATCTTGCCAAGCTTTGTTGTAAGGCGGCTCAGCAGGGATTTGAAAAAGCCTTCGATCCGCTTGAACAGGATATCAAAGAAATTCATGCTGTCACCGCCTTTCTGTTAATTTACCTTGACCGCCGCGCCCTTTACCGAGGTCTGCCCGCCGGAGCTCAGTTTCAGACTGCTGCCGCCCTTGACCTCGGTGTTGTCGCCGTTAAGCGACACCTTTGACGACTTTATCTTCGCGGAGCTGTCCGACGTTGCCGACAGGCTGCCGCTGCTTTCCATTATCAGCTTGGTGGAGCCGGCGCTGATGTTCACCTTTTTCTCCGCCTGAATGGTTATCGTGCCGTTCTCCTGGTCTATTTTTATGATGTCCTTGCCGCCCTTGTCCTGGATGGTCACGCACTTTTTCCCATCGTCCAGCTTTACGAGCAGTTCGCCCTTTGTCTGGAGCGTTATACATTCCTTTCCGTCGGAGTCATCGAAAATGAGTTTGTGCCCCGCCTTGGTCTGTATCATGCGAATGGGATTGTCTTCCTTTATCTCGGCGGGGGTCTTGAAATTCTTGTTCCAGAGCGAACCGAGAACATATGCGCGGGAAATATCCCCGCCGCAGAATCCGACCAGCACCTCGTCCCCAACGTTCGGGAAGAACAGCATACCCCAGCCCGCCCCGGACATGGGGGTCATGACCCGTATGAAATCCGTCTCGTAGTCCGGCAGATCCAGCCCGAGGAGCTTGACTTTTACGCGCCCGAGCTTATCCGGGTCGCTTATGTTGGTGACGACCGCGGGGCACACCCCGGAGAACGCCGGCGCGGGGTTTCTCTCCCCGCTCATGTAGTTGAGAATGCTCAAGAGCCTGCCGCCTTTCTGTCAGATATCGTTGCCGCTGAACTCTGCGGCGGTGGTGTATATGCCGCCGGAAAGCCGGTGGGTCACCCGGGTGAGGTAGCAGGAGCGGTCGAAGCCCTTGCCGAAACCGGATATCACCGCGAACTTCCCCGGGAGAAGCTCCGGTATTCCGGTAAACTCCGCCTGCCCGCTGACCGAGCCGTAGGACATTCTATCCAGCTCCGCCTGCGCCAGAAGCTTCGCCGCGTCGTTGGTGGCGGCGGCGGGGTCGGATATGGTGCGGGTCATGCCGGGCTTTATCGCGCTGTTCGCCGCCGCGCTGGAGGTGCCGCCGGTCTCAAGGACGTCTATGCGGCTGACCTCGCTCTTTATCCGCTTTTTCTCATCGGTCTCGTCGTTGTTTACAACGGTCACCCGGGACACGCGGTTTTTCAGTCCGGTCTCAAGCGAGAAACGGCTGAGGTTCATTGACGGGGATATCTCGATGAGCTCGGTGCGGTCGCTCCCGACCGGGACGAAATACGCTTTCCCGAGGCTTATGTAGAAGCTGTAATTGAGCCGCTTCGCAAGCCTTACCACAAAGTCGTAGTCGCTCTCGCCAAGCTGCGAGAACGGGATCGTCAGCTCCGGGGTCTGCTGTATTTTTCCTATCGAAAAGAGGTCGCTGTATGCGGAGAGGGTTTTCTTCACCGCGTCGCTGTAACGCTTCACGCTTGTCTTTATTTCGGAACGGGTGCTGTTCATCATCAGTCCCTTTCCGTCAAGGCAGGTGACGGAGAACGAGCAGCCGGTCTCGTGGGTGTATTCCAGCCGCAGCGAGTCGATGTACCCGGAGAAAACCTCCGTCACCTTGTCGCCGTAGCCCAGGCTTATCTTAACGCTCCTGCCGACGCGGAGCTTCGCGGAGAGGGTGCCGTCCTGCTGGATACCGCCCTGAGTTCCGTTCATGCCGCCGAATACGGTGAACTGCGCGTAGCTTGCCTCGTACTCCGCCGAAAGCTGTACGCTGAGCCCCCGGATATTGAACTTCGGCAGCAGGCTGAACCCGTCTATGTCTATCTCGCACCTGCCGTTGAAGAAGCCGTTGTATTTCTTCTCAAGCTGGGCGAAGCTGTATTTGACCATGCCTGCTCCTTTCAGCGCTCGATGGCGGCGCCGCCGGAGGAAGCCTTTTTCTGGCGCTCCTCTTTTATCTTGCGGTTGTGTTCGCGTATACGCTCCGTGGTCTGAGAGCCTGTGTCGGCGAGAGCGGCTAGCGCCTGCGCGGCGTTCTGCCTTTTGTAAGCGCTGCGGCTGGTGCGCCCGGAGAGGTCTATCTCGGTGGCGCTGTCGTAGATTATCGTGGTGGTGTCTATCATCACCCGGGATTCCGCCGCGTCAAAGTCGGAGACCGTGATCTGCTCGACGAATGCGTTGGTGAAATAGTACGCGTGCACCGGCAGGTGATGCTCGTCCAGCACCAGAAGCAGCAGCACGCTGACCTTGGACATATCCTTCGTCGGATTGAACGACCCCACGCCCTTTGTGAGCACCAGCCGGCTCGGCTCCTTTTTTTCCTCGCGGTGTATCGCAAGGCTGAAATTCTCGCCGCCCTCGTGGAACGGCGCGTAGGAATCCTTTTTGAGCGTCAGCCCGCCGACCGACCGGAAGCCGAGCTTCACCGTGTCGATAACCACGCAGAAATTGTACCCGGGGAACGGGTACGCGCTGCCGAAAACGGCATTCGAAAGATTGTCAGTGACAGCCACGGCCGCCCCTCCTTCCGTCAGGTGATGTCAAAAATGTTCTTCTTTTCCGTTTCGCCGTTCAGCTTTTTGTTTATCTTGGAAATTTCCCGGCACCAGCGCAGGCGCTCCTCATGCTCCATGTTCATGATGGATTCGTACGACCAATGAAAATAGTACGCGATGAACGCGACTTCCTCGTATATTTTGTCGGCAGGGTAGCCCTTTATCATTCAGCCCGCCCCCCTTAGTCGAAGATGACCGGCGCGCGGAACTGCCGTCCGCACTGCGGGCATACGCAGGGTATCTCGGGGGGATTTGCGCCGTTTATCTGCTGGTAGAAGTCCTGGAGAAACGCAAGATCCGCCGTGAACAGCTTCTCGACCACCCGCGCGTCTATTATCGGGAGGCTCCCAAGCTGGGTTATCACGCGGGACAGCAGGATTATCGTGAGATAGCTCGGGTTCTGCTGCACTCTCGGGTCTTTCAGCGGGATTATCTCGTCCGCCGCAGTCGCAAGGCGCATTACGCCCTCCTTGTGAAGCTCGCCGTTCGCGTCTATGTAACCTTTGGGAAGGATAAATTTGTATTCGGTCTGAAATGCCATGCTGCGCCTCCGTATCCGCCGGACTGTCCCCGGCGCTGTTTAAAGAATGTTCACAGTCAATTATAACATATTCCAGACAAAAAAAGGAGCAGATATTAAGAAAAAAAGCGCATTATTTTGAAATTTGTGATAAACACCAGTTTCATGACGCTTTTTTTGGTTAAAATCACGTCCGGAAAATAATTGCAATAATTTTCTTTTTGTGCTATAATCAAAGAAGCAATTTTTTCTCAACGGTGGGGTTCGTTATGCATAAATTCTCTGAAAGACTGCCTGACAGGGCTTCACACGCCGACAGCCGCAGCGGGCTGGACGCGCTTTTCCAGCAGGAGCCTGACAGCGGTTTGACCTGCGCTTTGCAGGAATATACCGCGGATAATGCAGAATTGCTGGACGAGCTGAAACGCGGGCTGCGCGAGCGCTCCAACGAGATACGCAACACAGATTCCGCCCCGGATACTCCGGAAAAGGCGGAACTTCTACCGGAGAAAACCGAAGCGGAAACCGTCCCTGACGAAAAGGAAAAGGGTGAGCCGCTGCCGGAAAACGAGCCGGAGCGGGAATCTCTTGACGAAAAGCGCAACGAGCCGCCGGATTCTGCGGGCGACCGCACGCGGGAGCGTTTCACTAGGGGCGTTGCCGGGGCGGAGGAGAACGAAAAATACCGTACCGAGCTTGTCGGAATGACAGAGACGGCGGCTTCCTCGGCACGGCGCATGGAGTACCTTGAGCGGGAGCGCGGCACGAAGGAGCGCACGGCTCTCGATCATGCGGTGAACACGCTCGGCGGGCGTCCCGGTCAGGACGGGCTTTTCGATTTTCTGCTCCGCCGCAGGGCTGACGAGGAGGAAACCCCGGAAGAGGAGGATAAAAATGACTGATTTGATAAAGCAGGTGCTTGACGAATACAACTGGAAATACGCCGAGGGCGGCGGGACGATACGCGTCGAGGTGGACGGAGAAAACGCCTCGTGGTCATCGTTCATACGTCCCGAGGGCGAGGACAGCTTTTCGTATTACGCCGTCCTCCCTGTGAGGGTGGAGCCGGACAGCACCGACAGCGTTATGCGGCTGCTCCACGGGATAAACTATTCCGTGAGGGTGGGGAGCTTTGAGATGGCTCCGCCGGAGGAGCAGTCCGGCAGCCAGATAATGCTCAAGACCTACGGGCTTCTTACGGAGGGTCTCATAAGCGGCGACCCTGCCGAGGCAAAGGAGATAGTCCGGCGGGTGATAGCATACAATATGCTCACAATGGATTTCTACGCCAAGTATATCATCAAAGCGGCATGCGGCGGTCAGGTGGAGCTTGGTGAGATCTTAAACAGCGGCAATGGCAATGAAAACGAAAGGGGTGAAGAGATCTGACGCCGCAGCGGGCGGTCAGGTCACACAAAATGGCAGAATACTTATCACCGGGCGTATATGTAGAGGAATTCGACAGCGGCTCAGTCCCCATGGAGGGCGTAGGAACGAGCACCGCAGGCTTTATCGGCGTTGCCGAGAAGGGCCCGGCGCAGGGCGCTCCCGTGCTGGTAACGAATTTCGCAGACTTCAGGAGGATATTCGGTTCTTACCTTTCCGAGCGCGAGTTCGGCGGCTACCGTTATCTGGCTTACTCTGTGAACCAGTTCTTCACGAACGGCGGCACAAGGTGCTTCGTGAAGCGCGTGGTTCCCTCTGACGCGTTATACGCCGGCAATACCGAGGACGCCGAGTCCGCGCCGGTAGTTATCTACGCGAAGGATCCCGGCGCATGGGGCAACAAGGTGGTTGTGAAGGCGGCGCCCTCCAGCCGCTTCAAGACCCAGATACTCGAGCTGGTGAAGGTGGATAACGAGAAGGACGCGAAGTACCGCGTAAAGAGCGCGGCTGGTCTTGCCGAGGGCGACGTTATCGCGTTCACCGACGGAACGACCCGCACCGAGAACGTTGTCACATCTGTTGACGGCGACCTTATCTCCCTTGCAAAGCCTTTCGATGAAACTGTGGTAGACACCGCGCTGGTTCCGAAGAAGGTCATCATGACCTGCACCGCGGATATCGAGGTATCCTACGACGGGCAGAGCGAGAAGTACGAGTTCGTTGACCTGAACCCGGCTTCTCCGGATTTCATCAACACAAGGCTTGCCAAGAGCGAGCTTATAACCGTTAACGCCACCGTTCCGGAGACCCCTGTTTCCCTGTACGAGCTGCTCACCGGCAGAGCGCAGGGCGGCGAGGCGATAATCAACCTTTTCGGCGGCACGAACGGCACCAAGGAAGCCCTCAGTGCAGGCGACTTCATCGGCGAGGACAAGGGTCCCGGCGACCGCACCGGAATACAGGCGTTCATCGACAACAGCGACGTCAGCATTATGGCGGTGCCCGGCATGACCGACCCGAACGTCCAGATGAGCCTTGTCGCTCACTGCGAGAACATGGGCAGCCGCTTCGCGATACTCGACCTGCCGAGAGATGTCAGAAACGTTAACGACATCATTGCACAGCGCGACATTTTTGATACCTCCTATGCGGCAATGTACCACCCGTGGGTAAAGGTTTTCGACCCGCTGATAAAGAATTCCGCAGCGATACCGCCCTCCGGCTCGATAGCTGGTATCTACGCCCGCAGCGACAATTCCAGGGGCGTATGGAAGGCTCCCGCCAACGAGGTGGTCAGCGCCTGCGTAGGGCTTGACTGCGCTTACACTGCCGGCGAGCAGGATATCCTGAACCCGCGCGGCGTGAACCTCATCAGGAGCTTCCCGGGACAGGGCATAAAGGTATGGGGCGCGAGAACGCTCAGCTCCAGCGGTCAGTGGAAGTACATAAACGTAAGACGTCTGTTCATCTTCCTTGAGGAGTCCATCAAGGCGAACACAAGCTGGGTCGTATTCGAGCCGAACGATACCGCTCTGTGGCTCCGCGTAAAGCGCACTATAGAGGTATTCCTTTCCGGTATGTGGAAGAACGGCGCGTTCGCCGGCGGCTCGGAGGACGAGGCGTTCTTCGTGGATATCGGTCAGAACACCATGTCCCGCGACGATATCGACAATGGCAGGCTGGTGTGCGTGATAGGCGTTGCGCCCGTGAAGCCGGCTGAGTTCGTGGTATTCAGGCTTACTCAGAAGACCGCAGAGTCTGCGGCGGCAGAGTAATTGAAAGGAGCATGAAAAATGGCACTTGAGCAGTACCCCTATAAGAATTACCGGTTCAAGGTCGAGGTGGACAGCGTTATGGTGGCTGGCTTCAGCGAGGTTTCCGGCTTTGACGCAACGATAGACGTCATTGAGTACCGGGAGGGCGACGCGGTGGTCAACACCCCGAGAAAGCAGCCCGGTCTCGTAAAATACAGCAATATCACGTTCAAGAGAGGCGTTATTGACGATATCGACTTCTTCACATGGGTCGAGGAGGCATTCTCAGGCAATCTCACACGCAAGACGATCGTGGTGAACCTCTGCGACGACACTGACGCGGTGGTCGCTTCATGGCAGATTATCAACGCGTGGCCCGCAAAGTACACTGGGCCGGATCTCAACGGTCTGGGCTCCGAGGTGGCTGTGGAGTCCATCGAGTTCGCACATGAAGGGTGCAGCAGGCTTGCTGTCTGATATCTGACTAAAAAAACACGCACTGCACTGCCTGTATGGTGCAGTGCGCTTTGTGCTTTATTATGCCAGGAATTTTCTAGAAAGCGGGGGACGTCATGAACAGCTTCAGACCTTTTCAGCCTAAGCCCGGGCTGAAGCCGACTGTGCGCAGTATAGCGCGGCTGAACGATGATGATACCCCGCCTTTTTCATTTGAGCGTGAGGACGAGCTGACCTTTCGAGGTGACGACCGCGCGGCGGGAGAGATGCTCCTGATGCTTGCGGAGGCGCTGCGGCAGTTCCGGGCGCAGAACGGCGCGAACATAACAATTTCCGGCAACACCACGATACAGCAGAATATCTGCAATATTCTGAGCAATTACCGCGCGGCGGTGTCCGGCGGGATAAGCGTGGAGCTGAGGGCGCTGCTGAATAGCATAAGCGCCAGCTTTTCTGCCGGGAATGTCACAGCGGCTCAGGCGGACGACATGATAGAGCGCGTTTCCGCTCAGCTTGGGAAAATACGCGTCAGACCCGAACGCAGGAACGCTTCCACCTCGGACGTCGGCGCGGAGCTTCTGCGGGCCGCGGAGCAGCTAAAAAAAAACTCTGACGTAAAGCGCCGGGAATTTTTCGGCGACATTCCGGGGAATTCCACGCCCGCGCAGCGTATCGGCATGGATAGCCGCCGTGGTGTTCTCGCGCTGGAATTTGTATTCCGGACATTTGACGAGCAGACTGCGACCGGTGCGCAGTTTTCACCGGAAACTCAGGGGAAGGCCGCGCCCGGGAAACTTACGGAAACTCACCTCCGTGAGCTTCGCAGAGAACTGAACTCCGAGCGCTTTGAGCGTTTTGAAAGCACAGAACGAGCTGAGCATATTGAGCGTTCTGAACAAACCGAACGCACTGAGCCTATGTCCAGGCAAAGCGCGCATAATGCCATGAGCGCCGATTTTCGGTCTGTGAGCGCCCCGGCTCCCGCCGGAAACAGCGCCGCAAGAGCCGAAAGCGGCTTGGCGGCGAAGTCCGGCGCGGTCGGCTCGGTTGAATCCCGCAGCGCGGGTGCGCCCCGGAGTGAAAAACCTCACAGTATGGTGCGTGAAACCGCCGGGAAACCGCTCAGCGAAGCCATTCACAGGACTTCCGTGCTGCCCGGGCTGAGTTCTCAGGATTCGCAGAACCTTTCCGGCATTTCCGTGCAGAACTCTCTGCCAGTGCTCCCCAGGCTTTTTGAGCTTGCCGCAGACGTGCGGCGGGAGCTTCTCGTGCGGCTTGCCGGGGTGAACGCTGTCCCGGGAGCTTTTCCGACCGGGGCTGACATTTTAGCGCACGGCAAGCCGGGAAGTCCGGCGGCAGACCCAATGCGCTCTCCCGCAGCAGCGTCCGGAATAAGCGCCGTGAGCGCTCCGGGACTGCACCACGCGGCGCAGGGGGGAAGTTTCCCCGGCGCGGAGCTGGTGTACGTTAGCCCGTCAGAAAAAGCGGGCGCGGCAGGTGCGTTCAGCACGGCTGTCTCAGTCGGCGCAGCTAAAGCGGCGAACGCGGCTAATTTGCTCAGAGCAGTCAGCGCAGCGGAATTCCTAGCGGACGGCTCACGGGCATTTGTTAACATTTCCGCTCGCCCTGAGGTCGCACCAGGCGGGAGCTCCCAACCCCGGGAGATTCCCCCGCACATACCTCTCCGGCAGAGCCTTACCGGCGGGGTCAGCCCGGCGGAGCTTCGTACACTGGAGCGCAGTCTGCTGCATATTCCCGGGGAGCCGGGAAGCACGGCAGAGAACGCTGTGTCGATTTTTTCCACTCTTACGGCATTGGAATCCAGGAGAAACCTTTTCGTAGAGCCAGGGCGTACGGTTCAGGAACGGCTTTCCTACGCGGAACGGGAGCTTCTGCACGCAGGAGCGGGTCATTACGGCGGCGGAGAATCAGCACAGCCTGACCCCGGGAGCTCCCAGGCGGGCACTGCGCATAAATCTGCGGCAATGCAGGGCGGCGTTCTCCTGCGGGGAACCGCCGGGCTGATACGCGGAAACACCTATCGCGGTACGCTTCCGGCGGCTGTGGAGTCAGGCGGCGCGGAAACTGGCACGGCGCGGTATCCGGACGAGGTGCGTTCCGGGCAGTCGGGCGCTCATACGGAAACCATTCCCGGCGCGTATTCCGGCGGTATCGCGGAGATATTCCGCGCAATAGGCCGGGAAGGCGCTTCGCAGCGGGTTACAGCAGCTTTCACCAGCGGCTGGCGGCGAGATGAGAGCGCGGCGGATAGCTTCCACAAAGCTGGATATTCGGAGGGCGAGACTATGGTGTACGCAGGAGCCTCCGGAGCGCCCACAGCGCCGCTTCAGCAGGGGCAGACCGCTCAATTTGTCCGCCCGGCACAGTCTATCCCTAATTCACAGTCTGCTCCAACGGCTTCAGCCGCCGGGAGTATGCGGAGCACCCCCGAGAGTCCGACAAGTGCGGCAACGGTGCGGTTTTCCAGCCAGGAAACTGCGCGGCGCACCCCATTCACCGGGGAGCTTCTCGCGGCACTGGAGCGGCATGGCTTCAAGGCTGACTATGCTGCCGAAAAGGGCGAGGTCACGGGACAGGGTGCGTCCTACGCGATATCAGGACTTCCTTCGGGGGAAACGCGCAGAAAGCGCCGTCGGAGGGAAAAGCGCGCTGCCGCGCAGTACGGCGTGAAGCTGGAGTATTCCGGCGGGCAGGTGTATTTCCGGGGAATATCGATGGGAGTGCAGAACACCTCCGCCGCGCAGAGCTCCCACGAGCCGGATAACCGACCCGGGCAAGCGTTAAAATCAAGCCTGCCACGGGCAGGAGCGCCCGCAGTTCCCCTGGCGAAGCAGCCGGGAAGGACATCGGAAAACGAGCGCATTGCGCCTGCTGAGCGCCCCGGAATGTCCGAATCCCGCGAATTCATCCGTATTCACAACACCTATTCCGTTCCCGCCGTTTTTCCGGGCGGGATAATTCCGGCGGGAGCAGTCGGCGGCGCAGAACCAAGGCGGTTGGCGCTTCCTGCGGCGAGACCGCTGATACAGCGCATTCTGAGCTGCCTGATCCCGGGGAGCGCTGAAACGGCTGCATACGGCTTTCCGGCGTGTCAGGGCGAATATCCCGGGCGCACGGGCAGTGATACGCGCGTCATAGACCGCGTGAACAGCGTGCATATTTCCGGCGAGCGTATAGCTCCGGCGGAGACGACCCTTCATAAGAAACGGGCTGAGGGCATGACCCAGCCGCGCCCCCGGGGCAGCGTGAAGCTTCTGTACGCCAATGCCCGCCTGACTGATATTGTGACCCGCGAGAACGCGCTTATTGAGCCGCGCAGCGGGAATTCCACGTCTGACAGCCCGGCGGGAGTTCCGGAAGCGGTCGTGCTGCGTCCAGCCGGGCAGAATGACGGTGCGCGGCTGAACGCGATATACGACCGCCGCAGCACGGCGCTGTTCTATTCAGAGACAGGGCGGGCGGCGGAATCGGCGATACCAGTGCCGGGGAGCTCATACAGCGAGAGCGTGAACGTATATGCTCTGGGCGGCGGGACTTCCGCAGCGGAAGCAGACGGGCTGGTTTTCGCGGCTCTTCCGGGACGGCGGGGCGGCGAGCCTGCCCCCGAAAAGTCACCCTCCGCAGAGCAGATACAGATGGCGCAGCCTGGCGAAACACCGCAGGAGCCGTCAGCCATTCCGCCCGCACCCATGGACGAAAAGCGCCTGACGGAGCTGATACGCAGCACCGTGGACGATGTGACGACCCGGCGCGAGTATGTGGAGCTGCTCAGGAAGAGCGTGCTGTCGCCGGAGAGCACCGAGCGGCTCTTCGGGCTGGTGATGGAGCGGCTGGAGAACAGGCTGAGGACAGAGAGCCGGATCTCCGGCAGATAAAACACAAGGTGGACAGGAGGAGAGGTCATGCAGAAAGCGTCATTCTATATAGCGAAGCGCGGCGGCTACGCGCTGCACATGAATGTGATGTTCAACCCGTCCTCATATTCGCTGGAGTCTAACGTGGAGTACAGCACGGCGGCGGACGCGGAGAAGCACACGGATACGCTCCAGTTCGCGAAAACGCAGGCGCGCAGGCTCAATTTCGAGCTGTACTTCGACTCGTTGAACGGCGACGGCGGTTCGTCCGCGAAGGCGGCGATATCCGGCAGCCTGAAAGACATTTTCGCCTCCCGCACGGAGGACATCACCCAGCAGCTTGAAAAGCTCCGCGAGCTGACCGAGCCGGTGAAGCAGGGCGTTGGGAAATACGGCACTCCGCCGATAGTGATGTTCAGCTGGGGAAGTTTCTCGTTCGTCGGAGTGGTGACATCTCTGCGCGAGAACTGCACGATGTTCCTGCGCAATGGCAGACCCGCCAAGGCAACGGTCACGGTGTCTATGACGGAGTACATACCGCCGTCAGTTCCGGCGGCTCCGCCGGTGAATACGGCGGCAAGCTCGCTGCTGGAGTCCTCCGGCGGGGAGGATCATTCCGAGGCGGCAAAGGCGGCGGTCAGCGCCGCGATATCCATGTAAGCAAAGGAGGGGCAGGCTTTGAAAAAGGTCATTATATCGCTGGTTCTGGCGATAGTCGCCGGACTTGTCACGACAATAAAATACTGCGTTACCCCCTCGGATATAGTGAACTGCTTCACCGTGGATGAAAACGGCATGCTGTACATCATATCCCAGTATGATGACGGGATATACATGCTCAGATCCGGCGAGGGAGTCCAGGACAAGGCGGTTGATATGAATGAGCTCCTGGGGAATGGCAGGCAGTATCTGGATATCATATCCGTTCATGATGAGCTTTATGTGTTGAGCCAGGGCATGGATGAAGCGTATGATCTTTATGTCTACGTTGACCGCTTCGACAAGGACGGCGGCTGGAAAGGCTGTATGAGCTCAATACCGCTTGATAATTATTCACATGTTTTTGACGCCTCGTTCTCGGAGTTCTACAATTATGAGCTGGAAAATATAGACAAGGTATATGTCACGGTCTGCACCGGGAACAAGATATTTGCCCAGGAGATAGGCAGAAACGGCAGAACCGGCGAGCTGGAGCGTTATGTCGTGGACGGAATGACTCCGTACTGGGCGAATCGGTTCCAGGAAGGCGTAGTGTTCCGCGACAACCGGAGCAGGTACTATATCATTGACAACGACCGGGATCTGATCAGCATTGGCAGCCCCGGAATATATCTTGAACGTCCCTTTACCAATTTTGGCATGATGATATACGGCGTGGATCTCAGCGACATATCAATGGGCTGTCTGATTATGAGTTTTGGAGAGGACGGCTCGACAATCGGCTTGCAGAGCGCGGTAGGGTTAGGCAGCATCAGCGCCGACCGCGAGGTCGCGGACGGAATAACGTTCTCTGACCTCAGGAATTTCAAGGCATCCAGCGTTATCGCAAGCAACTCATTCTTTTTCATGGGCTTGTCTAAGCCTGATGGCGAGCGCGGACAGATAGTAACGTTCAACGACTACGACAGCAACTCAAAGGTGTACGACGAGCCGCTGCTCCCGCCGCTTCGCGGTATCATATTCGGGCTGGTCGTTGCGGGTGCAGTATTCGCGGCGGCGCTGCTGGTGCTGTTCATCATAGGGCGGCTGCTGGCGCTCAGAAAGGTCGTGGTGAAGCAGGTGCTCATCTCCGTGGTGCTGCTGGCATGCGCGTTCGGGGTGATGTATTCCAGCTTCTACCGTTTTATCAGCAACTTCATCGACAATGCGCAGTCTGTTTCGCTCAGCGACACGCTGGCGTATATTTCGAAGAGCGTCGATGCCGAGGGTCTGTCGGACGGGCTGTCTGACGAGGAGCTGGCGCTGCTGGACGAGTACCAGGGACGTATCTCGCCGCTGGTCTACATGGACAGAAGCATGCTGTTCCCTGATCTGTTCGCCACCAACGCCACGATACAGTTCGTCCGGGTGGCAAAGGCGGACGAGGACGGCTTCCGGTATGTGTACAATCTGGGGCTGCTGGAGCCCGCCGCCAACGCGAAGTACTACACCAGCCAGGAGACGCTGGACAAGATAGCGGCGCTGCCCGAGGGCGATTTCGTGGTCACGCGCTCGAAGTCCGACAACCGCCCGTGGTTTGAGGAAAGCTGCGGCATATATGATGACGAGGGAAATATGACCGGCTTTGTCATGGTGGGCTATCAGTACGATACGGTGGAGAGCTCCGTGCGAAAAACGGCGCTGCTGCTGTCGATGATTTGGTGCATGATATTCGCCGTGATATGCGCGGTGTTCCTGCTGTTCCTGGTGAAGCTGCTGTCGCCGCTGAAAAAGCTGAAAAAGGCGGTCTCCGAGATATCCGAGGGCAAGATAGGCACTCAGGTCGTTGTAAAGACCAACGACGAGCTCCAGGACATCGCATACAGCTTCAGCGAGATGTCGGTGAAGCTGAAGGACTACTTCAACAGCATAAACGTTATCAGCAAGGCGTATGAACGCTATCTTCCGAAGGATTTCTTCCGGCTGATGGACAAGCGCAGCGTGTTGGAGGTCGGCCCCGAGGATAACCGGACGCTCATGCTGACCTACCTCTTTATCGGCATAGACATGAGCCGCGTTCACACCAGGGGAGCGGACGGCTTCGCGCTGCTGAACCGAATTTACGGGCAGGTATCTATGGCGGTATCGGCGTTCGGGGGCGCGGTGCAGAGCCTTGACGACCGGCGCATTACCTGCATATTCAGCGGGGACACCTCCGGCGCGGCTGAGGCTGCGCTCACCATACGCGAGAAGCTGACGGCGGAGGAACTCAGCGACGCGGACGTAAAGATAACGCTTCAGCGGGCGGAATCCACCATAGGCGTCATTGGCACCGGCGAGGCGATGAAGCCGGTCACGGTGTCCTCGGCGATAGAGATACAGCAGTACATCGCGGCGGTGATGAAGGAATACGACCTGTCCTACGTTATGACCGGGCGGGTGCGCGACAGCCTCACCGGCATGAACATAACCGCCAGATACATAGGCAGTCTGTCGGAGCTGTGCGGCGTGAGCGACAGGCGCTTTGAGGACATAAGCCTGTACGACTGCCCGGAGGGCTGCTCCGACGAGATGAAGCAGCGCCGTCTTGCAACGATGGCTGCGTTCAGCCGTGGTATGGACGCCTACGCCGCCGGAGACCTCCGCGAAGCGCGCAGCCGCATGATAGAGGTGCTTAGAACCGACCGCGGCGACCTTATCGCGCGGCATTATCTCATGCTGTGCGAGGGCGGCGGATTTCTGAAGGAGAACAAGGATGAGCTCAGAAGTAATTGACCTGGCATGGCAGCTTACCTTTGACGCGAACGGCGGCGCGCGGCTCAACACCGTCGACGAGGACATAAGGCAGTCGCTCAGGCTGCTGATATCCACCCGGCGGGGGGAGCGGCTGATGCGCCCGGAATACGGCTGCGACCTTGCGCAGTTCGCCTTTGAGAGCGTGGACAGTTCGCTGATATCCCGTATGCGCGGCGAGATCCTGCGCAGCATATCGGCATACGAGCCGAGGGTGGACGACGTGACGGTGGATATTGCCCCGGGCGGCAGCGCGGGCGCGCTTATTGTGAACATAGGCTATGTTGTCCGCGAAAACGGCCATGAACAGGAGCTGGCGATAGAGCTGGACGGCGGTTTCTGAAATGTGAAAGGAGGGGAGCGGAATGGAGTTCCCGGTGACGGCGGCTGAAATACTTGACAGCCTTGTTGCGCTCGGCGGCAGCTATCTCCCGGCGTGGAGGTATGCCCCCGGGGAATATATCTCGTCGCTTACTGAGATATTCGCCGGGATGACTGCGGAGAACCGCGCAATGCTCCCGACCATGGAGGAAAGGCTGCGGGTGCTGTACCTCGGCATGTACGGGCTGGAGCAGCGCGGCGCGAGACCGGCAGTGGGCTTCGTCCGGGTAGTCCCGACCTCGGAGAACGCCGTCAGGGTAAAGGTCGGTACAAGGCTTGCCAGCGAGGAGCACGAGTTCGTCACCACGTCAGAGCTGTACGCCTCCGGTGCGGAGGTAAAGGCGGTGTTCAGCCAGGGCGGCGGGAAGCTCTGCCGCACTCCAGAAAGCTTTTTCGATGTCAGCGGCGGCGACCTGCGGGAAGAGTATATCTGCTTCTCTGCGGACAGCCTGCTGGAGGGCAGCGGCGGCTTCACCTGCGAGGTCAGGCTGTATGACGTGAGCCGCGCCGACCAGCACGGCGTGAGTCCCGCTGCGGCGCTGGGCGCTGACGATGTGCGCTGGGAGTACCTTTCCGGCGATGAGTTCCGCCCGGTGAAAAGCGCGGAATACGACGGGGAAAGGTTCCTGCTGACGTTTCCTGAGGGCGTTCCGGAGAGCGATTTCAGCGGCGAGCGCGGCAGGTGGCTCCGCATGAGCTATGTCAGCGGTCAGGGGCTGGCGGCGTATTCTGGAAAGAGCATAGCCCTGAACGCGCAGGTGAGCGGCAGCGCAGCCGAGGCTGTCTACTTCAATGATGAAAAGCTCCCGGACGCGGATTTCCTGCCCTTTGGCAAGGAGCCGGTGGAGTACGACGCGCTGTACCTGCGTTCGGACAAGTGCTTCAGCAAGAGCGGCGCCCGGGTGACGATAAAGGCGGGGCTGACTTTCGAAAAAACCTCCGGAACGGAGAACTCCCCGGATATACAGTGGCGCACGGTGATACCCGCGTCAAAGCTCCAGCCGAAGCCGCCGCTGCGGAAATTCGTGACCGCCTGCGTGTGGGAATACTGGAACGGCAGGGGCTGGTGCAGACTGTTCCCGGACGACAGCCACAGTGGCGACTTCGCAGACGAGACCCGGGAGACGTTCAGCATGACGTTCACCTGCCCGGAGGATATCGCGCCGGTGACGGTGGGCGCTGACGAGGGGCTGTTCATACGCTGCCGGGTGAAAGAGGTCGCCCGGGGCTGGTCGGATAGCATGGAGTATGTCATGCCCAGGGCGGACGGCTTTACGGCGGGCTTTGAGTACAGCGGCGGCATACGGCCGGACTGCCTGTACGTTTCCCATGACCTGGCGCTGAACCGCGTTGAGGGAGAGCTATACACCGGCGGCGACGGCGCTTCCGGCAGGAGCTACACCTACATCTGCCTTGACAGGGCGCTGCCAGTGGGTTACAGCAGCTTTTATTTCCGGCTGGGGGGCGGCTTCTCCTGCACCGGGCTGGCATGGGAGGCGTTTTCGCGGCATAACGGCAGACCGGGCTGGAACGCGGTCTCCGTCTCCGACCGCACCGGCGGGCTGCGGGAAAGCGGCATGGTCGCCTTTTCGACGGCTTTTCCGATGGAGAAAACCACCCTTTTCGGCGAGGAGGGCTTCTGGCTGCGCGCCGGGGCGGATAGCTGCGCCGGGATATGCGCGGTCGGCGGGATATATCCGGACGCGGTACCTGTGATACAGACCGCCCCGCAGGAGGAAATGAGCTTCGTCTATTCCGGCGCGCCGTTACAGCTTGCCGCAGGGGGAGTTTACAGCGCCGAGGTGAGCGTTGTCTCCGGCAGTGAGCGCCGGGTGCTGGGCGAACGGGAATACACCCTCGACCGTTGCGGCGGCAGGATAATTTTCGACCGGGGCTGGCAGCCGGAGCTTACCGGGGAGCCAGACGTGACGGTGCGGTATTCCGTCACTGACGGCGCGGCGGGAAACGTCCCGGCGG
The DNA here is from genome assembly GCA_934448295.1 of uncultured Oscillospiraceae bacterium. Taxonomy (GTDB): domain Bacteria; phylum Bacillota; class Clostridia; order Oscillospirales; family Ruminococcaceae; genus CAG-115. The sequence goes on from CAKSEY010000007.1 coordinate 77,289, forward strand.
GGAGCATAGACCGCTTCCTCGACCCGGTGCCGTTCGTTGACCGGGTGTACAATCCGGCGGCATGCTACGGCGGTTCCGACGGCGAGAGCCGGGAGGACTGCGTGAAGCGCGGCGCGGCGCGGGTGAGCAGCCTTGGAAGGTGCGTTTCGGCGCAGGACTGCGTGAACGCGGCGCTCAGTGCGGACAGCTCGGTGAGACGGGCGAAATGCGTCAGCGACGGCAGCGGCGGGATAACGCTCGCGCTGCTGACGGAGGATCCAAGCCCGGAGATGTTCCGGCTGGTGCAGAAAGCAGTGCATGCCGCAGTGAGCGGCAATATGCCGTTCTACCTTCGCGGAGGGCTGAAGATAGTCCCGGCGGAGCGCGCCGAGGTGACGGTGAACGCGTACATTACCTCTGACGGCGAAGCGTACCCGCAGAGTATAAGCGCGGATATCGCGGCGCGGCTCAGGGAGTTCCTCGACCCGCTGACCGGAGGAAGCGCAGGGCTGGGCTTCGCGATTGGCGAGTACCCGGCGGCGGAGGAGATACGCGGCGTGATAGCCGCCGTGCCGCACGTTAAGCGGATAGACAGCATACAGCTTCTGTGTCGCTGCGGCGGGAAGCTGTTCGACTATGAGCGGCTGAGCGGGCTGGCCCTTGGCGTGACCACGCCGGGCGAGCCGCAGCTCACGATACGCGAGGAGCAGATGAAGCTCTGACATTGAACCTGAAAGGGGGCGGCGGATATGCGGGAGCTGCCGGAGATAGAGCCGCAGGAATACGAAGCGGCGCTGCTGGAGCATGAGCAGCGGCTGTACGAGCTGACCGGCGGGCGCAGCAGCTTTTCCGAGAGCAGTCCGGGAGTGATGCTTCTGGAGCTGCTGACCTGCATACAGCTCGGTCAGCAGGGGAACATGAACCGCATAAGCGGCGAGGCGCTGAAAAATCTGTGCGTGCTGTACGGCTTCACGCCGGAAAAGCCCCGCCCGGCGGAGGTGCACACCGCCGTCATGTCGGACAGACCGCTCCCCGCAGGCACGAAGCTGCGTTCGGAGGGCATGGTGTTCGAACTGGCGGAGGACTGCCCCGCCGGGCGCAGCGAGGCGTGCGCCTATGCGAAATCCGCCGACGGCAGGACGGAGCTGTACCAGTTCGACCGCGGACAGCCGTTCAGCTTTGAGGTGTTCGACGGCAGCGACTCCCTCGCGATCGGCTTCACACAGCCTTTCAGCGCGGGAGAGCACAGCCTGCTCGTCTGCATAGACAGCGCCGGGAGAACGCTCCCGGAGGACATGACCGGATTTGAGACCGGGACGAGGATACGCTGGCAGTACCACGGCAGCGAGGGCGGCAGGACTGGCTGGCACGACCTAGAGGTGATCTCAGACGGCACCCACGGCTTTTTCTGCACCGGAGTGGTGAGGTTCAGGCTGGGCGGCGTGCATGAGAAAAGCGGCAGCGTGTACCCCATGCGCGCGGAGGTAGTAGAGCGCGGCTTCGACCGGCTTCCGAGACTTTGCGGAGCTTACCCGCAGCACTGCCGTGCGCTCCAGCTTGACGCTAAGTGCCGCACGGCGGGCTTCGGGCTGAAAGCGTTTTCCGACAACGCGATGTATTTTGCCGATCCGTTGGCGGAGAGCGGCTGCACGCTGCTTTTCGTCAGGACAAAAGAGGGCTGGCGCGCCGCCGACAGTCTCGGGGTGGCATACGAGACCGACCCGGCGGAGTCAGGCATGCGGCTGGTGACGTCCTCCCGGGCGGAGCTGAAAGAGCTGTTCAGCGGGCTTCCCGACAAGGACGGTAGCGTGTTCATGCTGGTGATGTATGAGCAGGAGGCGTTCCGTGACGCCTGCTTCCTGCGCTCCGACGGCACGGCGGGACAGCGTTTGTCAACGGGCTTTTCCGGGATTTTCCCGGAGCGGACGGCGGTGCTGTGCGGCAGCGGCGGGGTATATTCCCGCTGGAAGCTGACGGAAAGCCTGGAGAGCTGCGCCGGCGGGGACGAGGTGTTTGCGCTGGAAGGCGGCGAGCTGGTGTTTGGCGACAATGTTCACGGAAAGGTGCCGCCCTGCGGGGAGGTGCTGATAACTTCGCTGGCGCTGACCAGCGGCGCCGGGGGCAATATACGTCCGGGCGGCTTCTCAGCGGAGGGCTTCGCCGCGTTCCGGACGGAGCAGGCGCACGGCGGCGCTGACGGCGAACGCCCGGAGCAGACGTTTGCGCGGGTGATATCCCAGCCAAAGGAAAAGACACTGCTCACGCCGGAGGACTTCATCGCCTGCGCCCGGACAACGCCGGGGCTGCTGATAAGCGGCGCGCAGGCGTTCCCGACAGAGGACAGGGACGGCGCAGTACAGCCGAACGCCGTGACTGTGGTGATACACCCGGACGTTCCGGAGCCGCACCGTGACGTAAAGCGGCTAGGCTGGTACATCAACGCGGCGCGCAGGCGGTTGGAGCGGCTGTGCCCGATAACGCTGGCGCTGACGGTGAGATTTCCGGAGTATATCCCGGTGGATATCGCGATAAGCGTGCGCTCCGGGGACTACTACCGTTCGGCGGAGAACGCCGTGAGGGACTTTTTCGGACGGTATTTCAGCGAGTTAAGGCACGAGCTGGATAAAGGCGAGCTTCTGCGGGCGGTGAGCAGGCTTCCGGGAGTGACCGGGGTGAGCGGTTTCACGCTCAGGTGCTCCGGAGGTCATGCCGCCCGCCGCCCGGACGGCGGAGTGTACGCGCCGGAGTGGTGCAGGCTGTATCTCAGAGGGCTTGACGTAAGGTGCGAGGAATAACAGGGGGGATAGTTACGGACAGAAAACGGTTTGCTTTTACCGCCGGAGGGACGCTGCCGGGCATAGTGCGCGGCTGCTCAGCGGACGGCGGCGCGGTGTTCTCTGCGGGCGGACTGTGGGTGGCTCCCCCTGCCGACAGCGGCGAGGCGGGGACTGTCTGGGGCAGGGCGCTGATAGACGTTGAGCGCCCGGAAAAGGGCTATTTCCGGTTCATCGCGGCGGCCTCCGACCGGGACTATATCGAGCACAACGGCGGCAGAATACCGCTGGAGCGGGCGCTGGCGGAGTATCTCATGGGCGGCAGTTCTCCTGTGGAGGAAATGAGCGCGGCGGCTTTCATCGACCCGTCCGCCGCGCCGCTGCATAGGCTGAAGGGGCGCTGGCTGCTGTTCGCGGTGCAGTTTTTCCCGGAAAAGGGGCAGAGCTTCCGGCTGAACAGCGTGGAGCTGGAGTGCCCGTTCCGTTCGTATATGGAGGCGCTGCCGGAGGTGTTCAGCAGGACGGACAACGGCAATCTTGAAGGACTGCTGGCGATGTACCGCGCCGTTACTGACGAAACCGACCGCCGTATAATCGGCTTTGGCAGAAGGCTGTCCCCGGAGCTTGCCTCCGGTAAGGACCTTGAGCGGCTGCTTGCGTGGCAAGGTATCGGCGTTACCGCGATATGGGAGGAAAATCGCCTGCGGGAGCTGATAAAGGCTTCCGCGCGGCTGGTCAGGCTGAAAGGCACCCGTGAAGCCATTTCCGGGCTGTTCACGATACTGCTGGGGGAAGAGCCGGAGATAGACGCGCCCGCCGGGAGCTTCTCGTTCACGGTGACGGTGAGCCACTCCTCAATAGGCTCGGGCAGGCGCTACGCGGAGCTCCTGCGGCTGCTGGAGGATTTCTCTCCGGCGGGCGTGAAGCCAAGGCTGGTCGTAAGGGGCGGCGGCGCGGCAGGTGACGGCACGGTGCTGTCGGACGACAGCTTCGGCAGCGGTTTTGTCCTCTGATACAGAAAGGAGCAGCCATGAACTATAACGATATATTTCCGTTCACAAGGCCGAATTATTATAAGGGAAAGCAGCTCACCTTCCGGGATTTCCGCGAGGAACAGGGCTATCATGAGGGTAAGCTCCGCGCGGTGCGCAGCGGGATATCTGGCTGCGGCACGGTTTCCGGGCTGGACGTGGTGGCGGTGGACGAGCGCAGCTATTCCCTCGAGGCGGGCTACGCCGTGGACAGCGCGGGCAGGGATATAGCGGTCAGCGCCCCGGTGCTGCGGGATATCGCGGCAACTGAGGGCTACGATGATATATGCTTCACGGACGACGTGTATCTCTGCATAGAGTACGCCGAGACCCCGCTTGACCGCACCGCCCCCGTCTGCGACAGCGCCAGGGAAGAATACGACCGGGTGCGCGAGGGTTACAGGCTGTACCTCACCAACGAGCGCCCGGCGGATGGACTGTGCGGGCTGTGCAGGCTGTCCGAGACGGTAGTCGAGCTGTACCGCACCGAGCAGCTCACCGTGTCGATGGCTGTCCCGAAATACGTTGGGGTGGACGAGTGCCTTATCGTCACGCTGACGGTTGAGAAGCGGGGGCTGGACAAGGCGCTGTCCGTGGCGCTGGAGCTCTCCAGCGACGATTTCAGCGAGGGGAACACCGCAGAATATTACAACGCAACCGATACCTGCGACTTCTGGCAGGGCAGGATAACGCTCCCGCCAAAGCGCCGCAGCGCCGGCACTGGGATAGTTTCCGCCGCTGCCGAGGCTATAAATATAGTTGTCGGCGATGAGCGCGTGACTGGAATCAAAGGCGCTGCTGCAATGTTCGAGCTGATAGACGGCAGGGTGAGCGACAGGCTCCGCAGCGAGTTCTTACATGCCGACCCGGCGCGGCTTTACGGCGACGACCCGATATATCTTGCGCAGCTCTACCTGACGGGAAGCCGCGAAGCGCCGTATATCGGGCTGGTGCGGCAGCTTCCGTTCGACCAGTATATCTTGAGCCCGCAGCTTGCCTTCTTGACGGAAAGAGTGCCGGTGCAGCCCGCCGCGCGCCAGCCGGGCGGCAGTGCCGAGGTGCGCCGGGAGCAGACCTCCGATAAGCAGAAGAACCTCGTTTGCTCCGGCGTGGAGAGCATAGACATCACCAACGACCTGCGCGGACGGGTGTATTATTCGCAGGAGATAGTGCACGGCCTTGGCGAGGGAAACATCAGCTACACAGTGGGGTTTGAGTGCACGGACAGCTTTGTCGGCGAGAACGACGCGGTGATTTACGGCGACCCGGAGCTGTTCGAGGGCAGCCCCTACGGCATGGATTTTCCGAAGCTCCAGTACAGCATAATCTCATACAGCAGCAAGGGGACTTTCCGCATAGCGGTGAAGCTGCTTGACAAGGTGAACGCAGGCAGCATAAGGCTCCACTGGCAGGCTGTCCTGTCGGAAGAAAAGACCGCCGAGGATATGATGGAGGTGGAAAAGGTATCCATATCCATTAAGCCGAACCTCGTAAACATTGAGCCGCGTGGCACGGTGAGCCTCGAGTGTGTGATAGAGGGCAGCGACAACATGAACTGTATCTGGAATGTCGAGGACAAGAACGGCGGCACCATCAGCCGCAACGGCATATACAAGGCGCCGTCCTCCGAGGGCGTATATACGGTGACGGCAACCAGCGTGAAGTACCCCACGAAAAAGGCGGTCAACTACATCATAGTAAGCAAGCGCAAGGAGCTGTAACGGCGCCTGTCATGGAGAAGAGGCAGCGGGCTCAGGCGGCGTACTTCCGGCTAAGCCCGCTATGTACGGCGACTTCAGGCACCTAGATGGAGTCCGTCTTGATAACGAACTGCACGGAATCCGCTTCAGCCTGAGTGACTTTGCCCCTGCGGCACCGGATTGCTTTCGTGCTGGAAAATCGGAATTTGAGGTAGAAATATGGCGTCAAGCAAGGAATATTTAGAATTTATTTTAGGGCAGCTATCTGAGTTAGAAGAAATTACTTATTGAGCTATGATGGGAGAATTTATTATTTATTATCGTGGCAGGATTGTAGGTGGAATCTATGACGATAGATTACTTGTTAAACCAGTAAAATCAGCAATTAGTTATATGCCGACAGCTCCGTATGAATTACCCTATGAGGGAGCAAAAGAGATGTTGTTGGTAGATGAAGTTGATAATAAGGATTTTTTGACAGGCTTGTTTCATGCAATGTATGATGAACTGCCTGCCTCAAAACCGAAAAAGAAGAAATAAACACCTTCCCGTTTATCGGGCAGTTTACAAACACATCAAACGACCAAAGGGAAAAGCTTTGGTCGTTTTTATACGCAAAAATCCCGTAACAAACGAGCGGTCGTTTGCTCCGGGATCATGTACTCTGGGGATTTCGAATAAAATACAGTGATAAGCCCCCGATTCACGTTCACAGCAGCAGAAGCAGCGTTCCGGCTGTGAGCAGCGCCAGTCCAATACCTGATTTGAGCGAGAGCTTTTCCTTGAACACGATACGCGAGAACAGCACGGTCACAAGTATGCTGAGCTTGTCTATCGGCGCAACGATACTTGCGGGACCGTCCTGGAGCGCTTTGTAGTAGCACAGCCACGAGGCTCCGGTGGCGAGACCGCTGAGGCAGATGAACAGCAGCTCCTTGCGGGGGATTTCGCGCACCTTATCGTTTTTTCCGGTCACAAGCACCATCATCCATGCCATCAGCAGGACTACGGCGGTTCTTATCGTGGTGCCGAGGTTGGATTCAACGTCGGAAATGCCTATTTTACCGAGAATGGAGGTAGCCGCGGCGAACACTGCGGAAAGCACGGCATACGGCAGCCATACGCGGCTTTTCTTTTCTCCGGTGACGTCCTTCTTCTCAAGCATGAGCAGCGTTCCGGCGGCAATGACGACAATGCAGACGACCTTCAGCAGGGAAATGCTCTCCTGTAAGAAAATGAACGCCATCAGCATGGTCAGGATCGTGCTGGATTTGTCGATGGGCACCACCTTGTTTACATCGCCGTTCTGGAGCGCCCTGAAATAGCACAGCCACGAGGCTCCGGTGGAAAGCCCGGAAAGAACGAGGAACAGCCAGCTTTTGCCGCTTATCTGCGTTATTGTCCCGGCAGAGCCGACTATCAGCACCATCAGCGCCGACATAATAAGTACCACTATCGTGCGGACGGCGGTTGCAACAGTGGAATCAGTTTTCCGGATACCGCATTTCGCAAGTATGGAGGTGACTCCGGCAAAGAATGCCGAGCCGGCAGCAAGTAATATCCACATTTAAAGCACCTTCTTATGTTGTAATTATACTCTTTTCCGAGGATAATGTCAACAGAATCCGCACAGGCTCGCTGTGAATTGTATAAAATATTACAGTTTTGTAATATGTATTGACATCTTATAATAAAAATGATATACTGCTATATGAAATTAATATGCCAGGAAAATGCAACCAACGGGTATTCCCGGCTGTTTTATTGGTAGAGAAACCAAAGGGGGTGACAATTTGGAAAACGAAAATCCCAGGAAGCCAAGGGTGATGATACGCGTCAAGGATCTCCGGAAGGTATATGAAATAGAGGGCGGCGACTCAGTCGTCGCGCTGAAGCGTATCAACCTTGAAATAATGGAAGGGGAGCTGTGCTGCATTTTCGGAACGTCGGGCTCTGGTAAGTCCACGCTGCTGAATCAGCTTGCCGGGCTGGAAAAGCCCACATTCGGCGATGTTTACATAAGGGGCGTCCCGATAACAAGACTCAGCGAAAACAAGCTGGCGTCGTTCCGGCAGAAGCACATTGGTTTCGTGTTCCAGTCATATAACCTGCTGCCGTTCATGACGGCGGTGGAAAACGTTGCGATGCCGCTGATGTTCAGGGGCGAAAACCGCAGGGAGCGCACACGGAAAGCGGTGGCAATGCTGAAAAAGGTCGGTCTGGGGAACCGGCTGAAGCATTATCCGCGGCAGATGTCCGGCGGTCAGCAGCAGCGAGTCGGCATTGCGAGGGCTTTCGTTGCAAGACCCGACGTGGTGTTTGCGGACGAGCCGACAGGAAACCTTGATTCTAAGACAACAGTTGAGGTAATGGACATGATAAAGTCCTTTGCGCGTAAATACAACCAGACGATCGTTCTGGTAACGCACGACCCCGAGCTTGCCAAATACGCTGACAGGATAGTTACACTTGTCGATGGAAAAATTGTCAGCGATACTAAAGGAGAGAATAATGAAAAGGTATCTTAACAGGATTTTTTCAGTAATGCTGGGCGCAGCCGTTCTTACTGCGTCCGTTCCGGCGGCGGTTCCGTTCACTGCGTTCGCCGCCACGGAGGAGAGCAGCGGGATCACGCTGAACCCCATTGTCATAGGCTACGAGGTGCTCAACAGCAATGGAAAGGCAATGGGCAGCGTAACTCCGTCCACAACGTTCAGATTAAAGATATCAATTAAGGATATCAAGGTAAAGACCTCCCAGGTCGGCGCAAGCTCCAACATTGATTTCATCAAGAGCATGGACGATTTCAAGGGCACGGTGGAGTCCCTGACGATAACGTCTTCCGGCGACGAGCTGCTGAAATACGACGTGGTGCTGAGCGGCTGCAAATGGACGGGCGGCGACAAGGCTTTCGGCTTTATGGTAGGGTATGCAGGCGGGAACGATTACGCCACCGGCTCAGTTACCATCACCGAGTGCAATATTCCGGACAAGACGGAAACCCCTGACATAAACGTTGCAGAGCCGATAATCAAGATCTCCGCAGTAGAGCCGGACGCTCCGATAAAGGCTGGCGAGACCGGAGAATTCAAGATAAGGCTGAAGAATCTCGGCTCCACTGCCGCGTATAATATTCTCGCCGAGGTATCGCCCTCTGACGATATCCTTATCATTGAGGGCACAGGCACGCAGGATATCGAGAGCATTGATTTCAAGGGCGAAAAGGTGCTCACGATAAAGTACAAGGCGCTTGAAAAAATCAACGCAGAAAAGCAGAATTTTGGCGTTTCGCTGAGGTATTATTACGACAACGGCACCTCCGAGGCAACTGGAAGCGCTTCCGCTCAGGTGGCGGTAGCCGCGGAGGTCTCCACGGTTGAAAAGGTATACCCGGTCGTCCTCACTGATTTTTCCCTTGCGGAAACAACGCTGGAGGCTGGCAAGGATTACACCGGGGTGCTGACGGTCAGGAATATCGGCTCTGCTGACATGAACGGCGTATTCGTGAATATCGCTTCCTCCGACGGCATTTTCATCACCGGCGGCACAGGCAATAAATATTTCGATTCCATACCCGTCAACACGGAAAAGAAGATAAACATAAGCTTCCGCACGATGGAGGAGTTCACCGCGCTGCGCCAGTCGCTCACCGCGTCGCTGAAATATACATACAAGTATGGCAGCGAGGAGCCTGACGGAAGCTATGAGCAGACCTTCATCATGCTTGGAAAAGCGGTGGAGGAGACCACGCCGCTTCCGGTCATCACCTACGAGCCCTTTGTGAATCCTCTGGTTGCGGGCGGACAGTACCGCAAGGCGTTCACCATAACCAACAAGGGAACCGGCGATATGAACAATATCACCATCAAGGTAAAGGGCAGCGACTGCCTGAATCTTGTAAAGGGCAGCGACCAGTTCTTTGTTGATAGCATCAAGGCTGGCAAATCGAAGCGTATTTTGGTCAACTTCAACACGCTGGCGGATATAACCTCCGCGACCCAGTCGCTTGATATCGATATCGAGTATTATTATGATAAGGCAGGGGTAAATACCGCCGACACCAAGACCGGCTCCATATATCTGTCGTCCGAGGTTTCGACCGTGCCCGTGCTCCGCATTTCCGGCAGCGGAATGACGGAGGCGCTCACCGCTGACCAGGAATATTCGTACACTATTCTGGTGAAGAACTACGGCGATATCACGGTCAGAGACGTTTTCGCAGACCTCACGGCTTCTGACGATATGTATTTCCTTGACGGCACGGAATCCGGCTTTATCAGCATAATTCGTCCCGGCGATACCGCAAAGCTCAAGGTCAAGTTCCGCACCAACCAGGATATCACCGCGGCAAGGCAGAGCATAACGGCGGCGTTTAAGTATTCATACGGCAGGGACACCTCCATCAAGCAGGCGGAAGGCACTTCCTCGCTGTCGCTTCTTTCCAAGGTAACTGACGGCAGATCTGCACCCGTGCTCCGCGTTTCCGGCGCGAGACTTCCCCAGGCGCTTGTCAGCGATACTGAATACAGCTATACCCTGTATGTGAAAAACTACGGAGACACCTCAGTCAGCAATGTGATGGCAGACCTCACCGCAACGGATGATATGTATTTCCTTGACGGCACGGATTCCGGCTTCATCAGCGAGATAAAGCCGGGCGAAACTGCCGAGCTGAATGTGAAGTTCCACACCAGTGAAAAGATCACGGCGATAAAGCAGGTAATTACGGCTGGATTGAAGTATTCATACGGCTCGTCCAAGCAGGCGGAGTCCACCTCGACTGTATCTCTCCTGGCTGCCGTTGCGGACGCGAACGCCCCCATGGTGCGCATTTCAGGCGAGAAGCTCGGCAAGGCGCTTGTCGCAGACACTGAGTACGATTACGTTATCACTTTCAAAAACTTCGGCGATACAGCCGTAAAGGACGTGTTTATCGACCTCACTTCAACGGACGATATGTATTTCCTTGACGGCACGGAAGCCGGCTTTATCAGCGAGATCGCTCCCGGCGGCACAGCAGACCTCAGCGTAAGGTTCCGCACGCTGAAGAAGATAAACTCTGTAAAGCAGGGAATAACCGCAGCAATGAAGTATACCTACGGCGAACAGGAGGAAAAGCAAGCTGAGGCGACCTCCTCCGTGACGCTCATTGCGGCGGCTGAGGGCGTAGCCGGCGATTCTGCGGCGGCTCCCAACATAATCATCGGCAAATACGACATAGGCGCAGACCAGATCGCGGCGGGCGACGTGTTCACGCTTGACCTTGATTTCTACAATACCAGCGCGTCCACTTCCATTGAGAATGTGGTAATGACTATCGGCGCCAGCGGCGACCTGTCCATCTACGGCGGAAGCAGTTCGTTCTTCTATCAGAGTCTTGCAGCGGCTGCCGCTTCCAGCGAGTCTATCCAGCTTCGTGCGCTCCCCACTGCGGCAACGGGAACATCTTCTGTTACCGTTTCGTTCAAGTATGACTATGTTGTGAACGACACTAGAACAACACTGACCTCCGACCAGACCATATATATCCCGCTTTATCAGCCGGATAAGCTCACCCTTTCAGTAAGCACACCCACCTATGACGTTTACGTTGGCAACGAGGTTTACATCACCCTCAGCTACATGAACAAGGGGCGTGCGGACGCTTCCAATGTAAAGGCGGAGATAGTTGCCTCCAGCACTCCCGCCGATAATGGAGCCGGCAGCGACATCGGCGCAGACGACGGAATGTCCGGCGTGTATGGCACTGCTGAGGGAATGATCAATTCCGGAGCAGACGATGGAATAACCCCGCTGACCGCCATTGACAGCGATTCAGCCGCAGCCGGAGAAACAGGCATTGCGGTTGATGGTATGGATTACGCTGACGGCGGTGCTATGGGCAGCGCCGGGTATATCGACGGCGACTATTCTGACGGCGGCTATTCCGACCCCGGCTACACCGCTCTCTCCACTGAGAAGGTAATAGGCAATATCCAGGCGGGCGGAAACGGCACGGTGGATTTCGTGGTAACCCCCACAATGGGCGGAACGGTCTCCTTTGTTATCAAGGTAACATACGAGGATTCCAACATGAATGAAATCGTCAAGGAACTCCCTGTAAGTTTCACCGCAATCGAGCAGCAGTGGGATTTCCCGGACTACCCCATGACCGTTGAGACCACTGAGTCCGGCGAAGGCGGATTCCCGTGGATCGCCGTAATAATCGGCGGCAGCGTGCTTGTTGTCGCGGCTGTGGTCGTTATAATCGTGGTCGTTCACAAGAAGCGCAAGAATGGCAAGAAGCTCACAGCGGACGACATCGACTGGGAGGATGAGCTTGACGACGACAAGTCCGACAGCAACGACACCACAAAGGTTTAATGGTGATGAACCATGAAATTATTTGACATGATAAAGATGTGCCTGCAAAACCTCACGCGCCGCAAGTCACGGACATTTCTGACCGTGCTCGGCGTTGTGGTGGGCTGCTGCGCCATCGTAATAATGATGTCGATAGGCATCGGCGTCCAGAATTCACAGCAGATAATGCTGGAGGGAATGGGCGACCTTACGCTGATACAGGTGTATTCCAGCGGGCGCAAGGACGCTAAGCTGGACGACAAGGCAATAAAGAAGTTCTCAAATATTGCAAACGTTGATGTGGCGATAGGAAAATCGCAGCTCAACAACATCAATCTCCAGGCATATGTCGGAGATAACGACCGGTACGAGATGCAGTGGGTTCAGGTCGTCGGTGTAAACAAGGACGCGATGGAGAAATTCGGCTTCCAGCTCCTGGAGGGCTCGTATCCGAAGAACTCCTTCGAAGTTCTCGCCGGACAGTACACGGCGTACAACCTTGTTGACACGCAGCGCCCGGACGGTCACAACACCATTGACCGCTGGAGCGCGATGTATACCGACAACGGCTCCGGATTCTATGAGTACAATCCGGACGCTGAGCTGCCCGACCCGTATATAAGCCTGCTTGGTCAGACCATCAAGCTGGAGCTGTACACCTATGAAGATTATGACGCTAAAAAGTATCAGGATATCAAGGTAACGGGCATCGTCAAGGAGGACTACAACAAGGATTACTGTACCAGCGAGGGACTTATCTTCATGACCAGCGACCTCCAGTCGCTCTATAAGATGTTCTATCCGTCCACAAACAGCCAGAACACCGAATACAACGAGATATATGTCAAGGCAAAGGACATCTCCCAGGTGGCTGACATTGAGAGCGAGATAAAGAAACTGGGCTACACCACATATTCGATGGAGAGCGTCCGCAAGCCACTTGAAGAAGAGGCGCGCAAGCAGCAGATGATGCTCGGCGGACTTGGCGCGGTTTCCCTGTTTGTTGCGGCGCTTGGCATATGTAACACGATGATAATGTCAATTTCAGAGCGCACCCGTGAGATCGGCGTCATGAAGGCGCTGGGCTGCTTCCTTGGAAATATCCGCGAGGTGTTCCTGATGGAAGCGGGATTCATCGGTCTTATCGGCGGACTTGTGGGCAGCCTGCTGAGCTTCTTCATCTCAGTGGGCATGAACATCGCAACGAATGAAGCCGCGAAAGCGATCCAGATAACGGATATTCCGTCCCTGTGGAGCGTAGTCACCACTGCCATGGACCCGGCGAACAGCCCGATGTCCATAGTTCCGCTGTGGCTTTACGCGTTCGCTATCGTGTTCTCAATTTTCATCGGGCTTGGCTCCGGGTTCTATCCGGCTAACAAGGCGGTGCATATCTCGGCGCTTGAGGCGATAAAAAGAGAGTGATCTACATATTTTCAGGAGGGCTTCGGCTCTCCTGTTTTTTTAAAAAACTGGTTGATTTCTCCGGGATTTTCTTGTATAATATTTCTATAATAAAGCACGGAGGTACACCATGACAATAACAGACCTTAGCGGACAGTGGGAGGTTTTCCTTGACGAGAGCAAGAACGACCTCCTCCCTGAAAGCTACCCTGACAGAATAAACCTGCCGGATTCCACATCGAACGCCGGTCTCGGGAAGCTAAACAAAGAGATAGAGTACGGCTGCCTTACGGAGCTGCACAAGTTTGAGGGCTTCGCGTGGTTCCGCAGGAGCATTGATATTTCCCCGGAAATGGCGGCGAATAACCTGACCCTTTTCCTGGAGCGCACCAGAAAAACGCGCGTTTTCCTTGACGGAAAGCTGGTCGGGAGCTGCTGCTCGCTCTGCGCCCCGCACCGCTATTCCCTTAACGGAGTTCCCGCCGGAACGCACGAGCTTGTTATCTGCGTTGACAATACCGATTATCCCACCGGCGGCGGGCACCTTACCTCCCGCGACACGCAGACCAACTGGAACGGCATCGTTGGACGTATCGAGCTGCAGTCCTACCGCGCCTGCGCCGGAAATGTCCGCATAATTCCCGACCAGGAGAAGCGCTCGTTCCATGTCGCTGCGGAGGTGGACGGAGAGCTTTGCGGGACTGCAAGGCTCCGCATTTATGACGGGGAGCAGGACTATGGCTCCGCCGAAGCGGAATTCACCAACGAAAGGCCGCTGGAGTGCGACATTTCCGTGCCCGGCGCACCTCTGTGGAGTGACCGCGCCCCCACGCCGCTGAAGCTGGAGATAGAGATTTCCGGCGACCGCTGGACGTTTACCACCGGACTTCGCAGAATGTCACATGACGACCGCACTCTGCTGATAAACGGTCAGCAGACGTTCCTGCGCGGAAAGCACGACGGAATGGTGTTCCCGGAGACCGGATATATGCCCACGGACGTGGATTCCTGGATAAAGGTGTTCGAAACAGCGGCGATGTACGGCATAAATCACTACCGTTTCCACACCTGCTGCCCGCCTGACGCAGCGTTCGAGGCGGCGGACATCATGGGGATCTATATGCAGCCGGAGCTTCCGTTCTGGGGGACTATCCCGGACGTTTTCGGCGAGGAGCACGAATTCCTGCGGGAAGAGGGCTGGCGCATTCTCCGTGAATACGGACACCACCCCAGCTTCGTCATGATGAGCATGGGCAACGAGCTGTGGGGCAGCAAGGAGCGCCTGAACGAGCTGATCTCCGGCTACAAGGCGGAGTTCCCGGACAAGCTGTACGCGGGCGGCTCGAATAACTTTCAGTTCGTGCCGTGCGTGCTTGAAAGCGAGGACTTTTTCAGCGGAGTGCGCCTTGGAAAAGACCGCCTTATCCGCGGAAGCTACGCAATGTGCGACGCGCCGCAGGGGCATATCCAGACGAATTACCCCAACAGCATGCATAATTACGACCCGCTGATAGACGAAGCGGCGGCGCTCGGCGGCGCACAGGTGACGGACGAAAACGGCGAGATCATGATACAGTACGGCACCGAAATGCGCAAGGTCAGGGCGGAAAGCTGGGACAACATTTCCGTTCACGTCCCGGTGATTTCCCACGAGGTCGGGCAGTACGCGATATTCCCGGATTTCGACGAGATAAAGGACTACACGGGTCCGGTCCGCCACGAGGCTTACGCGGCTTACCGCAGGGGCCTTGAAGAAGCCGGAATGCTCCACCGCTGGAAGGATTTCTTCCATGCTTCCGGGGCGCTCGCAGTGGACTGCTACCGCCGGGATATCGAAGCGGCAATGCGCAGCTCAATGATGAGCGGGTTCCAGCTTCTGGATATTCAGGATTTCCCGGGGCAGGGAATCGCTACGGTGGGGATACTTAACGCGCATTTAAAGTCAAAGGGGCTTGTAACTCCCGAGGAATGGCAGCGCTTCTGCGGTGAAACCGTGGTTCTCGCCGAGCTGGACGGGTTTGTGTTCAAGGCGGGAGACGATATTCAGTGCGGACTTATTGCGTCCTCCACCGAACCGGATCTCGCCGGAAAGGAAATCACCTGGGAGCTCACCGCAGAGGGAAAGGTGCTGGATTCCGGCGCTTCTGAGATAATCGAGCGGAACGGCAGGATATACCGGGCAAGGAGCATTTCGTTCAGCGTAGGCTGCGACGAGCCGTTAAAGGCGGAGCTTCACATCTCCGTTGAGGGCGAGGCGGAGAATTTCTACACGCTGTACCTGTACCCCGACCTTGCGATAAGCATAACCGAGGGCGGCATAAGCTACGGCGGAAAGCACATTGAAATAACCCGCGACATTGAAAAAGCGAAGCGGCGCGGAGTTCTGTGCGTTCCCGAGCTGCCGGAGGGTTCGCTGCCCGGCGAGTACTGCACAGATTTCTGGTGCTACGGAATGTTCCGCAGTATCTCCGAGAGCATGAAGAAGCCGGTTCCCACCGGAACGCTGGGTCTGCTTATCGACAAAAAATCCGAGCTGCTGGCGAAATTCCCGTGCGAGAGCTTCACAACTCCGCAGTGGTACGAGATAGTCACCCACAGCCGCTGCGCCGACCTTGACGGAACCGGGATCGAGCCGGAGGTGTGGGTCATAGACAATCCGGAGCGCCGCAAGCGCCTGGGGCTTCTCTACCGTATGGACGGCGCGGTATGCTGCACGTCCAGGCTCTGGGAGATAGCCGACCGCCCGGAGGTGAAGTGGTTCGCGCTGAGCCTGCTTGAAGCGCTGGGATAATTTTCAGCATTCTTTCACACATATTGTATTGACAGACGAAAAAATATGTGATATCATCAAGATATGGAACACCCATGAAAGGAGAATACATTATGAATGAAGCGCTTAACAATATTATGACCCGCCGGAGCGTAAAGGCGTACAAGCCGGAAATGCCCCCGCAGGAGCTTATCGACCAGGTGGTCGAGGCGGGAACCTACGCCCCCACCGGCATGAACCGCCAGTCCCCGATAATTATAGAGGTCACTGACAAGGCGACACGCGACAAGCTGTCAAAAATGAACGCCGCAGTCATGGGAGCCTCTGTTGACCCGTTCTACGGGGCTCCGGTGGTTCTGGTGGTGCTTGCGGACAAGAGCGTCGGAACGTATATGTACGACGGCAGTCTGGTTATGGAGAACCTCATGCTTGCCGCCAATGCAGTCGGGCTTGGAAGCTGCTGGATACACCGCGCAAAGGAGGAATTCGAATCCCCGGAGGGAAAGGATCTCCTCAAATCCCTTGGCATAGAGGGCGACTACGAGGGCATAGGTCAATGCATTATCGGATATCCTGCAAAGGAAGTCCCCGCGCCAAAGCCCCGCAAGGAAAACTGGGTATACAAAATCTGAATATAAATCCGGCGCAATTTTTTGTGGCATAGTATAAGTAATTCGCAAATTCGCCCGTTGCGATAATGGATAATATATTGTAAAATTAAATCAGAAAGTAAAAAACTTTATGCACTTTGCACAGGGGGAGAATAATGAACAATATACTTTCCGCGATACTTGTAGTTATCATGGCTGTAATGATGACTGGGTGCAGCGGCTCCGACAATGGAATGCGTGACATTTCCACGATGGAGGTCGTCCGCGAAATGGGTTACGGAATAAACCTCGGAAACACGCTTGAAGCCTGCGGCGACTGGATAAACGGCTCAACTCCGTCAAGCTACGAAAGAGCATGGGGAAGCCCGATAATAACCGCCGAGGATATCCAAGGCTATGCGGACGCCGGATTCGGCGTGCTGCGGGTCCCGGTGGCGTGGTCGAACATGATGGCGGACGATGGCACATATACGATAAATCCGGATTATGCCGCGAGGGTGCAGGAGGTCGTTGATACGGCGCTAGGCACGGGAATGTATGTTATAGTCAACATTCATTACGACAACGGCTGGGTGAACAAGTTCCCGGAGAACATCGACGAGAACATGAAGCGCTACACCGCCATGTGGAAGCAGATAGCAGAGCAGTTTAAAGACCGCAGCGACAAGCTGGTGTTTGAATCCCAGAACGAGGAACTCGGCTGGGACAGCCTCTGGAACAGATACAGCGGAACTAACGGCGCTGAAAAGCAATCCTCCTACGACCTTGTGAACAGGGTAAACCAGACGTTTGTTGATACCGTGAGAGCGACCGGCGGCAATAACGCAAAACGCCACCTGCTGATTTCCGGTTACAACACGGATATAGACCTCACCTGCGATGAGCTTTTCAAAATGCCAAGCGACCCGGCTGGACGCCTTGCGGTGTCAGTGCATTATTACAATCCGTCAACGCTCACGATTCTTGAAAAGGACGCTGACTGGGGCAAGGCTAAAACCGACTGGGGCAGCGAATCCGACATTGCGGAGCTGAACCGCTGCATGAACCTTCTAAAAACGACTTTCATCGACAACGGAATACCCGTCATAGTCGGAGAATACGGCTGCTTCGGGAAAAACAAGACCCGCGAAACCAAGGAAGCTTATATGCTGGACGTTTCCTCCGCGATGTATGAGATAGGAGCCTGCCCGATACTCTGGGACACCTCCGGCGATGAGTACGACCGCAACAACGCGAGGTTCAGGAATCCCGAATTCATCAAAAAGCTGATAGCGCCGTCAAAGGCGGGAAAGGAGCAGTAAATGCCGAATCCTTTCTTACCACTGTGGGAGTATATCCCGGACGGAGAGCCGCGAGTATTCGGCGACCGTGTTTATCTGTACGGTTCGCACGACCGTCCGGATTCCGATTCATTCTGCGACTACAAACTGAAAGTCTGGTCAGCGCCGATATCCGACCTCAACAAGTGGGAGTGCCACGGAGACAGCTTCCACACTATCCCCGACAGGGATCACGCTTCTGATACGCCATGGACTGACAGCCCGCTGTACGCTCCCGACGTTATCGAAAAAGGACGGGAAGTACTACCTTTATGCGTACATTCTCGGCTCCAAAGGCTGCGTGGGAGTCAGCGATGTTCCCGAGGGACCGTTCAGGCTGCTCTCGACTTACAAATATACCGACGGAAACGCGGGTGACGACGGAATATTCAACGACGCCGGAGTACTTGTTGACGACGACGGCAGAGTGTACATATATTACGGTTTCGAGCATTCCTACATGAACGAGATAAACCCGGACAATATGTACGAATAATCGACGGCTCACTGAAAGAAAATGTGATACCGGAAACAGAGCCGTTCAGATTCTTCGAGGCAAGCTCCCCGAGGAAAATAAACGGCACCTACTACCTGATATATTCGCCGAAACCGCCCATCGGCTGCCGCCTTGCCTACGCGACATCCGACAAGCCAACAGGACCTTTCACCTACCGCGGGTACATCATCGACAACGGCAACCAGTACCCCGGCGGCAACGACCACGGCTCGGTGTGCTGCATAAACGGTCAGTGGTACATCTTCTACCACCGCATGACTAACAACTCCATAATGTCCCGCAGAGCCTGCGTTGAGAAGATAAGCATTCTCCCGGACGGCACTATCCCCACGGTGGAAATGACCTCGCTGGGCTTTGAGGAGTACCTCTCGCCGTACAAAACCAACGAGGCAGAGATTGCCTGCGTGCTTCTTGGCGGATGCTATGTCACAGAAAAGGACTTCTTCACGCGTCCGGTGACTAACATAAAGAACGGCGCAGTCATCGGCTATAAGTACTTTGAATTCGGCAAGGACAATTCTAGCAGTACGATGAAATTCTTTGCGAAAGTAAACGGCGCCGGGTGTCATTCCAAACTGCATATTCTGATAGACGATCACGAAAACGGTACGGAAATAGGCGTGTGTGAAATTGGAACGCATGACGGAGTTTACTCAGCCACCGTAAAGAGCGTGACCGGAAGGCGTGCCGTGTATTTCAGGGCAGAACACGGCTACGGCGGCTGGTTCGTGGAAGCGTTCGAGCAGAAGCCGCTGTTCGAGCTGGTTTCGTTCTCATTCGCTAAGTAACATCAGCGGGGGCGGTTCCTGTTCCGGAATTCCTGCGGGGATATCCCGTTTGTGTTCTTGAACAGCCTTGAGAAGTAGCTGGGCGTGTCGATTCCGATTTCAGCCGCTATATCGGAAATCGGCATATCGGTGGATATCAGCTTGTCCTCCGCGAAACGAATGCGAAGCAGATTGCAGTAATCCGAAAAGTTCAGCCCGACTGCGGATTTGAAGTTCCGGCTGAACGCAAAGTAGCTCATATTCGCCATTGCAGCGGCGGTTTTCATGTCAAGCTTTTCAGCTGGATGGCTCAGAATATGCTCGATTATCCGGTCAAGCCTTACGTTCTGGGTGGAGATCCCGGCTCCCTCGGCGGGAATGACGCCGTTCTCCTGAAGCAGCGCCGCGACAAGCTCCAGCACCATTCCGTTCTTGCGGAACTGGTCGGTCAGCACGGTGGCCGGCGCGTAGTTCTCCAGTTCGCCGGCGGAGCATACTTCAATTATCCGCTGGAGCGTATTGTAGGTCACACCGCCAACTCCTGGAGTGAAAACCGGCGGAAGCCCGTCCGGGCGTCTGAGTATCAGCGAATCGCTCATTACGGAGGGCGTGTCCCGGAGAAATCCCGTTGAGAACTGTATCACGGCGACATCGGTGGCGCAGACGTTGTAGTTTGCATGAAATGCAAGCGGCGGAATGAACACCAGCGTGTTCTCCTTTACGTTGTACTGCCTGCCGTTTATGACCTCGTAGCGCTCACCGCTTATGACGTAGGATATCTCATAGTACGAATGGCAGTGCAGAGGATAATTGCCGTCAACGGCCGTGTGATAGACCGCGCAGGCGGCGTGGTTCTTCTCCGGCTGGTCGGCGGTCTGGAATTCCTGCTGAAAGACCATATACAGCACCCCCTCAATATCAACAGTATAACAGATTTTCAATATAATTTCAAGGAGGATATCTATGAACAGATAAAGAAAAATAATCGCCGGAATACCTACCGCAGGAATGGTCGCAAGCCTTACCGCCTGCGATGAAAGCGCACCTGTGTTACACCGCCGCAACGAAGCAGGTTCAGAATCCGCAGGGCGTTGAGAACGATATACTGAACACCGTTTCCGATTTCGCGTTCGTGCCGTTCCCCCGGGACACTCAGGCGGATAAGTACTACTCCGCGTACAACACCTACGGCTTTGTAGTGCCCAAGGGCGCGAAGAACATCAAGGGCGCCGTGGATATGATAAACTGCTTCCGCGTGTACGACACTGACGAGAATGTGATCGCGCAGGTCAGAGCCGACCATGTTTCTCCGGA
The DNA here is from genome assembly GCA_934448295.1 of uncultured Oscillospiraceae bacterium. Lineage (GTDB taxonomy): Bacteria > Bacillota > Clostridia > Oscillospirales > Ruminococcaceae > CAG-115. Next base: position 97,817 of record CAKSEY010000007.1, read on the forward strand.
GCCGGTGTACTTCACCTCCGGAAAGTACGAGGGCATGCAGAAGTGGGAAATAGTATGGGGCGAGCAGGAATACGACCTCTGGCGCGAGATGTGCGACCCGGAGAAATTCACTTTCGTGAACGAGGGCGGCTTCGGATTCGGTCAGGAGTTCTGGAACAACTACTCGATACTTAACAACGTTGCATTCGAGGGCGAATCCTGGACGCAGCTCAGCGCGGAGATAAATCCGGTGGTTGAATCGGTGCTTGACGATTACAGAAAATAAGACTATAATAATAACTGCCCCGGTTTCGGAGCAGTTATTTATATTATGGAGGCTTTATGAAATACAGCAGAACTGTTCCGCTCTACGGAACTCTTGAAATAAAATGCGGTGGCGTTTCCGACGGGAATCCGTTCACGGAGCGCAGTATCTACGCGGAAATATCCGGCGCGGAAAGCAGGACAGTACGCGGCTTCTACGATGGCAACGGCGTGTATATAGTAAGATTCATGCCGCAGAAAATCGGCGAATACCGTTTCAGGATTTACGGCAATTTTTCCGATAAGTCCGCGGAGGGAAGCTTTACAGTCACCCAGCCGGAAAATGGTCAGCATGGAATGGTCGGCGTATCCGGAAAATACCATTTTGCCTATGCGGACGGAATGCCGTATTACTCCGCCGGGACTACCTGCTATGTCTGGCATTTACAGCCCTCCGAAACCAAGGCGCTGACCCTCCGAAACCTTGCAGAATGCGGATTCAACAAGATACGCTTCTGCATGTTCCCGAAGCATTACGCCTATAATCTGTCGGAGCCGCCGTGCTATCCCTATGATGGACGTCTATGGACAGTTCCGTGCTGAACATGAACAACTTCAACGAATACAACGGCTGTCCCGAGGGCAATTCGTGGGATTTCAACCATTTCAAGCCGGAGTACTTCCGCAGCATAGAGGACTGCATAATAAAGCTGCGGGAACTGCATATCGAAGCGGATATAATTCTGTTCCACCCCTACGACCGCTGGGGATTCTCCATGCTGAACCGGGAGCAGTCGCGGCTGTACCTGGAGTATGTCACTGCGAGATTCTCGGCGTACAGCAACGTGTGGTGGTCGCTGGCGAACGAATACGACCTCATGCCGGACCGCACCGCTGACGACTGGAATTACTACGCTGATGTCATATTAAAGAACGACCCATACGGACACCTGCGCTCTATCCACAACTGCATGGGATTTTTCGACCACTCGGCGGCATGGGTCACGCACTGCAGCATTCAGCGGCAGGATATATACAAGACGGCTGAGCTTACAGACGAATGGCACAGGGAATACGGGAAGCCGGTCGTGCTGGACGAAATAGCCTACGAGGGGAATATGCCCTACGGCTGGGGGAACATCACCGGTGAGGAAATGCTCCGCCGCTTCTGGGAGGCGTTCTGCCGGGGAGGCTACGCGGGTCACGGCGAGGCTTACCTCACCGACCCCGAGGACATCTGGTGGTCGCACGGCGGGAAGCTCCACGGCGAGAGCTGCAAAAGGATAAAGTTCCTGCTGGATATCATGGCGGAAAGCCCCGCTCCCGGGCTTAAACCCGGCGAAGGAATGTGGGACGAGCTGCTTGCAGTTCCGGAAGACGACGGAGAATTCCGGCGGACGGGTTACCGAATTTACTACTACAGCTTCATGCGCCCGGCTTACCGCGACTACGAGATAAACGACGGCTGCGAGTACGATGTGGAGATAATCGACGCCTGGAATATGACGATAACTCACGCTGGTAGATTCAGCGGGAAATTCCGCGTGAAGCTCCCGTCAAAGCAGTATATCGCGGTCAGAATGAAGAAGGTATGATCCGTTTGATCGTGAAATCTAATTGCTTTAGCATTCTTTATCAAATTTTATCTTTCTTCAGTTTTAGTAATTATAAATAAATTGCTAAATTGTTTAGATAAGACTTTTATGATGCATATATTCCGATTCTGCATGATCATTGCGCAAGGAGAAGCGCTCTCCTGTTTTTCACCCACACCCCTTTTAGCGCCTTAAAAGCGTTAAATCCGCACTCCGTGCGGAGTCGCGTGGCTCTGGTCTTTCGTTAGTTTGGCGCAACACGAAACAAATCTGTTAAGCAATCACGCGATTTTTGCGCCAAACTAACCCCTCTGGCACTGCGTGACACCTCTCCCACCGGGGGAGACCACCCGCCCCCCGCCAGCCTTTTGTTTAAGCCGGAAGCGAAGCGTATTCAATGCGTAAATTTGAGGCTGGATTGAAAACTTTCATAGCGCTGCGCATAAATTTTATAGTTTTCTCGTCTTATTATGTCAATTTGATTCCCGGCTATTGACAACGCAGCCGCATAATGATATAATAAAATTAACTATATAGATAAAGAAGCGCGGGGAACGGAATCGGGGAATCCCGCGCGTAAGAGGGACGATATATGAAAAATACCAGCATGGGGGCGCTTTTTGCCCTTGTTCTTGCCATGCTGCTGAACGGATGCGGCGATTCCGCGACAGGCTCCGGCTCTAACATTCCGGAGATAGGCAGCTCTGACGGAGTGGATTATTCCGGCGGAATTCCAGTGGACGATACGGCAGAAATTCCGGCCGTCACCACGGCGGCTTCCACCAAAAAGGAATCACCCGCCGCCGAGCCGACGACGCCCGCCCAGACCACTGCGGCTCCTGAAACCACAAAGCAGACGACCGCCAGTCAGACCACTAAGGCTCCGGAAACAACTTCCGCTTCCACCAAAAAGACTTCTCAGACAACAGTCGGATCCACCACGAGTAAAACCAAGCCGACTAAGACCACCAAGACCTCCACTGCGGCGGAGCCTGCGGAAAAGCCCTCTGAAACCTCCGGCGCCAGGGATTACAAGGCGGTGAATTACTCCGAGGTGAAAGGCATCTGGATAAGCTACATCGAGCTTGCAGACGTATTGCAGGGGCAGACCGCCAAGGGATTCCGCAGCGGGATCGGCGCGGTATTCGACAACTGCGTTTCCCTGGGGATAAATACCGTATATGTTCATGTTCGCTCGCACAGTGACGCGTATTACCGCTCGGAGCTGTTCCCGTGGACGAAGTATGCGGCTGGCTCCACCGGAAAGGACCCGGGCTTCGACCCGCTGAAAATAATGGTCGAGGAGGCGCACTCCCGGGGGATATCGTTCCAGGCATGGATAAATCCGCTGAGGGTCTGCGGGACCTCGCAGATCTCCGGGTATAAGGGCTACCCTGTGTATACCTTTGCTTCGGCGGACGGCATGGCGGGAAAGTACGCAGTGGACGTAAACGACATCTACTACCTCAATCCCGCGTATGACGAGGTGACGGAATACATCGCCGAGGGCGCCGCCGAGATAGTTTCGAACTACGATGTCGACGGGCTTCACATCGACGACTATTTCTATCCGACAATGGACGCGTCGTTCGACAGCAGCGCGTTTAAATCCAGCGGAGCCTCCAGCCTGGAGGATTTCCGGTTTGCAAACTGCGACAGAATGGTGTCCGAGCTGTACAGCGCCGTAAAAGGGGCGAATCCCACGGCGGTGTTCAGCGTGAGCGTACAGGGCAGGATAGAGAATAACTACAACCAGCTATATGCAGACGTGCGTAAGTGGTGCACGACTCTCGGGTATCTGGACATGATGATACCGCAGATATATTACGGATTTGAGAATTCCGCAGCGCCGTACAAATCCACGCTTGACGACTGGGAAGCGCTGGGGGTAAAGGGCGGGATCCCGATCGTCGCGGGGCTTTCCGTTTCAAAGGTCGGCTGCGAGGACAAGTGGGCGGGCACCGGAAAATACGAGTGGATAAATAACAGCGATATTATTTCACGCCAGCTCGCCGCAGCGAAGAAATGCCAGAGCTACGGCGGATTCGCGCTGTATAGCTACCGCAGCGTGTTCGCGCCGGAAAGCTCAGTCAGCGCGGCGGTAAACAAGGAAATTTCAGCATTAAGGGAACTCATCTGATCACGGGGGAAAAATGAACAGATTTATTAAAAGACTGATCGGCGCGGCGCTTGCCGTGTGCATTGTTACAGGAACGGCTGCGGCGCTCCCGGCGACTGAGGAAGTCCAGCCGGAGACAGCGGAAGCAGAGCCGGGGCTTGTCGGCGAGGAGCAGGAGACCGCCGCAGACCTCATGACCGGAGGAAGCATGGTTTATCTCCCGGACGGAGTGCGCGCGGTGACGCTCACGCCCACGGTGGATTTCTACACGGGGGAGCAGACGGACGCTTCGCTAGCGGAGGAGCTTCCCGCGCTGTTTGCGGAGCTTTCCGGCTTCGACATGAACACGGTGGTTATAAACACTGACTGCGACGGCGAGAAGTGCTACGACCTGGATATGGATTCCGGCAGGGGAGCGCTCGGCGCGGTGATAGACTACGCGCACGAAAACGGGTTCAACGCGTATGTCCAGCTTGACGTTGATTCCCTTATCGCGGATATCATCGCACAGGGCGGAGGGCTCCGGGCAGGCTTTGCGGCGGCAGTCCACAAGTTTGCAATGAAGTATGCCTGCGAGGGCGTTATCCTCAGCGATTATTACACGTCTGACACTCAGGAGATGTTCGCGGAATATATGGCGAGCGGCTCCGGCATAGGCTACGAAAACTGGCTGTACGAAACAAACGAATACGTCATACGCACTCTGTCGGAGGTCATCCGCCGCACCAGCAACACCACCGCAGTCGGGCTGCTGATAACCGATATGTGGGCGAATTCCTCCTCAAAGGAGGGCGGCTCTGACACGGCTGACATCGTGCAGGCGCTGTTTGACGGCCACTGCGACACAAAGGAGTACCTGACCCGCGGCTATGCGGATATGATAGTTGTCAAGGCATACGGCACCGACCAGGACGCGGCGCTGGGCTTTGACAAGGTCATATCCTGGTGGAGCGCCCTCGCGGACGAAACGGACACGAAAATGTACGTTCTCCACCTGAACGAGCGCGTCGGCGAGTACGCTGGCTGGTATGAGGATCAGCTCCTGCGGCAGCTCACCATTATGGAGAATTATTCCACGCTCGGCGGAAGCTGCTTTAACTCGCTCCAGGCGCTGCGGGACGACAGGCTCGGCTCCACCACGATGCTGCTGAAATACTTTGATGAGAAAATAAACACTGACACGCTGTTCGATTCCCTCCAGATGATATCACCCAGCAAAACCAGCTTCGTTACATATGATTCCACGGTGAAGTTCATGGGAACGTTCGACGAGAACTTCGACGTGCTGTTTGACGGCGAGAAGGTCAAGCTGAACGAGGCGGGGAACTTCTACTTCCAGAAGGAGCTGAAAATTGGCAGCAACAGCTTCGTTATCGAGCACAAGGGAAAGAAGATATACTATTCCATCGAGCGCCGGGTGGACGTGCTCAGCTCCATCGAGCAGACCAAGGATATCCTGGTCGAGGGCGGCTCCCGGGTAACGCTGGAGGCGATAGCGTACAGCGGCAGTAAGGTCACCGCCGTAATAGGCGGAACCACCGTAAAGCTCAAGGAGAAATCCGGAGCCAGCGAGGACCTTGACGCGAACTCCGATTACGCAAGGTTCGTGGGACATTACCGCGTTCCCGAGGGAAAAATCGGCGAGAAGCAGTACCTGGGGAATACCACCTATTATGCCGTATACAAGGGGATAGAGGAATACATGACCGGCGGCAGCGTCACCATCGACGCAGAGCCGGAGCCCCCCAAGGAGGTCGTGGTTGACGATATCATCGAGGATCAGTCCACCGTAGGCACCGGCGAGATAGTCGGCACGATATCCCCGGTGGTTTCCTCCTCCGAGAGCGTGACCTACATAAAGACCCTGAACGACTACACCGTGCTCTACGACAGCCAGACCACCGGCGGAGCGCCGTGCCCCGTGCTTTCGCAGCTCCCGGCGGGTTCGCTGGATTATTACAAGAGCACCTCCGGAGATTATGTGATAAGCACCTCCGGTCGGAGATACAAGGCTTCCGACGTAACAACGTTCACCGATACTGGTCTTGGGGAGAATAATCTGTACGTCAAGGCGGTCGGAAATTCCGGCGGAAAGAGCTTTGTGAAGATCCACCTTGATTACAAGTCCACCTTTAACGTGACCGCCCCGGTAAGCTATACCGAACAGGACGACGGCCCTTACGGGGTCGCAAGCTTCAACGCGTCCGATGTTGAGATAGTGTTCGACAATGTGACCAGCGTTACAAAGCTCCCGGATTTTTCAAGCTGCTCTCTTTTCAGCGCGGGAAGCTGGGACACCGTGACCCGTAACGGGATCCCGAAGTTCCGTCTGACCCTGAAGCTCCGCCAGGCGGGAATTTACAGCGGCTGCGGCGCGTATTATGATGACAGCGGCGACCTGATGATAACGTTTGACGTTCCCACTGGCAGCCTTTCCGGCAAGGTCATTGTGATCGACCCGGGACACGGCTACGGCAAGTCCGCAGACTGGCTCGACCCCGGCGCCATCGGCAACGTGACGGAGCAGTCGGTGAACGTTGCGGTTGCGAAGCAGCTAGAGCAGAAGCTCACCGCAATGGGCGCAACAGTCGTAAGGCTCAAGACCGAGAGCGAGTTTATCCTCACGACCACCCGCCCGTCAGTGGCGAGGGCTTACGGCGCGGATATGTTCATTTCGCTGCACTGCAATTCCGCTTTGAACGAGCAGGCTCACGGCGTTGAGGTGTATTATTTCACGCCGTTCTCGCAGCCCCTTGCAGAAAGCATAAACGACAAGCTGTCGGCGTATTACGATTACAGCGTTTACAATGATGGAACACAGAGCAGCCGCGGCGACAAGTACAGCTACTACTGGGTAACGCTCCAGCAGGATTTCCCGTCGGTGCTGGTGGAGATGGGCTTCATCTCCAACGAGCGCGAGTGCATGGTCATGGCGGACTCTTCGTATCAGTCGGGGATCGCGCAGTCCATTGCTGACGGCGTAAAGGCGTATTTCGCACGCAGCGGGCTGAGCTATTCCGGCAGCGGAAGCAGCGAGGCTCCCGACAACTCCGGCGATACCCCGGCAGCGCCTGACGTGCCGGATACTCCAGCCGTTCCGGATACGCCGGAGGTTCCCGATACACCCGCCGCTGACGATATTCCATCGCAGCCGGAAAATCCCGCCCCCGAGCAGACCGGAGAATCCGGGGAGCCTGACGGCGAAACTGAGATAACGCAGCCGGAAACGGCTGAAACCACGGAGCCTGACGCTGCCGAACCGGAACCCTCCGTTCCGGAAACGGCAGAGCCGGGATCCTCCGAGAATGAGCCGTCCGAGCCTCCCGCGCCGGAAACAGCGGAGCCGGATTCCGCAGAACCCGAAGCTCCCGCCACCGCAGAGCAGCCGGAGGTTACTCAGCCGGACTTTAACGGCGGAATCAGAGTAGAATAAATTCACAGCGGAAAAGCGCAGAACGCTCCGGCGGGCTTGCATTTTTCCGCTGTCTGTGCTATAATAAGGGGAGTTAAAACGAATTTTTAACGGGGAAACCGAATAAATATAAAGAAATCTATGCTTGGAGGAAAATATAATGTGCGGAATAGTAGGATACATAGGTCAGCGCGACTGCACTGACGTGCTTATGCAGGGTCTGGAGAAGCTGGAGTACCGCGGCTATGACAGCGCCGGTATCGCGGTTTTCGAAAAGACCGGGATAAAGACGGTCAAGACCAAAGGAAAGCTCAGCGATATGCGCGAGAAGCTCCGCCTTGAGGGAAGCCCGGTGGGGCACTGCGGAATTGGTCACACCAGATGGGCTACCCACGGCGAGCCCAGCGACCTGAACTCCCACCCACATTCAAACGGCAGGGTGACTATCGTACATAACGGCATAATCGAGAATTACATTGAGCTGAAGCAGTTCCTGACGGAAAAGGGCTACACGTTCACCTCCCAGACGGACAGCGAGGTCGTTGCCTGCCTGCTGGATTATTACTACTCCGAGAGGAACCCGCTCCGCGCCATCACAGAGACGCTGAAAGAGCTCCAGGGCAGCTACGCGCTGGGGATCATCTTCAAGGACTTCCCGGACAGAGTTTACGCCACCCGCAAGGAAAGCCCGCTGATCGTCGGGATCGGTGAGAACGAGTATTTCATCGGCAGCGATATCCCGGCATTCCTGAAATACACAAAGAGGTATGTGCTGCTGGACAATGACGATATCGTCTGCATGAGAAACGACCGGGTGGAATTTTATGACGTCCACGGGCTTCCGGAGCAGAAAGAGGTCAACGTTGCCGAGTGGGACGTTGAGCAGGCTCAGAAGTGCGGCTACCCGCATTTCATGCTGAAAGAAATACACGAGCAGCCGGAAATAGTCGAGAAAACGCTTGATTCCTGTTGTAAGGACGGCGAACCGTATTTCGAGAACATAGGTCTCACCGACGAGCTGCTGCGGGACGTAAAGCGCGTGTTTGTGGTCGCCTGCGGAACCGCCATGCACGCCGGGATAGTGGCGCGTTATGCAATAGAGAAGCTTGCGCGGGTGCCGGTCACTGTCGAAGTCGCTTCGGAATTCCGCTACATGGATCCCATTGTCGGCGAGGGAGATCTGGTGATACTGGTTTCACAGAGCGGCGAGACCGCAGACACCAAGGCAGGCTTGGAGCTTGCAAAGGAGCGCGGCGCAAAGACCCTCGCAGTGGTGAACGTTAAGTACTCCGCGATAGCGCGGCAGGCGGATATGTATATCCACACGCTTGCCGGCCCGGAGGTCGCGGTAGCCTCCACAAAGGCGTACACGGCGCAGATATCCGTGCTGTATATGCTGGCGTTCCGGTTCGCTTTCGCCCGGGGAATGATAGACGAAGCCCGCTTGAAAGAGCTGACGGCGCAGCTTATGACGGCTCCCGCAGCGATACGGAAGGTCATCGAAAACAAGGACGAGTGCCAGTTCATCGCCAGCAAGCTGGTGAACGCGGATAATCTGTTCTTCATCGGCAGGAGCTTTGATTACGCGCTTTCGCTTGAGGGCTCGCTGAAACTCAAGGAGATAAGCTATATTCATTCCGAGGCGTATGCGGCGGGCGAACTGAAGCACGGTACCATCTCGCTCATTGAGCCGGGAATTCCGGTGATAACCGTAGTTACCCAGGCGGATATTCTCGCTAAGACCATCAGCAACATGGAGGAGGTCAAGGCGCGCGGCGGCTTCATTATCGCGGTCTGCCGCAAGGGGACTGTTTTCGCTGAGAACACGGTGGACCTCCGGCTGGAGATAGACGCGGAGCTTGACGATATGCTGCTTCCTCTGCCGACGGTGTGCGCGCTCCAGTTCATCGCGTATTACACGTCCGTGCTGCGCGGTATCGACCCCGACAAGCCCAGAAACCTTGCGAAATCCGTTACTACTGAATAATTTGAAGCTCCCCCGGTAAACCGGGGGAGCAAAGAATGTTTAGCAGCAAGTATTAGAAAAATATAAAGGTTAAGGCAATATAAACAAGTAGCCATAGATTGAATTTTCTATTGGATACTTGACGAATTAATAAAGCCGGATACTTCTTTCCCGAGGCAGTATTTTTGGACGGCACGCAAATCCTCAATCTGTTTTTCAATATTCAGCGTTTTAGCGTCCCACCATATTAAAAAAACAGTCAATATTGGTTTTGCCAAAAATAATTTCAAGTACCTCCCTGTATTCAACAGTCATCTCATTAAATTTTGCCCGCTGTTCAGCAGACATTAGGGATAGGTTCTTTTTCAGAGAAGAAAGCGTAAATGTCGGATAATTAAGAAGGCATGGATATCCGTTTGCGAAATATGAATTGAATCCGTCAAAGAAATGAAGGTCATAGCACCTTGTGTTCGGCGTATTATTTGCAATATTGATCCTTTCCACCACTTCTTTAGTGTAGACTATCTTTCCGTCAGCCGATACAGCTTTTTGTATAATATCCCCGACTTTAAGCTTTTCGACTTTGAAGTTGGAATTTATATTCATTGAAAGCTCCGGCGCAAGGGAACACCAGCCCCTCTGTGTAAGGATAGCATGCTCTAAGGACATGAACGGTTCATCATCATTTACCGAATAGAGCCGATCAACCTTGTCATTAATAATCAATTCATCAGATGTCAGAGAAACAGAGCCATTGCAGTTAAGGATCTCCATTCCTTGATGAATCAATTCGATCGGAATATAATTGCCTGTGACAGTAAGAATTTTAGTTCCTTCTTTAACGCATCCTGCTGAATCGGAGCTTTCATAGTCGAAGCTGGAATAGGACGAATAGTTTGCAGAAGATGCTTCAAGTTCCTTTAATTGTTCTTGTGAGAGCTTGTTACAAACTCTATTATAATCTTCCTGGGCCGAATCATATCCCAAATCTATTGCGTGCTTATATAACTTTTTTGCTATATTATAGTCACGAGCATAGCCTTGACCGTTTTCAAGCATACGCCCCGCAATGTAGTAGGCTTTGCCTGTATCAGCTTTTTCACAGAATTGTGTTGCCTTTTCATATTGTTTATTGTAATAGTATAGCTCACCGAGGATTTCGAGAATTTCTTTGTCATCCTGTTCTGTATCTGTACATTCCAAGACAGTTTCGTAATATTTTATGGCAGTGCTCAGATTGGGGTTATTTTTGTCGGAGTTGTCAGGCTGATATTCTTTTTTAAACTTTTGATAGTAGCGATCGCTCAAATATCGTAGTGCGGAAATGTTTTTTAAAGCAGCCGCTATTTTTATGTAGATTTCGCCCATATCCTCATTATTTGCTATAATATTTTTTCCGTATTGATAGCAGGCAGATGGAATAAAATTGTCAGCAAGATCTTTTAGTTCATCGCTATTAATAATATAGTGACGATCCAGCTTTAATAAGCGTTCGCCTGCCTTTGTAAGACCCAGCTCCAAAGCGGTTTTGTATTCCTCAAGTGCCTTTTGTTGTTCAGATTGCTCAAAATAGCGGCCGAGATAATAGTGTTCCTCGGCGGTATCCGCTTTTTTCAGATGACGCGCTGCATTTGGGAGTGCGGCGCTGTCAGGAGAAGCTGCGTTTCCAATTATAATTTGAGCCTTTAGTATAAACTGATCCGAGCTTTCCATGGAGAGAAAATCACTCACAAGGTCATTGCTGAGGTTATCACCGTTGTAAAAATCCGTCAACAATTCTGCGGCATATTCGTATTGCTTGCCGAAACCTGACAATGCTTTTTGATGGAGTAACAATCCCTCAGAGAATGACTTGTCAATGCAATTAAAATGCAGGTACTGCATAAATAGCTCTTTTTCAAGATCAAGAGATTTACAATGCGGTTTTACATTGCTTTCGCCTTTGGATGCATTGTTTACTGCTTGGTTGGAGACAAATTCTTCAAGCTTATCGCATATCGAATCGCGAATTTTAATAAGGTCTTTGAATTGTGTCATGTCATTTTTAGCGGAGCAACTATATTCAGCTTTTATTTCTTTGATAAAATTTTGGGCGTTGACATCGTTGTTTATAATTAAATCTTTATTTATTAATGAGAAACTTGAATTTACGGCTTCTATTTTTCTTGCAAGAACAACGATAATTTCGTTTATTTTCTCTTCAATCTGCATAGCGAGGGGATAATTTTCAACAGTGCCATTCCCATTTTCCTTAACTGTTTCTGCAACGTCCTTAAAAGAACCAAAATAATTTGCAGAACAGTCGTTGTCATGGCATAAAGATTCGATATCTGCTTTTTGTGAATTGGATAAAGAACCTATAACAATTATGTGCCTTGCATTTTTAAATATAAAATGCCCTTCCTTGATAAACTTATCCACTGCTTTGGAGCCTACGATAACCATATCGGCGAACCGAGCAAGCGCACATGAATACTTATCAGCATTATCATTTGGAATGTACAGTACAGCAAGCTCGGATATATCTGCATGAAAATTGACTGACAGAACACTCATCAGATTTTTTATGTCAAACTTCTTATTTATCAGCTTTTTTATCTTTAGATAATCTTCATCATTCAATGAAATGAGATTGTTTGAATGATTAAGAAAACGAAAGTCATTTTGTTCCCGCATTGTAAAAATGCATGGAATTCCTGACGGTATCCATGTGTTTCCCTTTATATTTTCGCCTGTCTCTGCCGCGCCAAAATACTGCGTTATAATAGCTGATATATCATCAATACCATAAAATGCGGCTATATTCTTTCCCATAAGTTCAGGGAAGTATAGAAATAGCTTATAATCTTCCAGTATTGATTTGATTTCGTCTATTATATTGTATTTTTCCGCCAAGCATACTGGTTCCACCTTAGACATTAAATCCTTGTTGATCAAGGAAGTCAGGCTATCATATATAGCACCATTTTGCAGAATGGGATCATCTTCGCAGATCTCCTCGCTCATTATGTTTGAAAGTAGTTCCAGTAAGTTTCTATTGTTACTCATCGATTATTTCCTTTAATACAAGCGTTTTTATTTCGTCGAAAATGTGGTCAAATTCTGTGATTTCCGACCTTGTTTTTGTTAGCTGCACATAGTTGTGCTTATAGGTTTCTACCACGGACATGATATTCAAAAGGTCTGTGTTTATACGGATCGCCTCTGTACAATCACTGCATCTTTTCTTATATTCTTCAGCCTGTTTGTCCACCTGATCAGCTATTTCTTCGCATATTTCCAAAACAGAAGACGTGAGATCGTTATTGCTTTTGCCATTCTTTTCGGCTTCATCCAGAAAGGCTTGCAGAACACCGATATTATCGCTGAACATTTCCTTACCATGCGGTGAATCATAGAATATCACATCATAGCAGGGAAGAGCAGCCTCATTTATCGTGCGCACGATTTCCTCTTTTATTTTATCAGGACTTTTAATCTTATCGGCTTTATTGATCACAAACAATATGGGCGTTGATGGAGAAACCTCATTTAGATAAGAAATATCGCTTTGTTTGGGTATACCGTTTCCGACATCGATAAGCCAGATAATTCTGTCAACATTTTTCAGCGACCTGAGTGATTTTTCGCGGTCGGAATCATCTGCTTTCTTGTCGGTATCAGCTTTGTCGTACCCTGGAGTATCTAATATTGCTATGTGGCTGTATTTGAAATCTGGTGTTGTTAATGTCAGACTGCGAACATACGCTGAAAATCCGATTTGATATTTGTCGTAAAATTCATGCGTCAGTGATTTAAGAGTTTGGTTATTGATGCGCGTCGTTGAACCGCCGGACGACAAAATTGTATTTTGACGGGCTTTTCCCTTGATTATATACGTTGGTATCGATGTCGTTGGGTTTTGTCCCTCCGTGAGAAGCTGTTTGTCCGTTGAAATCAGCGAGTTAATAAAGCAGGATTTTCCTGCGCTGAACTTGCCGCCAACTCCTATAACGCATTTATCGGACAATTCTTTTGTCGTAGGCGAGGATCGCAGCTTTGCGATTGTTTCTTGCAGGGAGCTGACCAATTGACTTTCTCCGCTTATGTCTGCCTTAGCAATGAAAGGTATCAGCTTTTTCTGCAAGATATCTGCCAGTTTATTGTGGCCCTCGCCATTTCCGCTTTGAGTAATGATTTTTCTGACCATTCTCAATGACAGTGACGGAAAATATAAGTATGCATTTTTCAAATAGGTAATTATAACGCTGAATACGCTAAAAAGCTTATATTTTAACCAGATTATCCCTTTTTCGTTTTCGTACAGCGCCATATCACACCAGCTTTCTGAGCAGTTTTTTCGAGTCTTTCAGAACGAGCTGAAATTCTTCATACTTCTTTATTGCATTCTGCTTATCCTCCAACTGCTTCTGAATTTTTTGGATATTGTCGTTGATATCGGAAATTACGCTTTCGGTGAAGCTGTCTGCCTGTTCGCTCAGCATTAGGCAGACCTTACAGCATTGGCGCTCAATATCATTCGTGGCGTCTTTCATCATCTCGTTTAATATCTCTTCCTGTGCTTGTTCCATGATGTATATGTGCTCATCCCTGACAGTTTTGTCTACTATCACATTCCCGAGCTTTTCATCAATCATATCAAAATATTTGTCAACATTTATATCAAGCTCGGGAATGATGATTTTCCCCAATGCGGTTCCCACGGGAGAGAGGACAATATTTTCATCAAAGTCCCTTTGACCGATATCAAACAAACCAAGAACAGCGCGTTTTACGTCGCCCTTGATTTTTTCAATGTTCAGCATTTCTTTAAACCTGTCGTTTATGATTTCCATCAACCTTACTTTATAGGCTTTTATGTTATTTTGAAGATCAATTATTTTGGCAATATTATGTGTTATCGTTTCAACATAATCCACAACTGTTCTTTTATTAATGATTCCTTTTTCTCTCCGATGTGTGATATTTTTTGAAACTTCTGTTACATCAATATTTCTTTTTTTACCTGCCTCCTTTACGGCTTCCAATATCAGCTGATTTTTAGCGTTATCGACCTCAATCTCAGCATTGCTGAAAACACTCTTTATATTGTTCCTTCCCTGATTAAGGCGCGCCTCAATGCTGCGCCGTTTCTCCTCAAGAGCTTCAATGTTTGTCTTTTTGAACTCTGCATAATTCGCCTCAAACTGGACAGAAATTTTGTCGATCTGCTCAATAAACTTGCTGATTTGGCTTTCGACATAGTGCTGCTTCTTATCCTCAATAATTGCTTCTTTCTGCGCCTTAACGGTTGAAAATGCATGGTTTTTAACATCGTCGATATTCGCAAAACCTTCAAGTGTTTCAATATCGTCGTGGAAATCGCCGAATCTATCTTTCAGACGTCCTATTATGTGCGCTTCTTCCGCAGCATAAGGCATATTATTCCTTTTATGTATTGCTGCGGAGTACATTAGCGAGGAAACAAAGCTTACATCACTTTTCTTTAATGTGTTTATCAAGGCGAGTGATCTCGAAGATGTTTTCTCCAATTTTCTTAGATTGTCCCGTGCCGCTTTGGTAAGGGTATCGCGAGTTGTAATATACGCCTGCTTAAATGTCGCTCTTCTGTCGGGGAAGTCTAAAATTCCCGAATCGAATTTGCTCCCGATTATTACTGCGTATCTTATTCCGTCATTTGGGAGATTTTTGGTCAGGAATCTGATATCCTCGTCCCCGAGGAACTGTCCTGCATAGCTCAGCAGAAAAACGGCGTCACAATTCTTTAAGAAGTTCTGTGTTGTGCGGCTTCTTGATAAAATGGGGTCGTTTAATCCAGGTGTATCAATAACCTCGATTCCTTTGAGCGATTCGTCATTCAACTGGATCTCGGTGTATTTTACTATGGGCGTAAATTTACCCTTTGAGCCGACGTATTCCTGGAGGTTTTCCATGCAGTTCGAGCTGCTTGCGTCTATAACAACAGGCTCATCGGACAGATATTCCGTTACGTTAATTCCGTTCTGCATGACCATATCATAAACTTCCTTGCAGGCTCTCTGCTCGAAAGAGAAGATAGAACGGTTGCATTTTTCAAAATCATCTTTGGACTTTATTTCGACTTTTTTATCGGGCTGTGCTGCATTAGAACGATTTAAGCTGCTAACGTGCATCGTTTTCTCGGTCTTTTTATTGCAGTAGTTTTTATATTCTTTATCAAGGCGTTCGTTATATTGGTCAACATTCGCCTTGATTATTTCCCAGTCGTTTTTGTTGTAAAAGAATACACGGTTTTGGGGAGCGGCGCTGTAACTTATTTTGGTCAGCGCCGCCGTCATGGGTGTCGGTGCCTTAGGGAGAATGTCTTTGCCGTTAAAAAGCAGCGCATTCAGAAAGGATGACTTTCCCGCCTTTACTTCTCCGACTATTCCCAGCTTTAATGTGCGACCCTCTTCCATAATTGAATCAATATCGCTTTCTGCCGATTTTGCGTCAGCTTGAAAGCTTTCAATAAGGCCGTTGGAAATAAGTTCTCTTCCGCAGTTTATTTCATCGGAGATTTTATTGATCACCTCGAGAAATTCATTGTTGCCGTTCTTTTTTAATAAATTCATACTTTTTCTCCTGTCTGATTATAATGAATCGATAGCACCGGTCAGCTGAGCAATGTAGCTGTCTATCTCGGCTAGCTCATTTTCAAATTCCCTGCGGCTTTCCTCAAGACGCTTTTTCGCCTTATTCAAACCGTCGATTTCTATCTGTATGCGTTCGTTTATGCTCTTTGAAACATCGCTTACCATGTCGTTCTGCATCTTTTCAAGGGATTCATCAATCGCAGGTTCAAGGCGCGAAATGATCATCGGAATTATTTCGTTGATCAGCTTGTCTTTGGTCTCTTCGCGAACCTTTCTCTCCTGAAATTTCCCGATGATAGAAGAAAACAGGCTTACAACCTCGGGCATAAAAATAATAATGAGCTCAAGCCACGGCGCAATGGTGGTAAAAATCACAGATAGCGTTGTCGTAATGGTTTTATAAACCGGACCGTAATCCTTGTTTGCATTGACGATCGTATCAATGGTGTTCTTCATTTTGTTAAGTTTATCAATTGCGTCGCTGGAACTAAAGCCCTCCATATTTGTGGTTTCCGAAAGGGAAGAAAGGTCCAGTCCATCAGCAAATTCATAAAACGATTGCTCGACATATTGTTTTGTGGAACTTGCCAGCGTGCTTCTGAGAATACCGTTCACTCTGCTGGCAAACGCATTTCCGCCCTGCAAAATAGCATTTGTAAGTTCGTCAATACGATTTGTCAAAGCTGCCCGTACATCGTCCAGTATTTGCGGACGAACAGTTTTGCGCATTCTTGTGGCTAATTTTCCCTTTTCTCTTTGGAGTTCCTGTTCAAGCTTTATCTGAACTTCAAGATGATGCTTGATTTCTTTCTGAATCTCGCTTTCATCAAGATTGGCGCCTCGTTTTATTCCCGAAAGACCAAAAAGGCATTTTGACCCTATATCAAAAATCTGAGGTTTATAAGTCTGCTTAAAGATATCTTCACTGTCAAAACCATTTATAGTTTCAATAAGCTTGGCTGGAGTTTCCTTGTCGTATTTTGATATTTTGATCACATTGACAGGCTCTCCGAAAATATCTTCCGCGCTGTCAGCAATATTGGCAGCAACTTCATCAACTAGTTCAGGCGATTTTTTATCGGTTTTTGAAACCGCTATTGCGATATTGTTGTTATAGTTTCGTATCTCCTCCATAAAGAGCGCAAGGCTTTCCTGTATCTCTCCGCCCTCGCAGTCGATAACGAGGATATACGCATTTCCGTTTCCCGCATAACGCAGAATTGCTTTGTTGTGGTTTTCTATTCCCGAGTTGAATCCGGGCATATCCACAATGGTGTATTTATTTATCTTTTTTAAATTCTCACAGTTAATATGCCAAATAAGGTATTCGTACAAAGATGTGTCAATACTTTCCGCTTCGTCAATTGAAATTTTGACCTTTCCGTTTTTGGAAACTACTTCGACATATTCGTCCTCATCATATATCAGCTCAGACGCAATAGCCGTTTCTGGAGTAAGGGATTCTTTGAGAAGCGGCCTGTCGAGGAGCGTGTTGATGGCAGCGCTTTTTCCTGTGCTGAATCCTCCGCTGAACAATATCTTCAGGCGGAAACCGCTCATATCAGCAGTGACCTTTTCGATTTGTTCGGTCTCAGTGTCAAAATTATATTTTTTTGAAATTTCTTCAATGAGCGCAGCAGCGTCAAAATAAGATGTCATAATAATACCTCCGTTTTTAACTATAATGATGATTGGCTTGGTCAGTTGATTGTGTTTCTGTTAGCATTGGTATAACCCCGCACATACGACAAGATGTTTATATAAAACCTGTGATTTCTGGCGGATAAGTTTTGGAAATCACTTTTTTCCCGGTAAACTGCGGATTATGTTTCCTTTTCCGTCAGTGGTAATTTTGGCTTTGCAGTTTGGATTTCTGCAAGTTGTGGTGCAGCCGCTTCCTGCTTGGAATACCGTTCTGCAGTAAGGACACTTGATTGTTGTCATATGATCACTCCTTCCTTAATTCTTAGCTCAAATGAGATTCTTTATCTCGTACTTTGAGCATCCCATGCATTGCGAGTACATTTCCTTGTGCTTTATTTCGCACATTGACTTTACATCCCTGTCATACTCCCACAATTTCATGAATGGATCTCCAGAGGGACGTATATGGTTATGTGCGGGGTCATACCAATGCTTGCAGAGGGCACAGGCCCGCTGGTTGACAATGTGAATTCTAACGGTTTGTCTTGACATATTTCCTCCCGATTTGTTTATTGATGAACATATTGCTGACTGTCGAAAAAATCAGATAGTTTTCTTTTTTACATTATATCACAAAATGTGCCTAATTGCAATAGCTTTTATATCTATTGGATAGTATTTTTCTATATCTATCAGATATATACTATAAACATAGCATTATGTAGAAAGGAAAAGGAAAAGATGGATCTTGTATCGATAGGCAGCAGAATCAAAGCCGAGCGGAAAAAGCTCGGCTTATCACAGGAAAAGCTTGCAGAGCAGATAAACGTTACTCCTCATTATATCTATGAGATAGAACGCGGCTCAAAGGCAATGTCAATGGAAACATTGATAAATCTATGTACGGTTATGGAGCTTTCGGCGGATTACGTCCTGTTTGGAATACAAAAGCAGAATTCAGGTTCCGTATATAAAAAGCTTGACCAGCTCAGCGATGAGCGGCGGCTTCGTGCAGAACAGGCGCTTGAGCTTCTCCTGCCGTTTTTACGTTGAACAGGATATGTATTCATCAAACACAGCGCAAATCTCGTCAATTATACAACACTCGAATCGTTTCGCTGCTGCTTCCAAAAACAACAAGCGAGCGTCTTGAATGTCAGTATGTGATATTTTGTTTGACATAAGCTTTTCAAACAGCTTATCTGGATCTTGGCAGAATTCTGATAAATCATTAAAAACAATTTCGTTTGCAGCTTCAGCAGCCCTCCTGGCTAGCTTGCTGCATTCGCGTTTCAGTTCGAGCTCCTCAACTTCTGTTTCTGCCATAGCCCATGGTGAAAGCTCTTCATAATCGCACCTCATACACCCTTGGCACTGCTCTGCTGCTTTAAGTGTTGTTGTGGGGAGTTCATCGCAGTGTTCAAGGTATCGGTATGCCCATTCTGCAAGATTGGTAAGCCTGATAAACCCGATGTCACATAAAGCCGTGTCTGCACTGCTGCAGCATTCTTTAAGGTCAACGTAAAGCTGGCAGTGCTCCATATTTCGCTTAAATAGCTTGTCGTTTTCCCCTGACTGCTCATATTCCGTTCTTTCAAGAGCCTTCATTATGTCGGGGAAAAAACCTATATGGTTCATCATGCGTTTTCTGTGTCTGACCAAAACCTTAAAAAACACCAGCGGTTCAATAGGTTTAAGATAGCAATGTTCGGAGATAAAATTACTAACGCAGGAAAGATTGTCCAGCAGTATTTTGCGGTCAGAGCTGCTTTCATCGGGATAGTTAAGGCAGAGCATACGATATATTTTCAGATAGCTTTCATCCTTTTTGTCCGATTCCTTTTCTCCTGAATGCAGTTTGCGCATAATAATGTTGAATGTGTGGCTTTTTTGTTTTGCCTCTTGAAACCAACTGATGATCTCATTTGTTTTTTGAGAGGTAAATATCCATTGGTTTGTTACAAGTTTTATGTCGCGTGTTTCAAAACTGCCACCCGCCATAAGCCAAACTAGCATCTCGATACGATCTGATGTCATTTGATCATGGCATAACGGTATTATTTCTGACCATATCAGCGGACGCCAAAATTCTTTTATTCCGCATTTCTCGGCAAGTGCTTTATATCTGGCGATGTCATTCTGCGCCGCTGAAGCGAGCTCATCGAATGTCAATGCACACTCTGACATTAACTCCCATGCCGTGCAGATCGGATTTGAAATGATATATTGTTTGATTTCTGTTTCTGTCATTTTTCTCACCTCGCGTATATTATAAAACATATTTTACCTTTTTTCAATAATTATCGGTTCCAAAAAATAATTTTTTTTTGGAACCAAAACCTCTTTCGGCTTCCGTTCAGGTTTGATATAATTATAAGGAAGAGGTGAGCAGGTTGAATTTGTTTGAGTTGATCAGTGAATATAATAAAATTGAGGGCAGGAAAAGCGGTCTGCTGTTCTCTGGCGGGGAATGTATGTATCTCGTAAATGAAAAATGCGGCAAAGCTAAGTGCGAAATTTTGTGCCTTAATGGAATGTGCAGGGAATATTCCGAGGGCTTTCTGATCATAAAACACGGCGCAAATGTTACCGTGTATGAAAAATATCAACGCGTATTAAAACTCCGCGAAGTCATTGTTACATATAGAATAATTACAGACAGCGGTGATATATGCGGCGTATTTACTGGTGGGAACGAAATGTTTCCCGCCGAAATACAGTCCTCGGACAGCCGTATCATATTATTGATAAAACATCTTATATCAGGCAGGGCTGAGCAAAAATATACTGTTTTGCCCGAATTGAGTCTAATGCAGCAGGCGATGTCTGACGGTGAAGTAAGGCTGCAGGAAAATTTGCTTTCAACTGTAAAACCGCTCCGCGATGAATTGAACTAAAAAAGCCTGCTTTTAAGGGCGGGTTTCAGTTTGTAGAAAATACCATGTTTCGTCCATAAATGAAAGATGGCTTATTGAAATATCATTCATCAAAAGGAGAAAAACACGAAAAGCGGTAAGAAAAAACAGTATTTCATCTGTGCATTACATATTTATGTTGTAATTATATAGATGATATGATATAATTATCTTTAGATTAGTCTGGCGTTATAATAAAAAGTGGAGCAGAACAATGTACAAAATACTTATTATTGAAGATGACAAAACCATAGCCAATGTAGTAAAGAAGCACCTTGAAGGCTGGGATTATGAAGTGAAGATCGCAGAGGATCTTAGAAGCATAACTTCGGAGTATGCCGCTTTTTCGCCGCATCTGACGCTGATGGACATAGGACTCCCCTTTCACAACGGGCTTTACTGGTGCAAGGAAATACGCAGGACTTCAAATGCGCCGATCATTTTTCTGTCGTCTGCCTCTGACAATATGAATATTGTGCTTGCGATGAACATGGGCGGCGACGATTTTATTCCCAAGCCCTTTGACCTGTCCGTACTGACAGCCAAAATAGACGCCGTTATGCGCAGGTGCTATGATATGCACGCGTCAAGCAATATTCTTGAACACAGAGGCGTAAGGCTGAATGTGTCCGAAGCCGCTCTCATATTTGAGGGAAGAAAAATCGAACTCACAAAAAATGAATTTCTCATTATAACCGCGCTTATGGAAAACAAGGGGAAGATAGTCAGCCGAAAACAGCTTGTAGGCAAACTCTGGGAAACAGAAAGCTACATTGATGAAAACACGCTCACTGTCAATCTTTCAAGGCTGCGGAAAAAGCTTGAAAGCCACGGAATAGTTGACTTTATCACCACAAAAGCCGGAATGGGATATATTATGGAGTGATACGAAATGCTGGGATATATAAAGTCACGGATCGGATTTTTAGTTCTTTGGGCTATGTGCTGCGGAGTTTTCGCGATTGTGTTTACGGGTTATTCCCTGCCAATGAAAGCGATTCTTTATGCAGGAGGATTATCGCTTTTGATTTCAGTCGTATTTGCGATAGCGGACGTTTTGCGTTACAGAAAGCAAATATGCGAATTAAAAAAGTGCAAGGCTGAGATCCTGATTTCTGCTGATAGTCTGCCCGCTGCAAATGACGCTAAGGAAAAGCTGTACAGCGATATTATATGCCTGCTTTTCTCTGAAAAAGCAAGAGTTGAAGCCGAAAACGCAGTCGCAGCCACGGATATGTCGGATTATTACACGACATGGACTCACCAGATAAAAACGCCTATCGCTGCGGCGCGCCTGCTCTTGCAGAGCGGAGAATACGACAGCGGCGAGATGGCGGAGCAGATACAAAAAATCGAGGAATACACGGAAATGGCGATGTGCTATGCAAGGCTGTCCTCTGAAAGCTCGGATTTTGTGATACGCGAATTTTCCGCTGACGGACTTGTAAAGAAAATCATACGGAAATATTCGGCGCAATTTATCAGAAAAGGACTTTCGCTGAACATAAAGCCTATGGAACTGACCGCTGTTTCAGATGAAAAATGGCTGGGGTTTGTGATAGGTCAGGTCATATCCAACGCACTGAAATACACGAATACGGGGGGCGTGGAAATATACGCAGACGGCAATACCCTGTGCGTAAGGGATACGGGGATCGGCATATCGCCCGAGGATATGCCGAGGATTTTTGAAAAAGGCTACACCGGTCTTAACGGCAGGATCGATGAAAGGGCAAGCGGAATAGGCTTGTATTTATGCGATAGGGTTTGCAAAAAGCTGGGTCACAGGATCTCAGCGGAAAGCACGGACAACGGAACGACGATCAGGATAGACCTGTCAAGGCGGGAGATCTCCTTTGAATAGACTTACGAAATTGTAAGGCAAATGCAAGCGCTTGTATATGGCTATGTAAGCCGGCTTCAGGTATAATTGTAGTTGAAAGCGAGGGACAAATTATGGCTATACTTGAAGTTCAGAATGTAAAAAAGGTTTACACTCAGCGCACCGGAAGCAACCGCGTGACGGCTCTTTGTGATGTGTCGTTCAGCGTGGAAAAGGGCGAATTCATTGCGATAATGGGAGAAAGCGGCTCCGGAAAAACGACCCTGCTGAACTTGCTTGCGGCACTCGATAAGCCGACGACCGGCAAGGTGCTGCTCAATGGCAAGGATATCACGCAGATAAAGGAAAAAGACGTGGCGAGATTCCGGCGGGACAATTTCGGGTTTGTGTTTCAGGACTTTAACCTGCTGGACAGCCTGTCGGTGCGCGACAATATTCTGCTGCCGCTTGTGCTTATGGGAGTCCCGCATGACGAGATGATGAAAAAGCTCGCCCCGATTGCTGATATGCTTGAGATAAAAGAGCTTCTCGACAAATACCCGTATGAGATCTCAGGCGGACAGAAGCAGCGCACCGCAGCAGCGCGGGCTATGATAACCGAGCCGCAGATACTCCTTGCGGACGAACCGACAGGCGCGCTTGACAGCAGGGCTTCAGACGAGCTTTTATCGCTGTTCGCGCGCTTCAATTCCGCGGGGCAGACTATTCTGATGGTGACGCATTCAGTAAAAGCCGCCAGCCGAGCAGGGCGGGTGCTGTTCATAAAGGACGGTCAGGTGTTCCATCAGATATACCGCGGGGAATGCTCCGACAAGCAGATGTACGTTAAAATAACCGACGCACTTACCGTTATCTCCGCAGGGGGTGAAAATCCGTGAAACAACTGCTGTACCCCCGCCTTGCATTCATCGGAATAAAGAATAATTCCAGGCTGTATGTTCCGTATTTTTTTGCCTGTGCAGCGCTGATGATGGTTTTCTACATCACTGATTTTCTTGCGGAAAGCGAATTCGTACAGCAGCAGCCGGGCGGCACGACGATCAGCGGAATTCTGAAGCTTGGCTGGATAATTCTCACTGCGTTTTCCGCCGTTTTTTTGTTCTACACGAATTCGTTCCTTATCAAGCGCCGCAAGACTGAATTCGGCTTGTACAACATTCTGGGAATGGGCAAAAGCAATATCATGCTGATACTTGTTTGCGAAATTGGAATGATTTTCGTATCATCGTTCCTGCTCGGCACCGGGCTTGGGATCGCTTTCTCAAAGCTGGTCGAGATAATACTGATAACCGCTCTGGGCGGCAGTAATTCACTGGATTTCAGCATTGACCAGCTTGTGGTGATCCAGGAGTTCTGCGTTTTTCTGGCGCTGTTTGGGATCATTCTAGTGCGTGGAATGCGGCAGATACGCATTAACGGCGCCGTTGAGCTTTTCAGATCGGATAACTCCGGCGAGAAGCCTCCAAAGGCGAACTGGGCGATGGCAATTCTGGGTATTGTTCTGCTGATATCGGGATATGTTCTTGCAAACTCCGTGAAGAACTGGGTTTGGGCGATTTTCGCGTTTTTTGGCGCTGTTATTCTTATAATCGCGGCAACATATTTACTGTTCATCTCCGGAAGCTCCGTGGTTTGCAGGCTGCTGAAGAAAAATCCGAAATACTACTACCGGACAAACCGTTTTGTTTCCGTATCGCAGATGGATTTCCGAATGAAGAAGAACGGCGCGGGACTTGCGTCCATCTGTATTCTGGCGACAATGGCGCTTGTTACTATCACTTCCGTGTCGGGGCTGTACTTCGGTTCTGAACAGATAATGCGGCGGCATTACCCGCGTGATTTTTCATACGATATTTCCAGCGACAGCGATGAATTCGTCAGCCGCATGACGGAAACAATGCTTGAAACCGCCCGGGAATACGGCGCTGAGCCGCATGATATCGTCCGTTACGACTACCTTAGAAGCGGCGATCTGTACGTCAGCTATATTGACGGTCAGCTCCTCACTGACGAAAAGCTGAAAGCTATGCCGATAGACGAGGTAGACGCTCTGCCGCTTTACAGTTTTTATTATGTACCCATTTCGCAGTACAATTCTGTAATGAACACGGACCTGACGCTGAACAGGGGCGAAGCGCTGGCGCTAAGTGTGCCTTATCACGATACCGATAAGCCGTATGACCTTATTCCGACATGCGGAGAGCTTCACATCGAGGACAGGTATAACAACGACGGCGAATATGTTCAAACGGTAAAATGGTGTGACATTGCATATTTACAATGCGTTGGCATGGTCGATAATTTCGTGGTAAAGGACGGCAGAGAACTGAACCCTGTCGAATATTCCGGCTTAGATTACAGCTATATCTACAACTACGCTTTTATCAGCGACGAGGATTTTGAGGAGCTGTATCAGCGTCAGTATACGCTGCATTGTGAAATGGAGATCGAGACCGTAATAGATAACGACGACGGCAGCAGCGAATCACTTATCTACACTGCGCGAAATCCGGTCATGCGCCATTATTTCGGCATGGATCTGAATTGCGATGACGATACAATGTGGCAGATCATGGATATGACAGACGACAAAAACAAGTACCTCTGGGATGAAAGCGAGCAATTTTACACGGATAACGCAAAAACCTATCGTAACTTCAATACGGCAGTAATAAATGGTATCTTTTATGAACGCTCTGATTTTTACGGTTTGTACGGCGGTCTGTTTTTCATTGGTATTCTTTTCTGCGTTGTATTTGTCGCCGCAGCGGTAATGATAATGTACTACAAGCAGATAACCGAGGGCTACGAGGACAAAACGCGCTATCAGATACTTCAGAAGGTCGGAATGACAAAATCCGAAATACGCTCTACTATCAATTCGCAGGTGCTCACAATGTTTTTTCTCCCGCTTATTATGGCTGGAATTCACACTGTGTTCGCTTTCGGGATGATTTCAAAGCTTCTTATGCTGTTCGGAGCCATGGACGCTGGATTCCTGGCAATGGTCGCGATAATTTGCTTTGCGGTGTATTCGGTGGTCTATGTGTTAGTATATAAGCTCACATCAGGCATTTATTATAAGATAGTGGCGGCATGATATAAATTAGTTTTGCCGTTATAATCATTTTTCTCTAATAAGATTGCAAGTGAAATAAAATGTTGTGACTGGCTTTATCAAAGAAGGCAATTTTATAAAGAAATACATTCTCCAAATAGAGAATATCAAGAGTACAGCCGAACTGCTGCATTTTCGCACAAACCTTATCAGGGAAAAAAGATGCTGACCGTGAGACAGTCAACGCAGGTATACGACGTTTTGTGAATTTTGACAAACTAACCGCACTTTTATCACAGAAAAAACGTAAATAGCCCAGGAGGTAGGCTTTTCCGGCAGCAGCTATTATGCCGAAACATTTCGGAAAGTATCATCAGAGCGCGGTCGGGCGCAGAAGAAATAATCATACAAATTCACTGTGCGTATTGAAATATCTGAAACTTTGTGGTATACTGATATAAAACCAGTTTCACAAAAGGAGCGCAAAATAAATGAACATTTCAGAATTTGCAGAGTACGCCGGGGTATCCAAATCGGCGGTCAGCAGATATTTCAATAACGGCTATCTCAGCGGTGACAAGCGGGAGAAAATCGAAAAAGCGATAGATGAAACCGGCTATTCCCCGAGCTTTTCAGCTCAGGCCATAAAGACGAGGGTCACAAAGCTGGTGGGAGTTATCCTCCCGAAATTGTCGAGCGAAAGCTGCGCACGCATCACCGAGGGCATAAGTCAGGTGCTTTACGAGCACGGGTATCAGATACTTCTCGTGAACACCGCCAACGATTACAGCAAGGAGCTGGAGTATCTCGAGCTTTTCCGGCAGAATCGTGTGGACGGCGTGATTTTCCTGGCGACGATATTCACGGAGGTTCACCGCTCGCTGCTGAACAAAATGCATATCCCGGTCGTGATTGTGGGACAGCAGTACAAGGGTTTCAGCTGCGTGTGTCACGATGATTACGGCGCCGCATATGCGCTGACTGACCTCATGCTGAAAAAAGGCGCAGTTCGTCCCGCTTATATAGGCGTCATCGATGACGACAAAGCGGCTGGCGAAGCGCGTCACAACGGCTTCCTGAAAGCGCTTTCTGACAACGGCGCAAGGCTCGACAAGCGGCACAGCGCTACTGCGGAATTCACCGTTGATTCGGGATATAGCTGCGCGAAAAAGATATTTTCGGCGGCTGAACGTCCGGACTGCATTTTCTGCGCAACGGACAACATTGCCGCAGGCGCGATTCTTTTCTGCCGCGAAAACGGTATAAAAGTCCCCGGGGACGTTATGATATGCGGCGTGGGAGATTCCAAGATAGGAGCGGTGACAGCCGTGCCGATAACCTCCGCAAGGCTGCACTACAAAACGGCGGGGATAGAGGCGGCGCAAATGCTTCTCAACGCCATCGGCAGGACTTCGGACGTGCCGAAAATAATGAAGCTCGACTACGAAATAGTAGAGCGTGAGTCTACGAACAAACCCTAAGAATGTGAAACAGTGTGAAACCTACCAATCCCCCGCAGAATGTTTATTTATTCCGTCAATAGACAACAGTGATGGTTTGATGTATAATGTAATCAGCAAATGAAACCAGTCCCACAAATCATATGAAATAAATCTACGAAAGAGGGATAATGTATGGATTACAAAAAGACTGCTCACGAGATACTCACCGCGATAGGCGGCAAGGACAACCTCGCAAGCGCCGCGCACTGCGCGACCAGACTGCGGCTTGTCATCGCGGACAATTCAAAAGTAAACAAGCCCGTGCTTGAAAACATCGATGGCGTCAAGGGCGTGTTCGAGGCTTCCGGACAGCTTCAGGTTATCATCGGGACAGGCACGGAAACAAGGTCTACGATGAATTCATCAGTGAAGCGGGCGTTGAAGCCGCTTCAAAGGAGGACGTCAAGGCCGCCGCTGCGGCGAAATCCCCGTGGTACAAGCGTGCGATAAAGGCGCTCGGCGATATTTTCGTCCCGATAATCCCCGCGATAGTCGCGACAGGACTTCTGAACGGTCTGCTCGGCGGTCTGGTTCAGATGTTCCCGGATATGGCAAGCTAACATATCTACGAGCTGCTGAACATTTTCTCAAACACTGCGCTTACATTCCTGCCGATACTCATTGCGATTTCTGCGGCGAAGATATTCGGCGGAAATCAGTTCCTTGGCGCGGTAATCGGCATGATAATGATACACCCCAGCCTGGTGAACGCATGGACGGTCGCGGGCGGTGCGGAAACGTCAACGCTCTGGTCGTGGTTCGGGCTGTGGGACATTCAGAATGTCGGATATCAGGGCCATGTTATCCCCGTCATACTCTCAGTGTGGCTGATGTCGGCAATCGAAAAGAAGCTGCACAAGAAAGTTCCCGAAATGCTCGACCTTTTCGTTACCCCGCTCGTATCGGTGCTTGTTGCTGGATTTTGCAGTCTTACGATTATCGGCCCAGTATTTGCGCAGCTTGAATCCTGGGTACTCAGCGGTGCGCAGGCGCTTATCGCGATCCCGTTCGGAATAGGCGCGTTCATTATGGGCGGCGTTTACGCTCCGACTGTAGTCGCAGGCGTTCACCATATGTACAACGCTATCGAAATGATGATGCTCGCCGATAACGGAATGAACACCTGGATGCCTATTGCTACAGCGGCTAACGTTGCGCAGGGCGCGGCGGCTCTCGCGGTTGCATTCAAGACAAAGAACAAGAAAACCAAGGCGCTGGCACTTCCTGCTTCGCTTTCAGCTTTCATGGGAATCACCGAGCCTGCCATCTTCGGCGTTAACGTAAGATTCATGCGGCCGTTCATTGCGGGCATGATAGGCGGTGCCTGCGGCGGCGCGCTGGCGTCCATAATGAACGTTTATGCGACTGCAAACGGCGTCACCGGTCTGTTCGGACTGCTCATCACAACCGATTCGTTCGTTGGATACATCCTCACGATGGTGGTTTCCTTTGTTGTTGCATTCGCGGTTTCGTGGTTCATGGGAATCAAAGAGGAAGTTCCTGCCGAAACTGAAATTCCGGCTGATGAAAAGAACGAACCTGCAGTTCCCGACAACGTCGTACTTTCCCCGCTGAGCGGAAAAGCGGTCGCTCTTGAGAGCGTTCCCGACGCTACGTTTGCGCAGGGTATACTCGGTCTGGGCGCGGCGATAGAGCCTTCCGAGGGCAGAGTTATCGCCCCCGCTGACGGAACGGTGAGCACGATTTTCGACACTCATCACGCGGTCTGGCTTACCCTCGACAACGGCGCGGAGCTGCTCATACACGTCGGCATTAACACCGTTGAACTGAACGGCGAGGGTTTCACGGCGCACGTTTCCGAGGGCGACAGAGTGACCCGGGGTCAGACCCTGATCACCTTTGACAAGGAATTCATTGCTTCAAAGGGATACAACACGATAACCCCCGTTATCGTTTCCAATTCCGACGACTATGCAGAGGTAAAGCGCATTGCAGACGGGAACATCAGCGCCGGTGGCGTACTTCTTGAGCTTGCAAAGGGGTGATTTCCATGGCATATATAAACGGAAAATGGCGGCAGGGGCTTCACCTTGAACCTCCGCAGGGCTGGCTCAACGACCCCAAGGGGCTGTGCTGGTTCGGCGGGTACTATCACGTGTATTTTCAGTACGCCCCCGATAACGCAGACGGCAGCGGAAAGAAGTGCTGGGGACATTACAGAAGCCCAGATATGCTGAAATGGGAATTCACAGGCACGGTGCTTTTCCCCGATACTCCGGACGACAGGGACGGAATTTATTCCGGAAGCGCGGTGGTGTGCGGCGATGTCATGCATATTTTCTACACAGGCAACGTCAAGGAGGACGGCGACCACGACTACATCACCAGCGGCAGGGACGCGAATGTTATCCACGTCACAACGGCCGATGGAGTGACCATGAGCGCCAAGGAAACCGTCCTCCGGAACAGCGATTATCCCGAGTTCTGCTCCTGCCACGTCCGCGACCCCAAGGTGTGGTTTGAGAATGGCGTGTGGCGCATGGTACTCGGCGCGAGGACGCTCGACAACAAGGGCTGCGTGCTGTTCTATTCCTCCGGCGACCTTGAAAGCTGGAAGTACGACGGCACAGTCAGCACGGCGGATTTCGGCTATATGTGGGAGTGCCCTGACCTGCTGGATTTTGACGGACACGAGTATCTCAGCGTTTCCCCGCAGGGACTTGAACACGGCGATACGAAATTCCAGAACGTTTACCAGTCGGGATATTTCCGCTACGACAACGGGCTGACAGATTTCACCGAATGGGATATGGGATTCGATTTCTACGCTCCGCAGACCTTTGTAACGCCGGACGGCAGGCGAATCATAATCGGCTGGATGGGGATAGGGGATATTCCATATACCAATCCAACCGTGCCGCTTGGCTATCAGCACTGCCTTACCCTCCCGCGGGAAATCACGGTTGCTGGTGACGGCGCGCTTTTGCAGAATCCTATAAGGGAGCTGCTTGCATTGAGGGGCGAAAAAACGCTCGTTAATGACGGCGGATCTGCGGAAACGCTCCTGCCGTTCGACCTGACCGCCAATGTCACCTGCAGCTTTGAAATAACGCTGTGCGGAGCGCTCTCGATGCGCTGGGATGGTCATATTTTTGAGTTGCGTTTCACTGATGAAAAGCTTGGCGGCGGGCGGACAGGCCGGAAAGCGGCGCTCGATAAATGCTCGGATATAAGGATAATTGCAGACAAAAGCTCAGTTGAAATATATCTTGACGGCGGGAGAACAGTCCTCAGCAGCAGAATGTACCCCGAAAGCGATAAAGTCGGATTGACCGTAAAGGGGCTGAATGTGGAGCTATTCGCTCTCAGAGAAATGGAGGTGTCGTATCTTGGAGAATAAAAAGCTCATTGCCATCGGCGAAGCGCTCATTGATTTCATTCCGAACAAGACCGGCTGCGCGTTCAGCGAAGTGACCGGATTTGCTCCGAAAGTCGGCGGCGCTCCCGCGAATGTGTGCGGCGCTTTTTCGCGGCTCGGCGGGAACTCCATGCTGATAACCCAGCTTGGGAACGACCCGTTCGGTCACAAAATAGCGGACGAACTTGCGGGGTTCGGCATAGATATTTCTGCGATACGCTTCACCGATGAAGCCAACACGGCGCTCGCATTCGTAAGTCTCGAAAATGACGGGAACAGGACGTTTTCGTTCTACCGCAAGCCCTCGGCGGATATGCTGCTTACTCCCGGGCAGATAGAGGAAAAGTGGTTCGATAATTGCTACGCGCTTCATTTTTGCAGCGTGTCGTTAGGCGATTTCCCGATGAAAGACGCGCATTTAAGGGCAATTGAAATGACGCGCAAAAACGGTATGCTCGTCAGCTTTGACCCCAACCTGCGCTTCCCGCTCTGGAACGACCGGAACAAGCTGCACGGCAGGGTCAATGAATTCATACCGCTGTGTGATATACTGAAAATTTCCGATGAGGAGCTTGAATTCATCACAGGTGAAAACGACATCAGGAAAGCTGCTCCTAAGCTGTTTGACAAGGGAGTTAAGCTGATAGTTTACACCTGCGGCAAGGACGGCGCATATGCGTTCACAAGAAGCACGGAAGCGTTTTCTCCTGCCGAAAAGGTCAGGGCGGTAGATACCACCGGCGCGGGCGATGGATTTATAGGCTCGTTCCTGTGGAAGCTTCAAAGTCTGGGTACAAATGCCGCAAACATCTCTGCGGCAGACGAAAACACGCTCAAAGCGTGCCTTGATTTTTCGAACCGTTTCTGCGCGATAAGCGTTCAGTCTGAGGGCGCGATAGCGTCTTATCCCGATAAACTGTAAGCTTAAGTCCCTCTGCGGGAACTGCCGAAAACAGAATAAAGCTTTTTCTCAGGCGAGGATTTTTTGATCTTCGCCTGCTTTTTTATAAAAACCCCTTGACAAACTTAATCAATAGTGGTATTATCAATAATGCAATTATCAATAATGCAATTATCAATAATGCTTCTATTGATGAAAAGGGTGAGGAAATGGCAGTCAAGGATCATTCGCTTGATGAAAAAATCACAAAAGCGGCTATGGAGGAATTCAAGGAAAAGGATTTCCTTAAAGCTTCTTTAAATAAAATCGCCGAAAAGGCGGGACTTACGACAGGCGCGGTATATACGCGCTATAAAAGCAAGGACGAGCTTTTTTGCAGCCTTGTTTATCCTCTCATTGAGGATATGGAGCAGCGGCTCACTCCCTTACAAAAGGCGTACAGCGATGTCAGGGACAGCAAGAATATTGATGATATCTTAAAGGTCATAAGGCTTGAACGTCAGATATATGTGGATATTCTCTTTACGCATTACGACGAGTGCGTCCTGCTTTTCTGCCGGAGCGACGGAAGCTCCATTGAAAAAAAGCTGGTGGAATGGACAGAGTATAAGGCGGTTTCAACAGCGGATTTTATTCGTCAGAGGGCGGGCAGGGAAATAGATACAGACCTTATCGAGCTGATAATGAACGAGCAGTTCCAGTTCTACCGGCAGGTACTTCAGAAGGGTTACGACAAGGACAAAACCGTAAGACTTATGGACAGTATCGAGGAATTCCACGAATCCGGCTGGAAGGGTCTTTTTGAACAAATATGATATTTAAAATGTGTCGTGCGGCACATTTTTATTGGGCGCAAGTTAGCTTTAGCTAATGGCTTTGGAGGAAAAATGACTCAGAATGATCTGGCGGTGGAATTCGATATAAAATTCCGGTACGCGGAGGAAAAAAAGACCGCCCTTATTGCGGAGGGCAGCATTTCCAAGGGGAAATGCGTAGTTCTCTGCGGCGGGAGCGGCTGCGGAAAAACAACGCTCCTGCGGTGTATAAATCGCCTTGTTCCAACGTTTTACGACGGCTTGCTGAAAGGCTTTTGCCGCGTGGACGGCAGGGACACGGAGAATATGCCGATAGGCGAGGTGGGAGAATTGGCGGCTTCTGTTTTTCAGGACCCGAGAAGCCAGTTTTTTACCGTGAATAGCTGCACGGAAATCGCGTTCGGGCTTGAAAATTTCGGCATTCCGCGGGAGGAAATAATAAAGCGCGTGGATAAGGCGTTTTCTGTTTTTGACATGGAAAAGCTGCGCGGCAGGAATGTGTATGAGCTTTCATGCGGCGAACGTCAGCTTGTGTCGATCCTCTCGGCGTGGGCGGCTGATACGGATATCATGCTGCTTGACGAGCCCACGGCGAACCTTGATCATACGGCGGTAAACCGCTTCCGTGAGATACTTTTAAAGCTGAAGTCTCAGGGGAAAACGCTCATACTCAGCGAGCACAGGCTTTACTACCTCAGCGGCATTGCAGATGAATACTGGATAATAGACGGCGGCGAGATCAGGCAGAAATTATCCGCAGAAGAAATGCTTTCCAAAAGCGTTGACGAGCTGTCGGAAATGTCGCTTCGCACCACCGATCTTTCACTGGTCAGAATGAACGACCGGCAGCGCCGCGCCGAAAAATCGGAATTCACCTTTTCGGCTGACGAAATAAGCTTTGGCTATAAAAACGGCAGTAACGTACTGAACGGTATTTCCGTCAGCGCGGAGCAGGGAGAGGTGATTGCCCTTGCAGGCTCGAACGGCTGCGGTAAAACCACGTTCGGAAAGATAATTTCCGGGCTTCTCGCCCCATCGTCCGGGAGCGTTTCGTACAACGGCGAAAAGATGAAAAAATCCGCGATAAAGCGGAATGTCATGTTTGTAATGCAGGAGGCGGAGTTTCAGTTTTTCACGAACTCCGTTATAAACGAGCTCAGGTACGGCAATAAGTTCCGCGAGGGGCTTTCGGAGGAGATAGAGCGCCTGCTGAAAAAGACGGGAATGTGGGAGCTCAGGAACCGCCACCCGTTTTCGCTTTCGGGAGGGCAGATGCAGCGGCTGAGCCTAATGCTGGCGTTCCTTTCGCCGAAGCCGGTGGTCGTCCTGGACGAACCGACTGCGGGTCTTGACGCAGCGAGCCTCGAGAGCTGCAGCGAAATAATATCCGAAATGAGCCGCAAAAAGCTTGTGTTCATCATAACGCATGACATCGAGCTTATGGCGAAGGTCTGCACGAGATGCATATGTATCTCCGGCGGAAAAGTGAGCCGTCAGTTCCTGCTGAACGGCGACAGGGCGCTGCGTTCCCTGACGGAATACATGGACGAGAATTTCCGCCTTTCGGACAATGCGCGCAGTCAGAAGAAAAAACGCGCGGGGCGGCTCTGCCCGGTGACTAAGCTGATGTACTGGCTGGCTGCGATGATAGTCATATCCACTGCTTCAAATCCGCTGGTTTACGCGGTTTCTGCGGCGGCGTTCCTGATGACGCTGTTTGATGGATTTGCGGCGCTTGCCGCGGCGGGGACGGGCATTTTTTCACTGCTTATCCTGATGGGCAGATTATTCCCAGACAGCGTGATGTCTTTCATTGCGGCCTTTTTTCCGCGGCTTTTATCGGCGGGACTGGTGTTTTGCACCCTTATCGGAAGAGATGAAGCCGCGCGCACTATCGCCTCGCTGAGAAAATGCCATGTGCCGGAGCGGCTGATCATGATATGCTCGGTGGTATTCAGGTTTTTCCCGACTCTTTCGGAGGATATGAAGCTGATGAACCAGTCCATAGAAACCAGGGGCGCGTTTTCATCGGCGCTGCAAAAGCTGAAGGCTCTTCCGGAATATATTGAGATACATACAGTCCCCATGGCGCTGAGGGTCATACGCATTGCCGAGGCGCTTTCCGCTTCCGCTGAAACACGGGGCATAGACCTTAAGCGAAAGCGGAGCTCCTATATTTCCGTAAGGTTCGGCGTATGGGATATCATATTTATTCTTATGCTTATTGCGGCGGTCACCGCCGGGATAATACTTTAACTTTTGGAGGTTTTTCTATGAACACATCAAGACTCAAAATCAAGGACATTATTACCGTAACGCTTTTATCCCTCATTAACGTTGTAATATTCTTTATAAGCTCATTCCTTTATGTGCTGCCCATAACCATAGTGCTTATGCCGATATTCTTCTCGCTGCTTGAAGGAGTTGTTTATTTTATCATCGGCACCAAGATAAAAAAGCCGGGGGCAATGATGATATACTGCTTTGTAAGAGGCATCCTGGGCGGATATCTTCCGTACATAGGACTGTACCTGCTGTCCGGTGTTATTGCGGAGATCATCATGAGAAAGGCGGGCTACGGAAATATCAAGGGGCTTACTGCGTGCTATGTGATAACTCAGCTGCTGGCAGGCTTTGGCAGCACCATAATCCCCTATGCCATTGCCGCGCAGTCCATGGCTGAAAATTCCGTTTCAGACGGCAGACAGGACGCTATACTTGCGGCTTCTGAAATGCTTGTTTCTTGGGGCGCCCCGGTGCTTGTTGCAGGAATAATCATTACTGCGTTTATCGGCGCGCTGATCGGTGCAAAGATAGTTAAAAAGCATATCGCGGCCGACAACAAGGAGGAGCAGAATGAGCTCTGAAAAAAGCGGACAGTCGTCGTTTTTCGGGGAGCTTGGCAGCTTTATGAAGCCATACGGCGCTCAGTACTGCATATCGGTGGCGATAAGCGCCGCCGCAGTCGCTTCGGGGCTTGCCGCATACGCGTTTGCGGGTATCATCGCAGGAAAGCTTTTTTCCGCCAGCGATGATATATCTTCGCTGATGATGTACGCAGCCCTGGCTGCTCTGTGCAAAATACTTAACGGCGCACTTATCAATGCGTCCACATGGATATCGCATCACGCCGCATATCATACCCTGAGGGATATCCGAATCGCTGCCGCCGACAAGCTGGTGCGCCTGCCGATGGGGTATTTTGAGGAAAACGGCAGCGGACGGCTGAAGGCTGTGCTTACCGACCGTATCGAGGGAATGGAGCGCACGCTTGCCCATATGCTTCCGGAACTCACGGCGAATCTGCTTGCCCCTGCGGCAATGATGATATGGTGCTTTTTCATTGACTGGCGGCTGGCGGTCTGCATACTTGTGTGGATAATCGCAGGCTTTGCCGCGACCGGCGGAATGATGAAGAATTACCCTGAAAAGTACGCGGGGCAGATATCCGCAATGAAGTCCATGAACCAGGCGGTGACCGAATATGTGGGCGGTATCGAGGTGATAAAGAACTTCGGGCGCGCCGACGAGTGCTACGGCAAGCTCAGGACTGCGGTTTACGGTCATGCGAATTATAACATAGGCTGGCAGAAGGAAACGCAGATTTTTTCGTCCCTCGGAATGGCGATAGCGCCGTTTTCGGTTTTCCCCGTGCTGATCGCCGGCGTGATCTTTTACAATAACGGCACGCTTGCGCCAGAAACGTTCTTCATGATGATACTGCTTTCAATGGGCATATTCAGACCGCTTATGCAGGCGATGTCCTATTTCGACCAGCTCGCGCAGCTAGGTACGAACGCAAAGGAGATAAAGGACATTCTCAATGAGCCTGAGCTTAAAAGGGGAACCGCGGAAATATCCGGCGCGGATATCGAGCTTTCAGACGTGACGTTTTCCTATTCGGGCGAAGAGACTCCCGCCGCAGACCATATTTCGCTGAAGATCCCCGCCGGAACTACTCTGGCGCTTGTGGGACCCTCGGGCAGCGGAAAATCAACGGTGGCAAAGCTTATCGCAGGGTACTGGGACGCGGACGGCGGCAGCGTGCTTATAGGCGGAAAGGATATCTCGCAGGTGTCCCAGAAGTCCCTGAACAGAAGTATCGCGTATGTTGATCAGGATACGTTTCTTTTTGACGTTTCCATAATGGATAATATCCGCATGGGAGCCCCCTCGGCTTCGGACGAGGACGTGATAAACGCGGCAAGAGCGGCGGGCTGCGATGAATTCATCAGGGCTCTGCCGCAGGGCTATAAGACGCCGGCAGGTTCGGCGGGAGGCAGGCTTTCCGGCGGAGAGCGCCAACGGATAGCCATTGCAAGGGCGATGATGAAGAACGCCCCCATAATGATACTTGACGAAGCCACCGCAAGCTCCGACCCCGAAAACGAAGCTTCGATACAGCAGGCGCTTTCCGCAGCTTCAAAGGGAAGAACACTGGTCGTGATAGCCCACAGGCTTTCCACGGTAAAGAACGCGGAGCAGATAGCATATGTTAAAAACGGCAGGATAGAAGCTGTGGGAACTCATGACAGGCTGCTTGAAATATGCCCCGATTACGCGAAGCAGTGGGCGCTGTGCGAGGTATAGCATGAGCACGGCGAACCGCAGAATCAAAGGATATGGTCTTAAGCTATGATAAATACATTCAAAAAAATCTGGACATTCGGCAAGGCGCGGCAGAAATATCTTGTATCGGCTCTGCTTGCTGACATATTCCGCAGTATTCTGGGCGTGACCCAGCTTTACGCCGTCATGACGGCGATAGACGCTGTTTTCAGCAGAGATCAGGGCGCTGTGCTGAGACTGGTGATCCTGACGGCTGTATGCGTCGCAGGGAGCTTTGTCACAAGCTATATCGAGCAGACCAGCGCAATGAAGGCGGGGCTTCTCATGACCGCCGACAAGCGCATATCTCTCGGCGAAATGCTGCGTAAAGTCCCTCTGGGGACGCTCAGCAGTATGTCGGGCGGAAAGATCGCCGCTTCCATGACAACGACATTGCAGGGCGTGGAATCAGGCGCCACCATGTCGCTGATCTATGTGGTGTCGGGACTGTTCAGCTCCGCTGCAATGCTTGTTTTCATGCTTGTCTATGATATCTGCGTAGGGCTTATCACAGGCGCGGGGATAGTCTGCTATCTCGCAGTGGTGGCTGTTCAGATAAGGATATCGCAGAAAAATGCTCCGGCGCTCACGGCGGCGCAGAATAAGCTTTCCGACAGTATTCTCACATTCCTGCAGGGAATAAGGGTAACCAAGGCGTTCAGCTTTGAGGAAAGCAGCCGGGATACCGCCGGGGCTGTCAAGGATAGCTGCAATGCGAATTTAAGGCTGACGGATATCTCTATGCCCTCGCAGTTTGCCGCGCATATCGTCATTGCCGTTTTTGAGGCTGCCATAATGCTTGCGGAAATATACATGTGCGCCGTTATGGGCGAAATTTCGTTTTCCTATGCTGTAATACTGATAATATTCAGCTTTATGGTATATGCTTCGCTTGATCAGGCAGGTTCGTCGCTCTCAATGATCGGAATGCTGGACAGCGCGATAGACGAGATAACCGAGCTTGAAAAATGCGAAAGGCTCACGGAATACGAGCCGGTCATGTCGGCGGCGGACAACGGAATAGTATTTGACGGCGTGTCGTTTTCCTACGGTGAAAACGAGGTGCTGCGCAATATTTCCACCACCATAAGGGAGGGCGAGCTGACGGCCGTTATAGGCCCGTCAGGCTCCGGAAAAACCACGCTTTGCCAGCTTATCCCGCGCTTCAGGGACGTTTCCTCGGGCACGGTGAGCATAGGCGGCGCGGACGTCCGCCACATGAGATACGAGGAGATAATGGAAAAGATAAGCATGGTTTTCCAGCGGGTGTATCTGTTTGAGGATACAGTCATGAACAATATACGCTTCGGAAAGCCGGACGCTTCGGACGAGGAGGTATACGCAGCCGCAAAGGCGGCAAGGTGCGACGAGTTTATAAGAAAGCTCCCGGGTGGATATGATACGGTACTCTCCGAGGGCGGCAGCAGTCTTTCGGGCGGCGAAAGGCAGCGGATCTCCATCGCGAGGGCGATGCTAAAGGATTCCCCCATTGTAATACTTGACGAAGCCACAAGCGCCCTTGACGCGGAAAACGAGCAGGAGATACTGGCGGCGCTGGGCGAACTGACGCGGGGCAAGACGGTCATAATGATAGCTCACCGTATCAATACCATAAAGAATGCAGACCATATAATCGCCGTTGAAAGCGGACGGATAGTGCAGGAAGGTACTCACGCTGAGCTTATCTCGCAGAAGGGACTATATGCGGATTTCATTGCCGCAAGAGAAAAGGCGGCGGGCTGGACTCTTGGCTGATCAACGTCATAAAAATGCAGGTCTGACAAATTCACGCAGCGACTCAGGGCGCCGGACATTTTATCCGGCGCCCCTTGCTTGACAGAGCGTGTACATTTGTATTATAATAAAGGTAACCTCTAAAAACCTCCTTCACGGCAGATTTCTATGACTTATATCATCTGCTACGTTGTCAAACCTTGAAATACATACAGTATTACTGCGGTTTGACGCCTAGCATCTGATATAAGTCATGTACGAAATCTGCTCGTGTCCCGGTTTTTAGAAGTTACCGAAAAATGATTTTTGGAGAAACAAAATGTACATCAGCTTTGACTATTACCGGACGTTTTACTATGTTGCAAAATACGGCAGCATTTCACAGGCGGCGGAAGCCCTGATGAACAACCAGCCCAACGTTTCCCGGACGATAAAGAACCTCGAAAGCGAGCTTAACTGCACGCTGTTCGTGCGCTCCAGAAAGGGCGTTGAGCTGACCCCGGAGGGTGAAATGCTGTACGCCCATGTAGCCGCGGCGGTGGAGCATATCCAGTCCGGCGAGGAGGAGATCTGCCTTGAACGCACGCTCTCCAAGGGCGTTGTGACCATCGGCGCAAGCGAAATCGCGCTGCGGTGTTTTCTGCTTCCGGTGCTGAAGGATTTCCGGCAGAAGTACCCGGGAATACGGATACGCGTGTTCAATCATTCCACGCCGCAGGCGGTTTCCGCGCTGAAAAACGGGCTTGTGGACATTGCGGTCGTGACCACTCCCACCGGGGAGCTGAATTCTCTGACCTCAAAGGAAATATGCGAGGTCAGGGAGATACCGGTGTGCGGAACGGCATTCTCACAGCTTTCCGGGAAGAAGCTGAGCCTTTCTGAATTGGCCACATATCCGCTGATTTCGCTCGGAAAGCAGACGAAAACCTACGAAGCGTATTCCGATTGGTTCAGGGAAAACAAATGCGATTTCACGCCGGATATCGAAGCCGCCACCGCCGACCAGATACTCCCGATGGTGAAGAATAACCTCGGCATTGGCTTCGTGCCGGAGGAATTTCTGGAGGAATACCCGAACCAGGGAATTATCTGCCTGGAAATTCAGGAGAACGTACCCTTGCGGCAGGTGTGTTATCTCAGAAAAAAAGGACGTACCATGAGCGTCGCCTGCCGTGAGATCGAGAAGATGATCCTCGATAGGCAAAGGAACTCTGCTACAT
Organism: uncultured Oscillospiraceae bacterium; assembly: GCA_934448295.1. Lineage (GTDB taxonomy): Bacteria > Bacillota > Clostridia > Oscillospirales > Ruminococcaceae > CAG-115. The sequence goes on from CAKSEY010000007.1 coordinate 137,385, forward strand.
AAAAAAGCTATAAAACTATCGGGGAGTGACTCCATGACATTACAGCAGCTAAAATACGCCGTGACCGCCGCCGACAAGGGAACCATGAGCGAAGCCGCGCAGTCGCTTTTCATCGCGCAGCCGAGCCTTACCAACGCAATAAAGGAGCTGGAAGCGGAGCTTGACATAACGATATTCCACCGCACCAACAAGGGGATCATCGTCACCAACGAGGGCAGCGAATTCCTCGGATACGCGCGGCAGGTTTTGCAGCAGGTGGGTCTGCTGGAGGAAAAGTACCTCGGCGGGGAGGGACGAAAGCAGATTTTTTCGGTTTCCACGCAGCATTATTCCTTTGCGGTGAGCGCGTTCGTGGATATAATCCGGCAGTTCGGCAACAAGAATTACGACTTCACGCTGCGCGAGACCCAGACCTACGAAATAATCCAAGACGTGAGCCAGTTCCGCAGCGAGGTCGGCATACTGTACCTCTCCGGCGAAAACGAGTACATCATGTCAAAAATAATCGAGCAGAGCGGGCTGAAATTCGACGAGCTTTTCACCGCCAGACCGCACGTTTTCATCAGTTCAAAACACCCCCTCGCGAAGAAGCGGAAGATAACCCCGCAGCAGCTTGAGGAATACCCGTTCCTGTCGTTCGAGCAGGGGAGCTACAATTCCTTCTACTTTTCCGAGGAAATAATGAGCCGCGTGAACCGCAGCATGACGATAAAGGTACGCGACCGCGCAACGCTCTTTAACCTCCTGGTGGGACTTAACGGCTACACGATATGCACCGGAATAATCAGCACGGAGCTGAACGGCGAGAACATAATTTCGCGCCCGCTCGCCGTTGACGAATATATCCGGGTCGGCACTGTAACGCGCCGCGGGGTGAATCTGACGAAGCTCGGCGAGGAGTATATCACCGCGCTTCATGCACATATCTGATATAGCCACAGGCTATGGCGAATCGGGCAGAAATAGTATTGTACAAATCGTGTGTTTCCTGATATAATAACATCATCAGAAAAACAAACCAAAGGAGATACACGAACATGGCAATTTATACACCTTTCAGATGCGACTGCGTAGGAAGCTTCCTGCGCCCGGAAAAGCTCAAAAAGGCACACGCTGATTTTGAAGCTGGAGCGATCACCGCCGACCAGTTAAAGGCAGTCGAGGACGAGTGCATAACCGACCTCATCGCCAAGGAAAAGGCGGCGGGACTTCACGCGATAACCGACGGCGAATTCCGCCGCGCGACCTGGCATCTGGACTTCATGTGGGGCTTCAACGGGGTAGGGCACTGCAAGACAAAGCAGGGACTTCCGTTCCACGGCGAGGCCGCTATGATAGACGACACCTACCTCACCGGAAAGGTCTCCGTGGGACATCACCCGTTTGTTGACCACTTCAAATTCGTGAAGAAGTTCGAGGACGAAAACCATATTGCAAAGCAGACTATCCCGGCTCCGGCGCAGTTCCTGGAGCAGATGATAATGCCGTTTGCGCTGGAGAACACCCGCAAGTACTACGACACCAACGAGGAGCTTGTGCAGGATATCGCGGAGGGTTACAGAAAGGTAATCCGCGAGCTGTACGACGCAGGCTGCCGCAATATCCAGTTCGACGACTGCTCATGGGGAATGTGCGTCGACCCGAACGCCTGCGCTATTTTCGGCGTTGACGAAAATGGACTTGACGAGATAATGGAGCAGCTTCTGCGGATAAACAATCTCGCCATCGAGGGCAAGCCGGACGACCTGGTGATAAACACCCACGTCTGCCGCGGAAATTTCCACTCCACCTACGCAAGCAGCGGCGCTTACGACCGCGTGGCTTCCACGCTGTTTGCCCGGGAGAATGTCGGCGCGTATTATCTGGAGTTTGACGATGAGCGCTCCGGCGGATTTGAGCCGCTGAAGTCCGTGAGCGGCGATAAAAAGGTAGTACTCGGTCTTGTTACATCCAAATCCCCGAAGCTGGAGGACAAGCAGTCCATAATCAGCCGTATCCGCGAGGCGGCGAAGATAGTTCCGCTGGACAGGCTGTACCTCAGCCCGCAGTGCGGATTTGCCTCCTGCGAGATAGGCAACAAGCTCACCGAGGAAGAGCAGTGGGCGAAGATAAAGCTGATAAACGACATCTCAGAGGAAGTCTGGGGGAAGTAATAAATTAACAAAAGTCCCTTTGCGGCAAATTTGCTGCTAAGGGGCTTTATCGTATTTGCCGGGTACTTTTTCAGAAATCCAAATTTTTACGCAGAACGAAACATTTCGCGTTTTCGCCTGTTTAAGTAAGTGAAAGGGTAATTATACGAAAGGAGGCGGCAGAATGGACAACGGCTCAGAAGCATACAAGCGGTTCCTTGCGGGGGACGATTACGGGCTGGAGCAGGTCATTGAGCTGTACAAGGACAGCCTGATATTCTTCCTCATGCAGTACGTCAAAAGCGCTGATATCGCAGAGGAGCTCACGGAGGACGCGTTCGTTGCGCTGGCGGTGAAACGGCCGTCGTTCAGCGAGAATGCGAAATTCCGGACGTGGCTGTTCACGATAGCGCGCAACAAGGCGCTGAACTATCTGCAAAGCGCGGCATTCCGGAGAAATGTCCCGATAGACGAGGCTGAGGAGGTTTTCCTGCCGGGAAGCCCGGAGCAGCGTCTGCTGGAGCAGGAGCGCTACCGCGCGCTGTACGGCGCAATGAGCAGACTTCCGGCAAATCAGCGGGAAATGGTCTGGCTTGTTTATTTTGAGGAAATGAGCGTTGCTCAGGCGGCAAATATTATTCATAAGACCCAGCGGCAGGGGAACAGTATTCTGTTCCGGGCAAGGCAGAACCTGAAAGCGATTCTGGAAAAGGAGGGCTTTGAGTATGAAAACAAGTCATGAAATGGCACAGAGCGTTCTCAAAAAGCGCGACCGGATACTCCGCAGGCGGCGCATACTGACAGCCTCCATCGGCATTGTGGGCGGGACTGCCGCAGCGGCTGCGGCGCTTGTCATAACTATGAATCTCAGCCGCCCGCGCGGGGTCGACCTGATCGATTCCGGTACGATATCAGAGCCGGCTCACACCGATACATCGCAGAATTCCCCTGTTCTGGAAAGCTCCGAGCCTACCGGAGAGGCAGAGCCGCAGTACCTCTACAACGATGTTAAGATACGGGAGGACAGCGGCACAGGCTCTCCTACCTCCTACGATTCACTTCTGGATTATCTTGAACCATATTTCTATGAGTTCACCATCACGAAGCAGTACGCTCCGGACGAAGCGGCCGAGCTTACCGGAGAGGATATGTTCCGCAATACTTCAACGCTTTTTGAAGCGCATATCGAGTACGACTGGCTGCACGATAGGGCGGTCAGCATGGACATCCTGCTTGCACAGGCGGGTAACGCGGAGAGCCAGATAGAAAACTATCCCCTGTACGGCGTTGGCGAAAGGTATGCCGCATTTTTCGCGGGTTTCGACCCGGAATCCTGGAATGTAACCTGCCCCGAAATGACTTTTGCTGTAAAAGGCGAGCAGTACCTACACATAAAAGCGGAGACGATAAAGTTTGTAACTGCGGACGGAATCCAGCTCGGCGAGGAAATACCGGCGGACGAGCAGTATATATACACCACCACAAGCAATAATCCGGTGAGATATGTCCGGAAATATGACATTGAGGAGCTTGCTGATTTCCTGCGCTCAGACCTGATGTCCCGGGGAATGTATCCTGAAAATATGCCGCTGGGCTACACGGATTTCAGCGGCGCGGTCGTTCCGGATATCACGCCGGAAGAACGGGCGGAAAGCGGTTTTCAGGCTATGGGCGAGCGAAACGTCCTGCTTGATACAAAGCAGGCTGGTGATTATTCCGTGCTGCTTGTGGGAGACCATGTAACCGCCGACAGCGAGGGGCACTCCGGAATGATAAACTGCTTTAAATTCGGCGTTGAACTGTACGACGGAAATACCGCCAGCGAGATGTCCGGAGCGCATTTTGACGCAGGGCAGGGCGGTTACTGGCTCTATACCGACAGACTGTCCGATTATACGGACGTATTCAAGTTCGGCGAAAAATATATCGTTGTGCTTCGGTATTATGAAAGCGACGGCTCCTGCTATGCGATATTCAACGCGGTAAAGGGCGGCGAATTATATCCCGAGCTTATGGGCGATTATTCTGCGGTGAACGGCGCTCCGATGGGAGTCACGACCATGCTTTCCGGGAACCTTTCGGCTGACGAAGAAGCCGGCACTATTACCGACCTGGGCACCGGAATATCCTACGTTTTCGATTTCGGCGCTATAAGCGATACACTCACAGGGGCGCATTATACCGCTGTGAAATCAGATATCAGCGTGAGCGAGCGGCTGGAAAAGATGTGGCTGGGCAGGTGGGCGGAGATCGCCGCAAACACTGAGTTTGTGCTTCCGCAGCTTAGCGTTTTCGGCTTTGACCTGCGCGACGGAAGCAGGCTTGCCGCGTTTGTTTATCCCTCCTACAAATCATACGCGGCCGTATTCTATCGGATATCCGGCGAGGAGATAACAGAACTGGGCGCTGAAATGTGCGGCACTGATTTCGAGCTGCTTGAAAACTCCTCGGGGCAGTATCTTCACATAACAAAAACATTCTCGGGCGGCGTCATGGATGAAGAAAGCCTGTATGTCGATCACTATTGTTATCTGATAACCAACGCGTCGCTTGAACCTGTACTCAGCGTAGGCGCGCAGGTTTACGGAGGACATGTGGGCGGCTGGTATGTTTACGAGAACGGGGAATCCACCAGCATCACCAGCGAGGAGTACGAAAATCTGATAAGCTCCGCCATGCCTGAACATACGTCTGTAAGCGCTATTGAACTTGACAAGGACGGCGATTTCAAAATCGACGAGTACTGCGCCTTTGAAGACAATCACGAGGGATTAAGGGCGGCTGTACTGTCCGCGTTAGGCTGAGGCTCAGAGCTTCCCGCGCAGTAATACAGACGTCTGGACAGCCGCTGTAAAAGGCGGCTGTTTTTTATTGTATATTTTATAGCAGTTGCGTTGACAAATATAAAAGAATCCCGGCAGTGAAGTGGTAACGATCACCTCTCTCTGCCGGGATTTATTGCGCCTGACCAGGAATTACCCCAGCACAAGAAGCAGGGACATCTTGAATCTGCCATCCGCGGTTACGCTGTGCAGGCCGTTTTTGGCGAATCTGAAGCTCTGACCCGTTTCAACGTGGTAGTCCTTGCCCTCATAGCCGATGACGGCTTTTCCTTCAAGCGCTGTAACGATAGCGTCGCCGGGAGCCCTGTGCGGAGAAAGTCCGGTGCCCTCGTCAAATGCCATCAGCACGAATTTCATTTTGTCGTTGTGCGCAACGTCAAGGTTTGAGACGCTGCTTTCCTCATAGGATATCATGTCTTTCAGTGAGGCAGCCTCGCCGGGCTTTAACATATCGGTCATTTTGATCTCCCTTTCGGTTATTATTTCCGTGTAAATGAAGTCGCTGCTGCATTCCATGCCGCAGAGCATTCCGCCGGGGACAACGATTATTTCTACGGGCGGAAGCTTTTCCGGGCGGGCTTCACTGCCGAGGATAAGCTCGCCGCAGCCTGCCGCGCCAAGATAAATCGCCGTGCTGTCGTAGCTTTCGCGGCTGATGGAAGTCCCCGCCGCCATGGAAAACCACGTCACCTTTCCGGAACCAAGCTCCGCACTCCGGGAGATGGTCATTCCGGGACGAGCAGGGCGCTTTTCAGCCACAGTAAAAATTTCGTCTGCCATAGTGTCTCCTTTCAGACATTTATTATGCCCGAATTGGCAGTAAATACAAGACCCCGGAAAGAAACCTTCCCGGGGTCGCTTTGGGTCTATCTGTGGATATTACTCGTATTCTACAACGTTTACCCATGACAGCAGGAACTCGCGCTCTTCTTCCTTGCCCTTTACGGACTGTGAAGCGGCAACGATCGGAAGCCACTTCTGGATATACTGCTTAGCGGTGTCGGTCTTTTTGCAGAAGAGGTCGAGGTATTTGTCGGCTGTCTCCTTGTCGTTGTTGAGGCAGAACAGCAGATAGGTTCTTGCAACATCTGCGGACGCATTGCCCTGTGTTGCGTGCGACCAGTCGATAATATAAGCTGTGCCATCGTCCTTGATGATTATGTTGGAGGGGTTGAAGTCACCGTGGCATACCTTGTTGTGCTTAGGCATACCCTCAAGGCGGGTGTGGAGCTCATAACGTGTTGTAGCGTCCAGTGTAGTTTCGCTGATTTTGCGGTTCATCTTGTCCTTCAGCTTGTTCAGCAGAGGGCACTTTGCAGCATGAACCTTAATCTGGAGGTCAACGAACATCTCAAGATATTCGTCTTTTTTTGCGGGATTCTCTTCCATAAGCTGTGCAAGGGTCTTGCCCTCGATAAATTCAGAAACAATGGACCACTTGCCGTCGATAGTCTGAACTCCCAGCACCTTCGGAACGTTGATACCGATATTTTCTACGCGCGCCTGATTCAGCGCCTCATTGAGTATGTCAGGCTTGGAGTAGTTCTCGTCAAATTCCTTGACAAGAGTTTCGCCGTCGCGGCAGATGGTCTTGCCGGGTCTGACAGTGAGAATAGTTTTGGACATAGCTTTATCCTCCTATTAATATATTTCAAGGCAGAAGCATTACTTTCATGCCGTGAACACAAAACACAAAGCCGGGCACGGGCTTAAAGCTCCATGCCCGGCTGCATTAAATCAGTACGGGTGTACCAGTGAAAAGGGGATTAAACCTTCTCGTGAGTACCATAGTAAGCATTGAGGTACATCTGCTTGATCTCCTTGAAGAGCGGGAATCTCGGGTTAGCGCCGGTGCACTGGTCATCGAATGCCTGCTCAACCATAGCGTCAAGTCTGTCGAGGAAGTCCTTCTCGTCAATACCGTAGTCCTTAATGGTCTTCTTAACGCCGATTCTGTCCTTAAGGTCGTCGATCTTCTTGATAAGACCCTCAACCTTAGCCTCATCGTTCTTGCCGGTCACGCCGAGGAACTCAGCGACTTCAGCATAACGGCGCATTGTGTGCGGGTGGTCATACTGAGAGAAGGTACCCATCTTAGCAGGAGCCTCAGCGCTGTTGAAGCGGATAACCTCGTCAATCAGCAGCGCGTTAGCGATACCGTGCGGCAGGTGGTGGAACGCACCGAGCTTATGAGCCATAGAGTGGCAAACACCAAGGAATGCGTTAGCGAACGCCATACCAGCCATAGTAGCTGCGTTAGCCATGTTCTCACGCGCTCTGGGATCGTAAACGCCGGAAATAGCGCTGTCATAAGCAGCAGGCAGGTTGTCGAAGATAAGCTGGAGGGACTTGAGCGCCAGACCGTCTGTGTACGGAGTAGCCATGATGGAAGCGTAAGCCTCGAGGCAGTGTGTAACAGCGTCAATACCGGAAGCGGAGGTCAGACCTCTCGGGCCGGTCTTCATCATGTCGGCGTCAACGATAGCCATTTTAGGCATAAGCTGGTAGTCAGCCAGCGGATACTTTACGCCAGTGGTCTGGTCTGTGATAACTGCGAACGGAGTAACCTCAGAACCTGTACCAGCGGAGGTAGGAACAGCGATGAAGTAAGCCTTCTCGCCCATATTCGGGAATGTGTAGACTCTCTTACGGATATCAATGAAGCGCATAGCCATATCCATGAAGTCTGCCTCGGGGTGCTCATAAAGAACCCACATGATCTTACCAGCGTCCATTGCGGAACCGCCGCCGACAGCGATAATGCAGTCAGGCTCGAACTTTCTCATAGCCTCTGCGCCCTTCTGAGCGGAAGCGAGGGAAGGATCAGGCTCAACGTCTGCGAAGGTGGTGTGTACGATACCCATTTCGTCCAGTCTGTCGGTGATTGCCTTAGTAAAGCCGCTCTTGAACAGGAAGGAGTCAGTTACGATAAATACTCTCTTCTTGCCCATTACGTCCTTAAGCTCCTTAAGAGCAACAGGCAGACAGCCCTTCTTGATATAAACCTTCTCAGGTGCGCGGAACCACAGCATATTCTCTCTCCTCTCAGCAACGGTCTTGATATTCAGCAGGTGCTTAACACCGATATTTTCGGAAACGGAGTTTCCGCCCCAAGAACCGCAGCCCAGTGTAAGGGAAGGAGCAAACTTAAAGTTGTAGAGGTCGCCGATACCGCCGAGGGAGGAAGGAGTGTTGACAATAAGACGGCAGGCCTTCATTCTCTCAGCCCACTTGTCGAGCTTCTCTCTCTGAGTATAGTTGTCGATCCACAGTACGGAGGTATGACCGAGACCGCCGTTGTTCTTGAGCAGTGTGTCAGCCATATCAAGAGCCTGATCGAAGTTTTCAGACTTGTACATACCAAGGATTGTTGTGAGCTTCTCGTGACCGAAAGCCTCGTCGGGCTCCAGGGAAGTAGCCTCGCCGATGATCACCTTAACGGACTCAGGGATCTCAAATCCTGCCATCTTAGCGATCTGATAAGGACGCTGACCAACGATCTTAGCATTAAGAGCGCCGTTGATGAGCATAACCTTTCTGATCATGTCAGCCTGCTTCTTGTCGAGGAACATGCAGCCTCTCTTCTCGAATTCCTTCTTAACATCGTTGTAGATGGTCTTGTCAACGATAAGGGTCTGCTCAGTAGCGCAGATCATACCGTTATCGAAGGTCTTGGAGTGAATGATTGAGTTAACTGCGTTAACGATATCGGCAGAGGAATCAATGATAGCGGAAGCGTTACCAGCGCCTACGCCGATAGCGGGCGTACCGGAGGAGTAAGCAGCCTTGACCATTCCAGGGCCGCCGGTAGCGAGGATTATGTCAACTTCCTTCATAAGAAGGTTTGTGAGGTCGAGGGACGGAACGTCTATCCAGGAAATGATACCGTCGGGAGCGCCAGCCTTTACAGCTGCCTCATAAACGATCTTTGCAGCCTCAACGGTGCACTTCTTTGCACGGGGGTGCGGGCTGATGATGATACCATTTCTGGTCTTAAGAGAGATGAGGGTCTTGAATATTGCAGTGGAAGTAGGGTTGGTCGTAGGAATAACCGCGCCGACAACGCCGATAGGCTCAGCGATCTTTGTTACGCCGTATGCCTCGTCGCGCTCAACAACGCCGCAGGTCTTGGTGTGCTTGTATGCGTTGTAGATATGCTCAGCAGCATAGTTGTTCTTGATAACCTTATCCTCTACGATACCGTAGCCGGTCTCCTCAACAGCCATCTTTGCAAGCGGGATTCTCTGTTTGTTTGCTGCGGAAGCTGCTGCGAAGAATATCTTGTCTACCTGCTCCTGTGTGTAGGTAGAGAAAATCTCCTGTGCTTCCTTGACTTTCTTGAGGGCGCTTTCAAAGCTCTCTACGCTGTCAACCAGTTCATGAAATGCCATTGTCATCTTCTCCTTAAATTTTGTATACATTGGTCATGCCGTGCAGACTTCCGCTGTCCGGCGGCGGTGACGGCTTTTTGCCGCGGCGCTGTCGGAAAACCTCCGTGCTCCAGCATAACTGCCTGACCAGCATCTGCCGGTCTATACTGACCTATTAGTTATTAATGCGCCGGGATGATTACACTTATCCCCTTATCGCACCTGTTAATATTTTAACACATTATTTTTGTGCTGTAAAATGTAATATTGATATAGCGATATCAGCTAAAAGCATAACAAAGCGCTATACGTCGAAATACCGGTTTTTTGCGCGATGAACAGCCGCGATGAATTCGCGGTCAAAGTCGCTCAGGCGGTAGTCCCGGCGGTAGATCAGCACGTCCTTGTATAGCTTGTCGGTGCCCTTTACCCTGATTTGGGCAAGGTTATAATTTTCCAGCAGCGCCTGAGGAACGGGGGACACCCACATGAATGTATCCGGCACATTGCCGAGTATAACGAACTGCGTGCCGCGTTCGTAGACAAAGATCCTGCGGTCAACGAATTCCGTAAGCTCGGATTTTCTGACGTCTATCATCGGAACCGAGGGCACATACGGGTCTGAATGGCATACCTCGATATATTCCCTGAGGTCCTCCAGTTCGACTTCCTCTTTACAGGCAAGCGGGTTATCCTTTGATATCAGCATCACATAGGTGAATTCAGCAACGGTTTCGCTTGTGAGCTTCTTGTCCTTGAACAGGTCGTTGAAGTACTTCTCGTAGGAGGACTGGTACCGCACTATTCCGAGGTTGAAATCCTCGCGGACAACGCTGTTGACCGTGTTCATGGAGTTGGTTTCGCAGTAGTAAAACTCGGCGGGAGAGCCCTTTTTTATGCATTTTGAAAAGTCCGCCATTGCAAAGCTGAGGTAGCTTGCCCGGGGTACGCTGACTGAGAAGCTCTGCTTTTTCTGCCTGCCGTTCTGATATATCTGCTCCACTTCGTCCACCTTCTGGACTATCTGGCGGGCGTATTGCAGGAATTCTTCGCCGTCCGGAGTTATAGAGATTCCCTTTGTTGTGCGCCGGAAAATAGTTATGCCCAGGGATTCTTCCAGCTCCTTTATTGCGCGGCTGAGGTTCGGCTGACCCATATAGAGGTTTTCAGCCGCCTTGCTTATCGAGCGTGTTTTTGCCACTTCCACGGCATATTTAAGATGAAGAATATTCAACTCAATTCCTGCCTTTCGTTGTAAGTTCTCAGGTAAAATGTAGTGCGGATTTCTGTTAAAGATTTATCAAATCTGGTCTATTGCTCTGCAAGAAGCGCCTTTGCTTCCGCCGGAGATACCATCTCGGCAAGTGCGGCGTCATAGTTTTCGATCAGAATAGTATTTTTTGTCGGATAATCAGATTTTCTGATCGCCACGGATATTCTGTTTTGCAGGCTGTCGGGATCATCGGCAGTGCTGACTTCTGAAAACGCGCCGTTATCATATGTGTAGAACGATACTCCGCCCACAAAAGACGAACCGCCTACGGCATAGTACTTGTTGCCTATTATCTGCGCTTCCGGGATGACATCAAGAGAAGAAAGTACTCCGGTGCTGTCCATCGCATAAAGCTTGTTTATGTCGATGGGGCTGCCGACCACCGTATAATATCTGTGCGCAGCCGTGTCGTACACCATGAATTCTCCGCTGCATTGCCAGCCGTAGGTCATCAGAAAGCAGTCGGACTTATAGTAAGCGCCGCGGTAATCATAGTGCGTGAACATTTCCCGGTTTCGCACGCCGATAAGCGGGGAATGGGTATTTACCCCAAAATCGCCGTAAGCGTTGAACACCAGCTGCTTGTCTGCGCCGTAATCCAGCATATCCACAGAGTACAGGTGTTCCAGCCTGTTCCACCGGTATTCTGGGTCGGCTGTTCCGCGCCAATTGACAAATACGACATAATCATACGTTTTAGGCGTGTCGAGAATGGTTTTCAGCACAACAAACGCTTCTTCTGACCCATCGCTGTCGTAATCGTTGATATAAGCGCCTTTCACCTGAATGTTGAGCTCGCCGTTTGTGAGCCAGTCGCCGAGGGTATCGTCAGCGCCGTCAGAGGAATAGTTTACCGTCATGTCAGCAGCCGCCGGATCGTCCTTTATCCATTGCGACACTACCTTGTATCTGTCGGATTTTTTTACCGCTTCCACTGCGATATCTGTGAAATATTCGTATTTCTCATGCCCCGTATCAGACGGGATATCCTCGGTGTAATCGTAATCGACAAAGATATTGTTTTCAGAAAGCTTCGTCATCTGCGGATATGGTTCATAGTCCATTCGATATAACGTTCCAACTGACCCGCCAAGCGGGAATTCCGCATTTGCCGTATCGTTATCCGCTGAAACCTGCGTTTCCGGCTCAGACGTTATTTCAAAAGCAGTGTGCGATGTTTCAGCAGTGACCTGCTCCGATTCCGCAGCTCCTTCAGCGGAAACCGGGGCAGGGGAGCTGTTTCCTGAAACCGGGGCTCTGCACCCCGAAAGGAGTAATGCTGATATGACTGCCGGGGTAATGCCTCTGCGAAAGTTCATACCAACACCTTCGATCAATCCCTTTCCAGTGCGGAAATGCCGCTTCTCACCATCTTGACGATGCCGAACGGCTTTAACAGGCTGATGAAGCTGTCTATCTTCTCGGGCTTTCCGGTGAGCTCCAGCATAATGCTGTCCTCGGCGATGTCCACGGACTTAGCACGGAAGAGGTTAGCCACCTCCACGATACCGCGCCTGTCCTCAACGGAGCGCCCCGCGCGGACGATAACGTGCTCGCGGCAGACCGCGTCGGTGAGTATCTTGACTTCCCTTACGTCGTGGAGCTTCATGAGCTGGTTCTTGATCTGCTGCAGCACTCTGAGGTCGCCTGCGACTACGATAGTCAGGCGGGAGATCTCCGGGATCTCTGTCTCAGCCGCGTTGAGGCTCTTGATATTGAAGCAGCGTCTGCTGAACAGGCTGGAAACCCGCAGGAGAACGCCCTCGTTGTTGGCTACTTTTACTGATAATACATATTCCTGCATGATCACGCCTCCAGATCTATTGATGTAATGGGATTAACTACCGGCTTTCCGGCGGGGATCATCGGCAGGACGTTGATATCCCTGTCGATACGGACTTCTATCATCACCGGAGCGGATTTGGAAATTTCAAGCGCCTGCTTTATAACGGGAGCTATCTCCTCGGTCTTTTCAATGACGAAGGTCTTTATGCCGAAAGCCTCGCCGAGCTTAACGTAGTCTATGTGGCGCGCGTCAAGCGTTGTTTCTGAGAAGTGCTTGTTGTAGAACAGTCTCTGCCACTGGCGCACCATTCCGAGAACGTTGTTGTTGACAACTACCTCGATTATGTTGATTCCGTGGGCGGAAGCGGTGATAAGCTCGTTCAGGTTCATTGCGAAGGAGCCGTCGCCCGCCATGTTGATAACGGTCTTGTCGGGATTTCCGGTCTTTGCGCCGAGCGCCGCGCCGAGTCCGAAGCCCATCGTGCCAAGTCCGCCGGAGGAAACGAAGCTGCGCGGATTCCTGCACTTGTAGTACTGAGCCGCCCACATCTGCGTCTGACCGACCTCTGTTGTGATGATGGCTTCGCCGCTGGTCTGGCGGTCGAGTTCCTCGATAACAGCCTGCGGAGTTACCGGGAGCTGTTCTGTTCCGGTCTGTACCGGCTCGCCGAAGTCGCCGTCAAGTATCTCGGCGCACCATTCCGGGTGGGACTGCCTGTCCAGCCTGGAAATAAGCGCGGAGAGCACCTGCTTCACATCTCCGGTGACTGTGGCGGTGGAGTCGATGTTCTTGTTGAACTCCGCTGGGTCTATATCTATGTGGATTATCTTAGCCTGCTTGCCGAACACGGAGGTGTCGCCGGTAACGCGGTCGGAGAAGCGTGTGCCCACGCCGATGAACAGGTCGCAGCTGTTGAGGGCATAAGCCGCCTTGACTGTGCCGTGCATTCCGAGCATACCTATGTAACGGCGGTCGGTCTCGTCGTATGCGCCCTGACCCATTAGCGAGCAGGAAACAGGCGCGTCAGTCAGCTCGGCGAGCTTCTTCAGCTCCTCAGAGGCTCCGGAGGAGATAACGCCGCCGCCTGCGTAAATGAACGGCTTCTTCGCGGAAGCGATAAGCTCCGCCGCCCTGGTTATCTCGTCCGCGTTGAGGGGAGCGGATTCCTCGGGCTTCTGGGCGGGCTGCCTGGTGTATTCAGCGAACGCCTGGGTGATGTCCTTGGGGACGTCCACAAGAACCGGGCCCTTTCTGCCGGACATTGCGATCTGGAAAGCAGACCTGATGGTGTCGGCAAGCTCGTCCACGGATTTCACGATGAAGTTGTGCTTTGTGATCGGCATTGTGATTCCCGTGATGTCCACCTCCTGGAAAGAATCCAGACCGAGCAGACCGCAGGAAACGTTGCCAGTGATGGCTACCAGCGGGATAGAATCCATGTATGCAGTGGCGATACCGGTAACGAGGTTAGTCGCGCCGGGACCCGATGTCGCGATGACAACGCCGGTCCTTCCGGTTGAACGCGCGTAGCCGTCCGCCGCATGACAAGCGCCCTGCTCATGGCAGGTAATTACATGATGGATCTTGTCGCTGTACTTGTACAGGCTGTCGTAAATATTAAGAACAGCGCCTCCCGGATAGCCGAATACGGTATCCGCGCCCTGTTCGAGTAAGCATTCAACGATTATATCTGAACCGCTAAGCTTCATTGTATAGATCACCCTTCTTTTGTCGATTTCTGCTGCAATAAGGGCAGCATATATATTATTTTATCACATACTTCGTATGTTGTCAACGATATATCTGATATTTTCTTGATTTTCTGAGAAATATTCAGTCAGCGGCAGAACGGCGGGGATTCCACAGGTCAGAGAAGCGCCCTATTGCATGAAACAAAGAAATCGGCAGGGATCAAAAATCCTGCCGAAAGCTTTATTTAGACAATGCGAACGCGATAATTTCCTTGAGATTTTCCTCGCTGACGAAATCGCAGCCGTCCCGCAGCACAGAGATCATTTCTTCGGTGCCGGGCTTTTTCTGCTTTTCAAGGTCTGTGCGGATAGTCTGGAGCAGCTTGCGCTGGAGCCACTTCAGCCTGCCCAGGTCGAGCGCGCCGCGGAGGTAGAACAGCGGTATCCCGGCTTTGTTGGAGTCCCTGAGTATCTCCCGGTATTTTTTGCAGTCCGGGTTCATGCCGACTGCGGCGGCGCAGACTACGTTCCACTTTTTCAGAGCCTTCGGGAGCCCTTGTATCCTGTTCGCGAACACCCAGCCCATGAACAGAACCTGTTCTCCTTTCGGCACAGCCTTTCCGGCTTCCTTAAGGGAATATGCAGGGAGCCCGAGCTTCTGCGCCAGCATTTCCGCGTATTTTCTGGTGCTTCCGGAGTTGGTTTCGTAAATAACTGCTTTCATTGTTACACCTCTGTTGAAGCCGGGGCTTCAGACTGCTTCTTGCGTTTCTTTTCGCTGTACATCAGTTGGTCGGTCGCCCTTACCATGTCCTCAAAATCGGAAGACGCGGCGGAATCGAAGGATTTCACGCCTATGCTTGCGGATATGCGGTATTTCTTTCCGGAGGAGCGGTTGATCTCTTCAAGGAAATGATTTATGCTGCTGCGTATCTCGTTTTCACAGACAGAACCGGGGATGACCGCGACCATCTCGTCTCCGCCCCATCGCACGCACAGGGAATCCTGCGGACAGCCCATGCGCAGCGCCTGCGCTACCGAGCAGATCGCGAAATCTCCATCATCGTGACCGTATGTGTCGTTTATGGATTTCAGACCGTCAAGGTCGGCAAGCACAACAGTCATTGGTCCGCTGGATTTTTCCAGCAGCAGCTTGTAGCTCTTTTTGAGCGCAGCCCGGTTCAGCAGGTGAGTGAGCCCGTCGCATCGGTACATTTCCTCGATTTTTTCGCTGAGGTAGTGCTGATACTGCGACGTCCGGAACGCTCCGAACCCGCAGTTCAGCGTATTGACTATCTGCGACGCCTTGAAGTAGTTCTGGATATCGTAGTTAAAGTAGTTGAAGCAGATGTAGCCCATAGGTATTCCCACATAATTCAGCGAGAAAAAGACGAGAGGCTGCTCGTGATCCTTTACCATGGTGCAGAGGTCAGAGTGAAGGTCGGTGGTATTTATGACTTTTTCTTCCGCAACATTCGGACGGCTCGTGTTATATATCACCTTGACGGTGCCGCCATAGGCGGTGCTGCGGCAGCGCTTCATAGGATTGACGGTGCGGTCTGTACATTCGCTGTTTATCGCTATCATCATGTCGTAGAAAACGTGATTGTCAAGCAATTCCGCGACCTCTGAGAAGCTGCCGCACTCCAGTATCCTGGAAATTATTCGGAACATATGTTCCTCCTCCGCCTGGAAGCGGTAGAACGAGTTGTTCACATATGTCAGCTCCTCAGACGGGTTGATATATGAGCGCCCCGGACATCCGCAGCTTTCAGCCTTCCAGAGAACAGGCTCTACAAGGCGGTGTTCCGGAGTGGTCTGCCCGGCGATTATCTCGCATACAATGCCGCATATGGAGTCCGCAAGCTGGTCGCTGCTGCAAAGGCAGGTGGTTATGCTGGGAATACAGTATTTTATTTCGTTTATCCCGTCAAATCCCGTGACGATTACGTCCTCCGGAATCTTTCTTCCGTGCTTTTTCAGGACGTTCACAGTGGCTATCGCCATAGAATCGTTGGCGCAGATGATTGCCCTCGGGAATCTGCGGCGCAGCGTGAACAGTCTTTCGACAGCCTGTTCCGTGGGACGGCTCCAGAATTCGCCGTAGCTGATATCCTCGTCGCCGAACGGGATATCAAGTTCGCTGGCAACCTTCCTGACTATCTCCTCGCGTTCATCGGAGAATTCATTGCCTTTCTTTCCGGCGATAAAGTGGAAGTCCCTGACTTTATGATCCTGGAGCACATGGCGCACAACGCTGTCAAAGCCGGTTTTATAGTCGAAGCTCACCCCGAAGCACCCGGGACGACCGATGCCTATGGTTATGACCGGAACAGAGTGCGCATGCGCCTTTTCGATTATTGTATCAATGGTTTCAGCGTCCTTGATTCCTTCGGTGTGGATTATCACAACATCAGTGATGTCAAAATTGATCAGTTCGAATACGGCTTTTTCGCCGGATTCATCGAGGGAGTGCCAGAAAAGCTCTGAGGGAGTTGCATAGACCATCAGCTTGATTCCATGCTGGAAGAGCGAGTGCGCAAGGGAAGTTATCAGCTTATGGTTCGTGCTGTCGTGTATTCTCGGAATACAGAGCGCAGCAATGTGTTTACCGTAAATCAATGCAGATATCTCCTTAATGTGTTAAGAATGTGCCCCTGTTTGGGATGCTGCCTTTTTATTGTATGCCCCAATAGTGTTGGTATAATCGTCCGATACATACGGAGGACTTTTAATCTTGCGCTTTGTCCGATTTGCGAATGTGCGAGGACTTTTTGATTTATAATAAACGCCTTGCGTTTATTATATCATATTCCTACACGGATTTCAAGTGCGCTTGTGTTATATGTAATAATCCGCCCCGGCAGCGCCGGAGCGGATCGTGAGCCGTTAAAATCAGAGCTCGGCGAGTTCTGCAAAGCACTGCTTCATAGCGGGGTAGAGCTTTCTGTACATTGCGTACACCTTGTCGTATTCCGCAGTGTTTTCAGCGACAGGCTCCTGGATCTTTTCCGGCTTGATGACAGCGCGGCAAGCCTCGGGAACGCTCTTGTAGATGCCGGCGCCGACCGCTGCGAGCAGCGCAACGCCAAGCGCGGGGCCCTCCTTGTTGAGCGTGGTCTTGACCGGGCAGCCGTAGAGGTCTGCAAGCATCTGGCGCCACAGCGGGGAGGTTCCGCCGCCGCCGCATGCCATCATGTCGCTTACGTTGATGTTCATTTCGCGCATTACCTCAACGCAGTCGCGCAGGGAGTAAGAAACACCCTCCATTACGGCGCGGAGCATTTCCTTCTTCTTGTGCATGGTGGACAGACCGAAGAACACGCCGCGTGCGTTCGGGTCGAGGTGCGGTGTTCTCTCGCCGTTGAGGTAGGGCATATAGAGCAGGCGGTTAGCGCCGATCGGAACGCTTCCCGCTTCCTTGTCCATGAGGTAGTAGGGGTCAACGCCCATGGAGAGCGCGGTTTCCATCTCAGCCCACGCAAAATTATCCCTGAACCACTTGAGGGACAGACCGGCGGACTGCGTTACGCCCATAACGTGCCAGCAGCCGGGGACAGCGCAGCAGAATGTGTGGACTCTGCCCTGCTTGTCGATGGAGATATCAGAGGTGTGCGCAAACACAACGCCGGAGGAGCCGATGGTGGTGAACGCCTTTCCGTCCTCGACCACGCCTGTGCCTACCGCCGCCGCCGCATTATCGCCTGCACCGCCGACAACGGGCGTGCCCGCTTTGAGCCCGGTGAGCTCGGCAGCCTTTGCGGTGACTGTTCCGGTGATCTCCGGGGACTCGTAAACCTTAGCCAGAAGCGACTTGTCGATTCCGAGCTTGTTCAGCACCTCGTCGGACCAGCAGCGGTTCGGGATATCAAGAAGCTGCATTCCGCTTGCGTCGGAAACCTCTGTCGCGAATTCTCCGGTGAGCATGAAACGAATGTAGTCCTTGGGCAGAAGAATATGTTTGCACTTCTCATAGTTCTGCGGCTCGTTGTTCTTTACCCACATTATTTTAGCCGCCGTAAAGCCTGTGATAGCAGGGTTTGCGGTGATGTCGATAAGTCTGTCCGCTCCGACCTTGTCGGTTATTTCAACGACTTCCTTTGCGGTACGCTGGTCGCACCAGATTATGGATCTGCGGATAGGCTGGTTTTCAGCGTCAAGCATGACAAGTCCGTGCATCTGACCGGAAAGGCCGATTCCCTTGATATCCTCTGGATCGACCTTGCTGATGGCGATAACGTCCTTGATTCCGTTGACCGAAGCGTTCCACCAGTCCAGCGGCTCCTGCTCTGCGTAGCCGTTCTGCGGGGTGTACAGCGGGTATTCGTAGGTTGCGGAGGCAACGGGTGCGCCGTCCTCAGAGAACAGCACAGTCTTGGTGCCCGATGTTCCGATATCTACGCCTAAAATATAAGCCATGATGATTTCTCCTTTTGAATTCCGTAGTTAAAACGTCAATGAAAACGTTTATACAATAATAATTTTAATACATTCTGCACAATTTGTCAAGTAGTATGATTTGATTTTGGGGGAATTTTGCAAGTACTCGGGGGAATAGTTCAATCCTGCCGCTGATATATCAAAAAGTAATCGTCAGATATCTGATTTTGGAATACCTGAGATAATAGACAACTGGTTGGATATGTGTTGACAAACCTGTCGCATTATGGTATAATAAACAAATGTGAATCATTCACACACTGTGCAGAAAGACTGAGATGATCGCATGAATAAGCTGTGAATTGGTATTACAAAGAAAGGAAGTACGGAGATGGCAGTTACCACCAGAAACAATACGGACAAGAGAGTAATACGGACGAAGAAAGCGATACGCACGGCATTGTTCAAGCTTATGGAGTCAAAGGATATCGCTTCCATAACCATTAGCGAGCTCACAGCCCTTGCGAATGTCAACCGCAGGACTTTCTACACGCATTACAGCAATATAACGGATATCCTTGACGAAACGGAATCCGAAATAGTAGAGGAGCTTGGCGCGATAATCCAGCGCTTTGATTCCACAAGCCTGACGGACAGTACATATACGTTATTTATCGAGTTGAGCCGGCTGGTGACGCACGAGTACGGCTTCTATTTCCGGCTGATAAAGAGCGACCTGCGCGGGGTGCTTATTTCCAGAATGAAGACTGTGCTCAAGGCTTCCGCCGATAAGATACTGGGACGTTTCACGATACCTGTCGACGTAGAAAACGTGCTGCTGCTGTCAAGCTTCATTAACGGCGGCTTCCTTAATTTATTCCTGGAGTGGAACAAATCCGGGAAGGATATCTCCATAGAATCCGCGGCAAAGGTCGCAAGCGTTATGGTTGATTTCTGCGTGAAAAACGCCGAAAACATAACAGAGTCTATTGCTAAGACCGAATTCCCGGAAATAAAGGAATGATTGTACGCTAAGCCTGTACAAAACAGCCGCCTTTCCGCTTGACAGAAAGGCGGTTTTTCTATAGGTAACCTCTAAAAACCCACAAAAATACAGGCAAATAGAGGCATTTAGCATAATCGGTCAAATATTGACCAGCAA
>CAKSEY010000008.1 GCA_934448295.1 uncultured Oscillospiraceae bacterium
GCCTGCGGAGCTCCTGCCGCCCTGCCTGAGCAGCCAGTCCTTTAAGCCCAAATCCATTCCTCCTTGCTGCGGCAGCCTGACTGCCGCTTATTTCCACGGGAGTCTTTTGTTTCCCTCCCGCAATCATGGAATACATCCGGCAGGACTGCAAAAAACTGCAAAGGAAAAAAGTATTTTATGGTCACCTCTAAAAACCTTGTTTGAGTGAAAATGTGTATAGCACACCGCCTGCTTCTTTCAACGAGCGAAATAAACAGGCGGCGGCGTGGACGCCGTCGCCTGTTGCAGGTTTGTCAATGATTTCTGTCACAAAGTCAGAAAGAAAATCGCTCACAGAAAGAGAAGCATTGGCAGGAATTCCATTGCCGCTTGACAACACATAGTCTGTGTGCTATACTCGAATAAAAGTGCGGTCAATAAACTGAGGTGACATATTGAAAACGGATAAAAAAACAAATCACACAGCGTGCTATCATCTGCCCGGTCTGTTTGAATTCTACGAGTTTTACCGCTCCTTCCTGCCGATTTTCCGAGAGCACAGGGAGTATTTTTACGACTGGTGTGAAATCGGCTCCATATATGGAGCACCGGCGGACTGCGTCTGGGGCGGAGGACGCACGGGCTTCGGAGACAACAAACCGCGGGAAATTCTGGCGCTGATGCAGGAATATAACATATCTTCAAGACTTACGTTCAGCAACTCCCTGCTGAGAGAGGAGCACCTTTCAGATAAAAAATGCAATGAACTCTGTAAACTGTTCAATAAAGGCGCCGGAACGAAAAATGGGATAATCATACATTCAGAGCTTCTTCTTGAGTATCTGAAAAAGAATTACCCGGGATTCTATTTCGTTTCCTCCACCACCAAAGTGCTGACGGTATTTCAACAATTCCTGAACGAAATAAACCGGTATGATTTTCATTATCTTGGTGAAAACTGTCCGGACCATCGCTGTGCAGCCCCTGGCGCAATGAAGGGATACCGATTCTCTCAGGCAATGAAAAATCCTGGTTTTATCAGCACGAACGATATTCGGAATGTGTATATGACGATGGGATTTTCCAATTTTAAAATCGAAGGAAGGGGACTTGGCAGCGCGCTGGTCCTTGAATTTCTGCTTTATTATATGACCAGGCCCGAACATCAGCTTGAGGTCAGGGAAACAATATATCTTGACAGTATGCTGGATCTGTTCTGAATACGATTAGCTGTCAGGAATTGATCTTGTCAAATAATTATGCGGTGTTGCCTAAAAAAAACAGGCTGTTGAAAAGCCCTCAGATTCCAGAAAGCGGCATATACGGCCAGGCTTTGTGCCTGCCATATATGCCGCTGAAGACGAAGATGAGGGTTTATCGACAGCCTGAATGCCGCCAGAACTGGCAGCACCCTAACTTATTAAAATCTTATGCGATCTTCCATCAGCCGGATAAATCATCTTATCTCAAAACCGTAGCCGCCCTCCAGCGGAATATTCTCAGATTCTATGCGCTCGATAAATCCCCACGAATGCTCGTCAAGCTCACGAATAACGGCTGCGATATCGGCAGGGTATCCCTCCGCTTCCATCTCCACCGTGCCGTCGCTGCAATTTCTTACCCAGCCGGTCACTCCGCGGCTTTTTGCGCTGTAGCAGGCTTTGTATCTGAATCCAACACCCTGCACCGTTCCGTGAAAAATATAATGTATGCGTACCTTTTCCATACTCATAGCAAATACTCCCGATTCAAAAAACTGAATTTTCATCCACTTTTGCGACTTATATCTCCGTGGAACCTCTAAAAGCCCCAAGTGAGCGACAATGTACAGTGCGCTCCATATTCGCCGGATTTCCCGTAATATGGAGCGTTCTGTCCGTTTTTGCCTTTCGCACCGGTTTTCAGGGGCTTACATGATCAGTGAACGGTTTCTGCAATGCTCCCTGGAGGAATATCTCCCAGTAGAATTTCCGGTCTGACTGAGGGAAATCGCGTAGTATACCATGCTCCGGGTCGTAGAATACTCCGTCCACATAAAGCGACCAGTGCCAGCAGCGCGGAGTCTCAAGGCTGAGAAGCGCACAGCCGGGAAGGTCGGACACGGTTTGCGCCTGCTTTCTTTCCCCTGAAAATTTAATGCCGTGTTCAGTCAGGACTCGCTTCATTTCACGGAGGTCTGTTTCGCGGTCGTTTCCAAGGTAGGCGCAGACGTATCCGGCTGTTGTACCCAGCAGCATGGCAAGAACAGCCTGACCGCATTGAAGGTCGGTGGGCTCGTGAATATATTCTATGTTCATTTTTCCCTTTCGTAATGAAATAATCCATACGCATTATTTGCTTTGTCCGATATCAGACCAGAGCTGCGGCGTATCTATAAGCATTTGGTAACCATTTTGTTTTACGGCATATACTTCCTGAGCAGCTCCCAACAGACTGACAGGACAATTATATCACAGTGTGTCTGAAAAGTCAAACAATATATGTTATTAAATCTGGTATTGTTATTTATTATTATTCTGAACATTGAAATATATTCAGATTTGATTATAATAAAATACAAGAGAGCGCTCAGAAATATAATTCTACAAGGAGAACAACACTATGTCAGACAGACTTGAACTCAACAAGAACCTCGCCCAGATGCTCAAGGGCGGCGTAATAATGGACGTAACCACACCGGAACAGGCAAAGATCGCAGAGGCGGCCGGAGCCTGCGCAGTAATGGCGCTGGAGCGTATACCTGCCGATATCCGCGCAGCCGGCGGAGTTTCCAGAATGAGCGACCCGAAGATGATCAAGGGTATTCAGGAAGCCGTTTCTATCCCGGTAATGGCCAAGTGCCGCATAGGACATTTCGCTGAGGCACAGATACTTCAGGCTATCGAGATAGACTACATTGATGAAAGCGAAGTTCTCTCCCCTGCCGATGACAAGTACCACATCGACAAGACCAGGTTTGACGTTCCGTTCGTATGCGGCGCAAAGGATCTCGGCGAGGCGCTCCGCCGTATAAACGAGGGCGCTTCCATGATCCGCACCAAGGGTGAGCCCGGCACTGGAGACGTAGTTCAGGCCGTACGCCACATGAGAATGATGCAGAGCGAGATACGCCGTATCGGCTCCATGTCTGACGACGAGCTGTATGAGACCGCAAAGTCCCTTGCAGTGCCCTACGAGCTCGTAAAATTCGTCCATGAGAACAAGAAGCTGCCGGTAGTTAATTTTGCAGCCGGCGGCATTGCAACTCCCGCAGACGCTGCGCTGATGATGCAGCTCGGCGCAGAGGGCGTATTCGTCGGCTCCGGCATTTTCAAGTCCGGAAATCCCGAAAAGCGTGCGGCAGCTATCGTAAAGGCAGTCACCAACTTCACTGACGCAAAACTGCTGGCAGAGCTTTCCGAGGATCTCGGCGAAGCAATGGTCGGCATAAACGAGCAGGAGATCGCACTGCTCATGGCGGAGCGCGGAAAGTAATGAGAATAGGTGTTTTAGCGCTCCAGGGAGCATTCATAGAGCATGAAAGAATGCTGTCGCAGCTTGGAGCGGACAGCTTTGAAATACGCCAGCTCAGGGATCTCTCCCAGCCTATGGACGGACTGATCATACCGGGCGGCGAAAGCACGGTTCAGGGAAAGCTCCTGCGTGAACTTGGCATGATGGATCCGGTGCGCGATCTGATTGTCTCAGGACTGCCGGTTTTCGGTACCTGCGCCGGACTGATACTCCTTGCAAAGGACATTGAAGGCGGCGAAGCTCCCCACCTTGCAGTAATGGACATCACGGCTAAACGCAACGCATACGGCAGACAGCTCGGAAGCTTCTCGTATAACGGGGAGTTCAAGGGAATCGGTATCATTCCGATGACATTTATCCGTGCACCCTACATCAGCCGCTCAAGCGGTGCAGAAATCCTCGCTGAGGTCATCGGAAAGGCAGTAGCCGCACGTCAGCGGAATATGCTTGTAACCGCATTCCATCCGGAGCTTACTGACGATACGTCAGTGCACGGCTATTTTCTGGATATGGTTCAGGCTGCCGAAAACTATTCAGCGGCCGTATAAGTGAAAAAAACCTATAATCTGATATCCTCCCGTTCTGGCGGGAGGATATTTTTTAGAGGTTACCATTATTTTTTATAAGGACTATACAAAAAGAAAATAATATGATATAATTAGAATAATTATAAGATCACCTCTAAAAACCGGTTTGAAAAGGGAAAATGGGTAGAGTGCGCCGAATGCGATGAAAGCCGACGAAGTAAGGCTGTATGCCTTACGAAGAGATTTTCTGAAGCAGGCGGTGTGCTATACACATTTTCACTCAAACAAGGTTTTTAGAGGTGACCATAATTTACCGTCTATCGAAAAGGAGAAAAAAATGGAACAGAACCAGAAAAAGCGAAGTACATTTTCCGGGAAGCTCGGATTCGTACTATCGGCGGCAGGCGCGTCTGTCGGGCTGGGGAATATATGGAGATTCCCGTATCTTGCGGCAAAATACGGCGGCGGAATATTCCTGCTGATATATATCGTGCTGGCGCTGACGTTCGGCTATACGATGATAACCGCAGAAACAGCCCTCGGACGCATGACCCAGAAAAGCCCGGTAGGAGCGTATAAGTCCTTCGGCAAATCCAGGTGGCTGTCACTGGGAGGCTGGATAAACGCTGTAATACCGATCCTCATCGTGCCATACTATTCAGTTATCGGCGGATGGGTGATAAAATATCTGGCGGAATACATCATGGGCAATGGTGAACAGCTAGCGGCAGACGGCTATTTCGGAGAATTCATATCCAGCGGTGGGAGCGCCGAACTTTGTTTCCTCGCGTTCACACTGCTGACAGTCGCTATTATTTTCGGCGGAGTCAGGCACGGCATAGAACGAGTTTCCAGATTCATGATGCCTGTTCTGGTGGTACTGTCAATTATTATCGCTATTTTCTCTGTGACCAGACCCGGCGCGCTTGAAGGCGTCAAGTATTTTCTGATACCAAACTCCTCGAACTTTTCATGGATGACGGTAGTTTCAGCTATGGGCCAGATGTTCTATTCCCTGTCCATCGCAATGGGAATACTGATAACCTTCGGCTCATATATGAAAAGGGACGTATCCATCGAGAAATCCACCCAGAATGTTGAAATATTCGACACCGGGATCGCGATAATGTCCGGGCTGATGATAATTCCGGCTGTTTTTGCGTTCTCCGGCGGCGACACTGAAAACCTCAAAGCAGGTCCGTCGCTGATGTTCATTACTATCCCGAAGGTGTTCGCAGATATGAATATGGGAGGATTAGTTGGCATTCTGTTCTTCCTGCTTGTACTGTGCGCTGCATTGACAAGCTCCATCGCCCTTACCGAAAGCGCCGTGTCAACATTCCAGGACGAACTTGGCTGGGGAAGAAAGAAGTCAACCATAATAATCACTGGAATCATGATACTGCTTGGCACACTGTCCTCTCTGGGATATGGACCGCTCAGCGGCGTCCAGGTACTCGGAATGCAGTTCCTGGATTTCTTCGACTTCCTTACAAACTCAGTGATGATGCCAATAGCCGCTATCGCAACCTGCCTGCTTGTATCCCGCGTGATGGGCGTCAGAAAAATAGAAGAGGAAATGACCCAAGAAAACGGAACATTCAGACGGAAGAAAATCTTCAACTTCATGATAAAATATCTGTGCCCTGTTTTCGCCGCCGTTATCCTGATAAGCTCGGTAGCAAACGCATTCGGACTTATCTCAATGTGATCCACGTTCCTTATTGATGCCGCAGACGCCAAGGTATTGATCTGTTTTCAAATCCTGTGTAAATAAGGTGCTGTCCAATAGAGCAGCACCTCATTTTTATGGTCACCTCTGAAAACCTCATGTGAGCGAAAATGTACAGTGCGCACCATCAGGACTGCGGTTCTTCTTCCGGATACCTCAGTCCCCATGAATTTCTGAATTCCGTCATAATATCCATAACGTCGCGGGTATAATCAAGCCGCATACATTCTGCGCTGCCGTTTATCGCCATTTCCATGTCATGAAGCTCGTATGCAAGCGCGTCAGAGTTTTCTCCTGCCCTGATAACCTCTGTTTTTCCTGAATCAGTGTAAGTTACGGAAGCCTCCCATGCCCTTGGATATTCCATTACCTCAATATAGCCGTTTTCGCATGAAATCATGCCCCTTTTCGGCTGCTTTGAGTGAAGCGAAAGCATGACCGAAGCCATCTGCCCGGCATTGTTCATGAGAAGAAGTCCAGCCTGCTCATCAACACCAGTAGGCGCATTCTTTACCTGTGAAAGCAGCTTTGTCGGCTTCTCGCTCATGAAAAATCTGATGAACGACAGTGCGTAAACTCCTATATCCAGCATTGCACCGCCGGCAAGATCCCGGTTGAAGAACCTGTTTTTCATGTCGTAATCCTTGAAGCTGCCGAAGTTCATTGTAATCAGGTTTACCTTTCCAAGTTTTCCTGAATCAATCATCTTTCGGAGTTCCTTGTATATCGGCATATGATATATAGTCATTGCCTCGCCGATCACAACGCCATTTTCATTTGCCAGCGCCATTGCTTCGGAAAGTTCCCTGCTGTTCAGCGTTATGGATTTTTCGACCAGAACGTGCTTTCCATTCTCAATCGCCTTTCTCATGAATTCAATATGCGTGTTGTGCGGTGTGGTGATATAAACAGCGTCAATATCTGGATCTGAAAACATTTCGCTGAAATCGTCATAAACCTTCCGGATACCATATTTTTCAGCAAATGCAACCGCCTTTGAATGCGTCCTGTTTCCAACGGCACATATGTTTCTTCCGTTTTTCTTTAAAGCGGCTGCCATTTCATTGGCGATAACTCCGGTTCCCAGTACTGCCCATCTGATTTCTTTCATAACGATATCTCCTTAATATGTACGATTCAGGGTAAACCTCTGCGTCTATTATAGCACGGAAACTCTGTTTTGTACAGTCTGCGCCGAATGTCAGACGGTTGATTTTCCCACAGGGATCATGCCGGTATCTATTGCAGTATTGTCTTATACAGGGAACCTCTAAAAACGGTCTGAAAAGGGAAAATGGGTAGAGTGCGCCGATTACGAGGAGGTTTGAATAAGCAGGCGGTGCGCTATACACATTTTCACTCAAACAAGGTTTTTAAAGGTGACCATAAGATATTTTTAATTACTTGAAAAAAGATCATGATTGTGATATAATAAGCGCAAAGCGTAAAGCACCTTGCACATTCGGTTATATCAGAATAAGGAGAACCTGCACATTATGTATTCCGTCAAGAAATATCACTGTAAAACATATATACTTCCTATACTTGTATTTTTGCTCGGCTGCCTGATATTGTCAGTGATTTTACACCATTCCTGCCAGAACAATCAAAGACATGTGCGCACTGTTACTGAATTAAACGCTGAAGCCTACTCAGAACGTTTACAGGACGACATAAACCGCGGAATTACAATCACAGACACGCTGAAAGAAATTGTGATAAGCGAACATGGACAGATAAATAAATTCCAGAAGGTCTCCGAAGACCTGATGACCAGTTACATTCAAAGTATCCAGATCGCACCAGATGGAGTCGTTACGGAAATTTATCCCGAAACAGGAAACGAAACTGGCAGGATAGACCTGATCAATGATGAGTACAGAGGAGAGATCTGCCGCTATGGAAGGGATAACAATATCATAACAATGCAGGGACCTTTTGACCTCAAACAGGGCGGAAGCGGAATTGCAATTCGTAATCCGGTGTATCTGGAAGATGAAAACGGCGGGTCGTCTTTCTGGGGATTTACGATCGTAATTATCCGGGTGCCTGATATTTTCGCAGAATCAGTACAGGCGCTTACGGATTTTGGGTATGATTATTGTTTATCCAAGGCGATTTCTCCGTTTGATGAAAGTTACGAGGTGATTTCAGAATCCGGGGAGTCTATGCAGGATCCCATCACATATGAGTTTGTGCTTGGGTGCTGTTCGTTCAGGTTATCGGTAATGCCGAAAGCCGGCTGGAACCATGAAAATGATCTGCTCCTGGATTTGTTTATCGGGCTTTTCATTATCCTTCTTTTGACGGGATTGACGTCTGTTATACTTGTTCTGGAACAGCACCGGAAAAATCTGAAAAAAATATCGACAACCGATCCACTGACCGGGCTTTTGAACAGAAAGGGTTTTGACGAACGGCTGAGCCGGATGATACAGGAGCACCCGGATGTAAGCTGTGTAGGCATTCAGTTGGATATTGACGACTTTAAGTTTATCAACGATATGTATGGTCATGCAGCAGGCGACACGGCGCTGAAAACACTCGCACGGAGCATAAAGGATAATTTCCCCGATAATGCGGTTCTGTGCAGGAATGGCGGAGATGAATTCTCTATAATTCTGATCGGAACCACAGTGGAAGAAGCCAGGGACAGGATCGAAAAATTTACTGGAGAATCCCGATATTTTATGCAAAATAAGGAGAAGCATAATTTTTATATTTCCGTTGGCTATGCCGAGTTCCCGAAAAATTGTGCAGAGATCCTGGAACTTGTCCGCTATGCTGATATGGCGCTTTACGAGGTGAAGCTGCACGGAAAACATAACTGCCTTGCCTACCGAGATGAGTACAAATATAAAACACAGCACAGAAGCCGCCTTGGATTTGCGCTTCAGGATATATCAGAAAATCTTCCTGGTGCGTTTCTGATCTATAAGGCTGATCCTGAGGACGATCGTATCCTGTTTGCCAATCAGGAATTGATCAATTTGGCAGGATGCAGCGATTTTGATGATTTCCTTGCACATACCGACCACCGGTTCCGGAATCTGATACGTCCGGACGAGCAAAAAACCGTGGAAGCAAGCATATGGTCACAGATAAATTCAAAAGCCGATGGTAACAACGATTATGTTAAATTCCACTTTGCCAGGAAAGACGGAAGCTATCACCCGGTTCTTGACCACGGCAGGATCATAAACAGCCGATATTACGGAAATGTGTTCTATGTGCTGATAATGGACTGCACGCTGGTCGAATCATATTATAAGGAAGAAGAGAAAATCAGCGGCGCGGGGTCCGGTTTTTCTAAAAGCTGATCACATTGATATTGTCAATATAGCTTTACACATTTCACTTAAAAATTTTGAGCAACAGTTCAATGGAATAAATATCCATGCAGCGTAGCGTAGTGGATATTTATTCCATTGTATCCGCCGATTTGACCGTCTTATCCGAATAATATCTGCGGCGCTTCTCTGCCGGTGGCATTCCGCCTATCGACGAGCATATCCTACGGTTATTCCAATAGCTCATGTAGTAGCGCCAGATCATTGTTTTCAGTTGCTCTGTCGTGTAATCTGTGCTTCTTCTGCTGCGGCTGTAAAACAGCTCGTTCTTCATTCGTGTAACCAGCCCACGAATACTTTCGCAGCGGGCGTTGTCATGACATCTGCCTCCGGCGCTGTTCATGCTCTGCTTTACTCCATACTCGTTAAGCGCAGTTCTGTATGAAGCGCTTGTGTACTGGCTCCCACGGTCGGAATGGAGTACCGCACCGCAAAATTCGGCTCTCATGTTGTCGTCCATTGACAGCCCGATTGCAGTCAGGTCGTAACAATCAAATATTGTCGACATATATTACTTGCCATTTTTAGCCTTGATCTCCGTGATGTCGGTTACGCATTTGCTGAAAGGCTTGTCGGCTTTAAAATCACGTTTCAGCAGGTCGGCTGACTTTCGTGCTTCACGGTCCGCCTTCGTGATATATTTGCCAAAATAGAACTGAACCACCCAAGCCGAAAACGCCAAGAAAAAAGTGAGCCACGAAAAACAAACTCGTGTATAATAGAATGAAAGGATACACGGGAGGAAAACAGGAGTGGCAATAACAGTGGAAATCTACGAAGAAATCAGACAGAGCCGGGATAAGTACGGCTATGGGCAGCGGCAAACAGCGCGGCTGTTGAAGGTATCGCGGAATACCGTCAAAAAATACTGGAACGGATCAACAGTCCCATGGGAACAAAAGCGAGGAAGCGGACGCAAAAACGACGTTCTGACCGATGAACACCTGAAATTCATCAGCGAGTGTCTTGAAGAGGACAAGTTAGCACCGAAAAAGCAGTGGCATACAGCGCACCGATTTTTCACGCGGCTGAGCGAGGAAAAAGGTTATACGGTCTGCGAATCTGCGGTGCGGGCGGCAGCAGCGGAGCGCAGTAAACGGATAACAAACTGCTTCGTTTCGCTGGCATACGACCTCGGCAAAGGGATACGGAGACCGCGTGGTTTTCATGTTCCGCGGAGAAATTATTGCGCAGTACGACAGGGATTACAGGCACGATGAAACAAATTTCAAGCTGGAGCATTACATAGACCTCATCGAGCGGAAACCACGCAGCGTTTATGACGCAGCGCCTGTCAAAAAGACGCTTCCCAAGCCGTTTTACGAGTTCATTTTGACGCTGAAAAAAACCTAAGGAAGTCGTTCAGATAATTCGGTATAATCTCAACAATCCGGACGCTGCGATGAGCGCAATTTCGGCGGCGAATTACAAAGAATTTTTGCTGAAATACGAACATTCCGTAAGCAGGGAAACCAGCGTAAACTCGCTCTGCAAGCGGGTTGAGAAAAACAATATCCCTTTCAATACACCACATCTTGAACAGTACGACAACCTTCTGCGAAGGGAGGTGATTTGATGGAGCAAAATGCGGCAAACAAGCTTATAAAGCTGTACGCAAAGCAGCTTCGGCTGCCTTCGTTCAACAAATATACGAAGGTAGTTCAGCAGCTTGAGCCGAATGAGAGCTATGCGGATTTCCTGCTGAAACTGATGAAAACCGAACTCGATGACCGACGGCACACAGCGCAGAAAAAACGCATAAAGAATGCCAGATTTCCGACAATAAAAACGCTCGATGAATTTGACACACATCGGCTTGAGCACATCAGCGAGGGCTGTATCCTCGAGCTGTCGTCCTGTGATTTCATCGGCAGACGGCAGAACGTGATAATGGTCTGCAAGACTCATCTTGCGACAGCGCTCGGAATAAGCGCCTGCTGCGCAGGTTTTAAAGTGCGGTTCTATACTTCGGGTTCGTTGGCAACGGAGTTGTCCGAGGCGATTCAGGAAAGCAGATTATCCAGGCTTGAGAAATCCCTCAGGAAATTCGACCTGCTCATAATTGATGAGCTGAGTTATCTGACGTTTAACCGCTGTCAGTCCGAACTTCTGTTTCAGGTGATTTCCGAACGCTCCGAAAGAGCAAGCGTAATAATAACGACGAATCTTGAATTTTCGCAGTGGACGCAGCTTTTTGAGACCGAGATGATGGTCGCGGCTCTTGTAGATCGGTTGACATTCAATTCGCAGATCCTCAACATGAACTGCACCACCTCCTACCGAATGGAAACAGCGCTGAACGGGCAGCCGGCGCGCCGCACATAGCACCATTCCCTCAGTCGCTTCGCTCCCTCTGTAATGGGGCTATGTGCGTTTCAACTTTAGACTTATTCTCAACACAAGTGGATCAGTTTTTTCTTGACAAACGCATTCTCGCTTCGCGGTTCGCTTTCGTGCTTCCAAGGTTTATTACGATTTTTCAGATATTCGTGAAATCCCTGACGTGTCACTTTCAGCGCTTTGCAGCAGAATGAAATTCTGCCTTTTGCGCCTCCATCGCAGGTTTTGAGTGCAATGAACTTCATTCGCTCCTGCTTGTTTACTTCCGACGGCTCGCGGCGAAAAAAGCTGCCGCCTCATTCAAGAAATCCCTTTCCTCCTGAAGCCGCTTGTTTTCCTTGTTCAGTCGCTTTATTTCGCTTCGCAGTTACCGGATCTCCTCCGCCGGGCTCATTGCGTTTTCGGGGGTCCGCTCCTCGATGTCCAGGTCGCCGTTCTTTGCCGCCTGCACCCATCCGTACAGCGTTCCGTACGGTACCTTCAGTTCCTCGCTGGCTCGCTTTACTCCTATTTCCAGCGCCAGCTTTACTGACTGCTCCTTGTAACTCCTGTCGTATTTCTTTGCTTCTGCCATGTCCTTCACCCTCCTGATTTTAGTATATTCTTTTGAGCGTGGGGTGTCAAGTGTTATTATACAATATCAATTCCATTGTTAGCTTGACAACAGCCTGACAACAAAAATCTTGATAGTCCGTATTTTACGGATAATCTGAACCACTCACGATAATATGAGTAAAAAAACTCATACAAAATTGTTTAAGTTGCGATTTTCGGGAGCGAGTGGGAATATCTTTAACACTAATTTCTTATATTATCTTTTTAGCCTTGCAAATACATTATAACTGTTATTTCTATATAAATAGCACACAAGGAATGGCACTATATGAAATGCAACGCTTATTATGAGAAAGATCAAAAGCATATAAGATGTGACTTGTTGAACTTGACAATCACACCGTACTGTGATATACTGTTTTCACGAGGTTAAACAAATGGCTTTATAGAGCGGCAAATCCGGTCGCAGGTTTCCACTGTCACGGGTCATCTCGACCATCACGCTCTCTACCCATGTGTTAGTAGAGATACAGAATCCCTCTTGGAATGCTTTCCGAGAGGGATTTTCGTTTGTATTCGGCTCTATCTCTTGTAGATGTTAAATGAATGCTTGTTCGTGTTTTCCCTGGAGTATATATGAGAGCATGGGTGTCAGCATGGGTGTCAGAATAGTAGAGGTTATCGTGGCATAGGCAGGAATTTTCTTCCCACGCTTCGAGTCAGGGAGTACTCACAGCCGCATAATAATTCAGATGGTATCGTGATCGTTACCTCTACCTTTGTGTCGTAGACTACCACGCTTTTCACATACTGACCTATGAATTTCTTGCATTCCGGGATATTTCTTTCATAGATGCATATGGATAGCTCGCATCCTTAATAGTAGAGAAAACTATTCTTCCTGCTGAAACTTTCTTTATTAGGAAGTCTTTAGTCGGTGTAGTTGAATGTTTTTTATCCGTTCCAGTTTCTCGGTTGTTCTTATTTAATTTGCAGTTATAATTTATCCGATATGGTTCTTATTATTTTATCAATAGCGTGCTATTGGCATTTGAATAAAAGTGTGCTATAATTGTAATTACGATAGCGTGCTATCGGTATACTTTTTGAAAGGAGACCAATATATGCCGAATACAATTCCCAGCGGACAGCTTATAAAATTGCTGCATGACCGGCTGGAAAAAATGGCGAACAATAGCCTGAGAGAGAAGGATCTGACTATAATGCAGATTTCGGTCCTGATGGAGCTGCAAAAAACCGAGCAGAAGCAGCGTTCCATGAAGGAACTGGAGCGAAAGTTCTGCGTTGCGCAGTCCACCGTGGCAGGGATCATCTCCCGCTTGGAGCAAAAAAGGTTCGTGGAAGCGGTCGGAGATGCTTCCGACAAGCGAATCAAATTGGTTCATATCACACCCGCCGGAGAAGCCTGCTGCCGGGAAGCGGTCGGATACATGGCAGAAGCGGATGATATTCTGCTACATGGGTTTTCTGAGGATGAGAAATCCTTATTCAATCAGCTTTTGGCAAGAGCCGCAGAAAATATGAAGTGAATACCCGCCGAGCCTGGCGGGTTTCGCTCAGAGCGAAATGATAGCGTGCTATCATAACTGGAGGACGTTATGGAAAATAATAAGTCGATGGAAGTCTTTGCGAAGGCACCGATTCGCAAAGCGGTTTTACAAAATGCACTGCCTGCAATGGCAGCGATGCTCATGGTGCTGATTTACAATCTGGCGGACACCTTTTTCATCGGGCAAACTCACGACGATCTGCAGGTAGCGGCAGTTTCCCTTGCCACGCCGGTTTTCCTGCTGTTCATGTCGGTTGGAACGGTCTTCGGTATCGGCGGCACCTCGGTAATCTCCCGCGCCCTGGGAGAAGGACGGAGGGACTACGCAAAAAAGGTCTGCTCGTTCTGTATGTGGTGCTGCGTAGGTGTGGGCATCCTCATGTCTGCATTGTTCCTGATTTTCATGGATCAGATTCTTGCACTGATCGGCGCAAGCGCGGAAACCTGGGACTATGCGAAAACCTATTTGATGATTGTGAGCTGCTCCGGTCCGTTTGTTCTGATTGCAAACTGCTACTCCAATGTCATCCGTGCCGAAGGACAGTCCGGCAAGGCAATGATGGGTCAGGTTATCGGAAACCTGCTGAATGTCATTCTTGACCCCATCATGATTCTTGTGTTCGGCTGGAATATCGCCGGTGCAGCCATTGCGACCGTCATCGGAAATGTGGTTGGCGCAGGATATTACATTGTCTACTTCATGAAAGGCTCGTCCTCCCTCAGCATCAGCCTCAAGGACTTTTCCGTGAAAGAAAAGGTTGCCTCCGGCGTTCTGGCAATCGGCATTCCTGCCGCATTGGGAAATCTTCTGATGAGCCTTTCCAGTATCCTCATGAACAGCCAGATGGCGAAGTACGGCGATATGGCGGTAGCCGGTGTGGGCGTTGCCATGAAGATTACGATGATGACCGGCATGGTCTGCATCGGACTGGGGCAGGGCGTCCAGCCGCTGCTGGGCTACTGCATCGGTGCGAAAAACTGGGAGCGTTACAGAAGCGCCCTCAAATTCTCGCTTATATTTGCTTTTATCCTCAGTACTGTGCTGACGCTTATCTGCTACCTCTTTACCGGACAAATTGTCAGCGTGTTCCTCACGGACGCTGCGGCGTATGATTACGGCGTTTCTTTTGCACGCATTCTCCTTTGCACCAGCTTCCTGTTTGGCGTATTCTATGTGCTGATCAATGCGCTGCAAGCACGCGGTGCGGCAACAGAATCACTGATTGTCAACATCTCCCGTCAGGGGCTTATCTACATTCCGGCTATGTTCATCCTCGGCGCGATCTTCCACGAAACAGGACTGATCTGGGCGCAGCCTGTCGCAGATATATTGTCTCTTTTATTGGCAGTTCTGCTATACATAAGGATCATAAAAAAAGGTGGGAAATAAATAACGAAAGTTGTGACGTTAGGAGTTTTTTTCTACCAGCTGTCGTAGTTGCTGTCTATACTGCTGAAAAATGCCTGTACTATATTCAGCGCAGTATCAATATCTTTCTGTGAATGTCCTTTGATTATATCAGACCATTTTTTCATGTACCGCTCATAGGGTTCCTGTGAATCACCGTTGATAAGATAATCGGCTGATACATGAAAATAGTCCGCTATTCTGGCTACAACGTCCATACTGGGATTGCGCTGGTCTGTTTCAATATATGCAACATAGCTTTCACTCAGGTACAATTCCTTTGCAAGCTGAGCCTGTGTAAGCTGTCTGCCCTTGCGTAACTGCTTTATCCTTGTGCCTAATGTATCTCCCTGCATAACGTTTCACCCCATTCTTTCTATTATATAGTATATCATGGGCGGCTATACTTTCGAAAGATTATTTGATTTGATATAGTTTATATATCTGACAAATAGTCATGTTAGTGATATAATAGGACTTACAGAAGAGGTAATTACTTTTCTGAATAATTTCTATGAAGGAGAATCACCATGGCTTTTTTTCAATAATCTCAAGAATACAGCAGGTTCTTTAGGGAAAGGTGCAATGAATGTTGTCAATACCGGAGCGACAGATGCAAAGGACGCTTCCGAGATTGCAGAAATCAAGAGAGAACTTGACTCCATCGAAAACGACATAATGAGCGGCTATACGCAGATAGGCAAGAAATATGTCGATTATGTAAAGAAAACCAGCGAAATGCCGGGCATTGACGTATCTGACGTTCTAAAAATGCTTGACCCCAAGTTTGAACGCAGAGATGAGCTTCAGGCAAAAATGATTGAAATCGAGAAACGCAGAAAAGATAGAACTCTCCTCCAGGAGAAGTCTGCTGTTGAAGCACAGGTTCAGGCTGAAATCGAGAAGCTTGACAAAGCTCTTGCAATGGAACTTATCGGTCAGGCTGAATATGACACTAAGGTTGCTCAGTTAAAGAAGCGTGTTGATAACTTTGAAGCTATCAAAAAGGTTGAGCAGAAATGCCAGATGGGTATTATCACAGCCGCAGAGCGTGATAAGGAAATCGAAGCGCTCCTTATGTGATTTGATTTACCAGAGGTAGAGAGCCTAACCTGATACGTATCATCTCGACCACATAACGAAAGAACCGCATTACAGTGCGGCTCTTTTGTTTTTATCCCCGAAAAATCCCCGAATTATCATGAAAAAACGATTATCCCCGGAACACACGCCCCGGGGATAAAACGTTATTCAGTTTTCACAAATTTTAGCCGCAAACAACTGCAATTCCGCCCGGCGCGCCTTGAAAAATGCCGCAAAATACGCTATCATAATACCCGAGGGGTTCTCCCAAATCCGCCCCTCTTTGCACAGGAGATTTTGCGTATTCTCCCGTATTGTCATTTTTACTGCCGCCCCTGACGTCCTTTCCGGGGCGGCGCTTTCCTGCATAAAAAACGTCCCGGAAGCTCGACAGCCCCGGGACGTTCTGCATTTTATTCAGTTCGCAAGCTCCATCAGGTCGTGATAGAGGTCGGTCGAAACGTCGTTCCCGCCGAGGGCGTGATAAGCCTGGTATGCCCTTGTGAGCGCCTCCCGGGCGTATATCGGGCACTTTCCGCGCTCCATATACTTCTCGTGCGAGCGGATTATCTCCGCCCGCAGGAGGCACTGCACGCCCGCCTCAAGCTGCTCCGTGCGCTCGTCCCGGCGGCGCTTCCGGGTCGTAATGCTGGTGAAAGCAACATTCGCGACCGTGACTGCCGCGCCGATCAGCGCTGCTATTATCTCCGTGTTCATTCGTCAAGTCCTTTCAGATATAGATTCTCGAGCTTTTTCAGCGCCGACTTGCGGAGCAGATAGACCCGCCGTTCGCTCATGAACGTCTTGCCTGCGACTTTCTCCCAGCTCTCGCCGGATATGTAGTAGCGGAAAATCACCGCGTGCTCCTCGCCGGGGAGCTTCTCGATGTATTTCATCGCCTGCGCCCGGTAGTCTACCAA
Source organism: uncultured Oscillospiraceae bacterium (assembly GCA_934448295.1). Classification (GTDB taxonomy): domain Bacteria; phylum Bacillota; class Clostridia; order Oscillospirales; family Ruminococcaceae; genus CAG-115. Next base: position 16,978 of record CAKSEY010000008.1, read on the forward strand.
GCGGTCTATGCTCTCGTTGAGCTGCTTTTCCTCCGCCTCGAGCCTGTCGAGAATCTTTATTGCGCCCTCAGCGGTGCCGCCGTTCTTGCCGAACCTGCTGATTATTCGCTGGAGCCGGTCGATATTCTCGATGTGCGCCTGAGATACAAGCTCCTGCTCCCGGGCGGGCTGTAAGAGTTCGTCAACTATTCGCATTATGTCGTCTCCTCCCGGATGTCCGTCCAGCCTGTCAGCTCTATTCTGCACGCGTTCTCTATCGCGGAATACGAATTCGAGGTGTAGAGCACATACCTTTCATTTATCTGGTCAACAAATATATTGCCCGCCGTGGGAACCTCATGGATAAAACAGCCCCCCGCCGACGGAACCCATATTAGCTCCTCGTCCTGATGAGTTCCGCCGGCAAGAAGGGCGACGTATACGCCCACGGCGCTGGTCGGTCTGATTCCGAAATACTTTGCCCCGGATACATCAATGACCTTCGCTGTCTCAGCGTGGCGAGTCTCGCAGCGTATCAGCTCGCAGTCCACGGATCCGGTGGAGCCGCCGGAATCTCCCGAACCGTCCCCGGGTGCGGGCGAAAACAGGTTGAACTTCGTGTCCCCGCCCGCGAGGACTGCCTTGCCGCGCCCCAGAAGATACACCGCCCCCTTGCAGTCCGGCAGTATCGCACTGGTTCCCGGGTCTACCGGGAGAACCCCCGGAGCGTCAGCGGTCACGCCAGAATGTGCCGAAGCATAGAGCGTTTCGCTGCCTGAATTCTTTATGCAGATATTCGCGCCGCTGATGTCAGTCACGGCAAGCTCTGCTCCACTGAGGCTGACTGTTCTTATGTCTATCATGTTATCCTCCTATCTTGGTCTTGTTAAAATACAGCCCGTCCGCTTTCGCTTCAAGCAGGCAGTTGTTCGCGTAAATCCTCCAGCCCTCCGAGGTTTTCAGAAGATCGAGGGAGCTGCCGCTTCCGGAACCGTCCACCTGAATTCCGTCCAGGTCAATGTCGACTTTCGCGCCGCCGTCAACGGAAAGCTGCGAGTTGTTCCCCCGCAGTAAAATATCGCCCTGACCGCTGGGATTCGCAAGCCACAGCCCGTTGTTCGTGTTATAAATTGCAACTGTATTCCTGTCGCAGGGCATTTCTATCTGCGCGGGCCCGGTGTTCCCGAGCTTGAAGCCGCCGTTCAGCGGTATCAGAAAAGCCCAGGGAGCGCCGTCCTTGTACAGCCACAGCCCGCTGTCGTTCGTAACGGCGGCATGGCTTGCCTTGTCGGGGGATATCAGCTTCACTGCACCGCTGTTTAGCCCCTCTGTAAGCTGCTTTTCCATTGAATCCAGCCGCTTTTCTGTCTGCGATTTCGGCGGAATACGATTTGTGCTGACTTCATCTCCCTCGTCATCCGCTGAAAGCGCCGCAGCCGCCGTCGCCGAAGCCGCCACAGTCGTCGGCATACTGCATTGAATCGTGTGCTTCCCTCGGTACCTCCACGTCTGGGAGGTTATCATTCCCGTGCCGTAGCCGCGCCTTGTGTCTATCTGCCCGCCCCTCAGCCGGACGTAATCCCCGATATCCAGCGCCGGGTCGCCGTTGAATTCCGCCTTGTACGCGCGGTTTATACAGCTATACAGCGTAGCGACTGCCGTAGTCAGCACGTCCCTGACCTCGCCGTCAGTCATGCCGGAAAGCAGCGGGTTCTCCGTCCATTCCAGCGTCAGCCGTTCCTCTGAGCCATCAGATACTATCGTCCCGCGGTTTGTGAGGGTCTTTCCGTCCCTGTTCATAAACAGCGCCGTCACCCTCGCCGTGCTGTCTGAGAACTCCGTGGAGAACCTGATGTTCCCCTGAAGCTCCCGGACAGGCACCACCATGTTCTTGCCGTCCTGCGTGCAGGTGAGCTGAACGAACACCAGCTCTCCCGCGCGGTTTATCTTCGCGAAGCTGTTCGTCAGCACTCCCGCATACATCAGCAGGTCGCGCTGTGTCTGCACCCGGGAGGTGTCGACAGGAACCGTCAGCCCGCCGTTCGGAAGCGCTTCGAACTCCGCCTGAGACATTCCGAACGGGACCCCGCAGGAGCCGCAGGCGGCGCTTATCAGGCTGTACAGCGTGTTCGTCATCTCCCATGCGCTCCGGTCGAACAGCACAAGCCTGTCGTAAGCCTTGAAGCTGACCGTATCCGCCTGCCGCTTTATCGTTGAGCTGTCTATGACGAATATCCCCAGCGGAACGCTGTCGTACTCCGTGAAGCCACTGTCCGTGTACAGCCGGAACTCCAGCACGATCTCCGCGCCCCCGAGGCTCTGTACGCCGTCCCCGTAGTTCAGCAGGGACATGGACAGCTCGTCAGCGCACACGCCGCCCGCGCGGAACTCGCCGCTGCTGTTTATCTTGCTGTTTATGGACAGCGAACCCTCCCGGATATTCCGGTCGGATATATCGAGAGTGGTGCCGTCCGTCATTGTGATAGTTCCCGAGATTCCCGTGAACGTCACGTTTTTCGCTATGTTTTCGGAGTATCGATCCGTTACGCTGTACATATCACACCTCCGTCAGCGAGAACGATACGTCGTAGTACTGCGTTCCGCCGCTGTCCTCGAATTTCTTTGTCTCCGTGATGTCGCTGTTGTATGCCGTGAAGCTCTCCGCCGCGCCGGTCATGCCGCGGATAGTCACGGTCTGCGGCTTCTGGGCGAGCGCCGCGTCCAGCTTCGCGTACTGCTCCCCGGTGATGTTGGTTATCTCGATGTCGAGCTTGCGTACTCCCCGGCGGACGTATGTAATGTTCATCACGCCGGTCTCGCCGCGTCCGCTGGTGCTGGAATGTATATCGCTCCTGGTCTTGGAATAGGGCAGGAGATTCCCGCCCGGCACCTCGTAGCCGTTTATCGTAAGCTCTGCTATCTTTTCCGCCATTGCTCCTCCTTAATAGCCGTTGCTCCGGGCAAGCTGACGGCGGTCGTAATCCGCCTGCGCCCTGCCTACCGCCTCGCCGTCTAGCTCGACTATGATCGTCTGGCTTTCGCCGGAGAGGTTCGCCTGCGACAGCGCCGAGGATATCCCGGCGGCCACCGCTTCCGCTATCTTGCTTTCCGGGGCGATTATCTCACCCTCGTGCCGGTTATCGCCGACCACCGCAAGCTGCGGAGTATTCGCCGCGACATAGCCGCCGGAAGCCAGCTTCGGAATGACCGGAACATCCGCCCAGTCTACCTTGACGGCGGGGCCTATGATGTCGGTTATCCACTTAAAGAACGGCACAAGGAAGCTGTTCCACCATACTGAAAGATACTCTCCCGCCTTGCTCAGCCAGCCGAGTATCTTGTCAAACATCGGCTTGATGTGCTCCTCATAGAACGGCGTTATGGTGGAAGCCGCCCACTCAAAGAACGGCGCGAGCACCGTATCCCAGACGTACTGGAGCGTATCTCCGATACCCGAGAACACCGCGTCAATGCCGTCGAACAGCGACTGCCCGTCTCCGGCTATCCAGTCGGAGAACGTCTGCCACATATCGCCCCAGCAGCCGGTTATAGCCGTCACCGCCGGGCTTACCGCGTCAGTCCAGATACTGTCGAACAGCCCCTTGACCTTGTCGAAAATCAGCCCGGAGGTCTTTACAAGCCGCGTCCCGATATTCGTTATGGACGGCAGTATCGCGGTCGTCAGCGTGCTCAGGAATGTCGGGAACACGTTGTCCGCAATATCCCCGAACACAAGATTCGCGCTGTCCCAGATACCGTTGAACATCTTTCCGCCGACCTCCGCAGACGTTCTCAGCAGGTCGGTGAAGCCGCCGCTGAACCAGTCCGCGAAATTCGGGACGTTCCTTTTCGCCGTGTCCCACATTCGAGAAAATATCCCAGCGGTCTTGCTGAAATTCTTTTTCGCGCCGGTCACGAAGCCGTCGAACACGCCGCCGAAATTTCGGGTAAAGTAGTCCTTTATGCCGGATATCATACTGCGGAGCCTGTCGGCAATCTCGTCGAAGGCGTTCTCCGCGTTTTCCGCAGCGGAAGCCGCAGTATCAGCGGAAATCAGGCTTGCCCCGCCGGAGCTCCCCGCGCTTTTATCGGAATTGTCCGACAGCTTGTTCAGCGTGTCTATCCCGAGGACGGATTTCTTGTAGTCCGCCGCCGCAGTCGCCGCCGCCTGGGTATTCGCCGCGAGTGCTCCCGCAGAATCGGCGGCGGCTTCTGAATTTCCCCCCGCGTCGCCGAACACCGCAGCCGTGAAGTCGCGGAACATTTCAGCTGCAGCCTGGAGCTTCTCTACAAGCCTGTTCAGAAGCTGGAGCGCCGGGGTCAGCACGTTGATAAGCCCCTGACCGAGGGAGGCTTTCAGCGCGTCGAACCGCAGGGAAAGCACCTTCGTCTGGTTCGCCCAGCCGTCGGAGGTTCTCGCGAAATCCCCGGCGGCGCCGGAGAGGGTCTGCGTGATGTACGCAAGCCGAAGCTCCACCTTTTCCGCCTCGGTCATTTTCGCCGTGGTTTTCCCGAAGCCCTGCGCCAGCGCGAACTCGTCAAGGGAGGTCTGGGTCATCACAACGCCGAGGGATTTCAGCCCCTCGGTCTCTCCGGTGTACACGGCTTTCAGCTTTTCGTAGGCGTCGTCCGTTGAGAGGTTGTAGAACGAAGCCACGTCTGCGGAAAGTCCCGCGAGCGCCGTAGCCTGCTTGTACGCCTCCTCAGTGGTGAAGCCGAAGGACTTCGCCATAGTGCCGAGGGTGCCGACGTAATCCTTCGCGCATTTCTCGGACAGACCGAAGCTGGTCATTGCGTCCTTTGCCCACTGATTCACGTTTTCGGACATCGAGCCGAACGTAACGTCAACGACGTTCTGCACTTCGTTGAGGTCGCTGCCTAGCTCAAGGCAGCTCTTCGCGAAAGCTATGAGCGAACCGACTGCGAACGCCTTGCCGAGCAGTTTTCCTATTTTCCCGGCGGAATTCTGGATATTGTTGAGCTGTCTGTCGAATCCGCGCTGATTCAGATTGAGGTCAAGGTCTACCTGACCTACGCTGTTATCACTCGTTGCCGTCACCTCCTGCCATTGCCCGGAACATTGCCGCGAAGCTCTTCATGGCGGCGTCGTATTTCTCCCTGTTCACCGGAGCGCCCCCCGACTTTCCCGCCCGGAACGCCGCCCATTCTGAGCGAATCCGGCGCTGTGCGGGCGTGAACTGATTTATCCGCTTGCGGTCTCGCTCGGAGCGTATCTGCACGACGGCGCCGAGGGGCGTATCTCCGTTCAGCCCCGCAAGGAGCGTACGGAACTCGTCGAACGACATATCCTCCTCGGAGCGCAGGCGTATTCCATACTGCTGGGCGAAGGAAGCCTCTATCAGCCCGTAATCGTAGAACAGGTCGTAGAAGCTCTCCTGAACGTCAGTTCTGCCCGCGAAAGGAGCGCTCGCATTCCTCGAACGAAACTCCCTGTACCGCCGCCATGCAGGCAATAAACACGGTCTGGAAATCCGCGATAGAATAGCCGTCGAAGTCCTTCTTCGCGTTCCCGCCGAGGAGCTTCCCGAGCACCTTGTCTATGGTCGCGATGTTCCCGGAGCCCTCCTTGTCCATTATCTGCATGATTTCAAGGATAGTGTTCTTGCGGTCGTCCACCTTGTAGCTCCTGCCGCCTATCTTGATGAATTTCGGCTGGTTCTTTATCCTGCCGGTGATATCGATTACTGTTGCCATGTGAATCTCCTTTCAAATTATCAATTCGTAATTTTATAATTCGTAATGCGTAATGCGTAATGCGTAATGAATGTGTCCGCTTCGCGGGACTGATTTAAAATTCATAATTCGTAATTTTGTAATTCAGATTTCAGCGTACTGTTCGCAGAACAGATTAAAATTTGATACAATAATTACGAATTACGAATTACGCATTACGCATTGAACAATTACACGCCTGTAACGCTGGAATCGGTGTTGGGATAAGTCACTGTCGGTTTTCCGTCCGACATTATCTCGACCTCCAGCACCTCGACGTTGGTGCTTTCTCCGCCGCCGCTGGTGATGTTGATTATGCAGTCGTACTTGATGACCGTACCGTCCGGCATATCCCACTCGAACACGGATTCGCAGTCCTTTCCGGTCGCGAACATCTTCGAAGCAACGTAGTCGTTGCCCGCGTCGCCGACGTTACGCTTGCCGGAGAGCGATATCGAAACGCCCTTTCCGGTGGTGAGCCTGCGCTTCCAGCCCTCAGTGGTCATGGGCGTCCACTCCTCGACGTTGCTGTCAATGCTGACGGAGAATGTCGTCATGTCCGCGACAGTCTTCATATCGGATTCGGAGCTGTTCCGCCCCTTTGTGCCTATCTTGAACTTGTTGTTGAATACGGGATAAACACCGCTTATGTTTTCTGACATCTTATGCCTCCTTGTTGTAATAAATAAGGAACTCTATCACGCGCTCGCATATACCGCCGCTGTCCGTGCCGACGTCCACCGGCTCGCTGTTCAGCAGCATGATGCAGCTGCACCTGTGCCCGCCGATGACCGCGCCGGTCAGCCCCGCTATCTCGTTCCAGAGAGCGAGCGCCGCGTTCTCCGTGGAGCGCGTGGACTGCTCCCAGTGAACCAGCAGGGACACCGCCTTTACCTGCGTGAGCGTGGTCTCCGTGCCGCCTACGGCGATATCTCTCATGCGGCTGTCCTTTAGCTGATACACGCCGAAGCTCCGGGGCTTCTTGTCCGGGAGCGTTCCCACGTAGTAGTGGTCGGCTTTCGTGTTCAGCGTTTTCAGCCAGTCGAGGACGTTTTCAAGCGTTATCATAGGTCAGCCTCCCTGCGGTAAAATCTGATGAACGCATTCTGCGCAAAATCCTTTTTGCTCCCGGATATCCAATCGTCGAACCATTTGCCCTTGGCGTTGCGGTGCTCCGTTTTCCGGAAGTGATACTCCGGGTGGAAGTACAGCCGCCTTGCATACGGGGTCTGGCAGACTATCGATACCTTCCCCTTTGCGGAATCCTTGTAGTCGCAGAATGTATTCAGCGTCAGCGCGCCGGTGTCCCGGGGAAGCACCTCCGCCTGAACCACCTCGGTGTGGAGCGCTTCGGCGGTCATTTCGAGCGCCCGGACTGCTCCCCGGGAGAGCTGGCGTATACGCGGCATGTTCAGCCTCACTCTTGAAGTCACGTTCTGCATTATATCACGTCCAGTCTTGTGTAATTCACGGAGCCGTCAGGGTTCCGCCATTTCTGCGCCCGGGCTATCCGGTATTCCGCGCCGAATACCCGCAGGCTTCCGGCGGCGGGTTCGTCATATCCGGGGCAGATGTCGCCGTTAAACAGCGCAGTTCCGGAGAGCTGTATCTGCTGTTTGTCCGCGCTGAAAATTATCTGCCCGCCCGCCTGGAAATTGCACATCAGGTCGGCGGACAGGACGGTTTCGCGCTCGTTGTACTCGTTCGGCTCAGCGCGGAGAAGCTCGACGTGCGCCGGGGTCTTTGCCTGAGTTATCAGCTTCGGGAACATCATATACCTCCATAACAAAGCCCCGTGGTGCAGAGGAGCGCCCAGATCTCCGCGGGGATCATCACCCCACAGACGACCTTTACGGTGTCCCCGGCGCCCACAGCGGCGGAAACTCCGTTCACGGAATACTGCTTGTACGGCGAGGAAAGCGCGTCCGCGTTGCTCTCCTGCCAGTCGGCGAGGGAGCATACGCACTTCTTCACGATACGCCGCTGGAACTCCGTGAGCGCGCCGAGCTCCTCTATCCGGTCGTAGGTAAGGATATCTATGCAGTCCGAGGCGCGGGCGAGGGCGCGTTCCGCCGTTTCCTGCGGGAGCGCGCCGCCGTATTCCCCGGAGTAATACGCGTAATCAGCGTACATTACTTCTTCACCTTTGCCTTTGCGGTATCGGCGGGAGCTTCCTCCGGCTCCACAGGCGCGACGGGAACGGGCTCTGCGGGTACCGGCTCCGGCGCCGGGAATGTAAGTCCGACAGTTTTCATTGCTTACCTCCTTATGTAGCGGAAACATGGGCGAATATCGCCGTTTTCTTGTTGTCGTAGGCTCCCGCCAGACCGTAGGAGCGGTATGCGTATATCCACGCGTCCGCGTTCTGGTTCTGGTCGGGGGAGATCATCTTCGGGATAGCGTGCTTGGTGTACTGGAGCACGGCGGACGGATGTATCACCATGAAGTTGATATCCTTGCCGGAATCCGCCTTCTTGTAGCCGCCCTTCTCCTCGCCGGAGGACTTGCCGTCGAGCTGGTCGATAGCGGAGTAGAAGCGCGCCTGCGGAACCAGCACTTTCTTGGAAAAGCGCGCCAGCACCTCGCGGGAAGCGGTGGTGTCCATGTCGGCGATAAGTCCGTCAAGGGTGGACGTGATGTAGAGTATCCTGCCCTCCTTGGGGACCTCCGCGTCGTCCATGGCGGTGGTCGCGGCTCTGAGCGCGCCGACTACGGAGCTTCCGGTGGAGAGCGCCGCAGATACCGGAGTTACCCCGGCGTTCTTGCAGTAGGTCGCGAAACGAAACGCGTCCAGCTCGGGAATGACCTTTGTGCGCTCGAACTCCCCCGCGAGCTTTCCGAACGCAAGGGACATGGTTTCCTCGTCGTCCATGGCGTCCACGTTGAAGCGCCTGCCGCGGTCGAAGTTGAACTTCACGGTCTCCCATGTAAGGCTCATATCGCCGCCGACACTTAATTGCGCGGCGTCCATGCCGCGCTCTGGGTGTCGGCTTCGCGACGTCGTGTCGCCGCCCGCATAGCCGCTGGCGCGGTCGTAGTCGCCCAGACCGTCGAGCAGCATTTTCGGAACGACTATCTCGTTCGCGTTCGCGCCCTCGCGGGTCAGGGAAGCGTCGCTGTCAAGGTCGCTGGTGCAGCTCTCAGCCTGATAGACCTCGTCCAGCAGACCGATGTACTTTTTTGCAAGTGTAATGTTATTTGCCATAAATCAATACCTCCTGTTACTTCTTGGATTTAAGTCCGAATGCCCGGCGCAGCTTCTCGTCCTCGGGCGCGGAAAGCTCTGAGTTTGCGTTGTCCGAACCTATCGGGACGAAGCCGGTCTTTTCCTTTCTGGCTGCTTTCAGCGCCGGGATATCCGAAAGCACCTTGTCCACCGCCGCCTTTATCTTCCCGCTGTCCGGAGCGCCGCTGTCGTCGAGCACGTCCGAGAGATCCGCCAGCTTCACGACATACGGCACCGCCGAGGGGTCGATGCCAAGGGAAGCCGCCTGCTCGTGGAGCATATTCCCCACGCGGCTGAGCGTGAGCTCCTTTTCAAGCGCGGAAATACGCCCGGTGGCTTCCTCAAGGGAGTGCTGCTGTTCGGTGCGCTTCTCCTCCTCGGTCTTGAGGGAATCCTTGTATTTGCGGAACTCCGCGAGCTCCTCCTTGCTGGGCTGACCCTTTGCGGCGCGGTCAAGGCGCTGTTTTACGATGTCGTCAAGCTCCTTCTGGGAGAATTTCTTCTCGTCCGCCGCAGGAGCTTCGGGCGCCTTGGTGGACTGCCCGTCCTTGTCGGCGGGCTGTTCTGTGGTCTGGGTGGTCTGTGTTTCATCTGCCATAGTTACCTCCGTTTATAGCCTGTCGGCTGGCGCTCTATTGAATTTCGCGGCGTCCTGCCACGAGTGGTTGAGCGCTGTACAGCCTCGTGCTGTATTATTCCGCGCGGGCTTTTAGTGTCGTCAGCGTGTTTCGGACATGAAAAAAGCGCTGTGCATTGCTGCATAGCGCTTGGTTATTGGAATGGAAAAGCACCCTGTTTAGTGCAGGGTGCTTAGTTTGTTTAAGACTTAGCTTTCTTCAGCAAAGCTTTCTTTTTTTGGGCGGCTTCACGTTCCAGCCGCTCTATCTCGGCTTTTCTCTCCTCTTTGGACATGGCTTTTATCCTCTCCGGAATTACTACCTTGTCATTCAGCATAGCTTCCATCTCCATTTAAGTCACCTCCCAGAAATCGATCAAATGGTTTTCCTTTAGCTTTTCGAGGGTTTTTATCTGGGCTTCATACTCAGACATTCCCTCGGAAATATAAGAACTGATATAAAGCGAATATAGTTCCTCGCTTATTTCCTGCTCGGAAGTATACGCAAATACCTTTCCGTCATGGCAAGCAACATAACCTCGCTTATACCCGTTTCTATAGCAGGAATTAAAATCAGCGGCACTCGGAGGCATACTGTTCGGGTGTGTATGCACCGTAATGATCTTGTTCTTCTCATGAGAAGATACGACTTTTTTTGTCGCTTCGGAATAAACTATCTTCTGCTGTGTCTGGCTATTTATTTCGCTTGCAATAATATCACCAGTCTCGCTGTCTATCCAATACATATCTTCATAAACAGTACCGTTCCTGTGTTTCAACGCCTGTTTTGCACAGTCATAAAGCGACTTGTTCACTTTAGTACTCTCTGTTGCATTGTCATATTTACGGCGATACTCTCCACCGTCGATATATGTTTTGTTGACAAGAGTGGTTTTATTCCTGCCGTATCGCTGGTATTCAAGAGCCACTGAATCACTTCCTGATTTTATTATACCACTTTCCGCAGATTTGTCAACCCCCGATTTGCCGCTCAAAAGCTCCGGCGGCGCCGGCACCCTCGGGCGGAGATCCCTCGCTACCTCGCGCTCCCGCCTGCGCTTCAGGACGTCGCCGTGCTCCTCCACAAAATCCGCGTTCAGCTTCTGCCAGCCGGAGAGCCGCGCGGAGTATTTCTGTTTCTCCTGCGGGTCGTTCGTCCACTCGGACAGCCGCTTGTACTTGCGTATCTGCCGTTCGTGGTAGCGCTGGCGCTGTTCAAGGTCGTAGACCTCGGCGGCTTTCTGCTCCTCGGCTTTGGTGAGCGGCTCCGGCGGAGTGCTTACGCCCTCAAAGTAGGTCGTGTGAATATCCTTGCAGTTCGGGTGGTAGAGCCCGCCCGCTATCGCCGAGGACAGGAGCGGGTACCTGCCGTCCTGCGGCTTCACATGACCGTACACATCGTCGTAGAACACCCTGCCGACGTACTGTAAGCACTTCGGGCACGCCACTCCTCGCCTGTTCACTATGACCGTATTCACGCCCCATTCGTCCCGCTTGGCGCTCTCGCCCTGCAGGTACGACCGCGTGACGGAAGTCCTGACCGCCATCTCGGCGTAGGCGTCGATATTCACGCGCCTGCCGTTGCGGTACTCTATGCAGTTCAGCCCCCGGGACAGGAAGTCGTTCGTCGCCTGGTCTACCGCCTGCGGAAGCGTGACAGCCCCGGTGTTGTAAGCAACTCCCGCGTTGAATATCGCCTTGCGGTACTGGTCGTCAGCCATTCGCATGAGCGCGTATTCGGCGCGCTCCATATCGCTTTTCACGGAGGCTATGTACGCGTTCAGGCGGCGCTCGTTGATACGGAAGAAGCTCCCGGAAAGCTGTCCTGTGTGGGGACGGCGCTTCCAGCCCTTCCGCAGAGCCTCGAGTATTTTCGTCTCCTGCTCGGTTCCTCCGGCTTCGTAAGCCTTCCGGAGCGCTTCGCCTATACGCTCGTTGAACTCCTTGAAGTAATCCCCGAGCACAGTGTTCGTGCTCTCCCGAAAGTCCGCGAGGGCGGCGAGCTGTTCCGCCTGCCACTGCGTGTAGCTTATGCCCTCCTGCTTTTCGAGGTCGAGGTGGTGCCGGAGGTTCCTCATCATGCTGGATATCAGCATATCCTCGATCTTGCTCAGCGCTTCGGATACGTCGTAATCAGCCATTCATCACACCTGCTCGAAGTAGGTCTCAGCGACGGCGCGGTCAATGCCCAGCGTGCTGGTCACGATGGCTATGCCCTCGTTTCTGGTGATGGTTCCCGCCTTGACCATTGCTATCATGTTCATCAGCGAGCCGATTTGTGCGCCGTTAAGTGTGCTTGCCGCCGCAGGTGCAGAAACTGTATCATCAGCGCTGTTACCCTCGTCAGCCTGCGCCGAACCCGGGAACGCGCCCCCGAACGACGGCTCGTCAAGCTCCGCGACACCGGACTGCTACTTTATCCTCGCGACCTCGTCCTGCTTCCAGACGTCGTCCTTGCTGTCGCCCCACAGCTCCTCCACCTTTGCCTCAATGGACATGGGAGCGTTCGGGTTGGACAGCGTTTCTATCTGCGCTTCGAATGACGGATTCGCGTACCCGCCGAACTTCACCTCGACGGAATCCACAGCCCACGCGAGCGGCTGACCCGCCCCCGTGAGATACGCCGCGACCGCCGATTTCGCGATTTCCCCGAGAGCTCCGGTCAGAGCCTCGATAATGTCGGCGCGGGTGTAGAGCGTGGTTTTCTCCTTTTCGCGCTGGGCTTCGGCGTTGTCGAGCTTCTTCACGTCTATCCCGAGGGTCGAAGGGGATATCACGCCCTGCAATGCGAGGTCGAGCGCCGTGATGTATGTGGAGTTGTACGCCTCCGCCGGGAACACCGGCTGTTCGACCGTGACCTTATCCTGAGCGCCCTCCGCAACGTTCGAGTTCAGCGTGACGAACCGGTTGTCGAAGCTGTTCGGCTTCATCAGCCTGCCGCTGTTCGGGTCTCGGGGTATCAGCCTGTCCGGCATATAAGTCGTTGGGCGGGACTGCCGCTGCGCCTGGAGCCATTGCGAATAGGTCTCGTCCAGCGCATCGAACGCGTCGGTCTTGCCGTCGAATATGCTCTGCCCGCGCCCCCGGAACTGCTCGGAGGGGTGGGTCATCATTGCGCACGCCATCATGAACGAGCCGTCGAACTGCACGTCCGTCAGTCGCTCGGTCGCTTTCAGGGAGCCGAGCGGCACCTGTCTGCGCTCCGTCCCTCGGAACAGCTCATACCGGACGTACCCGAAGCCGTAATGCTCCTCCAGCACGAACGGAACGCCGCCCTCGAAGTACGGCGTGCTGAACACGATCTCCCGTATCCTGCCCCTGCGCCGGACGAACTCCACCTGATCCCCGCTGTACCACTCCAGCACGGGCAGCTCCGACACCTCCGGGTCGAGGGACACCTTGAACGCTCCGTCCCCGACGACCAGCATATCCGTCACCGCCTGCTGTATCAGCGGCCTGATGTTGTTCTCCCGGGCTATCTCCTCCCAGATGTGCGCCCCGGAGCCGCTGACGGTCACGCCGTTGAAATCCCCGGCGGCGATACCCGCGAGTTTGTTCACCATTATCTTCGGAATGCCGGTGTGTACGCGGCGTATCTCCAGCCCGGAGGTCGCCGAGCAGTGCCAGAAGCGCCCGTTGCCGTCCGGCATTTCTCGGTAGAACTGAGAAAGCTCCGAGGCGTTCCCGCGGTACCAGAGCCGGGATAATCCGCGCGGTAGCGGTCGAGCGGCCGGGAGCAGTTCACATACTGTCGGTACCACTCCAGCCCCGGGTCGTCGGGGTTCTGCGTGAAGAACGCACGGTCGCAGCGCATTGCAAATTAGGTGCTCGACTCCGTCGAGTTATGTGCAGCCTTTCCCGCCGGAGGGGCGGGAATTTCGCCCGACGGCGAAACCGCACGCACTAACGTCCTGTATGAACGCCAGGTCGGCAAGATTCGCCTCGTCAATGAAGATAACGCCGAACTGCATGCCGAGAGCCTTCTTCCATTTCGCGACATTATCGTAGCCGACGAGGTATAGACATAAACATTTCCAGTGTAATCCACACCTATTGCACCGGCAAGTGCTTTCGGCAGAATCATACAGCAAGCACAGCTTCAACATCCACGTTGTTGTAGATGAGCTGCACACTCAACCGAACCGAAAGCTGTTTGATGTAATGACCAAAGGCTTCGGTGACGCAAGAATGCAGCCGCTGTATTTCCTTATAACCACAGCCGGAACTGACACGCGCAGCATTTGCTACGAAACGCATCAGAAAGCCAAGGATATAATCGAGGGTCGGAAAATCGGACTTACTTTTTATCCCGTGATTTACGGCGCTGATGAATCTGACGATTGGACTGACCCGAAAGTGTGGAAAAAGGCAAATCCGAGCCTTGATATTACAGTCGGTATCGACAAGGTCAAAGCCGCCTGCGAATCGGCAAAGCAGAACCCCGGCGAGGAGAACGCTTTCCGACAGCTTCGTCTGAACCAGTGGGTAAAGCAGGCGGTGCGTTGGATGCCGATGGAGAAATGGGACAAGTGCGCATTCTCCGTTGATGAGGATGAACTGGAAGGTCGCGTCTGCTACGGTGGGCTTGATCTTTCTTCTACAACAGATATTACAGCTTTTGTTCTCGTGTTCCCTCCGCTTGATGAGGAGGATAAGTACATAATTCTGCCGTACTTCTGGATTCCAGAGGATATTCTGACCCTGCGTGTAAACCGTGACCATGTTCCCTATGATGTGTGGGAACGGCAGGGTTACTTGCAGACCACCGAAGGCAATTTGGTTCATTGAGCAGTTCATTGAAAGGCTCGGTGAGCGCTTCAATATCCGAGAGATTGCTTTCGACCGCTGGGGCGCAGTTCAGATGGTTCAGAACCTCGAGGGCATGGGCTTCACCGTTGTGCCTTTCGGGCAGGGTTTCAAGGATATGTCGCCGCCGACAAAGGAACTGATGAAACTGGTTCTTGAACAGAAAATTGCCCACGGCGGTCACCCTGTTCTGCGTTGGAATATGGACAACATCTACATTCGCACCGACCCTGCCGGAAACATCAAGGCTGACAAGGAAAAATCCACCGAGAAGATTGACTACTATCATGGCGCTTGACAGGGCTATACGGTGCGGGAACGACTACGAGGCAAGTGTGTATGATGAGAGAGGTCTGCTATTTTTGTAAAAGTGCTTTCAAATGTATTGCATTTTGCAAGCAAATGTGGTATAATAATAAAAACCAATAGCGCATTTGATATTTGGAGGTGTTCGTTATGGCTAGAACTGCAAATGTATTCGCCCGCGTTGAACCGGAGATAAAAGAAGAGGCTGAACATATTCTTGACTGTCTTGGCATTCCTATGTCCAACGCAGTAGGTATGTTTTTAAGGCAGGTCGTACTTCAGAAAGGCATTCCGTTTGATGTTAAGCTGCCCGTTGACGACAGCATTCTTATGATGGACTCGCTTTCCAGAGAACAGCTTTATGCCGAACTGGAAAAGAGCATGGAAGATATCAGGGCAGGCAGAGTGCATTCAATAGACGAGGTCGAAGCAGAAATCCGCAGAGAGCTTGATAAATGAAATACCAGATCTTCTATACGGATTCCGCAAAGCAGGATCTAAAGAACATTTACAGATATATTTGTGACAGCCTTGTCGAACCGGAAATTGCCGAAAAACTGACAGACAAGATAATGAAGTCAATTCGTTCTCTTGATGAAATGCCGCAGCGGTATCGGCTGTTTGATGAAGAACCATGGCGCAGCCGTGGACTGAGAATTCTTTCGGTAAACAATTATCTGATTTTCTATCTTTCAGATGAGGAAAAGACGGTTGTTACAATTCTCCGCATTATTTATGGCGGCAGAGATATCAGCAAGCAGCTTTCTGAAACACAGTATTGATACATAACACCTTAGCATCTGTCAGCAATGGCAGGTGCTTTTCTTATGCCTATTTTGCGAAAGGATTGACTACATGAAAATTTTCAGCAGCTTATTTCATTCAAGGGACAAGCCTAAAAAAATACAGTGCGTTGTATATTGGATTATGTATAAATACAAGGATACTTATGCGATTATATATCAAGTATTTTTAAAAAAATCCTTCGCTAAAGTTAATGGTGTACCTGTTAATAAAAGAGGCACCTACAAATATTCTAAGAAAAATGGATTACAAATCTATGTTGCAAATAAGCAGGAATAAACTCGAAATTCTTATACATGCAAATCACATCAATACGTTTTAACAAAATATCAAAGCCGTGTGCAGTTTGTATCAAAGTAGGTTACAACTTTCATTGAAACCTACAACCTTGTAGGTAAAGTTAAAGCACTCACGTTTGTGAGAACTTTTTTGCATATGAAATAACATTCCTAATATAAGCGCTTAAAAACTTATTTGAAAGGAGCAACTGTACATATGAAACGAAATAATCTGAAGGTTGCATATTTGTATGAGCATGGAAACAAGTCACTACCACCTTTAAGAAAATTAGTTTCTGAAAAACCTGATTCCGAAAAAAGCAGAATAATAGACTATTTAAAAACACATTGTGTGTACCTGTCCAGGTATCATACATGGATAACTGAGCACAGGTCATTCAGGCTTATGGGAGCGTTCTCCGCCATTATCTCATACATTGCCCTGTCACGGTCAGGCGTACCAAAACGGATATTTGGCATTTTTGAAAAAACGATTCCATGATACGCTGATTTTTCATCCTTGCCTATATCTTTCTTCAAAAGATCATGAAGCTCGTATCCGTCACGGATATCGTATTTTTTCATTAGGTCGGGATAGCTTTCAACAAATTTGACTGCAGCTTCGAGCGGCTTTTTACCCTGCCTGATATCGAAAAGCTCAAAGTAATTCCAGACATACGGCGGAACTCCGAACCATTGCGAACAATCATTGCAGTCGAAGTCATAGGTTTCAAAAAGATACCTGTAATAATCCTCGTCAAACAGGGCAAATATCCTGCTGACCGATAGGCGCGATAGTATTTCTGATACCCATAAGCTCATTCAGCAAAGTCTGTGCGTCCTTGTCCAGTTCGTATTTGAAAATACCCTTCCATTCACGCAGGATCACTCTTATACAGTTGGTTATGTCAAGCGAATCGACAAGTTCTGTATAGTCTCCATATGAAGGCAGTTCCTCGGCATGATCATTAAATAGGTAAAGAACCTCATCCCACCATTTTGCTTTGTAGGCGTTGTTCATTTCCATGCCGACAAAGCCTGCCAGCAGCGGGTGAAGTATTCTGAGACCTTTCTGAGCATATTCGAAGTATTCCTGCATGATAGTTCTCCATTTAAGAAAATGGAATAAAGCAAATGTATCAATGGTATTATATCACAAAATGACACTTGCCGTCAACAGAAATCCTCTCCCATATTTATCGTTGGCAAGTGTTATTCGTTGCAACAGAATTTGCTATACCGCACTGTGATAATTTGCAGTATGCTTTGTAACAATCACAAGCATTTCGTTTCCGTTGGTTTCTGATTTTTTATTTTCATTCGGGGTATGGAAATAGAAAATCATGTAGCCTACGCCGAAAAATGGCACAGGCTATTGTCAGATGATTAGTCGGAGTCGGCAACTACACAAACGCTAATTTTGATATTTACCGCATATTCTTTAGCGCAACCGGAAATATCCGGTTTTATTTATGTCAACCTGCATAATCCCGCAGGTCAAAGCCGTTTTTCCTTGCTATTTCGATCAGCATTTCGGGCGAAGCGTTCTGCACTTGAGAAAGCTCCATCATCGCCACCGGAAACATACCCGTCGCCGTGCCGAAATAGTCGATAAGGTCACGGCGCAGTCTTTCAACATCAATAGTCATCAGGTCAGCCTCGCATACATATCGCTGCTAATTTTATCGGTTTCCACTTGGACTGCTCAATGCACTTTGGAAAAGCGCTCACGAATTATTCACTTTACCATCCCATATAGACATCACACGTCATGAAGCAATCGACCCAGCTGCGTATTTCAAAATCGCTGCCATTCTTTTCGACCGCACGCCAGCCTTTCAGCATCTGAGGTATGTACGACTGTATTCTTGAAATCAGCTTACCATAAAAATAGTGTCCCATTATTACAGAGTTAGGGGAGCATGCATGTCCATGAGCATGCCAGATTTTCTTTTCAGTTCCATCGACGCATACGGGGATATGCCCGAACAGCGTCATGTCCGTTGCCCTGTGTTTATGGTCAGCCGGGTAACGGCAGCGGAATGTCTTATTGTCACTCACCGAACGCTCAAGCTCATAGGTATAGTTAGTTGTCAGAATATCTGTGAACGGAAGCTCAAGCACCCTTTGGGTAAAGGCTTTCTGTTCCTCGTTCAGAGCGATCGACTTCAGCCTTTCAGATAGTCCTACCATTGCTTTATCAACATTATCATTCGACGCAGCTACTATCTGCATATTATAAGGGAGCTTTTTCAGAATATCCTGTGATATATTTACGCCATATCTTTTGGCAGTATCGTTGATTATACTATCCCACTTTTCAGCGATTTGAATACGCTGTGCTATACCATTTCCAACAAACAGAACCGGTCTTTTCTTTTCCATATCATTTTCCATTCAATAAAGAATTGCGTTTGGGCTGCTTATATCCCATATATTTCGTCACATTCAATATATTTCAATTATTTTTTGCCCGAATTTTTATTCATATTATACCACAAATCATTACAACTGTCAATACGAAAAGATGATATGGTCAATACAGTTTTACACATTTCACTCAAAAATATTCCATTGCGGCGCCTACTAATATGCCTGTCCTTATCAGAGTAATATCTGTGGTGCTTGTCAGTCGGAGTCATTTCTCCTACCGAATGGCATGAGCACGTCCAGAAATCGAATGACCCAGAATAACCGTCATGTCATGAATTGCCCCCGAAATCTACGAGATTTCGGGGGCAATTTTGTTCGGAAAGCCGTTCGGGAATCTATATCCGGGAAAGCACCGATTTACGGACGTATCTTATCTAACTCCGAAGAAGTCATGATGTTTAGCAGGCTCTGATAGCTGTCCACATCATGATAAACCACATTATCCGTGGATATCTCGTTGAACAGCTTACGGGCGCAGGATATCTTTGCTTTCTCTATTGGCCTGATGTCAAGGGAATCCATCGTTCCCTTGGTTTCTGCTATGAAGAAGATATGCCTGACAGTGCCGTCATGGAATGCAATAGCCCAGTCCGGGGAGTAATTCCCGACAGGGGTTGGAATTGAGAAGCCCTTGGGCAGCTTGGCATAAACGCAGACCTCTGCCGCACTGTCGAGGTCTTTTACAAAGCGCCGTTCGACGCTCTGTTCAGCAGTACCGTCTGTGAACACATAATCCTGCACCGCCTTGGTTGCCTTGAATGCCGCCTCGTAATCCAGCGCGCCCTTGCTTGCTGTGAATATCGAATTGTCATACGGTTCCTTGGCGCTTTCAGTGTAGGTGATGTGATCTACTATCGTTGTTGCTTTCTGCTCTTTGATGAGCTTTGTTACCTTGGTTATAAACTCCTCGGGATTGTTTTTGAACATATACAGCTTGTCGAGCCTTATACCCTTTAGAATCGCTGCGGCTGTCTTTCGGGTAAGTGTAGTTCCTGTGGCGATTTTGCCCACAAGGTCGTACTTTATCCTGCTGGATTCCGCGTGTTTCAGCGTCTTAGTGCGCGTTTTTTCTCCGCTGAACGAATCGCCGCGGTCTATTTCGTGCTCGTCTATATCGTCTTTCTGTCTGCCGATAGTGGCAGTGTATTGCAGCTCGGATACAAACAGCTTATCATTGATATGCGCTATGGATTTTGAAATAAGCTCATCGCTGTCGAAACTTACGGTATACGCATACTTGTGATTGATGTATCCCCACAGAGTCTGGAATTCCTGCTTGTAGAAGTTATCGTTGAGCGGGTTTTCCTTTATCTTTGTCTTTGCCGCATTGCTTATCATGCCGTCAAGCACGCTCGGGTCAAATACGCTTTGGATAAGCAGCTGAACTCCTTGGGTAATATTACTGATTTCGTCCGGAAGCGCCTCAATGCAGTGATTTTCAAGGTCGGCACGGTACTTGTCCGTAACCTTGTCATCGTTGTCGATGTAGTCGTTTTTCAGCAGATAGCGGTAAATGCTGCGCGCCTGCTTGTCGTCAATCGTTATCTGCTCTCCGCTGTCTGCGGTTATGCACTTACCCTTGAAATAGGATTCCGTAGCCTTTGTGGGACGGTCGTAAAGCACGCTCTTTATATCGGACTGCAAATCTGCAACGAACGTTTTATAGCTCTCGGAGGCAATCACCGTCAGCATATTCACCTTGTGGACATCATCACCGAGCGCCTGGGCGTCCATACGGCTGCCCTGCTGATTTACGCAAAGACGCAGCCCTCTGCCTACTTCCTGGCGCTTGGCTGTATTGCTGTCGGAATGCTTCAGCGTGCATATCTGGAACACGTTGGGATTATCCCAGCCCTCGCGCAGTGCGGAATGCGAGAATATAAACCGGGTAGGCTCCTCAAAGCTGAGCAGCCGCTCCTTGTTCTTCAGAATCAAATCGTATGCTGATATATCATCAGAAAACTCACTGCCGCGTTTCAGCGTGCTGTCTATGCTCTTTCCGGTTTTCTTGTCAATGCTGAAATAGCCCTTGTGGACTGCCCTGGGGTCAGAGCAGGTGCTTTTCAGATAACGCTGATACGGCGTGTCCTCAAAGGAAAGATAGTCATTCAGCACGCTGAGATATTCTTCCTCGAAAATCTGCGCGTACTCACCCGGGACTTCCTCGTTTTCATCGTTGTAGCTGCGGTACTTTGCAACCTCATCGATGAAGAACAGCGACAGGTTTTTTATGCCCATGTTATACAGCGTTTCCTCTTTCTCGAAATGAGAGAGGATAGTTTCGCGTATCTGAATACGGCGCATATCCTTTTCGGAAATGTCGCCGGTTATCTCATTGGTGCTTATCACCTCGCCGTTGGTGAAGGTAACAGCTCCGCTCACCGGGTCGATAGTCTGCACAACATATCCGCTGTACTGTCCCATTTCGTTTGAGGTGTTGAACAGATTATCGCCGACATTTATCAGTCGCATTTCACGGTTGATTTTCTCCGTGTATTTTATTTCAAGTTCAATTCGTGCAACCGGCGGTTTCTTCGCAGAAACGATAATGCTTTCAAGGAACAGATAGCTGTCCGTGCCGCGGAAGTTCTTCACCTCGAAACCCTTGACCTCGATTTTCTTTACAAGGCGCTTGTTGTAAGCGTCCAGCGCGTCAAGGACGTACACAAGGTTATGCTGTTTTGCGTGGGTCGCGGAGTAATTAAGCGCAAAGAGCGGATCAAAGTTTTTCAGCGCTTTCTGCGTTACATCGCCGCCCATTTTCTGCGGCTCGTCAAGAATGATAATCGGGCGGTTCGCTTTGATAACGTCGATAGGTCTGCGGGAGCCGAACTCATCGCGCTTGGAATAAATGATACGCGCTTCCTTGCTCTTGCCGTCCTCTTTCAGGGAGGACGCGAATGCCTGCGTGTTGATTATCATTACGTTGATACCGCCATCTGAGGAAAATGCGTCAAGCTGCGTGAGATTCGAGCTGTTGTATACGAAGAACCGCGCACGCTTTCCGTAATGCTCCATGAAATGCTCGGCGGTTATCTCAAAGGTCTTTTTCACGCCCTCGCGGATCGCAATGCTCGGAACGACAACGATAAACTTGCTCCAGCCGTACTGCTTGTTCAGCTCGAACATCGTTTTTATGTAGACGTACGTCTTGCCCGTTCCGGTTTCCATTTCGATATCAAGACTGCACCTGCCCAGATCCTTTACCAAAGCGGAGGAAAGCTTGATATTATTCACGGTCTGCTGTTTACGGATATTCATGAGAAGCTGCTCGTCGGTGAGCTGTATATTCTCGTTCTTGAATCCGGTGTCGGCGTAGATTTCCTCGTCCTCAAGGAGAGAAAGCTGGCTGTCCGCAGGTTTGTTTTCAATTCCACGGTCGCGCAGGTAGGCAGCGTTCGCGTGCATTCCCTGACCACGGAATATGTTTACTACGGCTTCGACTGCTTCGGTCTGATACTGCTGAATTTTAAATGTGAATTTCATCCACAGCCTCACTTACCAAACAGACTTCTTGCCCATGCAAAATCGTAAATATAATATTCCTGCGGGTTATTTCCTATCTTGTCTTTGAATCTTCTAGCGACATCATCATATAATTTTTGGGGAACCGGCACATGGGCAATAGCCTTGTTGTCATGAATAAAAAGTATCCGGTTTTCGCCATCATCGCCGGCATTGAACACAATGGCGTCTATCTTATCATCCGGATATTCTTCAGACATCATTCCAAGGGAAAGGAGCTTGATTATTTCAATAACTCTGTCGTCAAGTCCGGCGTCAAATATATGTATCTTCTCCTGCAGTTCCCATACGAAAGTAACAATGCGGAACTTGTATTGTAAGTAATCTTTGTCCATGCCAAAATCGGATGACATATTCTTTGTATCAGACAACGCCTGGGCGGTCTCTTTTATGGCTTTCTCGTCGTCAGGCACAAGATAAATCATCAGCTTATTATCCATATCATGATAAAGAGTCGTATAGCTTACCGGGTTGAGCGTGCCGCACTCAGGGCACTTGAACATAAACGCTTCGCTATTCAGGACTTTTTCTTTCATTTCCGGGTTGATCTGAACATTTATGCTCTGCCATACAGTAAAGTCGCTTTCCTTTTTGCATTTTGAACAGGTAGCCTTAACAACACAATGCTTAGACATAATTTAATCCTCCATAATATATTAATTTCTTACAGTACTTTTCTGATCGTATCGTGGGAATACGTCTCGAAAATCTGATCAAAGTTTGTGGCAACGCTGTCGTTTGCCATGGAATTATCGCGCATTACAAAATAATACGGCTTCTGCTTTGCTATTGCGGTTATCACGTCCTCGGTGACATTCTCGTCAAAGCAGGCGATAAGGAAGTTGTCCTCAACGTTGAACACTTTCTTGCCGCATATCGTGGTTTCTTCGATTTTGCTCGAAAGCAGCACGCCAAGGTCAAGCATTACCTGGAACAGCAGGTCTTCCGGCGTTCTGTCGGGTTTGATGTTGTCTACTGTTTCGTCAAGCAGGGACTGCTGGAAATCGGCGGGTGTGTAATAAACGTCCTGCATATTGGAGCTGTCGAGTTTCAGCACGCGGAAGCCGGTGTCCAATGCGTAATTCGTAATGCCTAATTCGTAATTCTTTTTCTCTAACTCCTCACGAATTTTCTTTCCGGCTCGGCGGATACGCTCCTTGCCTATCTCACAGATGTTCTTGTAGCCCGCCTTGTATGCTTCGGATTTTTCGTCAGTCAGTTCAGGCAGCTGCACCATTATGAACTTGCGGTGACCAGCTTCTGATGATGTAGAATTTTCCAGCGGTGTGTGTGTGTGTGTGTGTGTGTGTGTGTGTGTGTGTGTGTGTGTGTAGCGGCAAGCTCCTCTGCGTTGAGCTGCATTACGGCGTGGGCGGTGGTGGCAGAGCCTGGGAAGAAATCAAGCACAATAGCATTTGGATCATTTACTGTATTAAGCAAAGTTGAGATAAATTTAACTGATTTTGGATAGCTAAAAACTTTTTCGCTTTTAAACAGTTGACCTATATCTGTTTTGCCTTCTATACTTCCACCAAAATCCATTGTCATACTACGAGGTTTTTTGCCATTTAAGTTTAGATACTGCTTAAATTGAACAGACCACCCGCCTCCGGCTTTAGGAATAATTCTAACTAACCCTTCCTTGACTTCCTGTTCATATCTCTCTTTACCATGAATCCATCCATAATTCATTACCGTTCCATCTGGCGCAATAATATCATAATGGATAGGATTTTTCAAACCTGGTCTTGCAAAAGTATCCCAAAAGAATCTTCCTCTTTCGTCTTGTTCTTTATAGCGTTTTAAATAATCTTCATCGTGTGCCATAAACATTTCTTCTGCAGAATTAATATTTCTTGCATATACAAGGCAGTACTCATGTTCTTTAACAATAAACTTTGAATCACTACCACCACCAACTTTTGATTGCTTTAAATAACAAGCAACAAATGAACTCTCTCCCCAAATTTCATTACATATTTTTCTAAGATTATCCACTTCATTATCATCTATAGAAATAAAAATAAACCCATCTTCGGTCAGTAAATCCTTAGCCAGCTTCAACCTTGGATAAATCATATTCAGCCAGTCCGTATGGAATCTGCCGTTGCTTTCCGTGTTCTGGACAAGGCGGTTACCGTCCTCGTCAAACTGCCCGCTGCGGTCAAGATAGCTGTCGGCGTCCTCTGCAAAATCGTCGTTGTACACGAAGTCATTACCGGTGTTGTAGGGCGGATCTATGTAAATCATCTTCACCCTGCCGAGATATGTTTCCTGGAGCAGTTTCAGTACCTCAAGGTTGTCGCCCTCGATGTAGAGGTTCTCCGTGCTGTCGAAGTCTACGCTCTCCTCACGGCAGGGGCGCAGCGTTGCGGAAACGGGAGCATTCGCCGCAAGGATAGCTTTCTTCTTGTCCGGCCATGTGAACTGATAGCGTTCTTCCCTGCCCTCCACAACGCGGGTGTTTATCTCCTGCATGAGTACATCCTTGTCAATAGCGCGGATCACCTCGCCGGTTACTGGATCGATGGTTTCGGTTACTGCATTCGGGAACAGCTTTGCAAGGGCTGCGTAATTCTCATCAGCTAGGTTCGGGGTGTGCATTTTCAACTTATCCATGGTTTAATTCGTAATTCGTAATGCGTAATTCGTAATCAGTAATACGCAGCCGCCTGCATAAAGCAGAACAATTACGCATTACGAATTACGCATTACGCATTATAAACTCTTCCTCCTTATTTAGAATTTTTGGTTATAGACATTAAAAGCCTGAGTATTTCCTGACAGTCTGAATATATGCTTTCAAAAGCATTATCCGGGATATATCCGCTCTCATTCAGCAATTCGAGCCAATATTCGGTTTCGCTTGCCTCCTTAAGCGCTATACACATTCTGGCATAGAAATCTGCCTTACTCTGACCGCGTATCGCTTCCTTGACATTTGCGCCGATACTTGTGCCAGAGCGTAAAACCTGCTTTGACAAAACAAATTCTTTCTTATTATCACACAGGAATTTGTAAAGCCTGATGATACGCAAAGCAAAAGATTTGCTCTTGTCAACAATAATATTATCTGTTTTCACGTTTCCTCCCCTCAATTACGCATTACGCATTACGAATTACGCATTTTTTTGATTTTCTGCACAAACTCAAATTTCTTCTTCGGCTGCTTCTCCGCCCGTGCGAGTTTCTCAAGCTTTGCGATTTCCTTTTCCAGCTTCGCACGCTCGTCATCTGCGGCTATCTGCTCGTTAAGGGAATTGCCCTCCTCAACGGTGATGTCGCCGACCTGCGTGACGATATTCTCCCATACTGCGTCAAGGTTCGTTCCGTTAAGCTGCACAGTACATTCTGCGGTTTTCTTCCATGCGGATTGCAGCAGCTTTGTGCGGTACACCGCAAGTCGGCATTTGTCCTCGAACTCCAGCACCATCAGCATATTCTGCGGGATCAGCTTTGACAGCGAGATGATGTTGCGCTCATCGTAATCCCGGGTTTTCAGCGAGATAAGCAGCACATAGAACGACTTCACCGTTTCGCCCTCCGGGATTATTGTGGTATTGGCCGACACCTCGTTGACTATCGTGATTTTGGAAATATCTGCGTCAAAACGGTCTTTCTGCGCCGTGTTCATCAGGAATTTCGCGTATATTGCCTTTTTCGGAAGCTGCTTTGACAGCTCCGTTTGTTTAGGTAAACCAAGAAACATTATCACTCCAATCAATTTAATTCGTAATGCACATATTTCAATTCGTAATTCGTAATGCGTAATGCATAATGAATGTGCCGCCTACGGCGGTTATTTTAATTCGATACAATCGGAATACTGCCGCGACAGCGGCACCAAAATTACGAATTACGCATTACGAATTACGCATTACAAGAAAGCATATCAGCTCGAAATCATCAAGCCCCTTTATCTCGTCCTCCAGGAAGCTTACCTGACCGCCGCCGAGGAAGTCGTCAATGTCGCTTTCCTCCTTGACTTCGATTATCGAGGATATCGCCAGTCCGAGCAGCCGTGACACGTCCGCCATGTTCTTGCCGTCCCGGGTCTGTTTGTTGAATTCACGATACAGCTCGGGGAGCGGCTCGGTCTTTCCGCGGCAGATATGGCGCATTCTGTCCAGCATTGCTTTCGGGGAGAGGTGGTCGCATACAACGTCGCCGTCCTCGGAAATGTAGACCATGTAATACGGGTGCAGGCGGTTCCGACCCTCGATATTCACGCTGTCAGAGCGGTTTTTCAGCACGAAAATAACTCCGGGAGGGCAGTTGTCAGACGCAGGAGCGACTGTGTGCAGCCCGAAAGGCACTTTGTCCATGTCCGGGTGGTTCTTCTGGTATTCGATGGCGTCCGTGCGGAATTCATTCAGACCAAGGTCAACTATGGAAATTCCGCCCGTCATATCCTCGATATCCACGACTTCTTCCTTGAGGCGTTTAAGTTGTTCCTTGCGGTATTCAAGGTCGTTCTTCTCGTCGTCACTGAGCAGGTTGTCGTCGCCGGTCGCAGTCATATCGACTATCTTCATGCGCGTTTCAACGGTAGCTTTCAGGTTTATGTATTCGTCAAGCGTTACGTCCGGCCAGAAATTCACAAGCTGAATGACCTGGTTTCGGCTGCCGATACGGTCGATTCGTCCGAAGCGCTGTATTATGCGAACAGGGTTCCAGTGAATGTCGTAGTTTATCAGGAAGTCGCAGTCCTGGAGGTTCTGACCCTCGGAAATGCAGTCGGTTGCGATAAGCACGTCGATAGTCGTGTTATCGTCCGGCATGAGCATTGCCTTATCCTTTGAAATCGGCGAAAAGCAAGTGAGAACCGTGTTCATGTCAGCGCGCTGGAGCTTCGCGGTTGTCCGACCCTCGACTGAACCTGTTATCATTGCCGTGTCCAGCCCGAATTTCTCCTTGATGAACGGACTTACATTATCATAGAGATACTGCGCTGTGTCCGCGAACGCCGTGAATATAATAACTTTTTTGTTGCCATCGTTTATGGGGTTGGTTATCTTGTCAGAAAGCACGCTGAGCAGCTTCTGGAGCTTACAATCGTACATCGGTGTGATGTCCTCAACGTTTATCGTGATGAGGTCGAGGATTTCCTTGTCATGCACAAGGCTTCTTTTCCACGAAACATAGTCCATATCCACAAGGTCGATCTGGACTTTCTTGCCGAATGTGAACAGCTCCTCGCTCTCCATATCATCATAATCAAGGCTTTCACGGTCGGTGATGTCGTTGAGTTCAAGCTGCAATCCTACGCCCTTGTCGAAGGCGTCGATTTTCCTTATCGTGTTTTCAATAAGCTCACGGATACGTTTTAGCGTAAGATTAAACGAGTACACGGAGCTTTCCATACGCTTCATGAGATTTATCGCCATCAGCCGGCGTATTCCCTGTTCACGGTTAGCCTGCGTAAGTCCGGAGCTGACCTTGTTCTTGTCGTACAGCGCTTCATATTTTGCGATACGGCTGGGAAGTATATAGTGTGATGGACGGTAAATATCCAGATCAAGCAGGCATAGCTGACTGAAAATCTCGTTGTATGTAACGGACTTTTTGAGGTCGGTGAGCGGCGGCGCAAGCGGAATAGGCTTCAGCCGCGTCGGGAAAGAACCGATATCGCCGGTATCGTAATATTTCTGGATATGCTTGCGTGAACGCGCTATCGTCACGGAATCCAGCAGCTCGAAGAAATCAAAGCTGAGCATTTTCAGCAGGCTGTCAGTAGTGCGCTCGGCAGGTTCCCACTTGCTCCAGGTGTTGAATGCTTTCTGCGCGTCACGGAATATCTCGTCAATTGTTCGCTTGGTATCCAGCTTATCGTTTATGAGGCTGGAATCACCCTCGTAAGCGAGCGCAAGCTGATTTTTCAGGTCGTTGAAACGGTTATTTACCGGCGTTGCGGACAGCATAAGCACTTTGGTCTTTACGCCCCTGCGAATAACTTTGTTCAGCAGGCGCTGATAGCGGTTTTCCTTTTCGTCATCGCCGTCAGAGGGTTTGCCTCCGTTGCGGAAATTGTGGGACTCGTCTATTACTATGAGGTCGTAATTACTCCAGTTTACACGGCTGAGATCAATGCCGTTTGAAAAACCACCTGTGCGGTTGAGGTCAGTATGGTACAGTACAGCGTAATTCAAACGGTCGGAAGCAATGGGATTGTTGACATAGTTATCCTTATATGTATTCCAGTTATTGGAGAGCTTTTTCGGGCAGAGTACAAGAACATTCTTGTTGCGCTCCTGGTAGTACTTTATCACCGCAAGGGCGGTGAATGTCTTGCCAAGACCTACGCTGTCTGCAAGAATGCAGCCGTTGAATTTTTCCAGCTTGCTGATTATAGCAAGCACAGCGTCCTTCTGAAAATTATACAGCATGGACCATATCTTGCTTTGTTTGAGTCCAACTCCCTCGTTTGGAAGCTCGTCCTCGCTTATCACACGCAGATACTCGCTGAAAATGTTGTATATGGTAACAAAGTAAATGAACTCCGGGGAATTTTCATTATAGGCGGTAGTTATGTTGTCAATTACGACGTCGGTAACGTCCTGCATTTTGGCGCTGTCGTTCCAGAGCGCGTCGAAATTCCGGAGCATCATTTCAGACACAGGCGATCCGTTCTTCATGATCCCGACATAGGCGTTGTTACCACGTTCACAGCCAAGATCGACAGTAGTAAAACCATTAACGGGATAGTAGTTGATATCGTCAACGTTTATCATTCCCTGGATATGATCAGACGTCACATTGGAGCGAAATTTTACTTTCTGGCGTATCCAGTCAGCACATTCTTTTGCTATGGCTTTCTGGGTAAGTTCGTTGCGCAGCTTAACTTCAAACTCAGTGCCATAAAGGCTGCGCTCGCGGTCAAGGCGCGGTATGTAGAATTCCCGCTTTTCCTTTTTGGCTTTCTCGGTAGTAAATGTGGGAGATGTAAAAATAAAACGCAATTCATCAATGCCAGTCAATGCTGCCTTTAACTCCTGAAACGCATAGATCGAAAAGCAAGCCGCTGCGACAGACACCTTGCTACCTTTCTTTATTTCCGCTGAAAGATCATCTTTGAGCGTTTTATTGACATTATCTATCATTTCAGGCATCATATAATTTTCTCCTTATATCAAATTATAATATAGAAAAACTGATAAACTGGGTCGTATAATGCACAATATATAAAGCAAACAGTCATTTTGTTGATTTTTAACATTTTTGTCAGGCGACAAGCTACATATTTATTACATTATAGCATAAACCGCCGACAAAATCAACCAGTTTATGTCACAAAAAATAAATCCACCTTTTGGCAGATTTATTTTTTGCTTTTACCGCAGATTTTTGTAAAGCTTCACAGCCTTGCGAACAGAATCACTGTCGACTGGCTTACATCCTCTGGCACGAGCGGCGGCAAGTCCCTCTTGGGTTCTGTCGCCAGGACATCACGCTCAAACTGAGCCAGCACCGACATCAGCGTGAACAATATTTTGCCTGTGCTAGCCTGGTTTCTGCATCTGGCAGAATATTGGTATTTACTATGTCATACTTACCTTATGTGTCATGCTTATTTAGGCATTGGCAGGAATTTTCTTCCCACGCTTCGGGTCAGGGAGTATTCACGGCCGCATAATAATTCAGATGGTATCATGACTGTTACATCTATCTTTGTGTCATAGACTACCACGCTTTTCACATACTGACCTATGAATTGTACATATCTTACGGACGATTATTGCTTCATTCTCATTGATGAGCTTATTGGATTCTATCCCAGAGGATAATATATGTTTACGGTCTTTGCGATTACGCATATAGGAAACGGCTTTCAGTCTGAGAGTGAAAGCCGGCTCACAATTACCTGTTCGACTATATTCCTTATGAATAGACGATATTCCGGGGTTCTACCAGATAGAATAAATACCGGGAGAATGTTCAGTGCCTTGTTCAGTTGTTCTTCCGTGACTGATACGGACTTCTTCTGTTCCAGCTGCTGATTTTTCCCCGGAATGGATTTGAACCGTGCGCACAAGAAACGGACTTCCAAAACAAGCGGGATCATCTACACGCTGCATAAATACGTTAATATCCGCCAAAAATCATGTTAAGGCAAACCGCTGACTTCCGGCGGAGGTTTTCACAAAACTTTCATTTTCATGAAAATGATAATTGTGAAAATCACATGAAATGATTGTGCTTTACAAATGGCTTTGCGGTGCGGTTTTCCGCATTTTTATGCGGTTTAAGTTTTGCGAACTAATTGCATTGGTAATTATCACTGAAAGTGACTGGACATTTGAGCGAATTTATGTAACATTGATGAATTTACATTATAAAAAATATGTACTATAATAGTAAGGCAACTAATCAATGCAAGAATAATACACAAGGAGGAACAAAGTATGATAAAAACACTTGCAGCGCAGATAAAGCAATACAAGAAGTCAACGCTGCTCACCCCCCTTTTTACGGTTCTTGAGGTAGTAATGGAGGTGCTGATTCCTTTCGTCACAGCCTCGATAATCGACAAGGGCATAAACGCAGGCGATATTTCAAAGGTCTACATTTATGGCGGGATAATGCTCGTCATGGCGTTCATGAGCCTTGCTTTCGGCGTGCTTGCCGGAAAATATGCGGCTAACGCATCCGCCGGATTCGCCTGTAATCTCCGTGACGCGATGTTCGCAAATATCCAGAACTTCTCTTTCTCGAACATAGACAAGTTCAGCACCGCCGGTCTGGTAACCAGAATGACCACCGACGTCACCAACCTCCAGAATGCTTTCCAGATGATAATCCGTATCGCTGTAAGGGCGCCTATCATGCTGATAAGCAGCATGGTGATGTGCTTCGTCATCAATGCGAAAATCAGCCTGATATTCCTTGGTGCACTGGCGGTTCTCGGGATCGTGCTTGTTCTTATCGTAAAGAACGCGACAAAGGTTTTCGACCAGGTATTCCCGAAGTACGATGACCTCAACGCAAGCGTTCAGGAGAACATCTCCGGAATCCGCGTTGTTAAGGGCTTCGTCCGCGAGCAGCACGAGAACGACAAGTTCATCAGGGCTTCCGGAAATCTTTACAATATGTTCGTAAAGGCGGAGAAGATAATCTCCTGGAACAACCCGGTGATGATGTTCGTCATCTACGCCTGCATTCTGCTTATTTCATGGTTCGGCGCGCAGTTCATCGTTGGCGGAACTCTCACCACCGGCGAGCTTACATCGCTGTTCAGCTACATCATGAGCGCGCTCATGTCCCTTATGATGCTTTCCATGATCTTCGTTATGCTCACCATGTCCGTTGCGAGCGCAAGACGTATCGGCGAGGTGCTCAGCGAAAAATCCGACATCACCAATCCCGAGAACCCCGTTATGGAGATCCCGGACGGCTCCATCGACTTCGACCATGTAAATTTCGCGTATAAGCAGAAGTCGGACAAGTTAACGGAAAAGAAGTCCGATATGGACGGCGGCGAGGAGATCCTCACGGATATCGACCTGCATATCCATGCGGGAGAAACCATCGGCATTATCGGCGGCACCGGCTGCGGAAAATCCACCTTCGCGAACCTTATCAGCCGTCTTTACGATGTTGACGGCGGCTCCGTAAGGGTAGGCGGCACGGACGTCCGCAAGTACGACCTCGAGCTTCTCCGCGACAAGGTAGCCGTGGTGCTCCAGAAGAACGTGCTCTTCTCCGGAACTATCCTCGATAACCTCCGCTGGGGCAACGAGCACGCCACCGAGCAGGAGTGCGAGGAAGCGTGCAGACTCGCCTGCGCAGATGAATTCATCGAGAAGATGCCCGACCGCTACAACACCATGATAGAGCAGGGCGGCTCGAACGTTTCCGGCGGTCAGAAGCAGCGTCTGTGCATTGCGCGCGCTCTTCTGAAAGACCCGAAGGTGCTTATCCTTGACGATTCCACAAGCGCGGTAGATACCGCGACGGACGCTAAGATACGTCAGGCTTTCGCACAGAAGATCCCGGGAACCACAAAGATAATTATTGCACAGCGTATCTCAAGCGTTCAGGAGGCTGACCGCATAATCGTAATGGACGACGGCAGGGTGTGCGGCTTCGATACCCACGAAAACCTGCTCAGGAACAACAAAATTTACAGCGAGATCTACACGCTCCAGACCCAGTCCGGCGGAGATTTCGATAAACCTAATGAATAAGGAGGCGGTAATTTATGGCAATGGGTAACAGACGTCAGCCTGCTCAGTTCGACAGGAAGAACATGGATTTCAAAGTGCTCAAAAGAGTGTTGGGCTATATGATGAAGCGTTATAAATTCCGCTTCATACTGGTGCTTGTGTGTATTCTCATCACGGCGATTTCAACGCTGGTCGGAATGCTGTTCATGCAGAGCCTTATCGACGACTACATCACGCCTATGCTTGACGTCGTAAAGGCAGGCGGAGAGGCAGATTTCGCGCCGCTGGCGGGAGCGCTCCTTGGAATCGCGCTTATCTACGTTGTAGGTATTCTCAGCTCGTTCACCTACAACAGACTGATGATATATATTACACAGGGAACCATGCGCGACCTCAGAAACGACATTTTCACCCACATGGAATCTCTGCCGATAAAGTACTTCGACACCAACGCGCACGGCGATATCATGTCCATCTACACCAACGACGTTGATACGCTCCGCCAGCTTATCAGCCAGAGTATCCCCCAGATGGTGAACTCTGCGGTAACGCTTGTCATAACGTTCGTCAGCATGATAGTGCTCAGTATTCCGCTGACGATACTCACCGTTGCGATGGTCGTAGTAATGATGCTTGCGGCTGGAAAGATAGGCGGCAAATCCGCGAAGTACTTCGGCGCGCAGCAGAAAAACCTCGGTATAGTAAACGGCTATATTGAGGAAATGATGGAGGGGCAGAAGGTAGTCAAGGTGTTCAACCATGAGGAAAAGAGCCTTGAACAGTTCCGCACCCTCAACGAGGAGCTTCGCGTTTCTGCGGACAATGCTAACAAGTTTGCGAACGTGCTCATGCCTGTCAGCGCAAACCTCGGAAACATCAGCTATGTGCTCTGCGTGGCTGTCGGCGCTGTTCTGTCCCTGGTGCTCGGCTCGGAAACCACCGGGCTTACGCTCGGCTCTCTGGTCGCGTTCCTTACGCTGAACAAGAGCTTCTCGCAGCCGGTAATTCAGGTGAGCCAGCAGCTCAACGCGGTCGTTATGGCTATGGCGGGCGCAAAGCGTGTGTTCGCGCTTATAGACGAGAAGCCCGAGGTAGACGACGGCTATGTTGAGCTTGTCAACGCGAAGATCTCCGAGGACGGCATTATCACCGAATCCAGGGAAAGAACCGGCGTATGGGCATGGAAGCACCCGCACACCGCCGACGGCTCCGTAAGCTACCGCAAGCTGGAGGGCAGCGTGGTATTCGACGGCGTTGACTTCGGCTACAACGAGGACAAGATGGTGCTCCACGACATAAAGCTCCACGCGGAACCGGGTCAGAAGATAGCCTTCGTTGGCTCCACTGGCGCCGGAAAGACCACCATCACGAACCTCATCAACCGATTCTACGACATTCAGGACGGCAAGATCCGCTATGACGATATCAACATCAACAAGATAAAGAAGGCTGACCTCCGCCGCTCTCTCGGACTTGTTCTCCAGGACACCCACCTGTTCACGGGTACGGTAATGGACAATATCCGCTACGGCAGACTTGACGCCACAGACGAAGAGTGCATAGCGGCTTCAAAGCTTGCAAATGCGCACAACTTCGTAAAGCGCCTGCCGGACGGCTACAATACTATGCTCACCGGAGACGGTGCCAATCTCTCCCAGGGACAGCGCCAGCTTCTCGCCATTGCGAGAGCCGCAGTTGCCGACCCGCCCGTTCTCATTCTTGACGAGGCTACCTCCTCAATAGATACCAGAACCGAGCGGCTTGTGCAGGACGGTATGGATAAGCTCATGCACGGAAGAACGACATTCGTTATCGCGCACAGACTTTCCACAGTCCGCAACTCCGACTGCATCATGGTTCTTGAACAGGGAAGGATCATCGAGCGCGGAAGCCACGACAAGCTTATTGAGGAGCAGGGCCGCTATTATCAGCTCTACACCGGAAAACCGGCGAAGAAAGCTGCCGAGTAATTTGCAGCCGCCCGCTCTCATGCACTGATTCTATAACAATAAAAGCCGCCTTTCACTTTCGTGCAGGCGGCTTTTTGTTATATTGTGATTTGCGAAAATCAGAGCCATTTTCTGAGTATATCGCCGAGTTTTTTCAGGTCGAGCGGCTTTGCGATGTGCTCGTTCATTCCGGCTTTTTTTGCGAGAACAACGTCCTCGGCGAAAGCGTTGGCTGTCATTGCTATTATCGGAAGTTCACTGAAGCCGGGAAGCTCTCTTATCGCCATGGAAGCTTCGTAGCCGTTCATTATCGGCATCTGGATATCCATGAAAACAATGTCGTAGCGTCCGGGGCCTTTTTCCCTTATCAGATCCACCGCAGCCTTTCCGTTTTCCGCAAATTCGGTTTCCACCCCGGTGGCTCCGATTATTTCCATGGCAATTTCGCGGTTTATATCGTTGTCCTCTACCAGAAGCGCACGCTTTCCTGAGAAGTCCCCGCCGCCAAGCTCCTCATACCCGGCATGTCCTGAATGTTTCCGCTTCTTTCCGCTGACAAGATCCTTGAAGAGCGCCGTAAGCCGTGAGCGGAACAGCGGCTTTGTGATGAACGCGTCAACTCCTGCCTCGCGCGCCTCCTTTTCCACCTCGGAGCAGTCGTAGGCGGTGACGATTATCGGGACGTCATCTCCCACGCGGCGGCGGATCTCTTTGGCAGTCTGGATCCCGTCCATGTCCGGCATTTTCCAGTCGAGGATAACGGCAAAGAAATCCTCGCCGGATTCGTGCCGCTCAAGCGTGCGGGCTACCGTTTCTCTGCCCGAGAGCACCCACTCGCCGTTCATGCCGATTTCCCTGAGTATTTCCACGGCGCTTTCGCAGCAGGCGCGGTCGTCGTCCGCCACAAGAACCGGGAGGTCGGCAAGCTCCTCGGTGGACAGATACTCGTTTTCCTGGAGTCTGAGGAAAACAGTCACCGTGAAGCGGCTGCCCTTCCCTGGGGCGCTTTCTACCTTGATATCGCCGTTCATCATGGAGACGAGGTTCTTTGTTATAGCCATTCCTAGACCGGTTCCCGGCACCTTGGTGGTGCGCTCAGTATCCGCCCTGGTGAACGGGTCGAATATAATTTTCTGGAACTCCTCGGTCATGCCGATCCCGTTGTCCTCAATGATGAACTCGAAGCAGGCGGTGCTGCTGCGCGCTGCCTTTTCGGAGATAGTAAGCCTGATCTTTCCGCCGTCCGGGGTGTACTTCACAGCGTTGCTCAGGATATTTACAAATATCTGCTGGATACGCAGGCGGTCGCCGATTACCTCCTCGTTGTGAATGTCGGAGATAACAACGGACAGGTCGTGCTGGTGCTGCTCCACGTCGAGCTTTACAAGGGTCACAAGGTCGTTGATGAGGTCGGGCAGGCGGAATTCCTCCTCTGCAAGGGTGATGCTCCCGCGCTCTATCTGCCCCATGTCGAGAACCTCGTTTATCAGCGAAAGCAGGTGGCGGCTGGACTGGGTTATTTTGCCAAGGCAGTCAAGCACGCGCTCCTTTTCGTTGATGTGCGCGCCGGCAATGGCTGTCATGCCGATGATGGCGTTCATTGGCGTGCGTATATCGTGCGACATATTCGACATGAACACGGTTTTCGCCTGATTTGCGCGGTTCGCCGCAAGATACGCGTCCCTGAGCGCCTCGCGCGCCTCGCGTTCGCTGCGCTTCGACTGGGTCACGTCCTGGATTATCAGCAGCACGCGGGATAAAATTCCATCCGTGAATTCCAGAGGAATAGCGGACATATTCTTGAACAGCTTTTCGTCCTTTGAGCAGTACTCGAAATTGTAGATGTCCGAGCCGGAGAGAAGGTGCTTCCTGAGGTGGTCTTCCGAGAGCAGATATGAAAGCTCCGTTTTGTCCGAGAGGGTCTTGAACTTATCCTCAAACTGACTGATAAGCTCACCGTATGTCCCGGAGGTCTTGATAAGCTCGCTGCCGTCAAGATTATGGAGCGTATAGGTACCGCTGGTGAAATCGCATACGGCGAAGCGCTTTACAAGCCGAACCATACCACGGAGCAGCTCGTCCATGTCATGGTTATCCTTAGCCATTCGGTGGAGATCCTCCTCCGCCTTTTTTGCGGTCGAGATGTCGCGCAGGAAAACGATAGCGTGCCTTGGAACGCCGCTTTCATCACAGTCGCCCGGCAGCACCATCGCCCTTATCCAGAAATCAGAGCCGTGGTATTCCGCCCGGCATTCTGTGCTGAGCTCACAGTTGAGCTTGTGAAGCTCGTTCTGGATATAGCTCCTGTCGAACAGCACCCGGACGGATTCCCGGTATTCCTCGAGGACGTGCCCGTTGACGAAATTGCTGCAAAGCTTGCTCCAACTGTTTATTCCGGAAAGCTCGGGGCCAAGGCGCTCGCTTATTTTCAGACATTCGAACGAATCATTGTCCAGGTCAACGTAATATTCGCAGATGTTCGACTGGGAGTAAGCCCGGTGTAGCAGGGAATATTTCTCGTGTTCCTCTTTCCTGCGGTGTTCCTCGTCAATGTTCACGAAAATTCCGGTCATGCGGCTCGGAGAACCGTTTGTGCGGCGGCTGACCTCCGCGCTTTCCCTGAACCAGTGGTAGACCCCGTCCTTGCTTCTGGCGCGGTATTCAACGTTGTATTTTGTCTGACCCGTAACGTCTGCCGCCGCCGTATAGAACTTCGACATCACATGTTCCCGGCAGGAGGGGTGGATACGGCTGCTCCATGCTTCAAGCGCGTCTGGGAAGTCGTCAGGCCCTGTGAATCCAAGCATCTGGCGGAATTTCTGGCTCCACGTCACTTTTTTTACGGTGGAGTCCTCGTTGAAATCAATATACCACACGCCGGATTGGATAACGCCGTTTATCAGCTCAAGATTCTGGGCGTCCCACGCAACACGAACCGACATCACCCAGATGGGAGTTCCGTTTTTGTCCGTGGATTCGGTCTTGAACGTCCGCACATAAACAGGGGTGCCGTCACTCGTCATCATGTGGAACAGCCCGGCTCCGCTGCCGCTGCGGAAATTATCCGCGTCAAAATAATGCAGGTCGCCGCTGTAAATGAGGTTTCTCAGCGAACCTCCGCTGGACTGTATAAAATCTTCATATCTTTCATAACCGAGGTTATGCATGAAGAAGCTGCTCATGAACAGAATAGAGAGCTTGTCGTCATAATATCCGCCTATGCTGCCGACTGCGTTGTTCATAGAAAGCGACTTAAGTATTGCATTGCAGCCGTCGCCGGCAATTTCCTCTCCTGGTTTAAGTATAAGTACTTTTTCTGTGTACATATCAGAATAGAAAGGCTGCTGAACAAGCCCGGTTGCCTGATATTCCTGCATAGAACGCTGCTCCTTTGATGTGTTGCCATGTACGCTCCGAAAACTGCCGGGATAGTACACTTTTTCATTTTATTCGTATATAAATTATATCAAATCCCTGCAAAACTGTCAATATGCATTTTTGTTAAGAACCCGTTAAGCGCTATGCAAATATTATGTGCGCGGTTATGTAAAAACATTATATAGCCATATTGCGAACGGACTGGCTGTTTCAGCCATGTAATGAATGAAAACAGACGCTGGAACAGCAGGGGGAGAAAAAGCTCCTGTGAATTATCGCAGGAGCTCAGTCTGTCGAAAAAATGCCTTTTGCCCGAGAAGCGGGCTATTGAAATCTGTTTTTTGCTCCGGGATTAATCATGGGAGTAATTTTATTCTCTGTGTTCAATAACCAGCGCCGTGCCGCCATGGACGATTATCCTGCCCGTATCCTCTGCGACCTCATTGCTTACGCCAAGCGGATAGGAATTGTCCAGCCGATAGCGTATCAGCCCGTATTTCATGCCGTATTCGCTGACCATGCAGGTCTCCCCGTAGGAAAACACCGATACATAACCGTGGAATTTCGGTATCTCCGCTTCCCGCTCATGAACAAGATATATCCTGTCGCTCGGTGTAATTATCTCGGCGTATACCCCGCGCTTTCTCATCATTTCCAGCGTCTGGATGTTTGCAAAGGAATGATCCGGTCTGCCGCCAAGCGCACAGTAAAGCCGTATTTCATCGCAGCCTTCATCAATAGCCGTTTCGCAGGCAAGGATCGCGTCCGTGTCGTCTTTTTCCGGCTGGACTTTTATCACCCTGATCCCCTCCGGCGGCTTTTCCTCGGCGCTGTCGAAATCCCCGACTATTATATCCGGGACTACCCCGGCGGCAAGGGCGATATCCAATCCCCTGTCGGCGCAGATGATAAGCCCCTCCGGTTTTTCATGCAGCACTCCGCCCGGAGCGCCGCAGATTATTGAACAGATTTTTGACACAGGCTCACTCCCAGTCCTTTATTTTGCTTGATTCCTCATACATTCTGAGGTAGCTCTCATAGCGTGATTTTGCGATTTCTCTCGATTCCGCCGCAGCGCGCACCGCGCAGTCCTTTTCCTTTATGTGCGCGCAGTCCGTAAAGCGGCATTTTTCGGCGAATTTTCCGAATTCCCTAAAGCTGTTGTCCAGCTCGTCCGCCGGGATACGGCAGTAGCGCTCCGTGTCAACGGTGGAAAATCCCGGCGTGTCGGCGGCATAGCCAGAAAGCCCCGGGTCAAGCTCCCAGAGTCGATAAAGCTCCACCTGCCTTGTGGTATGCTTGCCGCGCCCGAGTTTCTTGCTGGTGATCCCGGTTTCAAGCCCGAGCTGGGGGAACATCGAGTTCATCAGGCTGGATTTTCCTACCCCGGAATTGCCGATAAATGCGGTTATCCTGCCGTTTATGAACTCCCGCACGGTTTCAGCACCCTCGCTGGTGAGGTTGTTCACCATGCAGACGCGTATCCCGATTTTCCGGTAAATTCCGGCAAGCTCGTCCTCTCGTTTAAGGTCGGGCTTTGTGAACGCTATCATTGGTTCAATGCCCTTGCTGTCGGCTATTGCGATAAGCTTGTCCAGAATAAACCTGTTTGGAGCAGGGTCGGCGCAGCTTATTACAAACACGATCCCGTCAAGATTTGCCAGCGGCGGCCGTATCAGGAAATTCCTGCGCTCCTTTATTTTTGAAATCAGCGGCTCGTGATTTTCCTGGCACTCGACGACAACCCGGTCGCCGGCGCTGGGACTTATTCCGTCCTGCCGGAATATTCCGCGGGCAGCGCATTTAAAGCTTTGTCCGCTGGGAGCGCCGTCGCCCTCAACGCCCGAAAGGGCATCTACATAATAGATGCCCCCGACTGCCTTTGTAATTATTCCGTGATGATATTCAGCAGAAATATCATTACCCCCAGTCTTTACTCAACAGATATTCCGGGATCCGGCTCAATAGGTTCAGTTGCCGGATGCGTGGTTGTCTGCTCCGGCTCGGTTTCGGTCTGAGACTCCGGCTCCGTCTCGGGCGGAGTTTCCGGCTCGGTCACGGTCGGAGTTTCCGGCTCAGTTTCAGGAACGGAGGTCTCCTCGGATATAACTGGAACATCCGGTTCCTCAGTGTCAACAGTGGGCTCAGGCGTATCCGCCTTCTGGAGCTCGCTGAACACGCTGCTGTATACGATATCCTCTGCGGTAGCCTTGCTGCCGTCCTCCGGGAAGTTAACGGTTATCTCAATATAAGTGCCGCTCTTGCCGGTATCAATAGACGTTACCTTGACCGTCAGCACCTTGGTCTCGCCGGGCTTGCCGACTACCTCATAGCTCAGGGTCTTGCTGGAAACAAGTCCTACGTCCAGGGTCTGGCTTGCGCTCTCGTCAAGAACTCCATCAACGAAGTATCTGAACTCGAACTCGCCGGTCGCCTTCTTCGGAAGCGTGAACGTGAGCTTTCTGGTCTTTTCGGAGATCTCGCCCGTGCTTACCTTGAGGATTATCTCAGTGTCGCGGTCAACGAGGTTCTGCGGCTCAATGCTCTGCTCCATTACAACGTCCTTTTCAACGTCCTCGGAGTCAACGCGCTCGATAGTTGCGTTGAGGTGGTATTCCTCGGCTCTCTGGAGTGCAACGCTCAGCGGCAGGTCAACGAATTTCGGCACGAATACGCCGGTATTCTTCGGACCGCTGCTTATGAACAGAACGACCGTGCTGCCCTGCTCCGCCATCTCATGGGCTGCCGGCTCGGTGCGGATAACGTAATCCTTGGCGATATCGTCGGATTCATCATAGGTCTTCTTGACCTTGAAGCCGTCCTTGCGCAGCTTGCTCTCCGCAACGGAAGCGGTCAGGTTCTCAAGATCCTGTATCTCCACGGTGCGGATACCCTTGCTGACCTTAACGGTCACCTCGGTGCCTATCTTGACCTTGCGTCCCTCGGGGAACTCCTGGTCGAAGATCTGATCCTTGGTCACGTCGCTCCACTCCTGCTGGGGCACAAGCGTCATCACGCTGGAATACTGCGACTTTGCCTCGTCCCATGACATTCCAACAAGGTTCGGCATAAGGAACTCGTTGCTGTCTGAAACGCTGACTGTGGAGCTGTTGTTTATGCCTATTACGGAGCTTACCTGATCAGGGGTAACGTTCAGGTTCCTGAAAACTATCGTCATTACCAGGAAAACAGTCGCGATAACGAACGCCGTACCTACCGCAAACAGTATCGGTATCAGCGGGGAGCGGCGCTCCTCGTACTCGTCGTCGTCATCTTCCTCGTATTCCTCGTCGTCGCCCTCGTTTTCCGGCTCGATATTCGCGGTCTGCTTACGGCGGGTGCGCTCCTGCTCGGCGGCGGGGATCGGGCGGTCGAAGTACTTGGTGGTTCCATCCGTGGAATTATACTTGTACTCGAAGATCATGCCGGGGTTCTTCTTGAACTCCTCGAGATCCTTTATCATTTCGCCGGCGGTCTGGTAGCGCTGCGCCGGATCCTTCTGCATTGCGCGGAGCACTATCTGCTCCAGCCCCTCGGGAATGGTGCTGTTTATCTCGGTGGGCTTCTTAGGGGTGCTCTGCATATGCATCAGCGCGATGGAAACCGGAGAATCCCCGTCAAACGGCTTCTTGCCGGTGAGCATTTCGTACAGCGCCACGCCTACGGAATAGATATCGCTGCGCTCGTCGGTGATGTCGCCGCGCGCCTGCTCCGGGCTGATGTAGTGCACTGAGCCGATGGTCTTTTCGGAAACGGTCTTGTTGTTCTCGCGGTTGAATCTGGCAATGCCGAAATCCATGACCTTTATCGTTCCGTCAGCCAGCAGCATTACGTTGCTGGACTTTATGTCGCGGTGCACGATCCCACGGTCGTGCGCGTGCTGGAGCGCCTTAAGTATCTGCACCGTGAAATGCACGGCGTCGCGCCATTTAAGTACGCCCTGCTGCTCGATGTAATCGGTGAGGGTGATCCCGTCGACATATTCCATGACGATAAACTGCACCTTGTCGGTGAACCCCACGTCGTATATCTTGACGATATTCGGGTGGGAAAGCAGCGCTATCGCCTTGGATTCATTCCTGAAACGTCTGAGGAACTCCTCGCTGCCTGCAAATTCAGTTTTGAGAATTTTTACAGCAACAATGCGGTCCTCAACAATATCGTGGGCGCGGTAAATATCCGCCATTCCGCCCACGCCGATAAGCTCCAGCAGCTCATATCTGCCGTCGAGCTTCTTTCCGATATTACTGTCCATAAATGCTCCGCCATTTCTCCATACATTTGTATATTATACCCTGCACCGTATGGAAGTGCAGATAAACTTCTGAAATACATCTATGTCTTTAATATAATACCATATTGCACTCAGAATGTCAACCGCCACGCAAAAATTGTAATCAAACTGTAATCATATCCGCTTTATACCGCCGCAAGCGCCACGGAAATATTGTCGTGACCGCCGCTGGCATTTGCGCAGTCTATCAGTGCGCCGCATATTTCCTCTGCGGGATTTTCAAAGCATATGTCAAGGATATCCATGTCATCGACATATGATG
Organism: uncultured Oscillospiraceae bacterium; assembly: GCA_934448295.1. GTDB lineage: Bacteria > Bacillota > Clostridia > Oscillospirales > Ruminococcaceae > CAG-115. The sequence continues at coordinate 58,730 of CAKSEY010000008.1, forward strand.
AAAGCCCGTCCGAGCACAGCAGCAGCATTTCGCCTTCTTTTAAGTCGACCTCGTAATAATCCGGAGTTACCAGGCTTTCAGCGCCTATCGCGCGGGTTATCTTGCTTCTGTCCGGGTGATTCCGCGCCTGCTCGGCGGTTATTTCGCCCCGGTCCACCAGGTCCTGCACATGGGAGTGGTCGCGGGTTATCTGCTGGATACAGTCGCTGTCCTCCGAGGAAAACAGGTGGTAGCAGCGGCTGTCGCCTACGTTCACGATATATGCCCTGCCGTCGGAGATTATCGCCGCGACGCAGGTCGTGCCCATCACCGCGCCGTAGTTCCTCGCGGATTCGTCGCATACTGCGGAATTCGCCGCAGACACCGCCGTAATAAGCAGATTCCGCACGGTATTGCGGCTCATCAGCCCGGAAAAATTCTCCCGGATCCGCCTGGAAATTATCTCCACCGCCATGCTGCTGGCAAGCTCTCCGTGGGTCTCGCCGCCCATTCCATCGCAGAGCACTGCGGCGCAGGCTCCGTCCGTGAGCGTTTCGCTCCATATGCAGTCCTGATTCTGCTCGCGTTTAAGTCCTATGTCAGTCTTGCTGTATATCTTCATAACTCACCGCCTGTTGTGTTGTCAGAGGCGCCGCCCTGCTCGTTCATTCCGTCGTCGCGGCGGAGCTGCCCGCAGGCCGCGTTTATATCCGCCCCGAGGGTACGGCGCACCGTCGCGTTTATCCCCGCGTCGCACAGGCGCTTCTGGAAGCGCTCAACAGAGCGGCTCTTGCGGAAATCGCGCTCCCTTATCTCGTTTATCGGGATAAGGTTCACATGGCACAACATTCCGCCGAGGAGATTTATAAGCTCCTGCGCGGACTGCTCCGTGTCGTTCACGCCCTCGATGAGCGAATACTCGAAGCTGATACGGCGGCCGGTCTTGTCGAAGTAGTACCGGCAGGCTTTCATCAGCTCGTCGAGATGGTATTTTCTGTTTATCGGCATTATCTCGCTGCGCCGCTCGTCAGTCGCCGCGTGGAGCGAAATCGAGAGCGTCAGCCCGGTTTTAAGCTCCGCAAGGTCGTATATCCGCGGGACTACCCCGCAGGTCGAAAGCGAGATGTGCCGCAGGCTCATGCCGTCCCCGCCGCTGTTCATCAGCGTCAGGAATTTCAGCACGTTGTCGTAGTTGTCCAGCGGCTCACCGATTCCCATAAGCACTATGCTGTCAACGTGCCTGCCGCTGTCGCGCTCGGTCTCGTAGACCTGGAGCAGCATTTCGCTCGGCAGCAGGTGCCGCACGAAGCCCGCGATGGTGCTTGCGCAGAAACGGCAGCCCATACGGCAGCCCACCTGCGTGGAAATGCACAGGCTGTTGCCGTGCTTGTACTCCATAAGCACCGTCTCGACCGCCTCGCCGTCCGGAAGCCCATAAAGATATTTTACCGTATTATCCAGCGCAGATACAAGTCTTTTTTTAATAATTAGGTGTTTTAGACAAAATTTTCTTGCAAGCTCCTCGCGGAATTGTGCAGAAATATTGGTCATCTGTGAAAAATCACTGACTTTCTTGACATGCAGCCAATCATAGATCTGCTTTGCGCGGAACGCCTTTTCGCCCATAGCGGTGACTTCGGCGGTCAGCTCCTCCCTTGTCAGTGAAAGGATATCTATTTTTTCAAGCTCGTTCAATCGGTTCAGCCTTTCTGTCATTTAACTCTGCGGAAAGAAGCGGTGAAGAATCCGTCGCCGCCGTTTTCGTCCGGGCAGTAGGTTCTCATCGGCTCGCCCGCCGCCGCTGCATACGGCACCGGCTGGACTATCGGCGAGAATTCCGGGTGCTGCTCCGCAAATTTCCCGGCGACATCATCATTTTCCGCGCGGGAAAGCGTGCAGGTGGAATACACCAGCGTCCCGCCGGGCTTAACGTACCGCGCGGAGGTCTCCAGTATCCTGTACTGTATGTCGGGCAGCCCCGCGAATTCCTCCGGGGATTTGTACTTTATCTCCGGCTTTCTGCGGATAACCCCCAGCCCGGAGCACGGAACGTCGCACAGGACCCTGTCCGCCTGCGGAAGCTCCGCATTGAACACGGAAGCGTCGTTCTGCATGGCGGTGAGTATCTTTATCCCGAGCCTTGCCGCGCCGTCCTCTATAAGCCCGACGCGCATATCATGTATATCCATGCTGTACAGCCTGCCGTTGTTCCCCATCAGCTCCGCAAGGGTGAAGCTCTTTCCGCCGGGGGCGGCGCAGACGTCCAGAACGGTTTCGTTCACCACCGGGCGGAGCGTCAGGCAGCAGAGCTGCGACGATATGTCCTGAACATGGAAAAGTCCCTGGCGGAACGGCGCACATTTCTCAATGTCGCCGGATTTCTCCAGGCGGATACAGTTTTCAAGCCCGGGGTATGCCTCCGCTTTGATTTTGTGCTTCGCAAGCTCTGCAAGGAGTTTTTCGGCGGTGGTCTTTATGGTGTTCACCCGGGCGTAGACCGGCGGCTTTCCCACCGAGGCTTTAAGCGCCCTTACCGCGAAATCCGTGCCGTATTCGTTCAGCAGCTTCTCCGTGAGCCACTCCGGGCAGGAGTACTCCACGGACAGCCGCTTTTCCGGTGCCATTCCCAGGTAGCTTATCTTCTTGCCGCCCCGGATAAAGCTGCGTAACATTCCGTTGACGAAGCCCTGCGCCGAGAAGCATTTCAGCTTCTTGCACATTTTCACGCTTTCGTTGACTGCCGCGCTCTCCGGCACAGAGGGCATGTACAGAAGCTGATACAGCCCGGTGCGGAGTATCTGCACCGCCGCCGGGTCAAGCTTTGCGAACGGTATCTTCGAGTTCTTTTCGATAACGTAGTCCAGCGTGAGCCTGCGCTCCAGGACTCCGTAGAACAGCGCCGCCGCAAAAGCCTTATCTCGGTCGCTGAGGTCGGATTCATTGAAAACATGGTTGAGCAGCAGGTTGGAATAAGCCTCGCTGCTGTCCATCTTCATCAGCATTTTTACGACTGTGAGCCGTGGTTCTGCCATCAGCCAGTCCTCCTTTGTTTATCGTCTGTTGCGCGCGGCAAGCAGCCTGAGAAGCTGCGTAAAGGACACCGCAAGGCTAGCAACGTAGGTCATGGCTGCGGCGGTGAGAGTTCTCCTTGCGCCGTAAAGCTCGTCCTGTTCAAGAATTCCCTCGCTGCTTATCGTCTGCATTGCGCGGCGGCTTGCGTTGAATTCCACCGGGAGCGTGACAAGCTGGAACACCACAACGAACAGGAACAGGATTATCCCCGCGTCCACCAGCGGCTCAAAGCTGAAAATCAGCCCCAGAATGAACACTATGAAATACATTGAAGAACCTATCTGCGCCAGCGGGAAAACCGCAGAGCGCACCTTTATCGGGACGTATCCCTGCGCGTGCTGTACCGCGTGACCGCACTCGTGCGCCGCAACGCCTATCGCCGCCAGCGAGGTGCTGTCGTAAACGCTTTCAGACAGCGAAACTATATTAGTTTTCGGGTTGTAATTATCGGTGAGGCTTCCGCTTATGCGTACCACCTGCACGTTATAAAGCCCGTTTCTGTCGAGTATCCGCCTTGCGACCTCTGCGGCGGTAATGCCGCGTCTGCTGCCCACACGGTTGTATTTATTGAACGTGGACTTCACGTTTGCCGAGCAGATCAGCGCGAAAATGAACGCCGCTATGCAGAGAAAATACGCGGTCGTGTAGTTCACGCTGAGGAAATTGGCTCTGTGAGCCGCTGCTGAGATCAATATCTGTACCATAAAATGCCTCCTGTCCAGGGGTGCTGTTCATTTACGGTTATATTATGCGCCGCCCTGCGGGAATTACCCGAGTATCGTTCCCTTTGCGGGCTTTTTGCCGCGCAGATAAGCCTGTACGTCCATGCGCTTGCCGCCCTCCGCCTGTATCTCGGTGAATTCCAGCGCGCCGTCTCCGCACATCACTGCAAAGGAATCCGGGGCGACTATCTCGCCGGGCTGACCGCTGTAATTGTTCGCGGAAAGTTTCGCGCCATAGACTTTAAGCCGCTTTCCGTCAAGCATGGTGTACGCGCAGGGAACCGCCGACATCGCGCGGATAAAGTTCCTGACCTGCACAGCGGGCTTCGTGAAATCTATCAGAAGCTCCTCCTTGCTTATCATGGAAGCGTAGCAGGTGTCGCCCTCCTGCGGGATACGCGGCGCGGTGCCGCTCTGTAATTCCTCCAGCGTGCGTACTATCAGCTTTCCGCCCATCTCCGCAAGCCTGTCGTGGAGCTCGGAGCCCGTCATATCCTCCGGGATTTCCATTTCATCCTTTAAAATCATGTCGCCGGTGTCAAGACCTTTCGCCATGTACATGGTGGTAACTCCGGTCTTTTTCTCTCCGAACTGTATGCAGCGCTGGATCGGCGCCGCTCCGCGGTACATCGGGAGAAGAGAAGCGTGCACGTTTATGCAGCCGTACTTCGGAAGCTCCAGAATGTTCTCCGGCAGTATCTGCCCATATGCCACAACGACTATGCACTCCGGGGCGATTTTCTTCAGCACCTCAAGGGAGGTCTCCGCGTCCTCGCCCTTGCGCAGGCTGAGCGGCTGATAGACCTCTATTCCGTGCTTTAGCGCGCACTCCTTAACTGGTGTCATCTGTATCTGCCTGCCGCGGTTCTTGGGCTTGTCCGGCTGGGTGAATACCGCCGCGACCTCGTGCCCGGCTTCGATAAGCTTCTCCAGGCAGGAAAGCGCAAACACCGGGGTGCCCATAAATACTATCTTCATTCTTCGTCCTCCTCCCATTCGTCTACCTTGTCGGAATAGAGAATGCCGTTCAGATGGTCGGTCTCGTGGCAGAATGCCCGCGCCAGCAGCCCGGAGCCCACATACACTCTTTTCCTGCCGTAGCGATCCTGAGCCTTTATCTTCACCTTTGCGGGGCGCACCACATATCCGCTCTTTCCGGGATAGGAAAGGCAGCCCTCCGGCTCGCGCTGTTTTCCCTTTATCGCGACTATCACGGGATTCACAAGCTCCATCAGCCCGTGCTTATCGTCCGTGTCTATCACCACGGCGCGCTTTAAAACGCCCACCTGCGGCGCCGCAAGACCTACTCCGCCCGCCTCGTACATGGTCTCCGCCATGTCGTCAAGGAGCTCCCACAGCTCCTCGCTGAACTCAGTGACCTCCTCGCACTTCTGCCGGAGGGTCTCGTCTCCGAACTGCAATATATCAAGAACCGCCATTGCTGTACCTCTTTCCGCTGAAATTACCTTGCCGTTACGTCCCTGTGCCCGGGTATGCCGTCATCCTTCACATGGTCGATGAACAGAATACCGTCCAGGTGGTCTATCTCATGGCAGAACGCCCTTGCAAGCAGCGCGCTTCCGGTGATGGTGAATTCCCTGCCGTTCCTGTCCTGAGCCTTTACGGTGACGATATTCGGGCGCTCGACCTCCTCCCACACGTTGGGGGCGGAAAGGCAGCCCTCGCCGCCGGTCTGGGTGCCCTCTTCGGAGACTATCTCCGGATTTATCAGCTCTATCAGCCCGTGCTCGTCGCGAACATCGATGACCACCGCCCGGCGGAGCACTCCCACCTGAACCGCCGCAAGACCCGCGCCATCCTTGGAGCGCATGGTCTCCGCCATGTCGTCAAGCAGCGTCCACAGGCGCTCGTCAAAGTTCGTTACCGGTCTGCTCTTCTTGCGGAGGATATCCTCGCCGAATTTCACTATCTGCCTTAATGCCATTTGAATTATCCTTTCTTTGTCACGGGTCGCCGTTCATGTCCGCGAAGAATGTCACGTCCCTGAACTGCTTTTCTGTGCCCGCCTGCTTCAGCGACTGCTCCACCAACTTCCGTAGCTGGCTGGAGTTCCTGCATTTGAGTATCAGCCGCCAGCGGAAGCGCCCGTTTACCTTGCTGATCACATTCCGAGCCGGCCCAAGTATCCTGAGCGGCATTTCCGGACATTCAGCGTGCTTCTCCTCCAGTATGGTGCGGAATCTCAGCGCCGCCGCGCTGCAATCCCTGTCCACCAGCGAGATGAAGCCAACGACTATTATATCGCAGAACGGCGGGTAAAGCATGGCCTCCCGCAGCTCTATCTCTTCCCTGTAAAAATCCGGGTAGTTCTGGTTTGCGGCGAGGTTCAGGACGTAATGGTCAGGCGTGAACGTCTGTATCATCGCCCTGCCGCGCTTTCCTCCGCGCCCTCCGCGCCCGACTACCTGCGTTATCAGCGAGAACGTCCTCTCATACGCGCGGAAATCCCCGGCGTAAAGGCTGTTGTCCGTTTTCAGCACTCCCACAAGGGTGACGTTCGGGAAATCCAGCCCCTTTGCTATCATCTGGGTGCCTACGATTATGTCGTACTCCCCCGCCGCGAAAGCCCTGAATTTGCTCTCGAACGCGTTCTTGGCGGCGGTGGTGTCCGCGTCCATGCGGAGTATCCGCGCCTTGGGGAATATCTCGGAAATCTCGTCCTCTATGCGCTGCGTGCCTGTGCCTTTCATCACCATGAACTTACTGCCGCAGAACGGGCAGACCCTTGCAAGCCCCCGGGTGAATCCGCAGTAGTGGCAGGTAACGGTGTTGTTCGCCTTGTGGTAGGTCAGCGGGAGCGCACAGTTCGGGCACTCCGCCGCCTTTCCGCAGGTGGCGCAGCGGACGCTGGTGTGATATCCCCGGCGGTTGAGAAGCAGTATCGACTGCTCGCCGCGCTCAAGGTTCGTCCGCATTTCCTCTATGAGCGGCATGCTGAACGCAGAGTGATTCCCGTTCTGCTGCTCGATCCGCATATCTACGATAAAGACCTCCGGCAGGACTGCGTTGTTGTAGCGCTCGTCCAGCTCAAACAGGCTGTACCGCCCGGTCTTTGCGTTGTAGTAGCTCTCCAGCGAGGGGGTTGCGGAGGCAAGCAGCAGGAACGCTCCGTGCCAGAAGCAGCGCTGCTTCGCCACGTCCCGGGCATGGTAGCGCGGGGCGCTTTCAGACTTGTAGGTTCCCTCGCCCTCCTCGTCGATTACGATTATGCCGAGGTTCTGCACCGGTGCGAAAACCGCGCTGCGTGTTCCCACGACTATATGAGCCTTTCCGGTCTTTATGCGGGTGTATTCGTCCGCGCGCTCGCCAAGTGAAAGGCTGCTGTGGAGTATCGCGACCTCGTCGCCGAACAGCCGCCGGAATTTCCCGACCATCTGCGGCGTGAGCGATATCTCCGGAACAAGCATTATCGCGGATCTCCCCTGCTTCACAGCCTCGTTTATCAGGCGAATGAACACGGAGGTCTTTCCGCTGCCCGTTATCCCCCGCAGGAGCGCACATTTCGGCGCGTCCTCGTTCATCAGCGCCAGAAGTCCGTCGTAGACCTCCTGCTGCTTTGGGGAAAACACTATGTCGGACGGGCTTTCGGTGGCTCCGCCGGAGGATTCCAGCCGGAACACCTGATACTCGTACTCCTCCAGTATTCCCTTTTCCACAAGCCGCTTGACCACCGCCGCCGTGATGTTCAGCGCGTAGCACACCTCGTGCACGGAAGCCGCGGTGTTTTCCTCCAGGAACTCCATCACCTGCTTCTGCTTCGGCGTGAGCTTCGGCGGCTCCGCGTCCTCGGGCTGCTCTGCAAGCTTCACCATGAGGGTGGTTTCGTCGCCCACGCGGCGCTTCAGCAGCTCGGATTCCCGAACCGCGCCCTTGTCGATGAGGGCTTTCAGCGTCGGCTTTTCGCCGGATTCCGCAGAGTAGCGCTCGCGCAGCCCGGATATCTTCCCGAGAAGCTCCTCCTCGGGCTTTGTAAGGCTCCCGGAAAATCCGTTCACCGGCTCGTAGCGTGACTGGAGCGTGTAGCTCAGCCCCGGCGGAAGTATCGCCCGGAACGCGTCGAAATAGGTGCAGAACGTGTTGTCCCTTATCCAGCGGCAGAGCTTTATCATTTCCGGGGAAATGACCGGTTCGCTGTCCGCAATGGCGCTGATGTACTTCAGCTTCGACCTGTCCTCCGGAGCGGGCGATACCCCGAAAACCAGAGCCACGCGGCTTCTGTTGCCCCTGCCGAACGGCACCACCACGCGCATTCCCGCGGATATCCTGCCGGAAAGGCTGTCCGGAACAAGGTAGGTGAACAGCGCGTCAAAGCTGTACGCGGTTCCCTCGACAGCCGCCTGAACCGCCTCTGTCATTCGCTTCTGAGAGCCTGAAGAAGCGGCATACGGCGGCTCTTGCGGAGCTTTTCAGCCGAAATAACGCTGCGGAGGTCGTCCACTGCCTTTTCAAGCTCGCCGTTTACTATAAGGTAGTCGTAGTTCTCGGCGTATTTGAGCTCCTCGCGCGCCTGGGCGGTGCGCTCGATTATCTTCTCCTCGGTTTCGGTGCCGCGCTTTCTCAGGCGGCGCTCCAGCTCCTGCATGGAGGGCGGGAGAATAAACACAAGGCAGCACTCCGGGAAAAGGCGCTTGATGTTCATTGCGCCCTCCACCTCTATCTTTAGGATAACGTCCTTGCCAGCGTTCAGCATATCCTCCACCGCCCTGCGGGGAGTGCCGTAGTAGTTTCCGCAGTACTCGGTGTATTCGAGGACTTCCCCGTTCTTTATCATCTGTTCAAACTGCTCGCGGGTGCGGAAGTGATAGTGCACCCCGTCGATTTCGCCCTCCCGGGGAGCGCGGCTGGTCGCGGATACCGAATATCCGACATTTTCCGCAGTTTTGAATAGCTGTTCCAGGATCGTATCCTTTCCGCAGCCTGCGGGTGCGGATACTACAAAAAGCAGACCCTTTTCCATGATGTTACTCCTTAAAATCCTTAGGCAAGACGCGTACAAAATCCAATAAATGGTCTTTGTGCGGTATTGCCCTTATTCTTCGTCCTCGGCGGAGGTTTTCCCCGAAATTGTTTCCGGCGTCTGCGCGGACATCACCACATGGCCGCTGTCGCAGATTATCACAGAGCGCGTGCGTCTGCCGCAGGTCGCGTCTATCGCCGTGCCGCTGTCCTTGGCAAGCTGCACGATGCGCTTCACCGGAGCCGCCTCCGGGCTTACCACCGCAACTATGCGGTCGGCGTTCACCGAATTGCCGAAGCCTATGCTTATCAGCTTCATGCGCGCCTCCTTACGCCTTGTCCACAAGCGTTGCAAGCCGCTCTGAATACTCGCTGCGGAACTCCCCGAACCTGCCCTCGTCAAGCGCGTCCCGGATCTTTTCCATCAGCGTGTTGTAGAAGTACAGGTTATGCTGGACTGCAAGCCTGCCGCCGAGCTGCTCCCCCGCCTTGAAAAGATGGCGGATATACGCGCGGCTGAAATTGCGGCAGGTAGGGCAGTCGCACTTTGTGTCGAGGGGTCTGTCGTCCAGCTCGTAGCACTTATTGGTGGCGTGCATTATGCCGTCCCATGTGAATATGGTCGCATGGCGCGCGTTGCGGCTGGGCATTACGCAGTCGAACATATCGATTCCACGGTAAACTCCCTCGATTATATTCGACGGAGTTCCCACGCCCATGAGGTATCTCGGCTTGTTTACCGGCGCATACGGCAGCACCGCGTCAAGGATATGGTACATCTCCTCGGTGGGCTCGCCTACCGCGAGACCTCCCACTGCGTAGCCGTCAAGGTCAAGATCGGATATCGTCTTCATGTGCTCGATACGGATATCGTCGTAAGTACCGCCCTGATTTATGCCAAACAGCATCTGCTGCTTGTTGATGGTCTCCGGCAGGGAATTCAGTCTTGCCATTTCCGCCTTGCAGCGCTGGAGCCAGCGGGTGGTGCGCTCAACGGAGCGCTGAACGTACTCCCTGGGCGCGGGGTTCTCGATACACTCGTCAAAAGCCATCGCAATGGTGGAGGCAAGGTGCGACTGTATCTGCATACTTTCCTCCGGGCCGATGAAAAGCCGCCTGCCGTCAATGTGGCTGGCGAAATACACGCCCTCCTCCTTTATCTTGCGCAGCTTCGCCAGCGAGAACACCTGGAATCCGCCGCTATCTGTCAGAATGGGCTTGTCCCAGTTCATGAACCTGTGGAGCCCGCCCATCTTGTAAATGACGTCGTCCCCGGGGCGGAGGTGCAGGTGATAGGTGTTGCACAGCTCCACCTGCGTTTTCAGCCCCTTCAGGTCAACGGAGGATATCCCTCCCTTTATAGCCGCAGCGGTTCCAACGTTCATGAAGAACGGGGATTCTATCACTCCGTGGGGAGTTGTGAATGTTCCGCGCCGCGCGCGTCCTTCGGTTTTTTTCAGTTCAAACATTTATCGCTCCTGTTTACTTCCCTTGTAATATTTCAATTATCCTGTCCGCCGCCTTGTAGATGTCGCCGCAGCCCAGCGTTATCACCAGGTCTCCGGGCTGGACGTTCGCTGCGACGTACTGCGCGACCTCCTCCATTCCGGTGAACCACACGCAGCCGTCTATCTTCTCCGCGAGATCCTTGGAATAAATGTTGTAGGTGTTTTTCTCGCGGCTGCCCATTATCTCCGTCAGCACGACCTTATCCGCGATGGAAAGCGCGTCCGCGAACTCGTTCAGCAGCATTGCCGTTCTGGAATAGGTGAACGGCTGGTGCACCGCCCATACTCTCTTGAAGCTCATTTCCCTGGCGGTTTTCAGCGTAGCCGCGATCTCTGCCGGGTGGTGCGCGTAGTCGTCAACGATGGTCACGCCGTTTATCTCGGCAAGGCGCTCGAATCTTCTCATTGCGCCGCCGAACTTGTCAAGCCCCTCCCGCAGAGCCTGCGCAGGTATCCCCGCAGAATAAGCCGCCGCGCACGCCGCCACAGCGTTGTACACGTTGTGGAGCCCCGGCACGCGTATCGTGATGTGCTCCAGCTTTTCGCCGCGACGCATAAGGTCGAATTCCGTCCGGAAATCCGCGATGTGCTGAATGTTCTCCGGGTAGAAGTCGCAATCCGCCGTCTTTCCGAAGGTTATCACCCTTGCGGCGGTGCCGCTGGCGTTTACCGCCTCCATGGTGTTCGCGTCGCTTCCGTTGGCGATCACCATATCCGTGGTTTTCTTGCAGAATTTCGAGAAGCTGAGCTTCAGGTTCTCCATGGTCTTGAAGTAGTCCAGATGGTCGCGGTCGATATTCAGCACTATCGAGATATTCGGGAACAGCTTCAGGAACGTGTCAACGAATTCGCACGCCTCGCAGACCATATACTCGCTCTTTCCGGCTCTGCCGCTGCCGCCTATCGCCTTGAGCTTTCCGCCTATCACCGCCGAAAGGTCTATCCCGGCGGCAAGCAGGATATGCGTCAGCATGGAGGTCGTGGTGGTCTTGCCGTGGGTGCCGCTCACGCAGAACGCCTTGCTGTACCAGCTCGTGACCAGCCCGAGGAGCTCGCTGCGCTCTACGGTGAGCACGCCGCTCTCCTTTGCCGCGATAAGCTCGGGGTTATCCGCCATTATCGCCGCCGTGTGCACGATAAGGTCGGCGCCCCTGATGTTCTCCGGGGAGTGCCCCAGGTGCACGGGAATTCCCATCTTCCGCACCGCGTCAAGGGTGGCGGTCTCGTTGTTGTCGGAACCGGTCAGGTAGTACCCCTGCGAGTGCAGTATCTGCGCCAGCGGGTACATTCCGGAGCCGCCGATTCCGATAAAATGAATGTGTTTCTTGCCTGTCAGAAAATTCTCCACGGTAAAACTCCTTCTTTCAGAGCCGTTGTTATCAACAATATTTGTATGTATATTCTCCGCAAAAATTCCCACAATAACCCCAAAAGAATGGAGGTTCATTATGGAGATAAGCGATATCAAAATCAGAAAGACCATGCATGACGGCAGGCTCAGGGCGGTGGTTTCAATCACCCTTGACAACGCCATCGCGATACACGACATAAAGCTGGTTCAGGGGGACGAGCGCCTGTTCGTCGCCATGCCCAGCCGCCGCGAGGATTCCGGAATATTCCGCGACATAATCCACCCCATCTCCGCGGACGTCCGCGAAAAGATGGAGGAGCAGATACTCGCCGCCTACCGGGAATACACCCAGTGAGGCTTACGGCGCCGCCTTACTTCTTTTCAAGAAGCATTTTAGTTTTCAGCAGTGCGATCTGCGTCTTGGAATCCTGAATCTCGTTGCGCATGACCATAGCAACCGCCTCGTCCAGCGGGATCTTCACGATGTCAAGGAACTCGCCCTCGTCCAGCTTCTGGCTTCCGGAGTGAAGCCCCCGGGCGAGGTACATATGAATGACCTCGCCGCAGTAGGCGGGGGTAGGGATAAGGCTGCCGAGATAGGTATAGTCGTCGCAGGTGCAGCCGGTCTCCTCCTTAAGCTCGCGAAGTCCGCATTCGCTGTGGTTCTCGCCGTACTCCAGCTTTCCGGCGGGTATCTCCAGCAGTATCGCCTGGTGCGGATAACGGAACTGCTTCACGAAAAGCACCTCGTTGTTCTCCGTCAGCGGGAGCACGCAAACTCCGCCGGGGTGGCGGATGACCTCGCGGACGACTATCTTTCCGTCCTCAAGCTCAGCCTTGTCAACAAACAGCTTGACTATTTTTCCGTCAAACTTCTGTTCGCTGGAAATGGTCTTTTCTTCAAGATGTCCCATGATGTTCTCCTTTACTCGATATCGTCGGAGCGTTTTTTCTGCTCGTCCAGCTCTTTCAGCACGTTGTATGCCTCGTCGTCCTCGGTGATGTGGGAGGTGCGGTGCTTCGGCTTCCTGCTCTTGAAGTCGTAGCGCTCCCTGTCCATGAAGCTCTCCTCAACGTCCGGCCAGCTAAGCTCCTGCTCGTCTGCGGGAGTATTCTTCCTGCCGTCCTTATCCGGGGATTCGTAGATCTGCTTTGAAAGCTGCTCGATGTAGGACTTGTGCGCCTTTACGCCCTCCACCTGGTCTGTCGGGTAAAGGTGCGCGTACCGCACCGCTCTGCGCCTGAGCAGGAAATAGCACAGGAAGATATATCCTCCGAACAGCACAACGCCGATTATCGTGCAGATAACTCCCAGGGAACCTCCCGGGGTCTTGTAGGTGAACGTCAGCTCGCAGACCCCTGCGGGCACTCTGATCCCGATAAACCCGCCGTTGACCTTTTCAATCTCCAGAGCCTGAGCCGCCCCGCCCTGTACCGAAACAGAAGCGCTCCAGCCCTGGTCGAACGGCACGCTGAACACCACCAGGCGCTCCCGGTCGTAGTCCGTGACCGCCGTGAAGCCGCTGTTGTTCACGCTGAACTGCTTTGCCGCAAGGGAATTGCGCGCCTCCACGTCAGCCAGGAACTGGTCGTACAGCTTCATGCCTTCCAGTGAATCGGCGTTATTCTCAGCGAGGATATCGCCGTACTTTTCCGCCTGCTCTTCGGTCAGGATAACGTTTCCGGTCATCAGATTGTCGACGTGAGCCTTGCCCTTTACGGAGGAATCAAGCATATAGCTGTCGTACGCGTATCCCATCGGGAGCGCCGCCGTGTTGCGGTATATCTCGAAGCCGTCCTGGGTCTCCAGGTACTCGAACGTTTTCAGACCGTCAAGAGCCTCTTTGCGCTTGTCGTCCGAGGTGTTTTCCGGGATCATCAGATACTTCACCCGGGTGAGCGCACGCAGCGCGTAGCGGTCGTAATCCGGCGCAGAGTTCACCGAGCGCTCGATATCCAGCATATCGTACAGCTCAAACGTGGAGCTGGGGATAATGCTGGTGAAGCTCTTGAGGGAGCTCATGCCCCACAGCATATTGATGTTGTTCATGCTGTCGGTGGATTCCATGCGGTAGAAATCCGGGTCGTCTATGTGTATCTGCGCGGAAACATTCTTGTTGTAGCTCCCGAGGTACGGCCCCAGTATCCTGCCGTAGCCCACATAATAGTAGCCCAGCAGCATGGAGCATATGATGGTGCAGACCGTAGCCCGCTGCGTGAACGTCTCGGCTGAAACCTTTTTCCGCCAGTAGATCACATTGAACAGCAGCACCAACATTCCCAGCGCCACCGCGATATTCAGGTAGACCGCCGGAGACAGCTCGTTGAAGAGCCGCGGCACAAGCACCTTTTCGGTTCCCGCGTCCGTTTCAACGTCCTTTTTGGTCGGGAAAAGCAGCACCAGCAGCGACATCAGCGCCACAGCCACCGCGCAGAATTTCGCGCCGAAACGCAGGTCGAATTCCCTGTGCTCCAGTACATACACAGTGGCGAGCGCGCATAGAAGCTCCGGCATATACCACCAGCGCGTGTAGAAGCTATAATTGAACAGCACGAACGAGGAATTCAGCCCCGGTACCATCGTGACGATAAAGCACGCCGGAAGAAGCAGCCTTGCCCACAGCATTCGCCTGGAGCTCTCGCCGGGCGCGCCCTTTACCAGCGCGATAACTCCCGCCATGGAGAACAGGGGCAGGAAAAGCGCAACGCTGCTCCACTTGGAATCCGCGTTTTCGAACATCGCCGTCCTTGCGGGAACTTCACCCGGGAAGAACATAGCCTCCAGGATAAGCCCGTAGCGCTGGTTCTTGTTGTAGAACAGGAAATCCCAACCACTAAGCATTGATGTGGAGCGCGGAACGTCCAGCACCTGGAATATGGACGGCACAAAGAGGATCCCGGCGATAAGCACTCCGCAGACCGATTCAAACGCAAGGCAGAAGAAGTCTTTCAGCCCTATCCTGAACCGGCGGTCGCCTATCAGCCTGAACACGAAATACAGCACAAGGAACACGCATTCTCCGATAAAGAAGAAGTAGTTCACGAACGCGTTTATCGCCACAGCCAGCGCCAGAGCGCCGCGCCGCTTGTTTATCACCGCCTCCTCAACGCCTATCAGCAGAAGCGGGAAGAAAACTATCGCCTCATGGAAGTGGTTGAAGAAGATGTTGTACATTGAATATCCGGAGAACGCGTACAGCAGACCGCCGATAAGGGCGTTCTGCGGCTTGGTCACGAATCTCCTGATATACACGAACGCAAAGAACGACGAGAGCGCGATTTTCAGCGCCAGCAGCGGAGCCATCAGGTACTGCGATATCGCCGCCGGGAACAGCGCCGCGAACCAGAAGAACGGGCTTCCCAGCGTGTAGAAGCTGTACGAGCCAACAAAATTCGCGCCGAGGTCGGTTTTCCAGTTCCAGCCGAAATTCCCGCTCTGCACCGCCTCGATGCAGGTCTTATAGAACGGTATCTGCTGCGCGTTGTAGTCGCCGTAATAGATGAAATACCCCTGGTCGAGTATAACAAACGGCAGCAGGAGAACTCCCGCCATAATCAGGGCGTAGGTGAACGCCCTGACGTAGTATTTCTTTTCCTGTTTTATCATAATTCACCGTAATAAAGCGGAAGCCCGCTTCTATCACATTCTCTCAGGAGCTTCTACCTTGAGCAGAGCCAGCACGTTTCTGAGGGTGATCCTCGCCGCGTCGCACAGCGCAAGGCGGGACTGCTTCACGTCAGGCTCGGCGCCCTTTATCGGGCAGCTATCGTAGAACTTGTGGAAGTTCTGCGCAAGCTCGTAGGAGTATCTTGTGAGCGCGGAAGGGTCGTAATCCTTCGCGGCAGTGTTTATCATCTCGGGCATTTCAGCTATCTTGCGTACGAGCGCAAGCTCCGCAGGGTCGGAATAGGAAACCGCGCCGCCCTCGTACTTCACGCCCTCGTCAGCCTGCTTGCGGATAACGCTGCAAATCCTCGCGTGCGCGTACTGGACGTAGAACACGGGGTTCTTGCTGGATTCCTCCACCGCAAGGTCAAGGTCAAATTCAAGGTGAGTATCGGCGTTGCGCTGGTTGAACACGAATCTCGCCGCGTCTATCGGGACTTCGTCAAGCAGGGTGGTCAGCGTTATCGCCTTGCCGGAGCGCTTGCTCAGCTTGCAGGGCTTGCCGTCGCGGATAAGCATTACCATCTGCATGATGACCACGTCAAGGCGCTTGTCGTCTATTCCCAGCGCGGAAAGGGCTATCCTCATGCGCTGTACATAGCCGTGGTGGTCTGCGCCGAGGACGTTTATCGCCTTGTCGTAGCCCCTGGTTATCAGCTTGTCGTAGTGATATGCGATATCCGGCACGATATAGGTCGGGAATCCGTTGGAGCGCACCAGAACAAAGTCCTGGTCTCCGCCGAAATCGGTAGCCTTCAGCCAGAGCGCGCCGTCCTTTTCATAGGTGTGTCCGCCCGCCTTCAGCTTCTCAATGACCGCCTTTACCGCGCCGTTGTTGTGCAGCGTGCTCTCCTTGAACCAGTTGTCGTACTTTATGCGGTATTTCAGCAGATCCTCTTCAAGGCGCTTCTCGTTGAGCGGCAGCGCGTAGTCCACGAGAGCCCTGCGGCGCTCCTCCTCTGGCTTCTCCGCGAGAGCCTTCCCGCCGTGCAGGTCGTAGTAATTCTTGGCGTGCTCGATTATATCCATGCCCAGGTATACGTCGTTCGGCATGGTGAACGGCAGATCCTTCTGCTCCTCGGGGATATTGCCCTCCTCGTCGGGCGTGGAGGTCTGGTCGTAGATAGTCTTGGTGAGCTTCTCCATGTCGGAGCCGCACTCTGCTATGACCTTCTGCCCCGCCTCGCTGCAAAGCTGGAGATAGCGCAGATCAAGGGACTTGCCGAACTTTGCCACCTGATTTCCCGCGTCGTTGATGTAGAACTCGCGGCTGACATCATAGCCAGCCTCCTGGAGCAGAGAGGAAAGGCTGTCGCCTATCGCGCCGCCCCTCGCGTTGCCTATGTGCATGGGACCTGTGGGGTTCGCGGAGACGAACTCCACCAGCACGCGCTTTTCCTTGCCGAGGTCGGTCTTGCCGTAGTCCTCGCCCATTGCGACCGCGTTCCTTACAACTCCCTCAAACCAGCTTTCGCCGATGAAGAAATTAAGGAAGCCCGGACCTGCCACCTCTACCTTGCTGAAATCCGTTCCCGCGAACTCCACTGCATCAGCTATCATCTGCGCGATGGCGCGGGGGTTGCTTTTAAGCGCCTTGGCGGAAACCAGCGCGGTGTTCGCGGAAAAATCCCCGTGGCTGTTGTCAGCCGGGATAGTCACCTGGAAGGGCGGCAGCGGCTCAGCGGGTATCTTCTCCTCGCTGACGAGCCTGCCGAGCGCGTTCATTATAAGTTCCTTGACCTGTGCCTTTGCTTCTTCTACTGCGTTGTACATTCGTTTATCTCCTATATTATTTATGTCTCATGCCTTTTCGTGCGGCTTGACGTGTATTGTTATCTCGTTTGTCAGCATAAGCCCGGAATTTACGTCTATCGTATAGCGGACGTATATCTCGCCGCCGTCCCGGGTGATGCCGCGGCGCATTTCGTTTGTGGAAATGCCGATCATGCAGTCGCCGTATTCCGTGCCGTAATGGCAGAAGTGGCGCTTTCCGTTCTCAAAGATCAGGCTGGAAAAAGCCTTGCCCGTCCTCGTCATGGTGATGGTATCGTCCTCCTGCCCTATGCGGAGCTGCACGTGGCTCCCGTCGTAGCCGGTGGCCTCGCTCTCGTCATAGTCGATGAACCAGCTCCCGGCGTGCTCGCGGAACTCGCCCTTTGTGAACAGCTCGGAGCTGTCGGTGTTCCCGTCTGCGGTCTGCTTTACGGTCATCCTTATATTTGCGTTATTTCCCAAATTTATCACTCCAGACTCAGTTTTCTGAATTCTTTTCTATCGCAAGCTCGATAAGTCTGTCAAGAAGCTCGCCGTACTCTATGCCCATGTTCGCCATCAGCTTCGGGTACATGCTGATGGGCGTGAATCCCGGAATGGTGTTTAGCTCGTTGAGGATAAGTCCGTCGTCTGTGGCGAAGAAATCCACCCGGGCGAACCCGCTGCACCCCATTGCGATGAACGCTTTCTTTGCGGTCTCGCGAAGCTCCTCGGTCATTTCCGGTGATATTTTCGCGGGGATATCCAGCACGGAGGTCCCCAGCTTGTACTTTGCGTCGTAATCGTAGAATTCCTCCGCCGGGGTTATCTGTCCCGGAATGGAAGCTATCAGGTCGGTGCCGTTGCCAAGGACTGCGCACTCGACCTCCTTGCCGATTATCTCAGTCTCGACAACTACCTTTTCGCCGTGCGCGAACGCGATCTTTATGCCGTTCTTGAGAGCCTCTCGGTCAGCGGCGCGGCTTACTCCCACTGAGGAACCCGCGCAGGCTGGCTTTACGAACATGGGATAACCGCCGAGCTTCCGCTCGATATCTTCGCACGCCTTGTCGATGTCGTGGAGCGAATCCCGCTTGATGTAGCAGTACGGAGCCGTGCGTATCCCTGCCGCGTCAAGGATCGTGTGGGTTATCGTCTTATCCATGCAGTCGGCGCTGCTGGTCATGTCGCAGCCTACGCAGGGCAGCCCCGCAAGCGCGCAGAGCGCCTGGACTGTTCCGTCCTCGCCGAATCTTCCGTGCAGCACCGGGAACACCGCGTCCACCTTACGCAGGTAGCACTTGTCGTCCGCGCCCAGCAGGAGCACTCCCCTGCCCACCGTGTCCGGACTGATCACCGCCGTGCAGTTGTCGGGATTGTTCTCCCACTCGCCGGTCTTTATGTCCTCATACTCGCCGGGATAGTACATCCAGTGCCCCTTTTTGGTGATTCCTATGCACATTACGTCATACTTATCCCTGGGGATATTGTTCAGCACGGAATACGCTGAAACCAGCGAAACCTCGTGCTCGCTCGAAGCTCCCCCGAATAACACCGCGATCTTCAGTTTAGCCATATATTTCCACCATGCGTGCTTTGAAGCACGTCCTTTCTATATAGTATCGGCAGCTATACATATACATAATAACTCAGATTATATTTTATCACAAATCCGATTTATTTTCAAGGGGTTAAAGGCATAATTTTGACGCAGCAGCCGCGAATTCACGCGGAAATGCGAGAAAAATGCAGAAAAAAAGAACCGCTCCGTAAGTCCGGGAGCGGTTCAGGCTATCGCTTGTGATGTTGTGTTGCTACTGTTATATTTGACTTGTTTGTATACTGTTTGATAAACGGGGATTTACCATCTATTCATATTCTTTTCAAACTTGTCGATATATGCTTGTTTTAATTCGTCTGCTGTAATCCCATAGCACAACATTACATCATTATAATACATTAAAACATCAGCCATTTCTTCAACTAAAGCTTTTCTTAATTGAGTATCTGAGGCTGCTTTTGTTCCACCATTCTTTTTTACAATATCAATCACTTCGCCTATTTCTCCAATCATCCAAAGTAACTTGTTTTTACCTGTTTCCGGACAAATCGACTCCCACTTATCTTTATACTTGTTCTGAAGTTTTATTTGCATTTTTTGCATTTCATCTATACCGAAATCCATCTTTTAATTTTCCTCCACAAATTACGATTTATCGGGCAGTTTTAATGTACTCCTGAATTATTATATCACAACCAGACAAACTTTTCAACATTCAACAGCAAACCCCGCCGGGATTTTGCTCCCGGCGGGGTGGTTTCATATAACAAGCAGCCTGACCGAATTATGACAAACCATCATCATAAAAGCCTGCGGCGCTGATAAACCCTGCACTTACATTATTCCAACTATATCCCGCAGGATCGCCGCCGCGTCAAGCGCGTTGACGAATCCGTCGCCGTTATAATCGCAGGTCGCGTCGAACACGTAAACGCCAGTGCCCATCTTCAGGATAGCCGCCGCGTCCTTGGCGTCAACGCGCGTGCTGTTGTCCGCGTCGCCAGGAAGCATTGTCTTGGTGTCCAGCATGATAACATAATCGCCGGCAACTGTCGGAACCGCCTGGGCAACTCCCGTAGAAGCCGTTACCTTCGACGTGGAAACGAAGTCGAGCAGGTGCGTTTCTTCGTTGTAGATATACATGTTGACGAACCGATTCTTTTCCTTGCAGCCGGTCTTTACATAAAGCACCGCGCCCAGCTTGTTTTCGCCGTAGGTGTGAAGCCTTGCAGCCTCGCTGTCTCCAGCCATATCGACCAGAACGGACGGAATATACACATCTGTGCTCTTTATGCCAACGCTGAGACTCGGAACCGTCTTGCTCTTTTTTAACGCGCCCGCGTCAAGCACCCAGCTGAATACATCGTCGACCACAAACTCAAGGGTCGCCTTTTTGGATATCGCCGCATTGATGATATCCGCAGGAACCGAGGTATTGCCGTTCAGATAGATAACCAGTCTTGATTCCGCCTTTGCCGCCTTTACCTTAAGCAGGAGCTGATCCCAGCCCTTTACCGCGCTTCCCTTCATAGTGGGAGGAGAAACTGTATTGTCAGGCTGAGCGGTATTATCCTTGCTGGAATCATCCTTGGTGGTATCGTCTTTAGGGGTATCGTCTTTTTGGTTGTCGTCCTTCTTGTTGTCGTCTTTCTTGTTGTCGTCCTTGGCGTCGCTGGAGTTGTCCTCTTTCTTGCGGACAACTATGTTGAAGGTCGTGGTAGCGCCGTGGAAGTTTACAACGACCGACTGCTGACCCAGCACCCAGCTGTCGAATTCCTCTATCATATCCTCGTCCATGAGAATACTCTCGGTCTTTCCGTCCTCGTAAGTCACCTTGATCTGACCGCCGGTGACGTTGATAAGCTCGCCGAGATAATAGGAATATTTCAGCGGACGCTTTTCAAGCTCGATGGATTTCACGCCGTAATCCTTGCCGACTGTGAACTTGTATTCTGCAAGCGGGCTGTCGTCAACGTTCGGGTCGGTGGACTTGGCATATGTGCGCAGCAGATATACCGTCGAATCGTACTTATCCTTTTTCAGCGTGATGACGGTGTTCGCCGCATACTTTGTGAAGCTCTTGACTGCCGCAGTGCTGTTCAGAGTGTAGTATATCTCAGTATTAGGGGTATCGCAGGCAAGGGTGAGCTTTACCGTTTCCTCGTACTCTCCGGCATTCTTGCTGGGATAAGGCGCAAGCGCCTTGTTCTTCGGAATGTTTATGGTATAGGTGTAGGTCACAACATCGGAATCGAACATTCTTCCGGTGGTGTCCTTGGAGTAGCAGAAGATCCTGAACGTCTTGCTGGTGTTGGGGTCGGTGTTCAGGGTGATAACTCCAGTGTACTTCGTGTAGCTCTCCTTCTTGGCGGAGGGATCCATGGAATAGTACACGTCCGCGCCGACTGTCACTGTGTTCAGCGCAATATTCAGCGCGTACTGATACGTGCCGGAAGCAACGTTCGCGGTAGGCGCTTCGGCAGTGAGCTTCGGTATTTTCACCGTGTAAACGAACGTGCTGACGGAGCTTTCCTTCATGCCGGGCGCTGTCGCTATCGCCTTGATGTAATAGTCCACGGTTTCTCCGGGAATACCCGACAGTATGATCGGTGCGGAATCCGAGAACGCGGTACCGCCGGTGACGGTCGGGTCTGCAATATTCGGATCAGTTCCGATGGTGTAGTAAATCGTCGCATAACTCTGGAGCGTGGTGAGCGTTACCTTTGTTTCCTCGTAGAAAGCAGTGTGACCGTCCGTTGAGTCGAGCGGGTCAGCCCACGGTGCAACAACTCGTCCCGCTTCCTCAACGTTTACCGTGATGGTAACGCTGGTTCCGCCGACGGTGGAGTCAATGTAATCAGGCAGGGTAACAGTTCCCGTAAAGGTGACCTTCTGCGCGTCGCCTATCTTCGGATTGTACGGTCCGTTTGGCGTCGTTGCGGAGGCAAGATCCCATTTTACTGGACACTGCGCCTCAAGAAGAGTGCCGGTCGGCGCTTCGATATATACGAGCACCGGCAGATTATCGCCTATCTTGGATACGGAAGTACCATTGGGGACGCTTATAGATTTGAGATCAAGTATCTTATAGTCGGTCAGTTTCTCCGTCTTATGCGGGAAAACAAATGTAACTGTCAGCGTACCGTCTTCGTTGGTGGTGCACTTTGCAACGTTGCCGTTGACATAAGCGTGGGTATCAAAAAACGCGAACATTCTGTTCGGGGTGATCTGCACGCTCATGGAGTAGTTTGCGTTATATTCAGTTCTTCCGTTGTTAAACGAACCTATCCACGAAACCTGGGATATCTGCGCGATAGAGTTCTCGGGAACGCAGCTCATGTCAAGCTCTGCGTTGGTATCCAGCACATCACCGCCGTTCTTCGGCTCTTTCACCGTCAGGCGTATTTCGCCGATGTTGGTGAAATCCGTAGGCGCCAGATATACGGAATATATAAGCTTAGTCACGGCGCTCTTCTCAAGGACATCGTTAAACGCTATCGCTTTAATATAGTAGGTCTTGGTCACTCCGACGGAACCCGCCAGAACAATTCCTCCTTTTTTCGCGTCATAGAGCTTGATAGTATCGTTTTCCTCGCCGTGAAGGTCTGCCGGGTCAAAGCTGGTAAAATCGTTTTCGCTTATCGTATAATAAATGCGCTGTGCGTTCTTACTGATAAGCTCAATGTTAGTTACCTTTTTAAAAGATCCGCCCGATGTTTCACTGGCAACCGGGGTGTCAACTTCGTTAGCCGCATTTACGGTGATCTTGGCGTAAACGTACCATTCCTTCTGGCTCGTGCTGTCTATATTATCGGTTTCACTTGTAGTAACAAGTCCCTTTATCATAAAGGTCTGGCTGCTTGTCAGCGCCGCATTGAACTTAGTCCCTCCCTCATACCGGAAAGACCTGACGTTATTAACATATTCCGTCCACTGTATCGTTTTCGAAAGGCGCAGAGAATTGAAGTACTCTCTATCATCATCTGTAACGAACTTACTGCTGTCGCCTACAATTATGTATGCGTCGGTAGGGAGCTTCGCGAGAATATTATTCATGGCTGCGTCATAAGACGCCGCCTGATTATCGAAAACGAGCTGATGATTTGAGTTCAGCGTGGTATTCTGATCAATGCTTGAGGTCGCATAATCCACATACCTGACGTCGGCGGCGGTAGGCTTGGCTGTTTTGGTGAAACGCTCATAGTTTCCTGAAAGCACAGTATAGTAGGTTTCGCCTTCAACCGTTATTTCTCCGCTATACTCTTTTTCTCCGTCTTTAGGGGGAACAAGCTCAGCCAGCTTTCCGTTATCATAGTACATTATCTTGGCGCTCGGCGTAAAATAACAGTTTAAGCTTTTAATTGTGAATGTGAGCTTTACAGAGTACTGGGTGTCGTACCGTGCAACAGTTTTCGGCTTCAGCGGGTTACTATAATCGCCATTAGCATACCACGTCACAGACTCAATACTTATATGACCGTCCGAAGTGTTAAAATCCACAGAGGTGGTGTCCCAGAGCGGCGTTCCCGCAACCGGTTCCGGCAAGGAGCTCGTAAGCAGCACCTGCGACTCTTTTACAATACTGACCGCATAAGCGCTGCTGACCGCGCTTAGCATGCTGCCCAGAGCAGCCGGGTCATTCAACGTAAACATAAGCGCCAGCGCAGTGAACGCCGCCGCGATCCTTTTTACTAGCTTCATACCAATACCTCCGGATATGCGAATTATACACAGTATTATTATATAATATTTTCCTCGTCAAGTCAATAGAAAAAATGGCTTTTTCTCAGAGCTTTGGAAATTCCGTACAAGCCCCTTCGTATTATATATCGGCAGAATCACAAAAAAATGAACACTTATCTGTTGTTTTTCACGTTATTTTTCTGAAACAGTGAAAATCGTGCCGTCCTCGGAAAATTCCGCCCGTAATCCCACCGCCGAAAAGTATTCGCAGATGAGATCCCGCAGCGCGCCGTTTTCCTCGTCAAGCGAGAAATACTGCCCGCCGCAGCCATCGTGGAAATGCACATGATCCGGGAAACGCTCCGCGCAGGCTGCCTTCAGCTTCAGCACTTCACTGTATTCAAAAATGTGGTTCATCGCCTGTCCTCCTTCAGCTCGCCGCACCGGCTCAGATATCGGCGCACCTCGCTGATGTACACGTCCCCGATATCGCTGAGCATACTGTGCTTTTTGACTATATAGCCTATCTCCATTATCGTGTTGCGGTTGTGCTCGTCCTCGCGGAACGGCACGGCGCGGAAGTCGCTGCCGTTCAGTTCCTCGCAGATTATTCCGGAGCAGAGCGTGTAGCCGTTCAGCCCCACCATCAGGTTTAGCTGGGTCGCGCGGTCGCTGCTGCGTATCATTCGCGGGTAGTCGTTGTCGGTGAGTATCTCCTCCGCAAGGAATCCCGAGGCGCCGTCCCCCTGCTCAAAAACCATGCACGGGTAGTCCGCAAGCTGCTCTATCCCGATGGAGCTTTCCCCGGCAAGCGGGTGGTGCTTCCAGAGGTAAACGTAGGCGCGGCAGTCTATCAGCGGCACGAATTCCAGCTCCTGCTCGCGCAGAAGCCGCTCGATTATCTTGCGGTTGTAGTCGCACTGGTAGATTATGCCTATTTCGCTGCGGAAGCTCCCGACGTCGTTCAGCACGTCCATGGTGCGGGTCTCGCGTATGGCGAACTCGAAATTCAGCGTGCCGAACCGCTTTACCATCTCAACGAACGCTTTCACCGCAAAGGAGTAATGCTGGGTGGATACGCCGAATTTGCGCTTTACGCTCCCGGAGCCGCCGTATTTCTGCCGCAGGATATCGTACTGCTGGCAGACCTGGCGCACATACATCAGGAAGTCGGCGCCCTCGGCGGTCACGGTAACTCCGCGGCTTCCCCTGACGAATATCTGTATCCCGGATTCCCTTTCAAGCTCCCTGACGGCGCTGGTGAGGGACGGCTGTGAAACGAACAGCTTTTCAGCCGCCTTGTTCATCGAGCCTTCGTCGGCGATAGTCAGGACGTATTTCATCTGCTGTAATGTCATTTTTTCTCTCCGCAACAAGTAATATGCATTATGTAGTGGCGTTGTCTTTCATTATAGCATTATATCCCCGCATTGTCAAGAGAATCTATATATAAGACTATTATTAATAGAAAATACTTATAATAAAAATGCCGCCCGAAAGCGGCACTTTTTAATTCTCACTTGTTCAGGAACGCGCCCAGCTTCTTGTCCTCGGTGCGGATATGCGTTACCAACAGCCCGATGTGTCCGTTCAGCTTTGCGAGGTCTGCAATGGAGATCCCCGAATCGGATATCCCGGCGGTTATCTCCCGCAGCGTCTGCTTGTACTTCTCGTGGAACGCCCTGTGGCTCTCGTAGCCGGGGTAGCCGCTCTGCTTCTGGAGCTTTTCCTCGTCTGCGAAATGGCGCTCCACATAGTCGTTCAGGAACTTCACCGTTTCGCCCATCTGCCCGCGCCCGTTGCCGGAGGAGCACGCCTCCATCAGCTTGTTTGCCGCCGCGAGAAGCTCGCGGTGCTCCCTGTCAATAAGCGCGTTGCCTGTTTCCAGATCCTTTGTGAATTCAAATCTTGCCATGACTGCCTCCATATTCCCGTATGTAAAACGTCAGAAAAAAACACATAACCCCCACAAAACTGTGAGGGTTATGATTGGCGGACAGGGAGGGATTCGAACCCTCGAACGGGTTTAATCGTTACACGATTTCCAATCGTGCGCCTTAGACCAGCTCAGCCACCTGTCCATCTCTAGATTATTGGAGCTTTGTTTTTGTCGTGCTCTCAACGACTTGTTTATTATAGCACAACTCTATCGTTTTGTCAAGCGTTTTTTCAAAAAAATTCGAAAAAACCCGAAAAAATTTTCAAGCCCCGCGCTAATTTGCATAACGCGGGGCTCTGAGCCATTACTTTTTCTTCTTTCTCGGGCGTTTTATAGCCGTCTGACCGGCGGGAGCCTTCGCCAGCTCGTAGTACGCGGCGGAGTATCTCGGCACGCTGAGCTTCACACAGCCGTCGGAGCCTGCGGTCATTGTCCCCGGATAATGCGGGGCGCAGCCGCCGTACTTGTCCTCGGTGGAATCAAGCAGCAGCTTTAACCTCATTCCCGCGCCGATATTGAGGGAATAATCCTCCTGGAGCCGGTCGGAGAAATTCATCACGCAGACGATCGTTTTCTCGCCGGGGCAGCAACGGAGCATGGTGTAGCAGCGCTTCAGCGGACTGCTGCAGTCCAGCCAGCGGAACCCCTCCGTGGTGTCGTCCCAGCGGGAGAGCGCCGGGTACTGCATATACATTCCGCACAGCTTCTTCATGAAGTGCATGAATCCATCGTGCATCGGATATTTCAGGATATCCCAGTCCTGCTCGCGCTTTTCGTCCCACTCGCGGAACTGCGCAAGCTCGCTGCCCATGAAGTTCAGCTTCTTGCCGGGGTGGGCGTACATATACATATAAAGCGCCCTCGCCTGCGGGAACTTGTCCTCGTAGCCGCCGTACATCTTCTGAATGATGGTTGCCTTGCCGTGTACGTTCTCATCGTGCGACAGCGGGAGGATATACTTCTCGCTGTAAAAATACATCATTGAGAACGTGAGCTTGTGATAATGGTCAACGCGCTCGTCCGGCGGGGTGCGGAAGTAGTTCAGCGTGTCGTTCATCCAGCCCATGTCCCACTTGTAATCGAAGCCAAGACCGCCCTCGTCCACCGGCTTTGTGACCAGCGGGTAATCCGTGGAATCCTCCGCGCAGAGTATCGCCGAGGGATTTATCCACTTAAGCCCGCGGTTGAGCGATTTCAGGAACCTGACGCCGCAGACGTTCTCGCCGCGGCTGGGGTCGCCCATGTAGTAGATAACGCGGCTTATAGCGTCCATGCGCAGCCCGTCAAAGTGGTATTCCGTCAGCCAGTAGTTAGCCGCCGATTTCAGGAAGCTGCACACATGACCCTTGGTGAAATCAAAATTACAGCTCCCCCACTCGCTGTACGCGATGTCTTTGAACTCGGATTCGTAGGTCGGGGTGCCGTCAAACTGCGCCAGCGCGTAGCCGTCCACCGCAAAATGCACCGGAACATAGTCCATCAGCACCGCGATACCGGAGGCGTGGCAGCAGTCCACCAGCTTTTTCAGCCCCTCCGCAGTGCCGTACCGCGAGGTCGGGGAAAAGAATCCGGTCGCCTGATAGCCCCAGCTTTCATCGCAGGGGTATTCGTTCAGCGGCATTAGCTCGATGCAGTTGTAGCCGTGCTCCCTGCAGTACTTCACAAGGCGCGGAGCTATCTCCTCGTACTTGTACCAGCCGTTTTCATCATCGGGGTCGGTGTGCCAGCTTCCAAGGTGGACCTCGTAGATGTTCAGCGCGTCGCCGTGCCAGGTGTGGCGGTTCTGCATCCAGTCAAGGTCGCGGAACTGGTAATCCATGTCCCGGATGATCGAAGCAAATTTCGGGCGCAGCTCCATCCCGAAGCCGACAGGGTCGCAGCGCTCCACCACATTCCCGCCGTGCAGCAGCTTGTATTTGTACATCTGACCGGGCTTTGCGCCGTCTATATACAGCTCCCAGAATTTTCCGCCGCCGGTTCGGTTCATGTACCAGTCGTTCCAGCCGTTGAAGTCCCCGATGACAGATATCCCCTCGGCGTTCGGCGCATATACGCGGAACCACGTTCCCTTCCCGTCGTAATGCGCCCCGAGCCATTTGTAGGCGTCAAAGCAGTCGCCCGCCATGAAATCCCGAATGTTCAAGCTATTCCCTCCGTATGACATAAAATTGTAAAATATAGGTTGACAACCTCTTGTTTTTTCGCTATAATATATGTATATAAATATGTAGCAAATTCGCAAACTTATTTACCTAATTCTAATTATATTATATACGGCGGATTTGTTCAAGCGACAAAAATCAGCTTTAGTCTATTATCAGACGCAAAAGCGTATTTGTCTATCAACGGAGGACAGTATGGATCTGCGAATTCAGAAAACCAAGGCTGCGATAAAATCCGCATTTCTGGAGCTTCGGAAGAAAAAGCCAGTCGAAAAGATAACCGTAACCGAGCTTTCGCGGCTTGCGGAGATCAACAAAGCCACATTCTACCTGCATTATTCGGATATTTACTCCCTGACGGATGAGATGGAGGACGAGGCGATAGACGACATTCTGTCCGGTATCCAGGGGCTGAACAAATTCTTTGACGACCCGAAGAAATACTCGCACGAGATATTTCACGCCTTTGTGCATAACCGCCGGACGCTCAACAGCCTTTTCAGCGGCTCCAGGCACACGAATTTTTCCACAAAAATCGAGGAAAGGATAAAGGCGCGGCTGTACGCGGAATTCCCGCGGCTCAGGACGAAGCGCAACGACATCGTGCTGTCGTTCATGATACAGGGAGCTTTTCACACGGTTGCTTCAAGCGGCGCGGGGCGCGACATGGACGCTTCCGAGGAGCTGGAAGTGATCTCCAGGCTGACTGATAATATTATCTCAGAGCTGGATCCTCCGGCGGAAAATTAATTGACATTCCGCCATATTTGTGGTATAATTTGATTGTATCAGGCTTTATCCTAATGATACATGAAAGGAACTAAAATGAGCAAGACCAACCAGATATTTTTTGACGAACCCGGTGATTTCAGCCTGTGGGAGCAGACCTGTCTTCCGATAGGCAACGGATATATGGGCGCCAGCATGTTCGGCGGAATAAAAACCGAGCGCGTGGTGCTCAACGAAAAGACCTTCTGGGCGGGAGGCCCCTGCGAAGCGCGCCCCGATTACTACGGCGGAAATCACCGCGACCGATATAAATATGTGAAGCAGGTGCAGGAGCTCCTGGCGGCGGGCGAGAACAAAAAAGCCGAGGAGCTGCTCCCCATGCTCACCGGAGACGGTGATTTCGGCAGCTACTTGCTGCTCTGCGACATGGTGCTTGATTTCGATATTCCGGATGGCGAGGTCACCGGCTACCGCAGGACTCTCGACCTGGACAAGTCGCTGTATTCCTGCGAGTTTTCCTGCGGCGGGGTGAAATTCGGGAGAGAGGCCTTCGCAAGCTATCCCGCGAGAGTTATCGCGTTCAAATTCACCGCCTCCGTCAAGGGGGCGCTGGGCTTCACGCTTTCGCTGGACAAGACCCACAATGGAACCATCACCGCCGACGCCAGCACGCTGGACTGCTCCGGCACCGCCGAGGACAACGGTATGCGCTATGACGCGAGATTCCGCGTGTTCACTGACGGAAGCGCGACCCCGGACGGCGAAAGGCTGCATATCTCCGGCGCTTCCGAGGCTGTTATCTACTTCTGCGCGGCTACCGACTACGACATGAAGTTCCCGAAATACCGCACGGAAACCGCTCCGTCCTCCGTCACAAAGCCGCTGCTCCACACCGCTGAAAGGCTCGGCTGGGACGCGCTCTACGAGGAGCACTACATCGACTATTCCGCGATGTTCAGCCGCGTTTCCCTCACCCTTGGCGAAATCGAAAGAGAGCTTCCGGCCGACGAGCTTCTGGAAGCCTACCGCGCAGGCGACCGCGCCGCGATGAACCGCCTTGAAACGCTCTATTTCAGCTACGGAAGATACCTGCTGATATCCTCCTCGAGAGCCGGGTCGCTGCCCGCAAACCTCCAGGGCGTGTGGAACGAAAGCAACACGCCGCCATGGTGCTGCGACTACCATATAAATGTAAATCTCCAGATGAACTACTGGGGAGCCTACAACACGAACCTCGCGGAGACGGTGCCGCCGCTGACGGATTTCCTCAATTCCCTGAGAGAGCCCGGGCGTATCACCGCCAGGGAATACTACGGCATTGAAAGCACCCCCGACAAGCCCGAAAACGGCTGGACTGCCCACACGCAGTGCTCACCCTTCGGCTGGACGGCTCCCGGGTGGGAATTTTACTGGGGCTGGTCAACGGCGGCGGTGGCGTGGCTCATGCAGAATATCTGGGAGCACTACGAATTCACCGGCAACAAGGACTATCTGCGCGACAGGATATACCCCATCATGCGGGAGAGCGTGCAGTTCTATGTGCAGTGGCTGATTTACGACAAGAAGCAGGACAGAATGGTGTCCTCGCCGACCTATTCGCCGGAGCACGGCCCCGCGACCATCGGCAATACATACGAGCAGAGCCTTATCGAGCAGCTTTTCATCGACTTCCTGAAAGCCTCCGCAGAGCTCAACACCGACCCGGAGCTTGCGGGAAAGGTGCGCGAGATACTGCCCATGCTGAAGCCCTACCACATCGGAAAGACCGGGCTTCTCAAGGAATGGTACGAGGAGGACGAGCCGGATTTCGACCGCAGCAAGGTCCAGAAGAATCACCGCCACATTTCCCACCTGATGGGGCTTTACCCCGGCAAGCAGATAAACCACTCAAAGCCGGAGCTCATGCAGGCGGCTATCGCCACGATGAACGACCGCGGCGACGAATCCACTGGCTGGGCAAGAGCCTACAAGATTAACCTCTGGGCGAGAACCGGCGACGGCAACCGCACCTACAAGCTGCTGCGCGGGCTTCTTGAAAGCTGCACGTTCCGGAATCTCTGGGATTTCCACCCGCCGTTCCAGATAGACGGCAACTTCGGAGCCTCTGCGGGGATCGCGGAAATGCTGCTCCAGAGCCACGAGGGAGTTATCGCGCTCCTCCCCGCCCTGCCAGACGAGTGGAGCTCCGGAAAATTCACCGGACTGTGCGCCCGGGGCGGCTTCGTGATCGACGCCGCATGGGAAAACGGATACGTCACCAGGCTGCGCATTATGCCGAAGCTCGGCGGAAAATGCACGCTGAGGATCCCGACAAAGAGCGGACTTCAGGAAGTGCAGCTTGGGACCGAAAAGGGCAAGGCGCTTGAATTCAATTACTGATTCCGACACGGGCAGGATGTTTGTTTGCGTTCTGCCCGTAAATTCTTATACAAAAAAACTGGATTTTTTATGCTAAACCCCTTTATTTCTTCTTAATAATATGCTATAATAAACAAAGAGCGTTATTATATTTTAAAATGCAGTTCCCAAGGGAACTGCGCGGAGGTTAGAGTATGGCTTTCTGCGACTTAAAGCCGGTCAGGGTTTTTGACGATGACAGCAGTATAACTTACGTCATCGGCGAGGTGTTCGCCGTTTACGGAAGCGCCCCTGTCCCCGTGGTATACAGCTGGGATCAGGTTCAGAGCGTCGTTGAGGAAAGACGCAGTCTCACGATAAAGACCCAGAACTGTGATTTCGTTATTCCCAAAAAGGAATTCGCCCATATTGACGATTATTTCAGGGCGGTTGCACTCATTGAATGTATGCAGAAATCCGGGGGCTTCGTGTATGAGCACCAGCGCCGTATACTGCCGCTCAAGAGCGAATACATAGAAACAGACCCCGGGCGCGACTGCTACTCCGGGACTTGCGAGATCGACGAGAACGAAGCCGCTTCAACTTTCATCATGCTGATGAACTTTAGGCTGATGAAAGTCCTGTGGCTGCTTGCGATAATGATCATGCTGGTGATATTCCTGGGGCTTCACCTCATTTTCGGGATAACCCGGGAGAATGTGCTTTACTTCATTCCGATCTCCATAATCAGCGGCGGTATCGTTACCCTGCTGGTCTACCTGATATGCTACCTCAACGCGCGCAGGAAGTACACTGCCGCCGCTGGCTGCGACCCCGCCTCGCAGGAAATGATATCGTTCGTTGTCAGCCCCGTTGGATTCGCCGCATGCGAGGCGTGCATATACGACAATCAGGATCTTATACCGTGGAACTGCTTTGACTACTTCATTGAGTCAGACAAGATGTTCGTGCTGTTCAAGGACGGCACTGCGGCGGTTTTCGTTCCCAAGAGCGCGTTCGACAAGAAGTGTATCGGCGGGATTTACGACATCATTTCGCTCAGGCTTGAGCAGAGATAAGGGAGGTTCGGCAAAGTGGGCGTTGAAATCAAAAGCGAACACATTGACATAAATGGAAATACTGCCCTGCTCGTTTCGGTTCGTGGAGGGAACGCCGTTATCGGCACCTGTTCCGTTGGCTATGGCTCAAAGCGCGGGGATACCTCCGCACAGACCAGGCTGTTTTACATCGGCAACGACCCGGCGGTGGAGATACTCTGCCCGAATCACGGCAACAAGAGCGCGGACAAGCTGGTTTCAATATGCGGGAGCTACTCCTTCATGGCGGACGATATCCACGACAAGATGTCGGAGTGCCTCACCAGGCTGAACCGCGGGGAATCGCTGCCTGCCGGGCTGCACGACATTTTTGCACTGCTGCCTGACGGAGTTTACACGGTCTATATCAGCGACTACTACCCCACCGACGGCACGGGCACCTTCTTCTGGGGAGCCTACAACCTCACCCATGAGATACGCGGCACCGCCGAGCATAACCGCACCGTCGGCACGGAAAAGATATACCGCCCCTGCTTCCTGATCCCCGGGGCGCCGCTGGACGTGTACGATTCCAAGACCCTCTCAGCGGTAAGCGAGGCTGTGAAGTCGAGGTCGATACAGGGGATCGTCTACCATCTGTCCGGGCTTCATTCCGTGCTGCTGAAAGGCCATCACGGCGCGGTCGCCTGCGTTGACAAGAAGCTGCCGTTCAGGTGTGCGGTGATAGAAAAAATCACCGAGCCATACACGGATATTTATGTCCCGCCAGTGGCTGCGCCGGCTCCCGCAGAGGCTGCCGAAGCGCCGTCTGACGAGAACGCCGAAGCGTCGGAAAAGGAAGCCGCTCCGCAGCCAAAGCCCTCTGAAATTATGGAGCCGGAGGGTATCACGGGATTCCGCAGCGCTTCTTTAAAAATACCTCTGCAGTTCATTCCCCGGGATATGCTGAAATTACTTATCGAGACCCGCACAGAATACAAGCCGGCTCAGTACAAGGCGCTGGTCAAGAAGCTCGGCTCCGTGCGAAAAAAGACATTCAGCAACAAGCTGATAGCCCGCCCGGTGCTTGAAGCGTGCGAGCAGATGCCCGACTGCGAGATGATGGAATCCGTATTTGCCGTGCAGAAGCTCACGCAGCAGCAGCTTGACGCGCTCCTTGCCGGGGAAACCGAGTGCAACGGCGAGATAATCATTTCACCGAATTTCTACTCCAGCATTGTGACCGCCTGCAACTTCCTGCAATATTCAAACCCGAAGAAGTTCATTGACTTCTCGCTGAATATCCTGGACAATCCGGAGCTTTACGCAACGCACGAATACATCGCGAACCGAATTTCCCGCGTGACCAGCAAGGAGGTTTACTCCTACTTCAAGAATGTCGCCGCAAACCGCGAAACGGCGGAAGAAAAGCTGCTGCCAATTGCCGAAAGGTACATAACCTACTACGAGAAGCAGCAGGGCGGCGAACAATAATAGTAAAAGGAGGCTTACGCAGCCTCCTTTGTTTTATTTAGTTGTAGAACCAAACCCGCCGTTTCTGGCGCCGTCCGCGTCGTCGTCAACGGTTATGCCGTACTCCACGAAGATCCCCTGCGCGAAGCCTGTTCCCGCCGGGATCTCCAGGGTCTTGCCCTCGTTGGAGTCGTTGGTTATCTTGATGAAAATGTGCCCCTCGTTGTCCGAATCCGAATAGTCGCTGTCGATTATCCCGACCGTGTTGTTGAGCTGGAGACGGTACTTGAAGCCAAGACCGCTCCTCGGGTAGAGCTTAAGCACCCAGCCCGGCTCTATCAGCACCCGGATACCTGTCGGTATCTTCGCTGTCTCCCCCGGAGCGAGTGTGATGGCATACGGGGCATAGAAATCATAGCCCGCAGAGCCGGCAGTGGCGCGGCGCGGCAGCTTTATGCCGTTGTAAATCTCCTCGGCGTCCGGGCGGCCGCAGCCCTCTTTGAACTGCTTCATGCTTACCTTTTCGAATTTTGCTATTCTTTTCATGGTGCCTCCTCAATCAAAAAGTACTACCTTGCCGAGCCTCAGCGTTTCCTGAACGTCTATCACACGCTGGTTTGAGCTTCCCTTCCAGTGCAGCTTCGGGTCGCGTATCGCCTCGACATAGGGGCCGTCAACTATGACATCAAGATACGGAACTATCTCCAGCCCCTGGATATCCTCCCAGAGATAACCGGTGTACAGCCATATCGTTTTTTCCGGGAGCCGCTTGCGGACTTCCTTTGCAATCCGGGTTATCTCATCGCGGTTGTGCTTGTGCAGCGGGTCGCCGCCGCTGAACGTTATTCCGCTGATATAGTCCACCGACAGCTTCTCGAAAAGCTCCCGCTCGGCGGCTTCGTCAAATGGTATCCCGCCGTCTATATCCCACGTTATCGGATTATGACAGCCCCGGCAGCGGTGTTCGCACCCCGCCACCCACAGGACGGTCCGCAGACCGTCGCCGTTCAGCATATCATCAGTTGTTATATTATGGTAGCGCATATTTACTGGTTCACTTTCGTTTTACATACTCTTTCTGTCTGCGATCTCAGCCATTTTCGCAGCATTAAGGCGCGTGTCGCCCTTTACCCTTGAATAGCTCAGATAGCCGTTCATTCGGTCGATTTTTGTGAGATTGCTGCTGCCGCACTTCGGGCAGACGTCCATTTCAAGCTGCTGATAGCCGCAGTCGTCGCAGTAGGCAAGCGAGAGGTTCACGCCCTCATAGAAGCCCTTCTTCATCGCCCGGCGCACCAGGGTCTCCACAGCGCCCTTGTTGTAGTCGATGGGGTAGCGGACGTACTGTATCTTTCCGCCGTTGAACATATCCCAGAAGCGCTGCTCCTTGTCCTGCTTCTGGATAGGCGTGATATCCTCGGTAACGTGGCAGTGGAAGCTGTTGCTTACATACTCGCGGTCTGAAACGTTCTCGATGATTCCGTACTTCTTGCGGAACTGCTTTATCTGGAGACCGCAGAGATTCTCCGCAGGAGTGCCGTATATCGCGTAGAGGTGCCCGTCCTCCTTCTTGAATTCGCTGATACGCTTGTTGATGAACTCCATAGTTTTGAGCGAGAAGCTGCCGTCCTCGACCAGCGACTTCTTGTCCGCAAGCTCCTCAAGCTCGTTGAGCGCGGTGATCCCGAAGGAAGCTGTCGCGGATTTCAGCAGCGGCTTTATCTTGTCGTGTATTCCGAGGTGTCCGCCAAGGAATCCGCCCTCACAGTAAGCCAGCGGGTTGGTGCTTGCCTTCATCTCGCCAAGATAATCGTAGGTGCGTATGTGTATCTTTCTGATGAGGTTCAGGTAGTAGTCCAGCACCTCGAAGAAATCCCTGCTTTCCTGCTGAGCCTTTGCGTATATCATCGGCAGATGGAGCGATACCGCGCCGATGTTGAATCTTCCCACAAACACAGGCTTGTCGTTTTCGTCAGCCGGCTCCATGCCGCCCCTCTCAAACCACGGAGAAAGGAACGCGCGGCAGCCCATGGGGCTT
This sequence comes from uncultured Oscillospiraceae bacterium, assembly GCA_934448295.1. GTDB lineage: Bacteria > Bacillota > Clostridia > Oscillospirales > Ruminococcaceae > CAG-115. Next base: position 93,717 of record CAKSEY010000008.1, read on the forward strand.
ATTATCCTGCCGTATTTCTTGTAGACGGAGGCAACGTAGCCGTCCCCGGAAAGGCTCAGCCAGTCGGGATACATAGCTTTCTGGCTGCACTCGATACCGGCTCTGAACACGTCCTCCAGGGGCTTTCCTGGGCCGTGGAGGTTCTCGTCATAAAGGAACACGATTTTCGGGAAAAGCACCGGCTTCTTGCAGTTTTTCTTGCCCTGACCCTTGCGGCGGACGTCCAGCATGGTTATACTCGCCATCTTCGCGAATCTTCCGGTGCCGGTGCCGGCGGTCATGGTGATGAACGGGTAGTCGCCGCGGCTGGAGCTTACGGAGTTGAACTTGTACTCCCAGCCCTGGAAGCCCTGCTCAAAATCCACCTTGACGTCAGCCATCGCCTCGCGCTCTGCGACATCGTCAGAAAGCCCGAGACTCTTGTAGCGGTCGAACTGCTTCTTGTAGGATTTCTCTGCGTACGGCTCCAGCAGGAGGTCAACGCTCGGCACCGTGAAGCCGCCGTACTGCTGGCTGGCTGCGGACAGCGTGATATCCCCGATAACATCGAACGCGACTGCCAGGGTCTTTGGCTCGTTGTACCAGAGATTTCCCATCTCAAAGCCGCCCTCCAGCACGCTCTTTATATCGAACAGGCAGCAGTTCATCGTGTCCCGGCGGGCGCTCATGTCATGGACGTAGATGTAGCCGTCGCGGCACGCCTGGAGCTCCTCGGTGGTCATGAAGAACTTCTGATACAGTTCCTTGTTCAGCTCGTTGAAAATCAGGCTCCTCTTGGTGGAGACCAGCGCGGAATCGGTGTTGGAATTCTCCTTGTCGCCGATATACATGATGGACTGGCTCTTCTTGTAGACCTCGTCCAGCATGCTCACGAAATCCTGCTTGTAGTTGCGGTAGTCCTTGTAGCTCTTGGCAACGTCGGGATTTGTCGCCTCCAGCGCGCCCTCGACGATATTGTGCATCTGCGCGATGGTTATTTCCTCAGTTCCGAGAGCCTCCGCCTTTTCCGTAACGAACCTGCATATAAAGTCAATTTCCTCGGGCTTGAAGGTATACATCACCCTGGTGGCTGATTTATTTACCGCGTTCACCACCTTCTGAACGTTGAATTCTTCCTTGGTGTTGTCCTTCTTTATGACCCGTATCATTATACTCTGACATTCCTTTCGTTTAGCAATGCAATATGTTTAGGTTTCCATATATCGCACTTGATATTCTATATCTAGTAGCATTATAACTATAATAGCACTTTTTCTTGTATAAGTCAACCCATTATCGGGGATATGCTTTATTTAAATAGTAGAAAAGAAACCCGAAAATTTGTGCGGAATTACCGTTGACAAGCGCAAACCGCGCCACTATGCCATGTAACGTATTTTCACAAAAAACGCGCAAAAAAGTCCTGAACAGGGCGCAGCCGACCTGCCGCACATGGTACGGCAGGCGCTGTATATTCCCCATTCAGGACGCTTTATATTTCTATATCTGTAATTACTTTGTGCCGTAAAGCCTGTCGCCGCAGTCGCCGATACCGGGAACGATGTAGAGGTTCTCGTTAAGTCCCTTGTCGACAGCGCCGGTGATGATGTCAACGTCAGGGTGAGCCTCCTGGACTGCCTTGACGCCCTCCGGGCAGGTGATTATGCACATGAACTTTATCTGCTTTGCGCCCGCATTCTTTACGATATTGATAGCCTTGATAGCGGAGCCGCCGGTAGCAAGCATCGGGTCAAGAATGATGACCTCGCGGTTTGCGATATCGAACGGGAGCTTGCAGTAATACTCGTGCGTGGTGTTGCCGTTTACCTCGTCGCGGTAAAGACCGATGTGACCTACCTTAGCCGCAGGAACCAGCGCCAGTGCGCCCTCCATCATGCCGAGACCAGCTCTCATTATCGGAACAAAAGCGACCTTTCTGCCGCTGATGATGTTGGAGTCAGCCAGACCCAGCGGGGTTTCGATCTGAACCTGCTTTAACGGGAGATCGCGCGTTGCCTCATAGCACATGAACATTGCTATCTCCTGTACCAGCTCGCGGAATTCTTTCGCGCCGGTGTTCTTATCGCGCAGAAGGGAGATCTTGTGCTGAACCAGCGGGTGATCGCAGACGATTATGTTGCTCATTATTATTTTTCCTCCAGCTTCATTATCTTTTCAACGCGGCGCGCGTGGCGTCCGCCCTCGAATTCGGTTTCAAGGAATATGTCGGTTATCTCCGCCGCAAGGCCTGCGCCGATAACTCTGCCGCCCATGCACAGCACGTTCGCGTCGTTGTGCAGGCGGGTGTATTTTGCGGAATACCAGTCGCCGCAGAGCGCCGCGCGTATTCCCTTTATCTTGTTCGCGGAAATGGAAATGCCAACTCCGGTGCCGCATATAAGAATACCCTTGTCAGCTTCGCCGGAAACCACCTTCGCGCAGGTTTTTTCGGCAATATCCGGATAATCAACGCTCTCGCCATTGCAGCCGCAGTCAACGAACTGGACGCCCTTTTCTTCAAGGTGCTTTATTATCTCGCACTTGAGCGCATAGCCTGCGTGGTCTGAACCGATAGCTATCATCACTGATACCTCTTTTCAAAAGAATATATTATTATTATACAACAAATCTTTGCTTTGGTCAATAGCTTTTTTGATTATTTCAAAAAAAGAGCGCCGCAAGCGCAGCGCTCTTTTCAACATTTCACCGTTTATCTCAGCGAGCCCTCGCCGCCCATAAGCGCGGTGAGCTCCTCTATCCGCTCTATCGGGAACGGCGGCTCGCACAGCGGTTTCAGCGCTATGCTCATCAGCTTCATGGGATTGTCATCGGCGGCGGTGCGGTTGCTGGAAAGCGCTCCGCAGCGCCGGCAGCGGTGTATTATCGCCCACTCGCCGCTCTTCCTGACCCAGACCGCAACAGGCTCCATTACCCCTCCGCAGTCGGAAGCGCGGTCGCCCGGCTCGTTATCGACGTGCAGGCTGGAAAGGCAGTTCGGGCAGTGATTCCTGTGGTCGCTGCCAGCGCCCTGCGGAACCACTGTTCTTCCGCACACGCGGCAGGTGAATACCTCATTGCACGGATGAGTCCTGTAATATCCCTTTTCATAGAGCTTTCTCTTATTTTCACGGTTCATTTTTTGTCCTCCATACGTTCGTCCGAAGTTAAGTCAGAACGCCGGGAGGAATGCCGTCCGCAGACCTCCCGGTCAGCGAACAATATCCATTGTAAAGTTAGTCAAACAAACTCTCCTTGTGTCAGTAGTTCAAAACAGTTTATTCAGTAACAGGCTTTCCCTCGCGCGCCAGTCTCTCGCGTTCCGCCTGAGGCAGCCTGAGATAGCTCGGCATGAGCGCCGCCGGGGCGATAAGCTCCCTGCCCTGCGCCGCAAGGCAAACCCCGCTGCCGCGCTGGAATCTCAGCGGATAGGGCGCAAGCTCGTACTTTCCCTCCGTGGACTTATGCGCGAGCTCCGCGCCGTCACCCGCGAGAATTATCCTGCCGGACATGGCTTCAAGCTCCTTTGCAAGCTCCTCCAGACGGATCGCGCGGTCGGCGCACAGGCGGGTGATAACTCCGCCCTCGCTGCGGAAAACGGCATTGTAGACTTGCCCGCAGCGCGCGTCCATGCAGCAGACTATCGTGCCGTCAATTCCCGGGAAGTTGTATGCGATAGCCTCCAGCGAGGAAACGGGAACGCACTTCTTCCCCGCCCCGTAGCACATTCCCTTGACGGTGGAAACGCCTATGCGAAGCCCGGTGAACGATCCCGGCCCCACTGTCACCGCCGCCGCGTCAAGGTCGGAGATGGTAACTCCCGCGCACTTCATCATGCTCTCTATCATCGGGAGAAGCGTCTGGGAATGCGTGTGCTTCGTGTTCAGAAACTGCTCTGCGATTATCCTGCCGGAATCGTCCATCAGCGCGCAGCCTGCGCTTATCGCGGAGCTGTCTATGCCTAAAATCATGTTATCACTCCCTCAGCGTATCACAGATACGTCTTGTTTTCAAGCTCATTCCAGTAGGGCTTCATGCCGCGGATTTCCATATAGTGCGTAAACGTGTCCGCGTTTTCTGCGGAAATGCGCGGCTCCGTCCACAGCGCGCCGCAGCCCTCGCAGATACGCACGGTTTCCCCGGTCTGCCTTACGGCGGCGCGGGAGACCTCGTTACTGCCGCACAGCGGGCAGACGATATGTCCGCTGACCTTTATGCGCCGCTCGTCCCCGCCGGATTTCTCAATGCGGATCTTCAGTATAGTGCGGGCGCTGTCGCCGGAAAGCTCCCGCTCCAGCCCCTCGATGTTCTCGCTCCATTCCGCCGCAATTATTCCGCCCCGATCGAGGTAATCAAGGAACCCGATAGCGTACAGGTCGTCATAGCTGTCTATGCGGTAGAGGTCAAAGTGGAACAGCGGCAGTCTGCCCTCGGTGTACTCGTTCACCAGCGCAAAAGTCGGGCTGGTCACCGGGTCGGTTATGCCGAGAGCCGCGGCAAGTCCCTTGGTAAAAGTGGTCTTGCCGGCGCCCATGTCCCCCTCGTAGAGGATAATATCCCCCGCCCGGAGCTGCGTCGCTATCTCGGCGGCGATTCGCGCGGTGTCCTCCGGGCTGTTCGAGGTGTACTCAACGTATTCTTCCATCAGAACAGACCCGTGATCCTTCCGTCCGTGTCAACGTCGATGTTGTCGGCGGCGGGAACCTTCGGCAGACCCGGCATTACCATCACGTCGCCGGTGTAGACTACCACGAATCCCGCGCCTGCGGAAGCCCTTACATCGCTGACGGTTATCCTGAAATGCTCCGGCTTGCCGAGCTTCGCGGGGTCGTCAGAGAGGGAGTACTGCGTTTTTGCAACGCACACCGGAACTCTGTCCAGACCGAGAGCCTCTATCTCCTTGAGCGCCTTTGCCGCCTTTGGAGCGAAGTCCACGCCGTCCGCGCGGTATATCTCCCTTGCAATGATATCCAGCTTTTCCTTAACGGTGAGCTTCTCGTCATAGAGCGGCTTGTACTCGCTCTTTGTGCTCTCGATGGTCTCGACCACTGCGTTGGCAAGCTCGATCCCGCCCTCGCCGCCTTTGAGGAACACATCCGAGAAAGCGACCTTTGCGCCGTGCTTCTCGCAGTAATCCCTGACTACGGCAATTTCAGCTTCCGTATCGGTGTAGAAGTGGTTGATGGCAACCACCACCGGAACGCCGAACTTTTTAAGGTTCTCAATGTGCACGCCGAGGTTCACGATACCCTTTTCGAGGGCTTCAACGTTCTCCTTAGTGAGGTCGGGCTTTGCAACGCCGCCGTTGTACTTCAGCGCACGGATAGTCGCCACAAGCACGGTGCAGTCGGGCTTTAAGCCTGCGAAACGGCACTTGATGTCGAAGAACTTCTCCGCGCCGAGGTCGGAGCCGAAGCCAGCCTCGGTGATGGTGTAGTCGCTGAGCTTCATTGCAAGCTTTGTCGCCCTCACGGAGTTGCAGCCGTGGGCGATATTCGCGAAGGGACCGCCGTGGATAAGCGCGGGGTTGCCCTCGAGGGTCTGCACGAGGTTCGGGTTGATGGCGTCTTTGAGAAGCGCGGTCATAGCGCCCACAGCGTGGAGGTCGCGCGCGAACACCGGTTCGCCGGAATAGGTGTAGGCAACCAGAATATTGCCAAGGCGCTCCTTCAGATCCTCCAGGTCAGCCGCCAGGCAGAGGATAGCCATTATCTCGCTGGCAACGGTAATCTGGAAGTGATCCTCCCGGGGGATTCCGTTGACCTTTCCGCCCATGCCGATAACGCAGTTGCGCAGGGCTCTGTCGTTCATGTCCAGGACGCGCTTGAACAGTATCCTGCGGACGTCTATCCCCAGCGCATTCCCCTGCTGGATATGGTTGTCCATCAGCGCCGCAAGCAGGTTGTTAGCCGCCGTTATCGCGTGCATATCCCCGGTGAAGTGCAGGTTGATGTCCTCCATGGGGACAACCTGGGAGTAACCGCCGCCTGCCGCGCCGCCCTTGATCCCGAATACCGGACCGAGAGACGGCTCGCGAAGTGCGAGAATCGCCTTTCTGCCGGTTCTGTTCATCGCCTCGCAGAGACCTACGGATGTGGTGGTCTTGCCCTCGCCCGCGGGGGTGGGGTTGATGGCGGTCACGAGTATCAGCTTTCCGTCCGGCTTGTCCGCAAGCCTGTTGAACAGCTTCTGGGAGAGCTTCGCCTTGTAGTGTCCGTAAGGCTCCAGCTCTTCTTCCTCAATACCGAGATTTGCTGCGATCTCAGTTATTTTCTTCATCTTTGCCTGCTGTGCTATTTCAATATCTGTAAGCATTTTATGTCCTCCAATATCACATCAGCGTAAGCTGATCAATGTCCTCGTCTGTCGCCGTTCCTGCGGAGGGAATGGTCTTTATGCGCAGCGCTTCGATATCCTTTACGCCGCTGCTTTCCGCCGGGTATGCCCCGGAAAGCTCCGCCTTTGTAAGCCGCATTACCTGCACGCCCTGAGTGTCGCGCGCAGCCTTTGGCAGCACCAGCGCGGTATTGAACACCAGCGCCTTTCCCGCCGTGGATTTCAGCACGAAATCCGCCTCGCCCTTTATCAGGAACATTCCCACAAGCTCCGACAGGTCGGAGTAGGCTCCGGAGAGCTTGCGGCGCTTCGTCTTGGTCTCATAGCTTGAAAGCGGCACCTTCGCGCACTTTCCGTTGCGGAAGAACATCACCAGCGTTTCGCTGTAATCCTCCGTCACCGCAAGGAAGCGTATGCTCTCGCCGTCGTCGAAGCCGAGCTTCGCCGGGATATAATCGCCCATGGCGCTCGCCTTGGTCTCGTCGAAATCGGCGCAGCGCGTCTTATAGACCTGCTGTTTGTCCGTGAAGAACAGCAGCTCCGCGTTTCCGCCGACCTCCCGGGCGAGGATCACCTCGTCGTTCTCTTTCAGCTTGTGCTGGCTGCTCATGCGCAGCGACTGCGGCGTTATCTTCTTGAAATATCCCTCGCGGGTCAGGAAGATGTTCACCGGACCGAGCTTCACCGGCTCCTCCGCAATATCTGCCGACTCCTCCACATCGTAAAGGAACATCGTACGGCGCGGCTGTCCGTATTTCTTAGAGATGTCACGCAGCTCGTCTATTATCAGCTTGTTGACGCGCTTTTCATTACCGAGGATATCCTCCATGTCCGCGATCTCCTTTTCGAGGTCTGCGGTCTCCTGCGTGCGTTTGAGGATATATTCCCGGTTGATGTGGCGCAGCTTTATTTCCGCGACATACTCCGCCTGAACCTCGTCTATCCCGAAGCCTATCATCAGGTTAGGCACTACCTCGGCTTCCTCGTCGGTCTCGCGGATAAGCTTTATCGCGTAATCGATGTCGAGCAGTATCTTTTTCAGACCGTTCAGCAGGTGGAGCTTCTCTTTCTTCTTTTTCAGGTCGAAAGCCACCCGGCGCTTTACGCAGCCCCGCCGGAATATCGTCCACTCGTTCAGTATCTCGTACACGCCCATTACGCGCGGGCTTCCGTTTATCAGCACGTTGAAGTTGCAGTTGAAGTTATCCTGGAGCGGCGTGAGCCTGAACAGCTTGTTCATCACCGCGTCAGGGTCCTGACCCTTTTTCAGGTCGAACGCAAGCCGCAGACCGGAAAGGTCTGTCTCGTCCCGGACGTCGGATATTTCTTTCAGCTTTCCGTCCTTTACCAGCTCCACCACCTTGTCGATTATCGCCTCGATAGTGGTGGTCGGCGGTATCTGCGTTACCTCGATACAGCGGGAATCCGGGTCGTAGTTATACACCGCCCTGACCTTTACAGCGCCCAGTCCCGTACGGTATATCTTGTTCATCTCGGTCTCGTCATAGACGATATAGCCGCCGCCGGGGAAATCCGGGCCTTTCAGCGTGGAAAGCGCGTCGTGCTCCGGATCCTTCATCAGGGCAATGGTCGTATCGCATATCTCGCTGAGGTTGAACGAGCAGATATTGCTTGCCATGGACACCGCAAGTCCGAAGTTGTTGTTGACCAGCACCGCCGGGTATCTCACCGGGAAAAGGCTCGGCTCCAGCATGGTGTTGTCGTAGTTCGGCACCATGTCCACCGCGTCCTTGTCTATCTCGGCGAACAGCTCGCCGCTTATCGGCTCCAGCTTCGCCTCGGTATATCGGGAAGCCGCATACGCCATGTCCCGGGAATACGCCTTGCCGAAGTTGCCCTTGCTGTCAACGTAGGGGTGCAGAAGCGCCTCGTTTCCCCGGGCGAGTCTTACCATGGTTTCGTAGATCGCCGCGTCGCCATGGGGGTTCAGCCGCATGGTCTGACCCACGATATTCGCTGATTTGGTGCGGTTTCCGGTCAGCAGACCCATCTTGTACATGGTGTACAGCAGCTTCCGGTGGGAGGGCTTGAAGCCGTCTATCTCCGGGAGCGCACGGCTGACTATAACGCTCATTGCATAGGGCATATAGTTCTCTTCCAGCGTGCTGACTATATCCTTCTGCTCAACTATGCCGCTGCCCTCGATATACGCTCCCGACATTGAGGAGCTGAAGCGCTTCGGCTGCTTTTTTGGAGTGTTTTTCTTCAATTCAATACTTCCTCTGTTTTGTATTTTAAGGAATAGATTCCGGCTCAGCTTATATCCGCTGCGGCAAGGTACTTACTTCCGTTTTCCTTGATGAAGCGCTTGCGCCCCTCCAGATTGTTGCCCAAGAGCACGTCGAACATCTCGCGGGTCGCTTCCACGTCCGTGGGATTCACCTTTATCAGACGGCGCGTCTCCGGGTTCATGGTGGTGAGGCTCATCATGTCGGGGTCGTTCTCGCCGAGACCTTTGCTTCGCTGAATGGTGTACTTGTTCTCGCCTATCATGCCGAGTATCTTGGTTTTCTCCGGCTCGGTGTAGGCAAAGTAGGTGCGCTCCTTGGTGGTTATCTCGTACAGCGGGGATTCCGCGATGTAGACGTAGCCCTTTTCGATAAGCGTGGGGCACAGCTCCTGTATCATCGTAAGGATAAGCGTGCGTATCTGGAATCCGTCCTCGTCGGCATCGGTGCATATAACGATCTTGTTCCAGCGGAGATTTTCCAGGTTGAATGTTGAAAGCTGCTTGTTCGCCTTGGTCTTTACCTCCACGCCGCAGCCGAGCACCTTTATGAGATTCGTGATTATCTCGCTCTTGAATATCTTGTCGTAGCTTGCTTTCAGGCAGTTCAGTATCTTTCCGCGCACCGGTATCACCGCCTGGAACTCCGCGTCCCGGGCGAGCTTTACGGAGCCCAGCGCCGAATCGCCCTCCACGATGTAGACCTCCCGGCGGGAAACGTCCTTGCTGCGGCAGTCCACGAATTTGTCTATGCGGTTGGTGAGGTCTATGCTGCCCGTCAGCTTCTGGAGCGTGCTCTGGCGCACCTTGTCGGCGTTCTCGCGGGAGCGCTTGTTTATCAGCACCTGCGTGCCTATCTTTACGGCTTCGTCCGGATTTTCAAGGAAGTAGACCTCGAGCTGGTGCTTCAGCCACTCGGTCATGGCTTCGGTGATGAACTCGTTGTTTATCGCCTTTTTCGTCTGGTTTTCGTAGCTCGCCTGGGTCGAAAAGTTGTTGGAAATGAACACGAGGCAGTCCTCGACGTCCTCCCACTTTATGCTCTTTTCGCCCTTGTTGTACTTGTTCCCGTTTTTCAGGTAGCCGTCTATCTGCGAGAGAAACGCCTTCTGGAGCGCCTTCTGCGGGCTTCCGCCGTGCTCCAGCCAGCTTGAATTGTGGTAGTGCTCGATGAACTGCACTTCCTTGCTGAACGTGAACGCAACGTTCATTTTCAGCTTGTATTCGTCCTTGTCCTCGCGGTCGCGGCCCTGACGTTCTGCAGTCCAGCACTGCGGAGTCGTCATGGATTTGTCGCCGACTACCTCCAGCAGATAGTCCTTGATTCCGTTCTCGTAGCAGAATATCCGCTCGGTGAAGGTGCCGTCCTCGTGCTCGTCCTTTAAGACCAGCTCAACGCCGTCGTTGACTATCGCCTGCCTGCGCAGGATATCAGCGAGATAATCCGCGCCGATGTCGATATCCGTGAAAACCTCCAGATCGGGCTTCCAGGTGATTTTGGTTCCTGTGGAGCCGTCGCCGCGCGTTTTCTTGAAGCCGCGCTCGTCCGGGGTCACGTTGAAGCCCTTCTCAAAGCGCAGCGAGAAGTTCCACTGCCCCCGGCGGCTCTCTACCTCCATATATTCACTGGAGAACTGCGTTGCGCAGAGTCCCAGTCCGTTCAGACCCAGCGCGAACGAGTAGTTTCCGCCGGAATTGTTGTTGTACTTGCTGCCTGCGTACAGCGTGCAGAACGCAAGCTCCCAGTTGTACTTGTCCTCCGCCTTGTTGAAATCTATCGGGATACCGCGTCCGAAATCCTCTACGGTTATGGACTTATCCGCATGCAGCGTGATGATTATCCGCTTGCCGTAGCCCTCGCGCGCCTCGTCTATTGAGTTCGAGATTATCTCGAAAACCGAGTGCCGGCAGCCGTCCACGCTGTCGGAGCCGAAAATTACCCCCGGGCGCAGGCGCACCTGGTCAGGGCCTTTCAGCGATACCAGATCATTGTAATTATTTTCCTTTGCCATCTATGCCTCTCCTGTTTACCGCAGTTATGCTTTCAAAGAGCATAATACTGCATTATCTTTTTTAGTATATCACAATTCCTCGAAAAAAGCAAGTGGCAGAAGGGCTCAATTTACGCGGCGCGGAAGATTACGGAAAAATACAGTTTGCTGCATATTTTTAGAGGATACTACCGCAAAAACCCATGTTCCGGCGCTTTTACGCAATAATTTGGTAGAATGATAAAAAAACTCTTGCATTAAATTACGAAAAGTGATATAATATTTAATAGCGTATGTGCGAAAAGCAAGTCAGAATGTCCACGACCCCGGTTTTCCGGCTTCATATACAGACGAGGTGACTTAATGAAAGCAGATCTACATTGCCACACGACCATATCCGACGGCTCCCTTGGTATCTCCGATGTGATCCGTCAGGCGGACAGGAACGACGTCCGCTGCCTTGCCATTACCGACCACGACAGCCTTGCTTCGCTGTCGCGCTCAGCGGTGCTCGGAAAGCGGTATAACGTGAACGTTATCCCCGCCGTGGAGTTCTCCGCGTTCGACGGCGAGCGCAAGAAGAAGGTACATATCCTGTGCTATATGCCCGCAAAGCCCGACCGTCTCGAGGGGCTGTGCCTGCGCACCTCCACCGGAAGAATGGAGCTTGGAAAGCGCATGGCGGTAAAGGTGCTGGATAAATACCCCATCACGCTGGAAAGTATCCTGCGCTACTCTGCGGGGAGCAAGGCGATCTACAAGTGCCACATAATGCACGCGCTCATGGACTACGGCTATACCACCGAGCTTTACGGTGACGTGTACGAATCCATCTTCGACGCAAAGGACGGCATTTGCGCACAGGAGGTCGCTTCCGAGGCGGATTTCTACCCGGACGTCCACTTTGTGACAACGCTGATACGCGCTTCCGGCGGTATCTCGGTGATGGCGCACCCGAAGGTCTACGACAGCACCGCCCTGCTTGAAGAGCTCGCCTCAAAGCACGAGATAGACGGCGTTGAGGTGTGGCACCAGAGCGCCGACCCGGACTACCAGAAGGAGCTGCTCGGGATCGCAGAGGCAAACGGCCTGCTGACCACCGGCGGCTCGGATTTCCACGGATTCTACAACCACTACGCGATACAGATAGGCTCCAACCTCACGCCGGAGCCGGTTCTGAACAAAATCATCAGTCATAAGGGCAAAGCCTGAAATAACACATACAAAGAAGGACAAAAGCATGGATATCAAAGAAAAAGCACTCCAGAAGCACTATGAATGGGGCGGCAAGCTCGAGGTGGTCTCCCGCGCGAAGATAGAGACCCGCGAGGATCTGTCCCTCGCCTACACCCCCGGTGTTGCGCAGCCCTGCCTTGAAATCGCAAGAGACCCTGAGCTTTCCTACAAGCTCACCCGCCGCAGCAACCTGGTCGCAGTCATCACGGACGGCACCGCAGTCCTCGGGCTCGGCGACATCGGCGGCCTTGCAGGAATGCCCGTAATGGAGGGCAAGTGCTGTCTGTTCAAGGAATTCGGCGGCGTTGACGCGTTCCCTCTCTGCATAAAGAGCAAGGACCCGGACGAGATAGTGCGCACCATCGAGCTTATCTCCGACAGCTTCGGCGGGATAAACCTTGAGGACATCTCCGCGCCCCGCTGCTTCGAGATAGAGGCAAAGCTGAAAGAAAAGCTGGATATCCCTGTTTTCCATGACGACCAGCACGGCACCGCGATAGTTGTCGGCGCCGCTATGATAAACGCGATAAAGCTCGCCGGAAAGAAGCTTTCCGACATCACGGTGGTTATAAACGGCGCGGGCTCCGCAGGTATCGCCATAGGAAAGTTCCTGCTTAAGCTCGGCGTCGGCAACCTCATAATGGTCGACCTCTGCGGCATAATCAACCGCGACGGCCACTACGACAACCCCGCCCACGCGGAGATAGCGAAGCTCACAAACAAGAACAACATCAAGGGAAATCTCGCGGACGCTCTCAGGGGCGCAGACGCTTTTGTCGGAGTTTCCAAGCCGAACCTCGTGACCCCCGAGATGGTGAAGTCCATGGCTGACAAGCCCGTGCTCTTCCCCATGGCAAACCCCGAGCCGGAGATCACCTACGACCTCGCAAAGCAGAGCGGCGCATATATCGTCGGCACCGGCAGAAGCGACTTCCCGAACCAGATAAACAACGTCCTGGTATTCCCGGGGATATTCAAGGGCGCGCTAAAGGTACGCGCAAAGGCTATCACCGAGGAAATGAAGCTCGCTGCCGCTTACGCTATCGCGGGTCTTGTGACGGACGACAAGCTGTCCACCGATTACATAATCCCGAGTGCGCTGGATAAATCCGTGGCACAGGCGGTGGCTGACGCGGTCGCTGACGAGTGGCTCAAGTCCGGTAACTGACAGGAGGTACAAAAATGACTTTTGAATATATCCCACGGGGCGTATGCTCCCGCAAAATGGTCTTTGAGATCGAGGACGGAGTTATAAAGTCGCTGGAGGTCGTCGGCGGCTGCAACGGAAATCTTAAGGGAATTTCCTCGCTGGTCACCGGAATGAAGCCCGAGGACGTTATCGCCCGCCTGGAAGGCATCACCTGCGGAAGCAAGCCAACCTCATGTCCTGCGCAGATAGCGGAAGCTCTTAAAAAGTATCTCTCTGAAAATTAAAGGAACCTGATTAATGAAAATACCTGAACTCTTTAAACAGGGCAGGACTGTGTTTTCCTTCGAGGTTTTCCCGCCGAAAAAGGACAACGACGTTTCTGTCATATACGACACGCTCGACCAGCTCGGGGATCTGCACCCGGATTTCATCAGCGTGACCTACGGGGCGGGCGGCAGCGCCGCAGGAGCCTCCACCACCGACCTTGTCTGCCGGATAAAGGAGCACTGCCACACCGAGTCCATCGCGCACCTTACCTGCGTGAACTCCACCCACGCGGATATTGACGAAAAAATACAGGAATTCAAGGAGCGCGGCATTGAAAACGTGCTGGCGCTGCGCGGCGACATCAATCCGAATATCCCGCCGAAGCACGAATTCCTCCACGCAAGCGACCTCATTGAATACATGAAGCCGCGCTCCGACCTGTCATTCTCGGGCGGCTGCTACCCGGAGGTCCACCCGGAGGCTTCAAGCGCGGTGGAAGATATCATCAACCTGAAAAAGAAAGTGGACGCAGGCGCTTCCCACCTGATCTCGCAGCTTTTCTTCGACAACGGCTCCTTTATCAGCTTCCTGGAGAAAGCGCGTATCGCGGGGATAAACGTCCCGATAGAAGCGGGTATCATGCCGTGCGTCAACGCAAAGCAGATACAGAGAATGGTGACCATGTGCGGAGCCAGCCTCCCGCTGAAATTCACGAAGATGATAAACCGCTACGGCGACAATCCCGAAGCAATGCGCGACGCTGGCATCGCCTATGCGGTAGACCAGATAATCGACCTGGTCGCCCAGGGAGTTGACGGGATACATCTCTACACGATGAACAACCCGTATATTGCAAGAAAAATCAGTGAAAGCATAGAAAAGGTGATACGCTGTGACAACTGAAATAACCCGTATAAACAGGGCTGAGGCGCTGCGCTACATGGGCTATACCCAGGAGCCGGACGCAAGAATAAGCGCCGTTATTGACGAGTGCGAGCAGGAGCTTCTTAAAGAGGCGCGCCCCCAGTTCGTCTGGAGAGTTTTCAACATACTTCGCAACGAGCATATGCTTTATCTGTCTGACTGCGATTTCGAGCTGGAGGGAAAGGACATTGCAGAGCACCTGCGCGGCTGCGACAAGGCGGCGATAGTATGCTCCACGCTTTCCTCCGACGCGGACAGATTCCTGAAAAAGCTGGACGTTTCCGATTCGATGAAGGCGGTGATCTCTGACGCGCTGGCAAACGCCATGATAGAGCAGGTCAGCGAGAACGCACGCCAGGATATTCTGTCCAATATGCCGGGATATTCCACCACATGGTGCTACGGCGCCGGCTATGGGGATTTCCCGCTGGACTGCGCGCCTATGCTCATCGCCTCCGTGGACGCGGTAAGGAAAATCGGCGTATGCTGCACCGCCACCAAAATGCTCACCCCGCGCAAGACCATCATCGGTGTGATAGGGCTTTACCGCGGAGAGCTGGACAAGAAGCGCAAGAGCTGCGAGGACTGCAACGCAAAGGACACCTGCAAATTCCGGGCTTATGGCTCACGCTGCTGATGTGAAATACGTCTTATTCTGAATTGATCAGCGCCGACGCTTGTTATAGCGTCGGCGCTAAGTTTTTGTTTTTTTCTTGGAATAAACCTATTGACAAATACTAGAAGTAATGATATAATGAATTGTATTCAGAAATGGTCAAAAAGTTTCTGAACTGCTCAGGCAGGCTTGACTGCCATAAACATTTATCCGGTAATGGCTGTGACAAGCTTACTGACTACATGAGGAGACCAATATGCCGCCAAAACCCAAATTTACAAGAGAAGAGATCATTGCTTCCGCAGTTGAGCTGGTCAGCAAGCAGGGCATAGAGCACCTTACGACCCGTAACCTCGGCGAATGGATGGGCAGCTCCGCGCGCCCGATATTCACTGTTTTCAACAGCATGGAGGAAGTCGTGACCGAAGTGCGCGCCGCCGCAATGGGGCGCTTTAACAGCTATATCGGCGAAATCGTGAACTTCACCCCAGCTTTCAAGGAGGCGGGGATCCGTATGGTTCGCTTTGCAATACGCGAGCCGAAGCTGTTCCACCTGATTTTCATGACGGAAACCAATCCCAGCGAGAATCCCGGCTCGTTTTTTGGCAGCCTTGGGGATTACGAGCCGCTGTGCATTGACGTCATCCAGCGCGACTATGATC
The DNA here is from genome assembly GCA_934448295.1 of uncultured Oscillospiraceae bacterium. GTDB lineage: Bacteria > Bacillota > Clostridia > Oscillospirales > Ruminococcaceae > CAG-115. Next base: position 109,123 of record CAKSEY010000008.1, read on the forward strand.
TGAGCAGGGAGCAGGCAACTGTGCTCTTCCAGCATATGTGGACGTATACATACGGTATCAGCGCGCTGTGCGCAACGCATATGTGCATGTTCCCGGAAGAAGAGATCGCAAACCGGCTCGGCACTGAATTCCTTGCGATAACAGCGCTGATAAAGTCCGGAAATATGTACATGACCACTCCGGCGCCCGTTCCCGGGGCAGATCCCGATAACCTGAAAACTAACGATATTCTTGCAGGACTTAAATAAACTAAAGCCTCCCCGGTTTTCCGGGGAGGCTTCTTATTATTCCAGAAACATTCTGAGGTTCTTGCTGCGCGACTGCTGGCGGAGCTTCCTCAGCGCCTTTGCTTCTATCTGGCGGATCCGCTCGCGGGTGACGTTGAACTGCTTTCCCACTTCCTCAAGGGTGTGAGCGCGGTCGCTGCCCACTCCGTAGCGGAATTTCAGCACGTCCCGCTCTCTTTCCGGCAGAGTGTCGAGCGCCTTGTTAAGCTCGTCCTTGAACACCGACTGCATTGCGCTGTCGATCGGCGCGGGGGCGTCCTCGTCCGGGATAAAGTCCCCGAGGTAGCTGTCCTCTTCCTCGCCCACCGGCGCTTCCAGCGAAACCGGATCCTGCGCTATGCGTATGACCTCCCGGACGCGCTCCGGCGTCATGTTAAGCTCCTGCGCGACTTCTTCGATAGTCGGCTCGTGCCCGTTCTTGTGCAGAAGATGATTCTGCGCTTTCTTGACCTTGGTGATGGTCTCCACCATGTGCACCGGAATACGGATAGTCCTCGCCTGGTCGGCGATAGCGCGGGAGATGGACTGCCTAATCCACCAGGTCGCATACGTTGAGAACTTGTAGCCCTTGGTATGGTCGAACTTCTCCACCGCCTTTATCAGCCCGATGTAGCCCTCCTGGATCAGATCGAGGAACGGCATTCCCCTGCCGACAAAGTGCTTTGCAATGCTCACCACAAGCCTGAGATTCGCTTCAATAAGGCGGTTGCGCGCCTCCTGGTCGCCGGCGTTTATCCTCTCGGCAAGCTGAATTTCCTCCTCAGTGGAAAGAAGCGGGATCTTGCCTATTTCCTTCAGATGTATCTTTACCGGGTCGTCGGCCGCGATACCCTCTGCGGAGTAGTCGTAGTCGCTGTCGTCGTCTCCCGTGGACACGTCAAGCGCCGTATCCAGGTCGCCGGGGGTTATATCGTCAACTATCTCTATATTATTGCTTTCAAGGTCGTCGTACAGCTTGTTTATCTGGTCGGCGTCAATGTCCATTTCCTCAATGGCGTCGGTGATCTCCTTAGTTGTAAGGCGGCCGTTCTGTTTTCCGTGATCAAGAAGCTCTCCTATCACTTTTTCGTTGCTCATTCTGTGTTTCCTTTCCTCCGGTGAACACGAGGGTTCTGGGTGCCTTATGTATCGTCATTCAAGAAAGTCCTTAAGCTTCTTGCTGCGGGTCGGGTGGCGGAGCTTACGGAGCGCCTTGGTCTCTATCTGGCGTATTCTCTCACGCGTTACCTGGAATTCCTGACCTACCTCCTCAAGCGTTCTCTGCCTGCCGTCGATAAGGCCGTATCTCAGGATTATCACGCGCTTCTCACGGTCTGTGAGGGTGTCCAGCACGTCGCTCAGGGTCTGCTTCAGCACGCTGTTGCAAGCCTCGTCTGCGGGAGCCGGCGCGTCCTCGTCAGGAATGAAGTCGCCCAGGTGGCTGTCCTCCTCCTCGCCGATAGGCGTTTCAAGGGAAACGGGGTCCTGCGCAATGCGGATTATCTCGCGAACCTTGTCCAGCGGCATGTTGAGCTTTTCGGCTATCTCGTCCTCGGTAGGCTCGTAGCCGTTCTCATGCAGGAGCTGGCTCTGCATTTTCTTTACCTTGGTGATGGTTTCCACCATGTGCACCGGGATACGGATAGTCCTCGCCTGGTCTGCGATGGCGCGGGTTATGGACTGCCTTATCCACCATGTCGCATAGGTGGAGAACTTGAAACCCTTGGTGTAGTCGAACTTATCGACTGCCTTGATAAGCCCGAGATTTCCCTCCTGAATAAGGTCAAGGAACTGCATTCCGCGGCGGACGTACTTCTTCGCGATACTTACCACCAGGCGGAGGTTCGCTTCGCTCAGGCGCTTCTTTGCGGCTGCGTCGCCGTTTGCCATGCGCTCCGCCAGCTTTATCTCCTCCTCGGTGGTGAGCAGCGGAATACGTCCTATCTCCTTGAGGTACAGCTTTACCGAGTCGTCCGCCAGCATTCCGTCGGTGTCGTAGCTTTCGTCCGCGCTCTCCGTTTCCGCAAGGTCGATGAGGTTCTCGATATCAAGGTCTGCGGTGTAGTCGTCCACGATACGGATATTGAGGCTCTCCAGATCCTCGTAAAGACCGTTTATCTGTTCAGCGTCAAAGTTCAGCTCCTCCAGGACGTCCGTTATCTCCTTGGTGGTGAGGCAGCCCTTCTGCTTTCCCTGAGCCAGCAGCTCATGAAGGGTCGCTATGCTTCCATTGTTCTCTGTCATCAGCTTTTTTTCTCCTTTAACTTTTGTGCCAGCATTAGCAGGTCGTCGTCCGACATACTTGCTGCGTCTCTCTGTTTTATATTATCATGGTACTCGTTGAGCACCTTTATATAATCCTCGGCAACGTCCCCGCTGTGCGCGAACTGCGAAAAATCGTTAAGTATCCCGTATATCCGCCCGACCTCATCGGTGGAGAAGCCCTCGTTGAACATGCTTCCGGTGAATATCACCCCGGCGTTGTTCTTCTCCTCCATGAACTCGAACACGCGGCGGTTGAACTCCGTCACAAAGCCGCCGGTGAGCTTTTTCCGCACAGCGGGCAGCTTGTCCTGATTATGGAACGCGAAGCACAGTATCCCGCGCTCCGCCTTTTCCTCCCGGGGGAGCTTGGCGGATTCGGGATTTATCTTGTCCTTGGCACGCGGGGAGATCAGCTCTCTGTACTGCTCGCGGTCGGATTTCTTCTTCTGTCGGGAAATTTCGCTCTTTACCGCGAAGCTCACGGTTTCAGACGGCACGCGGGCGTTTTCCGCCGCCTTTGAGATGTAAACCGCCCGCTCCAGTGGATTGTGTATCTGCGCCAGGAAAACGACCACCTTTTTCAGGTAAGCCGCCCTGTCCTCCTCTTTGTTGAGGTCAAGACCCGCAGTGAGCTTCCCCATCTCGTAATCTATCGCGCCGCCGGAGCTTTCGATCAGGTGCGCGAACGCTTCCGCGCCGAACTTCTTGATGTACTCGTCCGGGTCCTTGGCTCCGGTCATCTGGAGCACCCGCGCCTTGACTCCCGCTTCGCTGAGCAGGTTTATACCCCGGGAAGCGGCTTTCTGCCCCGGCCCGTCCGAATCGTAGGACAGAATGACCTCGGATTTTCCCATGCGGCCGATAAGCCGCGCCTGGGTGGCGGTTATCGCAGTCCCGAGGGTGGCGACTGCGCTGTCGAAGCCCGCCTGGTGCATGGAGATAACGTCCATGTAGCCCTCGCAGAGAATGAAGTAATCCGCCTTGGAATTCTTCGCGTAATTGAGGGCGAACAGGTTGTCGCGCTTCTGAAAGACGTAGGTCTCGGCGCTGTTGAGGTACTTTGCCGGAGCGTCAGCGGCAAGCGCCCGCCCGCCGAACGCGATGATGTTCCCCCGGGTGTCGAAAATCGGGAACATCACGCGGTTCACGAACTTGTCGTAAACGCGGTTGTTGTTCCGCACCAGAAGCGAACCGTCGATAAGCTCGTCCTCTGAAAACCCGAGATTTCTCATATAATAATGAAGCTTGTGGTAATCGTTGACCGCGTACCCTATGCCGAAATGCCGGATAGTGTGCTCGGTGAGCTGCCGCCCGGTGATGTAGTTCCAGCCGTCCGCGCCCTCCGGGGAGAAAAGCTGCCTGTGGAAGAACTTCCCCGCCTCGCGGTTCATTTCGTACAGCCGCTTGCGCCTTCTCGCGGAATCGTCGTCCCTGTCCTCCGGCATAGCCATACCGGAGCGCTGCGCCAGGAACCGCACCGCCTCGATGTAGTCGAGATTTTCTATGGTGCGGATAAAGGTGATAACGTCTCCGCCCGCGCCGCAGCCGAAGCAGTAGTAGCTCTGCGTGTTCGGGTAGACGTGGAACGACGGCGTTCTCTCCGAATGGAAAGGACACCGGCAGGAATATGTGCTGCCGGAGCGCTTCAGCTCGACATAATTTTCGATAACGGACACAATTTCGTTGTTGTCGCGAAGCTCTTGAATAAAACCCTCCGGTAAAGCCATATTATCCCTCCCGTCCCGATAAAATAAGTATTTGTAAAGGCGCGTGCAATATACCAATGCCACAAACGGCAAAAAAGGGCACAATTCTCCCTCTGTTAATATATACAGAAATTGCGCCCGGATTCCTTTTTATTTTCGATAAGTTTGTTGATTTTGTACAAATAAATCGTATTCAGCCACGCGGAATTATGCAAAATCAAAGCTGAGCTTCTCAATTTCTTCCACTTTTATATTTCCATTGCAGGAATCCACCAGCTTGTCCGTGAGAGCCTTTGCGCTTTCCTCGCGGATATGCAGGGTTATCTGAACATTATCCGCAAATTTCTCGTCCGCGACCCGTGCGTCATATTCAGCGAAAATCTGCGCCAGCCTGCCGTAAAGCCCGTAATCCACCGTGACAAGCAGCTTCACCGCTGCCGCCATGCATTTTATCTGAGCCGCGTCTACCGCGTCCTTGGCGCCTTTGGTGTACGCTCGGACAAGTCCTCCCGCGCCCAGCAGAATCCCGCCGAAATACCGCGTTACCACGCAGCAGACGTCCGTCAGCCCCTCCCTGCGGAGCACCTCGTAAATCGGGACTCCCGCGGTGCCGCCCGGTTCGCCGTCGTCGGAGTGCCGCGCGGTGTTGTTCTCCCTCAGGATATACGCGTAGCAGTTGTGCGTTGCCTTTCGGTGCATGGCGCGTATCTCCTCTATGAACGCCGTAGCCTGCCCCTCGGTCTGTACCGGGCAGAGGTACCCGATGAATTCGGACTTCTTCTCAATAAACCGCGCCTCGCACCGGCGCGCGATGGTCTTGTATTCCATAGTACCTCCCTAAACGCAAAAACACACGCAGGAAAATCGAGCGTGTGTTTTTAACTACTTTAAACCTACTGTGTGAACAATTACTTGCCCATATTGTAGCGCTTCTTGAATCTGTCAACACGTCCGCCGGAATCTACCAGCTTCTGCTTACCTGTGAAGAACGGATGGCACTTGGAGCAGATTTCTACTCTGATGTCCTTCTTGGTAGAGCGTGTAGCGATTTCATTGCCGCAGGCGCATCTGATAACAGTAGCCTCGTATGCGGGATGAATACCTTCTTTCATGAATTTCACCTCAATCCGTATATGCCAAACCCTGGTTTGCTTACCATCAGCGGTTCAGACTATGGCATAGTCATTAACAATTATATAGTATACCACAACTCTCCCACAATTGCAAGGGGTTTTTGAAAATTTTCTTTAAAATTTTCGTTCTATGTGGAACTATATTCCAAATCAGAAGCCGAGGATCTTGGTGAAATCAGCGGACAGCTTCTCCTGGAGCGCAACGGCGTCAGCCTTCTGCGCGCCTGTGGTGGTGTAGTAAACCTTGATCTTCGGCTCAGTGCCGGAGGGTCTGATAACTACGCTTGCGTTATCCGTGAGGAAGAATGTGATAACGTTGGACTTCGGCAGGGTTATCTGCTCGGTCTTGCCGTCGGTGTAGGTCTTTACGGAAGCCTCGTAGTCGGCGGTCGCAACTACGTCAAGTCCGCCGATGGACTTCGGGCCGTTCTTTCTGAGGTCGGACATGATCTCGCTCATGCGCTCCATGCCGCTCTCGCCCTCGCATGTGAAGGTATCCAGCTTGTTGAAGTAAACGCCGTACTCAGCGTACATTCTCTTTCTCGCCTCGATGAGGGAGATCCCCTTTGTGCGGTAGAACGCAGCCATCTCGCAGATGAGCATGGAAGCCACAACAGCGTCCTTGTCGCGTACATAGCCGCCGGCAAGGTAGCCGTAGCTCTCCTCAAAGCCGAAGATGTAGCGGTTCTCCTCGCCCTTTGCCTCCAGGAATCCTATCTGCTCGCCGATGAACTTGAAGCCTGTGAGCACTTCGCGCAGCTCAACGCCGTACTTCTTGCAGATAGCCTTTGTGATATCGGTGGTAACGATGGTCTTTACCGCAACAGGGTTCTTGGGCATTGTGCCGAGGGCGATACGCTCCTTGCAGATGTATTCGAGGAGCAGCGCGCCGACTTCGTTTCCGGTGAACAGCTCGTAGTGGTCGCCGTCGGGAACTGCGATACCAACGCGGTCGCAGTCGGGGTCGGTAGCCAGCAGGAGGTCGGGCTTCTCAGTCTCGCAGAGCTTAAGACCGCACGCGAGGGCTTCCTTTATCTCGGGGTTCGGATAGGGGCAGGTCGGGAAGTTTCCGTCGGGGTTCTCCTGCTCGGGAACTACAACGACATTCTTAATGCCGATCTCCTTAAGGATACGGCGCACGGGCTTGTTTCCGGTGCCGTTGAGAGGAGTGTAAACTACCTTCAGACCGCTGTCGGCAACCAGGTCTGTGTGGAGTCCCTGCTCCTTGACCTTTGCCATGTAAGCGTCGATAACGTCGTCACCGATGAAGCTTATCATGCCGTCAGCGACCGCCTTGTCGAAATCCACGGACTTTACGCCGTCAAAGATGTCGATAGCGTTTATCTTGGAGAGAACCGCCTCGGCAGCCTCAAGCGTGAGCTGGCAGCCGTCGCTGCCGTATACCTTGTAGCCGTTGTACTTCGCAGGATTGTGGCTTGCTGTAACCATGATGCCTGCGCCGCAGTCCAGCGCCCTTACAGCCCATGAAAGCATGGGGGTAGGCATGAGCTCCTTATAGATATGTACCTTGATACCGTTTGCAGCGAGAACTTCCGCCGCGCCCTTGGAGAAGTAGTCGGACTTGATACGGCTGTCGCAGGAGATAGCCACGGACTTCTTCTCGCCGCTTGTGAGGATATACTCAGCAAGACCCTGAGTAGCCTTCTTTACGGTGTAAATGTTCATTCTGTTGGTGCCTGCGCCGATAACGCCGCGCAGTCCGCCGGTGCCGAATTCGAGATCGCGGTAGAAACGGTCGTTCTTGCCGTCCTCGTCGGTCTTTATGCTCTCCAGCTCAGTCTTGAGGTCGGGGTCGGCAACCGCCTTCTCCAGCCACTGCTCATAGAGCTTCTGAATATCTGCCATAATGAATACCTCCTGATGATTTTCGGTTTTCGACTATTCAAAGTAAAATATGTGCTTTGCTCATCAATCAAAATTATTATAGCATACTTCAGTTAAGATTTCAAGGGGGCTTGAAGAAAAAAAATTACCTAAAACCTCGTTTTTTTCAGCTAAATTATACCATAATCCTGCGCTGCTCTGTTACACGATTTTTTCTGATTTCCTCTTGACAAATCCGCAAATATGTGATATTATGTATACGCAGGTTAGCAAGCGCTAACTGAGCGTGCGGCAATTCCGCATTTTCTTTTACACATGTGTTAGTGAAAGCTAACGCACTGAGTAAAGCCGCGCAAATTGCACAAGATAAGGAGAAGGATCATGTCCACAGAAGAATGCAGGCGCTTTGAAAAGAAGCTCGCCTTCCACACGGCGCCGTCGCTGATGGGAATAAAGTGCGCAAGTCTTATCACGCTTTCGCGCAGGGAGTTCGACATAGACGGCAACGCGCGCAGGTTCAACCGCCGCGCCGCTATAAAGGGACTGCGGATAAAGGTGCTCCGCGAGGAATGCGCCTGCCGCGAGCGCTCGCTTATCCTTGTATATAATGCGGAAAAGCTTGCAAAGCGGCTTTCAGAGCCGGAGACCCGCGGGCTTCTGCGGGAATACGGCTACACGGACGGCATGACTATGGAGCAGTGCCTGGAGCGGCTTTCCAAGCGCACATCCTGCGACGATTTCCCGCATGAGATCGGGCTTTTCCTTGATTACCCAGTGGAGGACGTGCGGGGCTTCGTTGAGAACGGCGGGTGCAATTACAAGCTGTGCGGCTGCTGGAAGGTCTACGGCTGTGTGGAATCCGCAAAGCGGAAATTTGCGGCATACGACAAATGCAGAGAATATCTCTGCGGCAGATTGGAGCAGGGCGAGGACTTCTACCGCGCTCTGAGAATATCATAAGGAGGACAACTACTATGAAAATTGCTGTTATTTACTGGAGCGGCACAGGAAACACCGAGGCTATGGCAAAGGCTGTGGCAGAGGGCGCAGGCGCCGAGCTTTTCTCCGTGTCTGAATTCTCCGGCGACGTAGCAGATTACGACAGACTTGCCTTCGGCTGCCCCGCAATGGGCGCTGAAAATCTCGAGGAGGGCGAATTCGAGCCGTTCTTCACCGACAACGAGGGCAAGCTCTCCGACAAGAAGGTGGCGCTTTTCGGCTCCTACGGCTGGGGCGACGGCGAGTGGATGCGCCAGTGGGCTGACCGCGTTACCGCCGACGGCGCAGAGCTGGTAAACGGCGAGGGTCTTATCGTCAACGAAACCCCCGACGACAGCGCGCTCGCAGACTGCAAGGCTCTCGGCGCAAAGCTTGCTGAATAATTTTTTGACAGTCCATCTTTTCCTTTGATCAAAACAGGCTGCCGGTGGGTTTTACCTATCGGCAGCCTGTTTAGCTTGTCGAAAAAGTACTTATCCCAGGCTGGCGAGAAAGGTGCAGATGCTAGGAAACGACATTTCGGCTAGGCTTTTTTGCCTGCCGCAGCGTGAAGTTGCGGCAGAACGCCGCAAAGCGAAAGCCAAAAGCGCGGCATGGACGCCGCGCAACTAAGCTTTCGCCAAGCGACGCAGATGGCGGTTTATCGCCAGCCTGTTTGTGTTTTTTCTGTGATATCCGGTTCCCTTGCTTGACAAAAGCCGTTCAGGTGGATATACTATATTTAATACCAGATGATTCCACAGGACAGGAGGCGGCAGGATTGACTGATTTACAGCGCGGACTCACCCGGGCTGAGGCGGAGGAAAAGATATCCCGCGGAGAATCGAACGGCAGCTTTTCGGTGAAAACCAAGAGCGTCGGGAGGATCTTCTCCGACAACATTTTCACGCTGTTCAACCTGATAAATATAATCATTGCGGCGGCGGTTTTCCTGGTGGGAGCCTACCGGAACATGCTGTTCATGGGCGTTGTTCTGTGCAACACGGCGATAGGCATAATCCAGGAGATACGCTCAAAGCGCACCATTGACCGGCTTTCGCTGATATCCGCGCCGAAGGCTCACCTTTTGCGCGACGGAGCCGAGCAGATCCTCCCGGTGTCTGATATAGTTCCCGGGGACATTATGCTGCTTTCGGCGGGAAGGCAGCTCTGCGCGGACGCGGTTCTTGCCGAGGGAGAGCTTGAAGCCGACGAAAGCCTGCTCACCGGAGAAAGCGACACAGTGACGAAGCACCCCGGGGACGCGCTGTACTCCGGCAGCTTTGTTGTAACCGGCGGCGGAAAGGCGGAGGTCACTGCCGTCGGTGCCGAAGCCTACGCGAATAAAATCGCCAGCAGCGCGAAAAAAACGAAAAAGCGCCGCTCAGAGATGATGGGCGCGATAAACAGGATAATTTCCACGATTTCCGTGTGCATACTGCCGTTTGCGCTGGTGCTGTTCACAAAGGCGCTGTTCGTGGCTCGGCAGGGAGTTCAGTACAGCGTGACAAGCACCTCGGCGGCTGTAATCGGAATGATCCCGGAGGGGCTCGTGCTGCTCACCAGTATCGCCCTGGCGGTGAGCTCCATCAGACTGGGAAAGCGGCAGACCCTCTGCCAGGACCTTTACTGCGTGGAAAGTCTCGCCCGGGTGGACGTTCTCTGCCTCGACAAAACCGGGACGATAACCACCGGAAATATGCAGGTCAGCGAGGTGCGCAGGCTGGACGACGGCTTCAATGCCGAAGCCGCGCTTGCCGCCTTCGCTTCCGCCATGGGCGGGGAAAACCAGACCGCCGCCGCGATTTTCCGGAAATTCCCCGCCAGGGAGCCTGTGAACTGCATAAAAACCGAGCCGTTTTCCTCTGCGAGAAAATGGAGCGGCGCACAGCTTGAAAGCTATGGAACGCTGATACTCGGCGCGCCCAGCTTTGTGCTCCCGCCGGAGGAATACGCGAAGCTAAGCGGAATATGCGGCGAATACGCGGCAAGGGGTCAGCGGGTGCTGCTCCTGGCGCAGAGCGATTCCGGGCTGCCCGGAAAAGCGCTTCCCGCCGGACTTTCGCCCAAGGCGCTTGTTATACTCTCGGACGAGATACGCGAAAGCGCGCCCTCCACCCTCGCCTACTTCCGGGAGCAGGGGGTCGCGCTGAAGGTCATTTCCGGGGACGACCCGGTAACGGTGTCGAATGTCGCGGCAAAAGCCGGGCTTCCCGGGGCGGAAAACTACGCGGACGCTTCCCTGCTCACCGACGAAGAGCTGCCGGAAGCCGCCGGAAAATACACGGTTTTCGGCAGAGTTACCCCCGCGAGAAAGCTGGAGCTTGTCAGGGCGCTCCAGGCACAAGGGCACAAGGTCGCAATGACCGGCGACGGCGTGAACGACGTCCTGGCGCTGCGGGAGGCGGACTGTTCCGTTGCCATGCAGTCCGGCAGCGACGCGGCGCGCTGCGTTTCGCAGCTCGTTCTCCTGGATTCGGACTTTTCCTCTATGCCCCTCGCCGTGCAGGAGGGGCGGCGCTGTATCAACAACATTCAGCGCTCGGCGGCGCTGTTTCTCGTAAAGACTATCTTCTCGTTCCTGCTGGCGCTGATATTCCTGTTCGCTTCGTCGGCGTATCCGTTCCAGCCTATCCAGCTAACGCTCATCAGCGCGCTGTTTATCGGCGCTCCGTCGTTCCTGCTGGCGCTTGAGCCGAACCACGAGCGCGTGAGCGGGAGCTTCATTGCAAACGTGCTGAAAAAGGCGCTCCCGGGCGGGCTAACGGTGGTCCTCGGAATATCTGCCCTGCTTATTTTGCAGAATATCTTCGATATTCCGCAGGAGCGGCTCTCGGTCATGGCGGTGTACCTCACCGGAGCCGTCTGCTGCGGAGTTCTCTGCGGAGTGTGCAGACCGTTCAGGAAATGGCACATTGCCATGATAATCGTGGTCACAGCCTCATTCTGCTTTGCCTGCTGGATAATCAGCCCGCTGTTCTATATCGTGGATCTGACATGGCGGGAATGGCTCTGCACCGCCGTTATCATACCCGGCGCGATTCTGACGCTCACGGCGCTGTCAAAGCTTCTCCGTAAAATTCTTGGGCGCTGGTCGGGAGGCTTCCAGCCAAAGCACAATGCGAAAAGGCTCGTTGCCGGGATAGTTCTGGCGCTGTCTGCCGTATACGGGATATGGCTCGGGACTGCGGTCACGGATTACCTCTCGCTGTGCTTCGGGAATCAGCCGGTATTTGCCCTCGAACAGCCGGACGGCAGCCGGAAGGGCGTTCTATATTCGATAAACGACGGAGTGCTGCATATTTTCGGCAGAGATATCAACACTGAACAGCTGAAAAAGTAAAACTATCCGCTGGAAAACCAACGGATAGTCAAGTCATAGAAAAAGCCATTTTCCTTTTGGCTTATCTCTGCTTCCCTGCGGTCACAATACAAGTCCAATACCACCCAATGGCAAAGAAAAACCTCATATTGATAACGGTAGCTGATGTCCGAACTGATGGAAAGCTAAGCCGAACGAGCAGTTAACTCCTGGCTGCGTTCTGCAAATGTGCATAGAAGTGAAAAAATCTGCGGGGTCGCGCTGTTAAACCAACTTTTCTATGTGACATCGTTACCAAATAGATTAGCCCGCTTGCGGGCGAAAAAATCGCCCCTAGAACAAACTAGAGGCGAAATTAGATCCAGCGTCACGCTGTTGGCGGAGAAAGAGGGATTTGAACCCTCGCGCCGGTTTCCCGACCTACTCCCTTAGCAGGGGAGCCCCTTCACCACTTGGGTATTTCTCCAAAATGCTGAAACAAAAGTATTGCAATGGCATAGAATGAGAAGCGACCTTCCAAACTTCTTACGCACATCGTGTATATATTATATCACAGCGTTTGCTTTTTGTCAAGGGCTTTTTCAAAAAAACTTTACATATACGAAAAAATGCCTTACAACTTCGCTGCGAAAAGGACATTTTTCTTCAGCGGCACAATTTTTTCGTGCCAAAAGCTAAAAAAAACGCAAAAGCTGCCGATATATATAATAGATACAAGTCAATTTTCGAAAACCATTATTATGAAACCGAGGTGCTGCATATGTCAGACATCAGCATTGTCCAGAACGCCCTGTGGGACGATTATTATAAAGTAGCCTGGGTAAATATCCTGACCGGAGAATACCGTTTCGTGAAGATCCTCGATACGGACGAGGAAAAGCCCTGCCTCGCCGGAAAGACCATATACGAATACAGCCGGCTGGTCGTAGACACCGGGCTGATCCCCGAGGAAGACATTCCGCAGTACCGCCGCTGCACCGACCGCGATTTTATCCTCAGAGAAGTAATGACAAAGCGCAAGCGCATAACCGTCAACTTCCGGCGGCAGGTGGGCTCACTGCAAAAATGGCTGCGGCTGGAGATCGTGCTCCCGCAGAATTTTTCGGAGAACTCCCCCTGGGCGGTCTACACCTGGAAGGAATCAGACGCGGAGGTCTGCAACACTGAGGACTCCATGCGAATGCTGGCGCAGTGCTTCCACAAAATCCTCAAGGTCGACCTTACAGCCGATTCATTCGATATAATCAAGGCGTACCCCGGCGAACTGACGGTAAGAAACGGATTCACCCACACGTTTTCCGGCTGGCTGCGCAACATCGCCGCAGTTGGAAGTATCCACACCGAGGACATACAGTCGTACACAGAATTCGTTAACCCCGAGCGGCTGAAAAACCGTCTGCGCGAACACCGCGGGATCCTCCGGCTGCGCTACCGCAGGAAATACAACGGAGAATTCCGGTGGGTGAATATGGAGATAGTTCCCAGCGTGGAATATACCGATGAAAAGCAAATCTTCATGCTGTACGTCCGGGATATCCACGATGAATATATTTCAGAGCTTCACCGGCAGAAAGCGCTGGAGTACCTCTGCAATTACGACACCCTGACGGGAGTACACAGCCGTTTCTGCTTCAACGATTTCTGTGAGAGCTTTGAACAGCACGGCGGCGCCCTCGCGGTGCTTTTTGCGGACGTGAACGCTCTGAAATACACAAACGACACTATGGGGCATGAATACGGCGACCGGCTGATAACCGGCTTCGCTGAGCTGCTCACTTCGGAATTCGGCACGGAGCACTGCTTCAGGATAAGCGGCGATGAATTCATCGTGCTGATGGAGACTCCGGACGAGCAGGGATTTATGGAGCGCACGGAAAAATTCCACGGCCGTTTGTGGAATATGGAAATACCCCAGGCTTCCATCGGCGCAGTATGGAGCGGCTCCGCCAAGTCGGTGGACGAGCTGGTGCGCGCTGCGGAATCCAGAATGTACGACGATAAGCATGAATTCTACAAGCTCCACCCGGAAATGAAAAGATAAGCCGAGCCGCCCGGATTCCGGGCGGCTATAACTTTCGAAAAGCAAACGATACAGGGGCAAAAAACGGATTTCAAAATCCCGCTTTGCGGGCAAAGGGGACTTTTTCAACAAGCTGGAGGGCGCAAAAATCCGCCCTTCAGTTTGTCGAAAAAGTACAAACGGCAATAAATTATAAGAAACTGTGGGGGAAAAACTCTTGTTTTTCCCCCACACCCCTTTTAGCGCTTATGGAGCGTAAAGCCGCACTGCGTGCGGAGTGGCGGGGCTCTGCCCCACACCCTGCCAGCCTTTTATAAAAGGCTGAACCGAAAACTTTCATAGCGCTACGCGCAAATTTAATGGGTTTATCGACAGCCTGGAGGGCGGAAAAATCCACCCTTTTTCATTTTACATACATTTAACACACCGGTGCTTTTGGATTTAACATTGTTTTGCTATAATTGTTCTTGTAAACAGGAAAACAAATAGCGGTAATCCACCGCATACGAATCTAAGGAGAACAATTACTATGAAGATGACAAGAAGAATCACACTCAGCACAGCGGCTCTGCTGGCAGTAGCAGCACTCGCAGGCTGCTCCGGCAATACGACAAGATCCTCAGCACCTGCGGCGGACAACAGCTCCGCAGCGGCTGAAAACACAGGCGCAAAGCTCGACACCGATATCACCGTAGTTTCCCGCGAGGACGGCTCCGGCACAAGAGGCGCGTTCGTTGAGCTGATGGGCATTGAGCAGAAGAACGAAGCCGGCGAAAAGGAGGACATGACCCGCGGCGACGCTGAGATCTCCAACTCCACAAACGGCGTAATGATGAGCGTTGCAGGCAACGTTGACGCTATCGGATACATCTCCCTCGGCTCCCTGAACGACACTGTAAAGGCGCTGGACGTAAACGGCGTTGAATGCTCCGTAGCCGACATCAAGTCCGGCGATTACGTTGTTGCAAGACCGTTCAACATCTGCTATCAGCAGGCTAAGCTTGACGAGAACGCAGCCGCTCAGGACTTCATCAAGTTCATCGAATCCGTTGAGGGTCAGCAGATAATCTCCGACAACGGCTACATCTCCATTGATGTTTCTGATAACTACACAGCTTCCGGAGTTTCCGGCGGTATCTCCCTGAACGGCTCCACCTCCGTTGGCCCGATCATGGAGAAGCTTGCAGAGAGCTACAAGGGTCTTAACCCCGACGTTACCATCGACATTCAGCAGACAGGCTCCGGCGCTGGTATCACCTCCGCCACCGAGGGCACCTGCGATATCGGTATGTCCTCCCGTGAGCTCAAGCAGGAGGAACTGGACGCAGGTCTTACCGAAATGAAGATCGCCGACGACGGTATCGCGGTTATCGTAAACCTCGACAACCCCATTGAGAACATCACCTCCGACGAGATCATGAAGATCTACACCGGCGAGATCAACAACTGGAGCGAGCTTGCTTAAGTTCGCGTGAATATATGGCGACACCTCGACGCTTAAGTGTTCACAGTGTGTTGCGATAGGTTTCTCCCTTCCCTTTATGCGCTGCGCAGCGGCTTGTACAGCTCCAAGTGCAGCGCACTTTTTTGAGAAAAGAAATGTAAAATCTTTCTCGTGAAATTTTACAAAGAGGTATTATTATGCAGAAGGTAAAAGAAGGCATAATGCACGCGCTGTTCCTGATATGCGCCTGCGTTTCGATACTCGCGGTGGTGCTGATATGCGTGTATCTGTTCTCGACTGGTATCCCAGCGATGGGCGAGATAGGCGTGACCGACTTCCTGTTCGGCACAAAATGGAAGCCCTCCAGCGGATACTACGGGATATTCCCGATGATAATCGGTTCGATACTCGTTACCGGTATCGCAATAGCCATCGGAGTTCCGATCGGGATCCTCTGCGCAGTGTTCATGTCGCACTACTGCCCTAAAAAGCTGTATGCTTTCGTAAAGCCCGCGATAAATCTTCTTGCCGGGATCCCGTCCATCGTTTTCGGATTCTTCGGGCTGATGGTCATAGTTCCGATAATGAAGGACCTTTTCGGCGGTTCGGGAAAATCCCTGCTGACCGCCGGAGTGCTGCTCGGCATAATGATACTCCCCACCGTTATCAAGACCACCGAATCCTCGCTGAATGCGGTTCCCCGCAGCTACTACGAGGGCGCGCTGGCGCTGGGAGCCACCCACGAAAGGAGCGTGTTCTTCGCTTCCCTGCCGGCGGCTAAATCCGGAATACTCGCGGCGATAATCCTCGGCGTGGGGCGCGCCATCGGCGAGACTATGGCGGTCATCCTGGTTGCGGGCAACCAGACCGTTATTCCGAAGAGCATCACCTCCGGCGTGCGCACGATGACCTCCAACATCGTAATGGAGATGGGCTATGCGGGCGGACTTCACCGCGGCGCGCTTATTGCCACGGGAGTCGTGCTGTTCGTGTTTATCCTGATAATCAACCTCTGCTTCTCCGCGCTTAAAAGGAGGAAAGACTGATGATCGACGCAGCTAAGACATTGACGCAGAAAAACGAAGCCGCTTCCGGCGCTCCCGCGAAATACATCAACCGCGTGACCCTCGGCGCAAGGCTGAAGCAGTACACCCGCAGCCCGCTCTCCCTTATCCTGATGATTCTTGTAATGCTGGCGGCGCTGTTCTCCGTGGGAATGCTGCTGTTCATCATCGCGTATATTCTGGTGAACGGAGTGCCGCACCTGACCGCCGAGCAGTTCTCATGGGAATACACCACCGAAAACGTCAGCATGACGCCCGCGATAATCAACACGCTCTCAATGGTCGCAATGACCCTTGTCATCGCCGTACCGATAGGAGTTTTCGCGGCGGTATACCTCGTGGAATACGCGAAGCGCGGCAACAAGCTGGTCAAGGTGATCCGCGTGACCACCGAGACCCTTTCCGGTATTCCGTCGATAGTATTCGGTCTGTTCGGATACCTGATGTTCAATCTCTCACTGGGCTGGGGATTCTCAATGCTTGCGGGCGTTGTCACCCTGGCTATGATGATACTCCCGCTGATAATACGCACCACTGAGGAGGCTCTCCTTGCCGTTCCCGACAGCTACCGCGAGGGCAGCTTCGGACTTGGCGCGGGCAAAATGCGCACGGTGTTCCGCGTTATCCTGCCCACTGCGGTGCCCGGCATAATGTCCGGCGTTATTCTCGCCATCGGACGTATCGTCGGCGAATCCGCAGCGCTGATATTCACCTCCGGCTCCGGTCACAATCTTCCGGGAGCCCTCGCAGGCTCGGGAAGCTCTGCGGCGACCCTGACGGTGCATATGTACATTCTCTCCACCGAAGGTCTGCACGTTAACGAGGCCTTCGCTTCCGCAGTAGTTCTGCTTGTGCTCACATTCATCATCAACCTTATATCCGACCTCATCGAGCGTCGCATTGCGAAAAAGAAAGGATAACACCATGAAATTCGATATCAGGAACGCCGAGCTTTATTACGGCGACTTCAAGGCGCTCAAGGGCATAAACCTCGAAATACCGGAGAACAGGATAACCGCTTTCATAGGGCCGTCCGGCTGCGGAAAATCCACGCTCTTAAAGTCCCTCAACCGCATGAACGACCTCGTGGAGGGCTGCCGCATAACCGGGCAGTTCCTGCTGGACGGCGAGGACATCTACGGCAAGATGGACGTGAACCTCCTGCGCAAGCGCGTGGGAATGGTGTTCCAGAAGCCGAATCCGTTCCCGATGAGCGTTTACGACAACATCGCGTTCGGCCCGCGCACCCACGGGATACACTCCAAGGTGAAGCTGGACGATATCGTTGAGAAGTCCCTGCGCGACGCTGCCATCTGGGACGAGCTAAAGGACAGGCTGAAAAAATCCGCGCTGGGGCTTTCCGGCGGTCAGCAGCAGAGACTCTGCATTGCACGCGCCCTCGCCGTCGAGCCGGAGGTGCTGCTGATGGACGAGCCGACCTCCGCGCTGGACCCTATTTCCACTTCAAAGATAGAAGACCTTGCAATTGAGCTGAAAAAAGAGTATACTATTGTTATGGTAACTCACAATATGCAGCAGGCGGCGAGAATCTCAGACAAAACGGCGTTCTTCCTGCTGGGCGAGGTCGTGGAATACGCGGACACTGACGCTATCTTCTCCAACCCGCAGGATCAGCGGACGGAGGACTACATAACCGGACGCTTCGGCTGATTTATGGAGGATATATTATGAGAAACCGCTTTGACGAACAGCTCGAACAGCTAAACGTGGAGCTTATCAAGATGGGCGCGCTCTGCGAGGAAAGCATTGCCTGCGCAGTAAAGGCGCTGTTCGACGAAAAGACCGAGGAGATGATCTCCAAGGTGAACGACAACGAAGAAGAAACCGACCACATGGAGCATGATATTGAGGCGCTGTGCATGAAGCTCCTGCTCCACCAGCAGCCCGTTGCGCGCGACCTGCGCAGCGTATCCTCCGCGCTGAAGATGATCTCCGACATGGAGCGCATCGGCGACCAGTCGCAGGATATCGCGGAGATCGCGGGGTTCGTGCATTCCACGGAGCTCACCGGAAAGGTGCACATCTCCGACATGGCGAACGAGGCTATCAGCATGGTGACGATGAGCGTGGATTCCTTCGTGAAGAAGGACGTGAAGCTCGCGCAGCAGGCGATAGCCGCAGACGACACCGTTGACCAGCTTTTTCTCAAGGTCAAGGAGGAGCTTATCGAGCTGGTGCGCGGGGATTCAGACGAGGCGGAGTACTTTATGGATCTGCTGATGGCGGCAAAGTACCTTGAACGGATCGCCGATCATGCAACAAATATCGCAGAATGGGTGGTATACTCCATAACCGGAGAACGCTGACCCGCACATCACGAAAGAGAGTGAACGACATGGTTTATATGCTGGAGGACGACGCAAATATCAGGAACTTCGTGCTGTACGCACTGAATAATTCCGGGCTGGAGGCAAAGGGCTTCGAGCGCCCCTCCGAATTCTGGGAGGCGCTGAAGGAGGAGGAGCCGTCGGTGCTGCTGCTGGATATAATGCTCCCGGACGAGGACGGGCTTTCCGTGCTGGCGAAGCTCCGCGCGAACCCGGAGCACGCCTCCCTGCCGGTGATAATGCTCACCGCAAAGGGCACGGAATACGACAAGGTGATAGGGCTTGACAGCGGCGCGGACGACTACGTTGCAAAGCCCTTCGGCACGATGGAGCTTATCTCCAGGATAAAGGCGCTGCTGCGCCGCACCGCCTCCAACAGCACGGTGGAATACTCCGTCGGCGGTCTTTACGTCAACTCCACAAAGCACATCGTAAAGGTGAACGGCGAGGAAGTCCAGCTCACCTACAAGGAATTCGAGCTGCTGTGCCTGCTGCTGGAAAACATGGGCACGGTGCTTTCCCGCGAGAAGATAATCTCCAAGGTCTGGGGCTATGACTTCGACGGCGAGAGCCGCACAGTCGATGTACATATCCGCACGCTCCGCCTGAAGCTGGGCGAATGCGGCGGAATGATAGAGACCGTCCGCGGCATAGGCTACAAAGCTGTTGATATAGGCTGACGGAGGGCGCTATGACTAAACGAATTTTCGGCGGCGCGTTCCTTGTGTCGCTCATTGCGATTTTATCGGCGGTGGCTCTGGTGCTCGGCATCGCCTACAACAAGGAGCAGGACGTTTTTAAATCCCAACTTGAACAGCAGGCAATGCTGCTTGCGGCGACAATGGAAAGCACCGACCCCGCCACGGACGTCAGAAGCCTTGAAAAGCTCAGCGCCGACATACATGGCGTCTTTGAAAACCGCATTACCTACATCGGCGCGGACGGCACGGTGCTCTACGACAACAAGGCGGATATCTCCACGATGGAAAACCACCTCAACCGCGAGGAGGTAGTCGCCGCCAAGAACTCCGGAACGGGCACCGCAGTGCGCACCAGCTACACCGTTTCAGAGATGTCGGTCTACTGCGCGCGGGTCATCGGATACGACTGCGTTGTGCGCGTTTCCGGCACGATGGACACCGTTTTCGCGCGAATGGCGGGAATGTGGTGGGAAATACTTCTCGTTATCATCGCGACTGCGCTGGTTTCCGTGGGAGTTGCCGCGCTGGTGGCAAGGGCGATAGTCAAGCCTATCAACGGCATAGACCTCAAAAACCCCGATATCTCTGAAAGCTACGGAGAGATTGCACCGCTGCTGCACCGCATAACCGAGCAGAACCACGAGATAGACCAGAAGATAGCCGAGCTGACCCGCAGCCGCAAGGAATTCTCCCTGATAACCGAGAACATGAGCGAGGGCTTCATCATCACAGACAGCCGCACGGAGGTGCTTTCCTACAACACGGCGGCGCTGGATATCCTCGGCTCCGGGTTCACCGGCGACAGCAGGAGCGTGCTTGTACTCAACCGCAGCGAGGCGTTCCGCACCGCAGTTGAATCCGCGCTGAACGGAAAGCGCAGCGAGGAAAACCTGAACATCTCCGAGAAGATATACCAGGTCATCGCGACCCCGGTCGTGACAGACGGAACGGTCAGCGGCGCGGTAATAATCATCCTTGACGTCACCGAAAAGGAAAGCCGCGAGGAGCTGCGCCGGGAGTTCACCTCCAACGTGTCCCACGAGCTGAAAACGCCGCTCACGACCATTTACGGCATATCTGATATGCTGGTCGGCGGCATAGTAAAGCCGGAGGACGTTGCGGGCTTTGCAAGGAATATCCGCGATGAAGCCGGGCGGCTCATCACGCTTATCCAGGACATAATCAAGCTGTCGCAGCTTGACGAGAACACCTTCACCGACCGCGCCGAAAAAACCGACCTGCTTGCCGTTGCAGAGATAGCCGCAGAGAGGCTTGCTCCCGCTGCGGAAAAGAAGCACGTCACCATCTCCGTCACCGGCGAAAATGCGGAATACACCGGAATAACGTCAGTGCTTGAGGAGATTGTCTACAACCTGCTTGACAACGCCGTGAAGTACAACAAGCAGGGCGGCAGGGCTGACATAGACGTCCGGAACAGCGCGGACAGCGTAGTGATAACAGTGTCAGATACCGGAATAGGTATCCCGGCGGACAGCACAGACCGCATTTTCGAGCGGTTCTACCGGGTGGACAAGAGCCACTCCCGCACGATAGGCGGCACCGGGCTGGGGCTCTCCATCGTGAAGCACGGGGTGCTGCTGCACGGCGGAACCATCTCCGTAAAGAGCACCGAGGGCTGCGGAACTACATTCACGCTCACCCTCCCGAAAAAGGTATAAACTGAACCCCGGTTCCAATACGGAGCCGGGGTATTTGTTATTCGATTTCTGAATCAGAGCCAACGCTGATTTTGTCTATCTTCTCAATTTTTTCCTTTATCTCAGCCAGTTCTTCTTCGATTCCGGAGCTTTGCGCTGATCCGGCGCTGCGGGCTTTCAGTTTCTTCGCCCAGATTCCAGACTTGTAGAACGCAACAGACATCACGGTAGCGACCGCCCACGCTCCCGGCCACGAGTACCAGATACCTGCTACGTCGTTCATCGCGTTCGACAGTATCGCGGCAAGCACCACGCGAAGTATCAGGTCGGTGAACGTTGCCGCCATGAAGCAGCCCATGCTCTCGCTGCCGCGAAGAACTCCGTCGCAGAGGAGCTTAAGGCACACAACGAAATAAAACGGCGCCACAATGCGCAGGAACTGCGTTCCGGTGTCCACGGCAAGCTGCGAACTGTCCTGGTTCATGAACAACGACAGAAGCTGCTGGTTGAGTATGAAGAACAGCAGGAAGAACACCAGCGCCGTTGCCAGCGAAAACAGCAGCACCGACCTGAATCCCTGCTTTATGCGCTCCGGCTTGTTCGCGCCGATGTTCTGCGCCGTGAAGCTGGACATTCCGTTGCCGATGGTGGTGAAGCAGGTTATCGCAAATGTATTCAGCTTTATCGCCGCAGAATATCCCGCAACTATCGCCGAGGAACCGAAGCCGTTCACCATGTACTGAATGAACAGATTCCCCACCGAGATAAAGCTCTGCTGGAGCACGCTCGGCACCGCGACACTGGATATCTCGCCCAGCGCCTTTCCGCTGAACAGCTTTCCGCCCCTTATCTGCATGGACTTCACGCGGCGGAACAGCAGGAGCAGCGCGAGAATACAAGCCGCTCCCTGAGCCGCGAACGTAGCCCACGCAGCGCCGGCAACTCCCATTTTCAGCGGGATTATCAGGATACAGTCGAGGATAACGTTGCCCACGGAGCTGCCTATCAGCAGGTAAAGCGGGGTCTTGCTGTCGCCAAGGCTGTTGAAGATACCCGTCACAACATTATAAAGGAACAGGAACACGAATCCGCCTGTGTAAATCATGAGGTACAGGCAGCCGTCGTCAAAGATGTTCTCCGGGGTCTGCACCCACTGCATGAAAAGCCCGCTGAACAGCACTCCCACAACGGTCAGCGCCACGGAAAGCACAGTCCCCGCAATAAGCGACGTGGAAATGCAGGTCTTGGTCATCTGCATATTTCCCGAACCGAAATGCTTGCTTATTACCACCGAGCAGCCTATCTGGCAGCCCACCGCCACCGCCATGAATATCATGGTTATCGGGTAGCTGGCGCCTATCGCTGCAAGGGCGTCCTCCCCCGCGAATTTTCCGGCGATAACGCTGTCCGCGATGTTGTACATCTGCTGGAACATCACGCTGATGAACAGCGGTATCGTGAACATTATCAGCGATTTTCCGGGGCTTCCGACAGTCAGGTCTTTATTCACAATGATCCCTCCAATATTTTTTCCAAACATAAATTATATCACAATTTTCCCGGCAAGTAAACTTCCTGCGGGAAGATTCGTCGTTTTTTGGGCAGATTTTGCATGAATAAGACAAAAAAACACTAGACAAATAAAAGTTTTTGTGATATCCTATAAACGTAAACATAAGGGGATACTATGGTATTCCCGGAATATAAAACTGTGAGGGTAAATCAATGAACAACATTCCTGAAATCAAGCTCGGCATTGTTGCCGTATCCCGCGACTGCTTCCCCATCGCTTTATCTGAGAGCCGCCGCAAGGCTATCGTTTCCGCCTACGGCGAGGGGATCTACGAATGTCCCGTTACAGTCGAAAACGAGCTTGATATGCTCAAGGCTGTGGAGGACGTAAAGAAGGCGGAGTGCAACGCTTTAGTCGTTTTCCTCGGAAACTTCGGTCCCGAAACTCCCGAAACGCTTATCGCCAAGAACTTTGACGGTCCCTGCATGTTCGTTGCAGCAGCGGAGGGCGACGGCGACATGATCAACGGCAGAGGCGACGCTTACTGCGGTATGCTCAACTGCTCATACAACCTGGGTATGCGCCATCTCAAGGGCTTCATTCCCGAATACCCCGTTGGCACCGCTGACGACATCGTTAAGATGATCAAGGACTTCGTTCCCGTTGCAAGAGCTATCGTTGGTATCAAGAACCTGAAGATCATCACCTTCGGTCCCCGTCCGCAGGACTTCTTCGCGTGCAACGCTCCTATCAAGGGCTTATATGAGCTGGGCGTTGAGATCGAGGAGAACTCCGAGCTTGACCTGCTCGTTTCCTTCAAGGAGCACGAGAACGACCCCAGGATCGACGATGTATGCGCCGATATGGCAAAGGAAATGGGCGAGGGCAACTATTACTCCGACCTGAACAAGCGTATGGCTCAGTTCGAGCTCACCCTTTTAGACTGGGCGGAGAACCACAAGGGCTCCAAGAAGTACGTTGCGTTCGCTGACAAGTGCTGGCCTGCATTCCCCTCTCAGTTCGGCTTTGAGCCCTGCTATGTAAACAGCCGCCTTGTAAGCCGCGGTATCCCCGTATCCTGCGAGGTCGATATCTACGGCGCATTAAGCGAGTACATCGGTATCTGCATTTCCGCTGACGCCGTTACGCTGCTCGATATCAACAACTCCGTTCCTAAGTACATCTACGACGAGGACATCAAGGGCAAGTACAACTACTCCCTTACCGATACGTTCATGGGCTTCCACTGCGGAAATACCCCCGAGTGCAAGATGTGCTCCACCCGTGCGGTCAAGTACCAGCTTATCCAGCACCGCTTACTCGAACCCGCAGGCAGCGACCCTGACTTCACCAGAGGCACCCTCGAGGGCGACATCGCGGCAAGCGACGTTACATTCTACCGCTTACAATGCGACAGCGAGGGAACTCTCCGCGCATATATCGCAGAGGGCGAGATCCTCGACGTTCCTACACGCTCCTTCGGCGGTATCGGTATCTTCGCGATCCCCGAAATGGGACGCTTCTACCGCCACGTTTTAGTTGAAAAGCGTTATCCGCACCACGGCGCAGTTGCTTTCGGTCACTACGGAAAGCTCCTGTTCGACCTCTTCCGTTACCTCGGTATCAAGGATATCGGCTTCAACCAGCCCGCTGGTATGCTCTATCCCACTGAGAACCCTTTCGTGAAGTAATTACATACTGACATTAAAATCCCGCCGCTGTATCAACTGCGGCGGGACAGTCTGTCGAAAAAGTCCAGCAAAAGCTGGGCTTTTTTGTGTAAGTATGGTATAATAAAAAAGGGTGATAAAATGCTGAACAGAGAGCAAAAAGAAAGAAGCCAGAGTGAAATAATCTGCATAGACGACCTGGTGCTGGAAAACCATCTGCTGCGAAAGATAGACGAAACGGTTGACTTCACGAAAATATACGACATAGTAGAAAAACACATATATGGAATTCCATCATTGTGCAGAACCGCAGAAGAAATATTTCAGCCACAGGTTTACAGAAGATGTGGTACAGCAGATTTTCAACTGGATACTCAATGAGATAAACGACGCAGGGTATCTTTCGCCGGAAGCGGTATTTATTGACGGAACTCATATCAAAGCCAATGCAAGCATGAAAAAAGCTATTCGCAGTGCTATGCCGGAGGCTTCCAAAATTTGCTGCCATGAATCTTAAAAAATATGTATTGCATAGGCGGATATACTGTTTTTTCTTGCATTTACTTTTCGGCTTTCGGTTTCCTCGCTGACTAATATTCAAAAACTATCTTTCTTTTATCGACGAAAGATGGCTTTTTCGACAGACTGTACCGACATTTGATGATGTCGGGTTAGAAATAAGATAATTGTTAAGCCGAGTCTGCTCCGTTTTATCGAGCAGCTCTTTTTTTCTTTTGCCTTGCCTTTGGGAGTTGCCATAAATGTTGATTTATCCTCATAACTAAAACGCTTTCTGGCAAAGCGGCACGCTGATTTGATTACCGCTGCAATATCAGCGGTATATTTGGGAGAAAGTCCGCTTGCCAGCTTTGAATGCACGAAGTCATTAAGTTTTTCGACCGTCAGCTTTTCATAAAGTGTTTTTCCAAGCGATGAGCTGATGTGTTTTTCATATTTCATCTGATAGTTCATATAAGTTGATTCTTTCACTTTTAGCCGAATGTCCGCAAACCAAAACGAAAAAAGATTGTTAACCGTCAGGTTCTTCGGAATAGACGAAACATCGCTTTTAGCACGTTTTTTTGACAATTTACCCTTGATATCGGCATAGGTTTTCCCGTAAATTGAGGAGTATCTTGCTGTTCCGTCAGCCCTAACTCCGCTTTTATAGCGTCCTTCCCAGCGACCGTCTTTCCTTTTGTAGATATTCTCACCGCGTCTAGCCATTGTATAATCCCCGATTCTGACAACATTTTTGACGGTAAATAAGACTGTAAAGTGGATTTTTCTTTTCAGTT
The DNA here is from genome assembly GCA_934448295.1 of uncultured Oscillospiraceae bacterium. Classification (GTDB taxonomy): domain Bacteria; phylum Bacillota; class Clostridia; order Oscillospirales; family Ruminococcaceae; genus CAG-115. The sequence continues at coordinate 134,354 of CAKSEY010000008.1, forward strand.
CTGCCCATTTTACGGTTCAAATTTGCTGTCTGTAATAGTAATTGAGTGAATTTTGGCTTTAGAATTGCGTTTTTCAGCCGATTTGCCCTTTCGCAAAAGGAAATAATTTGAGAAAGAAAGTTGTTATTATGTAAGAAGCATTTTGTCTTATCTCCAAATCGCCCTTTATTTTGTATTTTATTATATGGTAACCTCTAAAAACCCACAAAATTTCAGACAAATAGAGGCATTTAGCATAATTGGTCAAATATTGACCAGCAAATAATGTTTTGGAACAGGAACTTTACCTTGATTGTTACCTTTTAGTTGAAAAAGGGCACAGTTATCCCATATCAGGCAGAGGCTCGTTTTAAGTGAGGCTGAATGCCGAACCGTGTAAATGCCAATAATACCCACAGAAAGTGAGGTATTGCACATGAAAAAAACACACGGATTAGACGAGCGAGAGATGGAACTGGTGAAGCTGCTGATGGCAGACTGCCAGACAACCGGAGACATTCAGGCAAAGCTGAAAAAGCTGTTTGCCGGAACCATCGAGCAGATGCTCGAGGCTGAAATGGACGAACATCTTGGCTACGAGAAGAACTCCGTAGCCGGGAACAACTCCGGAAACAGCCGGAATGGTTATGGGAAAAAGACGATAATCAGCGACTATGGCGAGTGCGAAATCGCAGTGCCGCGCGACAGAAACGGCGATTTTGAGCCTAAAGTCATCGAAAAGCGACAGACAAGAACCGACGAAATCGAACAGAAAATCATGCAGAT
>CAKSEY010000009.1 GCA_934448295.1 uncultured Oscillospiraceae bacterium
CAAATAGTGTTTTCTGTTTCATTTCCTTATTATATCACTTTTTTCTTCTTTTTCATAGGGGTTTTTAGAGGTTACCTGTTGAAATTTTCGGCGATGGAACGGCTTATAAACGTCCCGCATTCATCGCACAGATTCATGCTTTCGCGGTACCGTTCAAGCTCGCCGTTTTCCTTCGCGTATTTAAGACTGCTTTTGTAGATATCCATTTTGTTTTCCTTTCCGGAGGTGCGGCACGGTGTCGCACCTGACCCTACATCTCCATGCCGAATTCTTCCTCGTCCTGCTCTGATTCAAAGTAGCAGACGGTCTTTTCGTGGTACGAATAAAGGTGGACATCACCCGGATCAAATTCGAAACACTCGGCGATTTCCCTGCGAATGCTGTCCATATCAGTATCGTGGCAGTAAATACAGCCGCCGCATATCTCGTTTGGAGAATCCGGCTTTTCGTCCGTTACGCACCACTCTGTACCGAGATTAAAAAACTCGCACTCAAAATTTCTGATATCCTGCTCTGAAAATCTGCTCTCCGGGTAAATTACGCGGTTGTATTCTCCCTGACAACAGCCGTGGATCTCCTTCCAGTCAAATTCTTCGCCTGAAACCAGACTGAGCGCCTTGCAGATTCCCCACATTTCATCGTATATTCGCGAGTAGGGATTGTATCCGTCTGCCTTCGGGAAATTGTAAGACTTTGCGGCGTCCTCCCAGCCGGTGAGCTGTTCTTCCGTGTACGGATTATTGTCCTGCCGCGGTGAAACGTCATTTATGTATTCCGCGATAGAATCGTACTCGCTGCACCTGCTGTCCGCAATGTCCTGTGAAACATCGAAATAGTTCTGCAAGGCCTCAAGAACGCTTTTGTAGTGCGGATCTATTGCGTATTTTCTTACCGGCTCATAAAGAAGAATTCCGTCCCATATTTCGGCGCTGTCCCAGAATGGGGAAGTCTGCTCGGACGGGCTTATCTGCCTTGCGTATAGTGCCATTTTATCCTCGCTTTCAAAAATAGGTGCGACACCGTATCGCACCTATCACTCAAACGACATCTCATAATCACCGAAATCAATCGTTAGCGGCCGTTCTTCCAGCAGGTCGGCGTACTGAACCGCCGCGTCCAGGTGCGACACGATGTCGCACTTGAATTCGTCTATAGGGCTGATACAGCACAAATACAGCACGGATACCGCATGCTGAAACGCCTGAAATATGAGAGAGCCACCCCGATTATGGAGCGGCTCATTTTCTTTTTGTGCAGTTATGCTACTATGCTATGCTTTTCCACCAGCCAGCCAAGAGCAATTATCAGTAAAGCCTCTTTCTTCTGACAACGGAAACTACCACAGACGCAATATTTCCCAGCAGCGACGTGCCTGAAACGGCAACGGCAGCAGTTGCAAGCGGTTTGGAAACATTTACGCTGTCGCTTACTGCAAGGAGATTTCCGGCATTCAGAGTTGTATTGTCCGTGAGCGTAAGTATAAGGTTTCCTTCAGCGTCTATGCTGCAGCCCTTGATACCTATACCGTCCTTGCCGTCGGCTCCGTCCTTGCCGTCGATTCCGTCCTTGCCGTCGATTCCGTCCTTGCCGTCGGCTCCGTCCCTGCCGTCGGCTCCATCTCTGCCGTCGGCTCCATCTCTGCCATCGATTCCGTCCTTGCCGTCAATTCCGTCTCTGCCATCAGCTCCGTCCTTGCCGTCTGCGGCTACGATTTTGCCGAGATTGGTAACAACATTGTCCGTGAGCGTTATCAGCAGGTAGCCGTCGTCATCTATGACTGCGGACTGAATGCCCATTCCGTCTTTTCCGTTGAGACCCGGGATTCCCGGCTCTCCGTCAGCTCCGCGGATATTTCCGAGATCCAGGACGGTTTCGTCTGTAAGAGTTATAATAAGGGAACCGTTTTCGTCGATAGTGATATTCATGATACCAATGCCGTCTTCTCCGGCGTCGCCTTTTTCACCCTTTTCACCCTGAGCGCCAGTGGCTCCGGTATCGCCCTTATCACCTTTGTCGCCTTTATCGCCTTTTTCGCCCTGGGCTCCGGTATCTCCCTTATCGCCCTTTTCACCCTGAGCGCCAGTTGCTCCAGTATTGCCCCTGTCGCCCTTGTCGCCTTTTTCACCCTGGGCTCCGGTTGCACCGGTATCGCCCTTATCACCTTTGTCGCCTTTCTCGCCCTGAGCGCCGGTGTCGCCCTTTTCGCCCTGAGCGCCAGTGGCTCCGGTATCGCCCTTGTCACCCTTTTCGCCCTGGGCGCCAGCGGCTCCGGTATCGCCCTTTTCGCCTTGGGCGCCAGCGGCTCCGGTGTCGCCCTTTTCGCCCTGGGCTCCGGTGTCGCCTTTCTCGCCCTGTTCTCCGTCGTCGCCCTTGTCGCCCTTATTGCTTTCGACTATAACGGTCAGGATCGTGTCGCCGTCAACGATAAATTCAATATCGTATCCGCTGTCTTTGATAAGCTCGCCGCCTATATACCAGCCTCTGATAAAGTACGTCTGGTCAAGGACGGCGCTGGCTTTCAGCTTTGTGCCGTCAGGTACCGTGTCGCCGCTTTTCAGCTCCACATCGCCGTTTTTCACGGTGATGGTGCAGCCCTCAAGCTGAGCCGGGAATGTGATGGTGTAATCAGGGATGACCTCGACCGGCACGCTGATCTTTATATTAGACTTTATAGCGCCGGATCTATAAGTGTAGCTGCCGTCGCCGTTGTCTGTCCATGCTTGCTTATCCGCTATGCGGCAGTTTTCGTCCGGAACCGCAACGATGGTTATTTCATCGCAGAATCTGACGGTTCCGCCGCTTGCGAACTCATCAGCGCCGTTTCTGATATCAAGAGCCGCGTTTCCTCCAGCGACCTCAACGTCTACCTTAAACTGCTCTATTTCAGTAAAGTATACCAAAACCTCAGTCTGAGCGTCAACGGTAAGCGCATATTCAAAGCTGTCGTAAAGCTTGTCGTCCGCCATGATGGTAGTGGTGCTGCCGTTTGCGGTCACTTCAAGCTTTTCCACGCGGTAATTTTCCGCCGCCTGCGCCGTGAGCTTTATCTCCGTGCCGACAGGAACGTTATCACCCGACTGATACGCGCGGTTTGACGCGATCATACCCAGGCTGTCGTCCACGGCAACCGAATATGTCAGCTTTACGCGGACAGGCACTTCGAACTCAACGCCTATCTCCACGTTGTCGGTTATCGTCATGGTAAAGCTGTCGCCGGTCTGACCCTCTGCCGCGCCGATCCACGCCTTGAAGCGGCAGCCCGCGTCGGGCTTGGCTGTAAAGGTAATGTGTGAATTCTCAGGAACGTATACGCTGTTTGAATCGCTCAGTTCCAGCAGGTTTCCGTCAGAATCGAACACGTCAACGGAACCGCCCTCGTCCGGAATATCCAGCTTGACCAGCTTGCCTATTTCAAGCAGGCTCACGAACTCTGCTTCAACAGTGTATTTCGTTGAGGCGATATACAGCGTATATGTGTTCGAGCCAGCCGCAGGAACGGTTTCAACGTTGCCCTGTGCGTCAGTTATTTTCCAGGATCTCAGGGCGTAGCCGCTCTGCGGTTCTGCGGTAAATGTGACGTTATCCGTGACTTCGCCGCCCGGTGCAGCCAGCGGTATCTCGCCCACTGCCGCGCTGACATTTCCGAGAAGAACGCCGTTTGACTTGCACTCGCCAGCGAATGTAATTACGCTGGATTCTACCTTCTTTCTTGTCTTGATCTCAATGACTGCCTTGCCTGCCAGGGTGAACACGCAGTCGATGCTGCCGTCGCTCTTCGGCTTGAATATAGCTTCCTCGTCGCCGTTCTTAAGGGTCAGCGAAACAAGCTCATACTGGCGGCTGGTCTGAACGGCGCGGACCTTTATTACATCGCCCTCGCTTATTTCATCGCCCGAGCTGATGATAACGTTGCCGAGGTGGCGCATTACTACATCGACCGCGCCCTCGTTATCAACATTGCAAATGACAGGATAATCCTTCTTGGCGGTTGCCACGCTGACAAGGTTAGACCATGTACTCTCCTTCTGCTTGCCGTCTACAATGGATATGCTGGTTACAACGTATTCATATGTGGAGTTGGTTTTCAGGTTGTTTATATTATAGAAGAACTCGTTCTTTTCCTCGTCGAATCCGCTTTCCTCATTGGATTCGCCGGATTCACTGGATTCGCCGGATTCAACGGTCGTGTTGGCTTCAGCGGTCGTGTTGGCTTCAGCGGTCGTGTTGGCTTCAACGGTCGTGTTGGCTTCAACAGTTGTGTTGGCTTCATCAGTTACGATCGTGCCCTCGCCAGGGTCAGGGTCAGGGGAAGGGGAAGGAGCAGGAGCGGCGCTCCTGGTGATCATGTCAGAGATCCTGTTATATTCTCCGTTTACCACCTGATATACATAATATCCGTCCGGTTCTGTCCAGCCGGAAATCGCGTCCGGCACCGTCCATGAAAGCCTTGCGCTGGTTTCACCAGTAAGCTCCGCGTCAAGGTCGTCGACAGTCGGTGCTGGCGCATTGACATTTGAAAGGCTGTATCCTATGAAAACGGTCTTGTTGTTCTTTTCGCCGCAAAGGTGCCTGAACCACTGACCCAGCGTCCAGTCAAAGGTGTACTGCGTGTAGATATTTTCCGGTATTCCTTCTTCGCGGAGCGCCGGACCGTCAAGATCGTTGACAGCGCCGATACAGCCCTTTGAAGATGTTTTTGTGGTCGAAACGCCATGACCGCTGCTGTAACTAAGACTGGTTTCAAAGCCTATATCATGCGAGAACAGTATACCATCGCCGAACACCCCGACGCTGATGGAGAAATTGAAGTAAAATCCGTGTGAGATCTCCTCGGAGACCGATTTGATATTGCTCTTGGAATAGGAAACCTCATTCAGACCGCCTGCATAGCCGAGACGTATGGTGTTCTGGCTGAGCTGTTCTCCACCGACAGCGCTGTAAGCGCCCCAGCCCTTCTGATCGTACTTGAACGGGTTGCCCTCGTTGCCGTCCAGCCAGTTTTCCTCTTTGTTGATCTGCTCGAGGGGGTAATAGTATTTTGCGTCCTCGGGATCATTGCCTGACTTCTTGTCATAGCTGATGTGTCCCTTACCCTCCATATAGGCGTTGTATTCTTGGGCAAAGCTGTTGTAGTCGTCAATGCTGAGCTGCTGATATACCGGCTGCTGCGGTATGGAAACGGTCATAGCCGTGTCGCCCGACCAATTTCCGTTTTCGTCCAGCACCTCAAAGCAGTAGACGAATACCGGCGTCCTCAGAACCAGCGCCGTATTATACGCCTGCGCCTTGACGGTCATGGTGTATTCTTTTTCAAGCGCCTCGGAAAAGGTTTTGCTCCAGTCAAGGCAATAGCCCGCCGAGATCTCCACCTCAACAGGCGCAAGCAGTCCGCCGTAGCTGTAGGACATACCCACGCTGTAGGAAACATTGTCCGAGGAGGACTGCTCCAGCTCGTAGCTTTCGGTTATGGTGTAGTCGGTCTCGTTGTTGGCGGAATCGCCCAGCGCCGCAAAATACGGCGCCGCCTGCATTACCGCCTTTACCTCCGGGTCGCTGTAAGCATAGTTTACGCCCTTATAGCGTGCGATAACGCCGTCCTGGTCGCGGTCGCAGGACGTGAGCACCATCTGTGCGCCGGTGCCCTTATAGCCGCCGTTCGCATTGTTGGGTCCCCAGCCGGATATTGTTGTAGTAAAGCCGGTCGCAGTGCCGTAATCGTCTTTGGTATCATTATTATATACGCCGGTGATATATCCCTTTTTGAAGGAATAAACGCTGTCCTTGTCACGGCAGGAGGCAACGAATATTATCTGCTCTCTGCCTGCCGTGTTGCCGTCAAAGTTGCCGACCACGACCGAGCGGAAAAATTCCTCTTTTCCGCCAAGACCGTCGTCAAACTGGAATCCGCTCGTTGAAACCTTGTTTAATTCCCCGGTAGCGGTGTTGTATGTATACAGGGAGCCGTTTATAAAGATATAATCTGCGGCGTTTGCTCCGTTAAAGGCAACGGCTTCGACCGCAAAATTGGTTACACATTCGTCTTCAGACCACTTGTTGGCGGCCATGGTCTTGACCTCGGACTGTATGAATCCGTTGTTCTGATTGCTGAGAAGTACGCCGTATGCAAAGGTGTCTTCGATCCGAGCCGCTCCTACAAGAAAATTGTAAGCATCATTTTTACCTGCGATTGTATATAGTTTTGATCCGGCAACAACCAGGTCGTCATAGCCGTCGTTGTTGATATCGCCGCAGGCAAGCCCGCCGTCGTAGACGGATAACCACTCATCAGATGTAGAGTCGTATCCAGTTACATTTTTTATTGAATATTTTTCATCAGGCAGGCTGTCCACAAAAGCCAGATCGTCGTTTCTGCCAGTCTTGCCGTACTTTATTTTGACCTGCGGGGTCGGGTTAATCCATGCGCCCTTGGAATTGTATGACAACACAGCGAGATCGTCTATTCTGTCGCCGTTAAAGTCACCGACGGCCATATCGACCGTCAGCTTGTTCCAATGGTTAGCCAGTGTATCATCTTTTGAGCCGTTAATGGTATCTGCAAAGACATTGTTATTACTAAGGGTGTTTTGATATTTATCAACATAATAGTCGTTCAGCAGCTCATCTCCAAGCTGATAATAGCCCGCACCGTTTTCACGGTGGTTGAGCATGGTGAGCTTACTATCGGCATATTCATATTCCTTAAGGAAACAGCCGGTCATCAGATTGGCGGAATAATAGTCCAGATCAGTAATGCGCCCTATCTTCTTTTTGGTGTTCGCCACATAGATGATAAGGGTATCCTTGCCGTCGTTGTCAAAATCTCCGGCTACAACATCAATATAACGGTTGGAATCATAGCCGTGTATCTGCAAATCGCCGTCGCTGTCAAACGCCCATGTCATTTCACCGACGACCTCTGAGCTGCAGAGCTTGCCGCTTCTCGCGTCGTATACAAAAGCATAGACTTTTTTATCCTTGCGGTTAAGTCCGACATAGGCAGCATGGTCGTTGCGTCCTGTGCCGTCCGGGTCAAACGACGTGGACTGTATCAGCACGCAGTTGCTTAAATCAGCGAAATTCATGTTGGGCAGCGAACCATTGGAAGCGGTACTTTTGCTGTATACAAAGTTATACAGGTCGTTCGGCGTTCCGACATCTGCTATCTTGCCGGCAACGTGATTGGTGTAGGTCTCTAAATAAAGCAGCTCGTTCTGCTCCACCATAGCGAACGCACGACCAACATCGTAGCCGTAAGGGTTGGTGGTCTTATCTATACCTGCGGGTACAGTGTCTTTCATCAGAGAGCTTGCCGCCGCCGAAGAAAATTTCGGGGAGTCGTCAGCCTCTTCTGCAAAGACAGACAGCGGAAGACTGGCTGCGATGATCGCCGCTGACAGCGCCGCGCATATCGTCCGCTTGAATATGAATTTCTTGTTCATAGGACATTCTCCTTGTGTATTATTCTATCCAGCCATAAGGGCGGATTTCCTTAATTATATTTTATCATATTTTGGCTCATTTTGTTCAGTCGTTTACGCTGTGATTCCGGTCGTTTACGCTGTAATCGGCGGATAACGAAAAAAACGCTTGCATATTTTGCTAATATAAGGTAGAATAATAACATAATACTAATAAGGAGACTGTTCCGGAATGAAAAAGATCCTGCGTTGGTTATGTCCTGCGGTATTCCTGATCCTGTGCGTTGGCATAATATGGTTCCTGCAATATTTCGCTGAGGCTGACTTTAAAATACGATATATAAACTGGGATTCGGCGGTGAAGCTGGAAGCGGACGGCACGGGACCGGATATCGACTACTCCGCCGCGCCGGAGGTCGGCGAACGCTTCCGGCTTGAAGCGGTGATACCGGCAAGCGCCGAATACGGAAACCTGCTGTTCGAAACTACAGGACTGGAGCTTTCCGTGACTTTGAACGGGCAGGAGGTCTGGCGCTCGGAAGCCGAGCTTCCGGACGGAGCCATAAACCAGCCGCAGGCGGTGATCCCGCTGCCGCTCGGCACGGAATGTCAGCTTGTGATGTCCGGCAGCATAACGGACACTGAAAACCTGCTGTTTCCGCCGCTGCCCCGGTTCATGCCGGTCGACGCGGAAGCGGCAGGGAACTACGCCTATGCAAATTACTACGGTATCCCGGCGGGAGCCACTGCGTTCATTTCGCTGATGATCGCCGGGGTGTTCATGATAGGGCTGTTGTGCGGTCAGACAAATTACAGCCTTATTCCGCTGTTCCTTGCGGCGGCGGGGCTGACCGCGCAGTGGATAACCAAGGGAATGGGGCATTTTTTCCTCCCGGACGGTCTTGTTGAATTCCTGAACAGCCGGGCGGTAGGACTTGTTATTCTCGCTTTGCTCGCCGCCTATCTTGCCCTGAATCATGAGAAAAAGTTCTGGAAGTACTTCGGGATATCTGCGGCGGCAAGCGGCGCTGCACTGGCGATAGTCTATATCGTTTCTGTTTTCGTCAGCGGGAAATTTTCGCGGTACATCGACCAGATGATCTCAGATCTGCTGGATCTTGGCGACTACGACAAGCTGGTCTACTGGGCTACCCTTTGGCTGGTCGCAGTGTGTGCCGTTATCTCGGCGTATTCGGTGGTTCGGCTGATAATCGCGCAGAAGATCGAAGCGCAGACGCTGCTCCTCAAAAACCAGCTTATCACGGACGGCTACCGCGCCATCGAGAGCAAAATGGCTGACAGCGCAGCCCTCCGGCACGAGGAAAAGCACAGGATATTCGCGCTGGACGCGCTGTATCAGTCGGGGAATTACGAGGCTCTCGGCGAAATGCTCGGCGAAATAAAAAGCCAGAGCGACAGGCTGGCGCAGACCAGCTTTACCGAAAACTTCACCGTCAATGCAATACTTCAGGACGCGGCTTTTCGCGCGGCGCAGTACGATATCGAATTCAAGGCTTCCGCAAGCGTCCCGGAGAAGCTCGCAATAACGGAAAACGACCTGTGCAGGCTGGTGATGAACATGCTTGATAACTCCATAGAGGCCGCCGGAAAAGCGGAGCCGGGCAAACGTTTCATACGCTTCCAGATAGAGCTGAAAAACGGATTCCTCGCGGTAAAATGCGAAAACTCCTTCAGTGGAGAATTAAAGCGCGATAAGGACGGAAGCTACCTTACCACCAAGGAGGAACCCGAGACCCACGGCTTCGGGCTGAAACAAATGAATTCCGTCGCGGAGCGCTATCACAGTATTCTCGATATTTTCACCTCAGAGGATAACGTGTTTACCGTGCAGACCGCTTTGAAGCTCCCATCAAAATGACAGAAAAAGGACGCCGCATATTTTAAGCGGCGCCCTTTTTGCTATTGATTGATAAACCGTATGAATGCGCTCTGGAAAGCCTGATAATACGTTCTGCCGACGGGTATCGTTTCTCCGCTGTGCAGCGATAATTCCGTTCGTCCTATCGCCTGCACCTCGTTGAGATTGACGAGATAGCTGTTGTGGCAGCGGGCGAATTGCCCCGCCGGGAGCTGCTTTTCAAGCTCTCCGAGCGAATAGTAATATGAGCTCTCTCCCGTCCCCTGATGAATTATTATGCTGTGATTGTAGCTTTCAATATATTTTATATCAGCGACAGAAAGCTGAAGCAGCTTGCTTCCGATATGCAGTACGATCGTTTTGGGCAGGTGGTTCAGCTTTAAATCGGTGTGCAGGGCGTTTGCAAGCGCCTCGCGCCTTATCGGTTTCAGCAGAAAGTGAATAGGCTGTACGTCGTAGCCCTCGGAAAGATAATCGTCGCAGGCGGTGACAAAAATTATGGACACGCGGTTTCCCCTGTCCCGCAGCGAATGAGCAAGCTCCATTCCGGTCATTCCGGTCATCTGAATATCCAGAATAAGCAGGTCGAACGGACAGCTTTCGGAGTTTATTCTTTTTTCAAGCTCCCATGCGGAGGAAAACGAGGTTATCGAATGGGGGATATCCTCTTCTGAAAGAATTTCATGACACAGCAAGGACAGATCGTTATTCACTATATCGTCATCATCACAAATTGCTATACGGTATAAGCTCATCTTTTTACCTGCACTTTTTTATTATTAACTGAATGTCCGATACGCACGGAGCAAATCTTTGATTTGCGTATGTGCGAGGACTTTTTGATGTATAATAAACGCTCTTCGTTTATTATACATCAACTTACCGGAAAAATCAATATGGGAACTGAGGCAGCAACGCACCAAGACCTTTTATTTGATTTTGTGCGGCATTGCCTTTCCGTCTATGTTGTTAAAGCCTTTCGGCTGTTAACCTATATAAAAAAGCGCACAGATCTTCTCTATGCGCCCTTGTTGTCAATATTTAAGTTCTGCCTATTCAACGATATTTCGTTTGAAAGTTTGGAGATATTGATGAAAGCGCGTTAGGAAGTGTGAAATGCACGTCATATCGTCAATTTGTCGTTAGTTGATTTGTTTTATTTATAAAAAGCAATTTATGGGCGCTTTTTTGTTTCCCAGCGTAATTCGGAAAAATTATCGTATATCAAGCCGTTACGGGCTTGAAATAAAAATGGAGGTCTTATTATGAGCGAAAAAACAAAAAAATTAACCAAATTTCATATTTTTCCGTTAAATTTCACAGAAGCGTTGACATACGTTTGGGGTTGTGCTATAATCAAAGTATGGTCAAGACCTAAAGGCAAATGGTGCAGATGTTGAGTAGCTAACACGGACGTATCAAGCTGTTTAATTTCTTAGGAGAAATTTTCAATGATGAAGTTCAAGAAAATTATTGCTGCAGCAGTTGCCGCGGTGAGCATAGGCGCGACAGGTGTGACGGCTTCGGCTGCAGGAGATGTAAATCCACTGCCTGCAAAATGGATAGCGGTTTACCAGTCCGGTGCCGCTACGTCGGTAAACACGACGTATTACATTACCGTTGAGGGCAGAACCAGAGGATATAAGGGTCGATTGCACGAGTTTTAACGGCGGTAACTGTTCGGTTGTTACTGTAACTACGCCAAGCGACTTTTCATTCAAATTTACAAAAACAGGAACATACAATGGTAGGATTTCCGGTTCACCCATACCTGTTGAATTTTCATTTAGCGCCATGGATTCATCCACGAACGTCACCGCTGGCGGAACTATCTATGAGGCTACATAATATTAACGAATCCGCACAGTATTGATGACATTCCCAATAGATTGAGATTCAATTAATTGGGAATGTCAAATTGCTTTAATTACGAGGTGATATTTTATGAAAAGAACAAAACTTATTGCTTTATCCATTACAATTTGTATGTCACTGTTATTGACAGGCTGTAATACGCCTTCGACCACTTCGAGCGGTAGGAACGATCCCGTTGAAACCGTAAACAGCGCCGCTTATTTTGCAGATAAATCTGTTGAACGCAAAACTTTACCGGAAATCCGCGAAAGCTACGAGCGCGACATTGAAGCGATCAAAAGTAAAGGCTATGATAATCTCAACTTCGACAAATCCATATTTGCCCCGCCGCCCGAGGCCGACAGCATTAGTGAGCTGAAGCTCGTGGAGCTTTCGGGGAAAACAACCGATGAGATATATGATTTTTTTTTAAAATCCGTCGATACGCTTACCGGCAATAAATATACTGATGAAGAAAAAAGGCATTTGATTCGGTTTTTAGACGGAGAACCCGATGAAAGTAAGCCGCGGTTGGAACAGTACCCGAACATCGACGACTACAAAAACGGACAGGAAACCAGCGACCCGTGGCCGGTGCTTGACGACACGAATTATTTCATCTGGCTGGGCGGCGGTGTGATATTAAAATTTAACAACGGAGATTTGTTGGATTATGACGGTGTTGATCGTGCTGACCTTGAGGGCAAATATACCATGTTATCACATCGCCACGTATTATACACCGAGGATCTGACCTGCACGGATACATATCGGCTGCTGGACGGCGAAATATTCATAGCCGACGCGGCAAAATTCGCGCAAAAATATATTGACGAGCTTGCTTACACTCCCTATGCCGACGCAAATCTGCCAAAGGCGCTGATTTATGCCGTAAACGTTTTTGACATCGGCAACGGCTATTACGGTTACGACTTTGTGATAACGTATGAGTACAACGGCGTTTGGTTTGACCGCTACGAGTCGAAAAAAGGCGGCAGAGGCTGGACGGGAGTCGATTCCGACTATGACAAGCACACATACGGTTCTTGGATGGGCTGTATAGATATGATAAGAACGAATAAGATTCACAGTTTTGCAGACGTTTCAATGGTCTATGACGTGGTGGAGAGCGAGCCGATAACGGAAATTATCACGGTTGAATCTGCCGCCGATATAGTAAACGACTTTTTCAGTGGGCGTATGAAATTCTCTGTAACCGAGGTTTCAATGACCTGGCTGAATACAAAGGAATATGGCGCGGCTGAGCAAGAAGCCTACCCCTGTTGGAAGTTAAAAATGTACGCGAACGGGGAAATTTACCACACGTTTGTCGATGTGATTACGGGCGAGGTGCGTTTGTATATTCAGGTGATGTGAAATGAGAATGCTAAAGGTTTTAAAATGCGATTTTGCGCGGATCCTTTTCAGTTGGGAAGCCCTTGCTGCCGTTATGGCGACGGTGGTTTTGTGCTTATCCGTGCAGGTTTATATGGACTATTCGACATCAAAAGCCTATTCGGTTTTTGAGGCGCTGTTTTTGCTTGAACCCGCAGTCCGCGCGGAGATCCCCGACCTCTCCGCGCCGATGATAATCCGCATGGCGCTGACTGGCTACTCGTCAATGGCGCTGCCAGTGACGGCATCGTTTCCGTTCGTGATTTCGTTCATCGCCGAGCGCACGAGCAGGAATATGCTTTACACGATCACACGCACGGGGCGATGGAAATATTATATTTCTAAATTCGTTTCGGCGATTTTGGGCGGCGGATTTTGCACAGCTCTTGGTGTAATAATTTTCGGAGTTTTCGCGTTTATTTTATTCCCGAATTCAACCGCCCCGGAGCAAATCGAGTGGGCGTTCCCGAACGGCATTGTTATCGGAATTATGAAGAAATTGCTATCGTCGTTTATTTACGGAATGACGAGCGTCCTGCCCGCGTTTTTCCTTTGCGCGTTTTGCAAAAATCCCTACATAATTTTGTGCTTTCCGTTTATGCTGAAATTCATTTCTGAGGCAGTTTTGGGGAAAATTCAAACGAACGCTTGGCTTTCGGAAAACGAGAAAACCGTGGATTTTATCGCGCTGCTTTTCCCGAACGCCGCAAGTCAACTTGCCGATATGCAAATAGATGATCGTTTTTTGGCGACGCTGATTGTTACAATAATTTTCGCCGCAATTTGCTTCGCGGGATTTGCGGTGATTATGGAAAAACGCACGGACAGGGGGCATTAAAAAATGAAATCGATCAGCATAAAATCCATATTAAAATGTGCGAAAACCAACTTTGTGAAATGGGCGTTAAATTCGCGATTGATAATTCTCGTAGTGATTGTTGTGTTTATTTATATTTGTGCGGTTCAGCCTTTGGAAGAAAACGCCGCGATTATGGGCAAGCCGCTGAACGCAATTGAGCCGTACATTGCCGCGCTGAATTCGGGCTCGCTGCTGCTTATAATTCCGCTGGGATTTCTCGCAATTTCAAGCGATTTCCCAAAAATCGACGGCAGCGCGATGTTCAGTTTGGTGCGGACGGGGCGAATAAATTGGTTTCTCGGTCAGATGATAAATCTCGTAATTATGAGCGCGGCGTACTTGATTTTCGTTTTTTTTGCAAGCACAATTCCCGCGATTTCCGTGAGCTTTTGGGGGAATAATTGGAGCGATGTCGCGGTGTATTTCGGCGTGGAATTCCCCGACCAAGCGCAGAACTACGGCGCGCTTTTGCTTCCGAAAAACCTCTTTAATCACCTGACATTAACAGGCGCGGCAACGCAAAGCACACTGTTTGTTTTCGTGTATCTGGTGCTGCTCGGAATGGTTTTGATGTGCTTTACAATTCTCGGGAAAAAGACCGTGGGCGTTATAATTTGCGGCGCGCTGATTTCGTTAGGCTCAGCACTTTGCTCGATTAAGGCATCAACGATGTGGGCGCTGCCTATGGCAAACTCCATTGTGTGGCTTCACTTCACGGAATTTCGACGCGAACCGTTATACCCGATTTGGTGTTCTGCAATTTACTTCGTGGTCTTAATTGCATTGCTAATGGTTTTGTGCTTAATTCGGCTGAAAAAATTCGATTGCTCTGCGGTAGATTCGGAGGGGAAGTAATTATGATTGAAATAAAAAATGTGAGTTTGACTTTGCAGAAAAACGAGATTTTGAAAAGCGCTGCAGCGAACTTTGAGCGCGGAAAAATCCACGGCTTTATCGGCAGAAACGGCAGCGGAAAGACAATGCTGATGAAGTGTATCTGCGGCTTTGTTAAGCCGACGAGCGGGGGAATCGTCGTTGCGGAAAACGCATTGGAAAGGATCGTGACTTTCCGGAAAGCGTCGGGATAATCATCGAAACGCCGGGATTTATTCCGTATTATTCGGGATTTAAAAATCTAAAATTGCTTGCTGATTTGCGCGGCGTTGCCTTAAAGCGATATCCGCCGACCTCCAATATATCCGGGTAGGAGTATTGATTTTTTACCCAATTGATGTTATACTTGAAGCAAATAAAATAAGAAACGAGGTCGGGAAATGCTTTCAGCGCTTCTTTCAATAATAAACGACGAAACGGACAGGGAGCTTGTCCGTTCGCTGTACGAAGCCAACGAGCAGGTCATGTACAACGTCGCATACAATATTCTTCACAACCGCACGGACGCGGAAGACGCAGTGCAGGATTCCTTTGTCAGCGTGATAAAACATCTTGAAAAAATACGCGTGATTGACTGTAACGAAACCCGCTTCTATCTTGTTATAGTAGTGAAGAACATTTCTCTGAATATGCTCAAAAAGAAGCAGCGCCACCCGGCGGTGGATATTGACGAGGTATTTGGCGCCAAGTCAGACGTAAATATCGAGGACGAAATTATCAGCAGGGTCAGCTCTGAGGAAATCAAATGCGCACTGCGTGATTTGTCGGATAATGATTATGAGATAATGTTTCTCTATCTTATCAGGGAGCATACTCCGTCTGAGATCGCACAGCTTCTCGGCATTACCGGGAATCAGGCGCGGCAGAGGATATTCCGCGCAAGACAGCGTTTGATAAAACATCTTGAGAAACGAGGCATTACCAATGAAACCTGATGATCTGATAGCTGATGGAATAGAAAATACATTAGATGAACGTCTTTTGAAATACACCGCCAATTTAAAGAAGCACCATTTTTCGGCAGCCTATAAAATACGCCGCTGTCAGACTATCCGGGCATTGTCAGATCCCCGGAAAGTATCCGGCGGATTCTCAGTCAGGCGCATAAAATACGCTTTGCTTGCGGTGATCCTCGCAGTATTCCTGCTGACGGGATTCAGTATCTGGTATTCTGTCGGGAGATTTACTTTCAACGCGCACAGCGACCATTCAGTCACATATCTAAGCAGAACTCCCGATGATAAAACTAAAATAGAGAGCCTGTACGGACTTACGCCTGAAACCGGTTTTTCGCTGACGGAAAGGCAGAGCGACGACTCAGATGTCATTTCCATTTATCGGTCCGGGGAGAAAAAGGTTACTCTATGGCAATCCGTAATTGGAGACGCGTACAATTTCAACACGGAATACGGAGCTCCGGAGGAAATAACGATCAACGGCTGCAGCGGGGTGTTTATTCCCGAAAATAACGGCGAGTGCGGTGCGGCGTGGACGATGGACGGATATTTGTTTACTCTTAACGGCAACGTAAGCAGGGAGCTGCTTATTGACCTGGCGAAAGCTGCGAATTTAGAATAACCAGCTATTCCCACAAATTGTTTTAGCTGTTGGGAGGTGAATTTCAGCAGCTAAGCCGCTTTTCATACCGGCTATGCATGACCAGTCGGGTGCAGCCCGCACGGCTGGAGCGTTTGTGCTCAATAGCGAAAAAACAGGGACAATAGCTGCCCCTGTTTTAATTTTGAATTTATAGCATGATCGTTCGGTTCCGGAAATTGTTTTATTGAACCGTTTGAGCGGACTTCTCCTGGTTTAGCCTGCACTTGTCCTTCCATTTGCCCTGCCAGTAGCGGATAAGGCTCATGAGCGCCGTTATGACCCAGGTCAGGCAGGTGGTAGTCCACACGGCCCACCAGCCCATTCCGGGGATATGCACGAGGATTATCGCGAAGCCTATACGCCCGATGACCTCCACAAAGCCGTTTATCATCGCGTAGACCACATCTCCGGCGCCGTTGAGCAGTCCGCGGGTGGTGTGTATCGTTCCGAGGGCGACGTAGAACAGGCAGGAGAGCCTCAGCGCCTTGCCGCCTATCTCTATTACCTCCGGGCTGTCAACGAACATTCCCACTATCTGGTCGCCCAGCAGCAGGAATATCCCGGCGATGAACAGCGCGAATCCGACAGTCACCAGCATACTCCTGTGATACCCGCGTATAACACGCTTCTGGAGCCCCGCGCCGATATTCTGTCCGGCAAAGGTGGACACCGCCGCGTTCAGCGAGGCAAACGGCTGCTGCACGAGCTGCTCCACGCGCATTGTCGCAGTATACGCCGCCATGACCGTTTCCCCGAAGCCGTTCGCAGTCCTCTGGAGGAAGATCATCGAAACGGATATCATCGCGTTCTGTAGCGCTATCGGGATTCCCGTGGAGATACACCGGCGGCAGGTTTCCCAGTGGGGCTTTGCGTCCGCCTTTGTCAGCCTGAAGTAAGGGTTCTTCCTGAAGCCCACGATAATGCTTCCCGCCGCGCTGACACCCTGGGAGATAACGGTGGCGTAAGCCGCGCCGACGACCCCGAAATCAAACACGCAGACGAAAAGCAGGTCGAGCCCGACATTCAGCAGGCTGGCGACTATCAGGAATATCAGCGGCGTGCGGGAATCTCCAAGGGAGCGCATGACAGAGTTTATCCAGTTGTACGCGGCAACGCAGAGCGTTCCCGTGCAGGCGGCGCGCATATAGTTCGTGGCGTCCTCCATCAGCGATTCCGGGGTGTTCATCATTTTCATCAGCAGCCCGGCGCAGCTCACGGAGATAACGGTGACGACCACGCCGAACGCCATGATAACGTACGCGGAGTTGGTTATCAGCCGCCGCACCTCCTTGTGCATTCCCGCGCCGAACCGCTGGGAAATGAGGATCCCCGCGCCCACGGAAAGCCCTATGCACAGCGTGCTGAACAGGTAGGTGAGGGAACCGGTGGTGCCTACCGCCGCCAGCTTGTCGGAGCCCAGAAACTTCCCGACTATCATGGAATCAACGATGTTGTAAAGCTGCTGGAATACATTTCCGGCAAACAGCGGCAGGGTGAACAGAATGATGTGCTTCAGCTCGCTGCCCTCGGTCATTTTCTTTGTGTAGCTCATGGTGTTTTCCTTAATTAAAGTAAATAATGTTGCGGTAACTTTCCCCATACACAAAAACAGCCCCGCAGATGGCGGGGTCGTTCTGTTTTGTTTTCCGTCTCAGTCTGACAGGTAAGACTTCACAAGCACCTGGAGCAGCTCGTCGCGGTCGATGTGGCGGATAAGTCCCCGGGCGTTGTTGAAGGTCGTGATGTATGTAGGATCCTCGGAAAGAATATAGCCTACAAGCTGATTTATGGGATTGTAGCCCTTCTGCTTCAGCGCGTCATAGACAGTAGTAAGGATCTCTTTCATCTCGTTTTCCCTATCGTCGTGTACGGAAAAAGTCATGGTCTTGTCGTGCATATCATCAATCCTTCCTTGTCCAAAAGTTACAAATTGGTTACAGTATGATTATACACGCATTCATGAAAAAAAACAACCCGATTTTCACTGTTTATGCATTTTGACCATAGAAAATCTATAATTATCACAAAAACTAAAATTCATCTTTGGAGGATTTCACAAAAATCTGCGTTTATCGAGGTGCAAAATATAAAATTTGCTAAAACTCTTGTATAATTGCTTTTTTTGTGGTATAATCATATTATATAGGCGGCGCTCCATTTGCAGACCAGATGTTATGCGCCCGATTTATTGATTTTTTAAATTCAGGAGGAACACAGATGGCAGCCGGAGATGGATTCAAGCAGGTACCTTTTGGCTTTGACAAAAACGAAGTTAATACTTACATAAGCGACCTCCGCAAGAAAATGAGCGCGCTCGAAGCGGATATGAAGAAGAACGACGAAAAGACCAAGGCGGCTGAAAAGCTCGCCGAGGAAGCCGACAGCCGCATAAAGGCTGCCCAGGCAGAGGCGGACAGGAAGGTCGGAGAGGTTTCCGCCCAGCTTGAGGAGGAAAAAGAGGTCACCTCCAGACAGGCGATAGAGATACGCAGCCTTAAAGACCGCGTTGACGCCGAGAAGAAAAAGATGACCGATATGCTCAAGAGCGGAAAGGGCGTTTCCGCCGAGGCGACCCGCACGTTTAACGAGGTTCTCGAAAAGGCGAACGACGAGGCTGCGGAGATCATCGAAAAGGCTAAGAAGCAGGCGGCGGAAATCGTTGCAGACGCCGCTGCAAAACAGAATGAGATGAACGGCAGGACTTCCGCGTTCCTCGACCAGCTCCGGGCGCAGCTCGAGGCTATGAACGAGGGCTACAATGCCGTGAACGCTTCCGCTGCCGAGCTGCTTGGAACGGCTCCCGCCGAGGCGGTCACTCTCCCCGCGCCGGAGCCCGCCGCAAAGCCGGTTTACACCGCTCCCGCGTTTGAGGAGGAAGAGCCCGCTGAAACTCCCGACCTGTCCGTTTTCGACCAGGTGAACGAGGAGCCCGAGGAGGAGCTCCAGCCCCAGCCTGCCGCCGAGCCAGAGCAGCCCGCTGCCGAGCCGGAAGATGAGCCGGTTTCCGAGCCTGTGACGCTCCCGCTGACCGTGGAGGACGGCGCGCCGGCTGTCGATGTCGGAGCTCCCGCCGTATTTGAAGAGGAATGGGGCGGCAATGAAATGGCTGACGCAGTAGCGGCTGCCGAGCAGAAGATGGCCGAGGAGAACAAGGAAGATATCCCGCTGATGAACCCGGACGCTTCCAATCCTTTCGGCGGCGACCTGTTCACAAACAACGATCAGGAGGATATGACCGGCTTCGACATGGATAAGCCCGAAGATACGGTCGATACTGTGGCTCCGCTGGATGTTTCCGACCACGCAGAGGCTTCCTTTGACAATGATTTCACCACGGATCTGCTTGCCCAGACCATGAATTCCAGCTCCCTTGGAAATGACGCGGACGAGGATCTCCTTGCGGCTGTAAAGGCTGCCGAGGAAGCTGCGGCCATCAAGCCGAACAATGTTTCCGATTTCAGCATGGACGACGAGCCGGAAGACTCCGGAATGTCCGAGGAGGACGCACTGATGAAGGCGCTGCGCGACGCTGAGGCTGCGCTCCAGAGCGTGAGCGATTCCGGCAGCAGCACGGAAGAAACGGCTGCCGAGGAACCTGCGGCAGACGACCCGTGGGCTGACCTCCAGAAGCAGCTTGAAGCCATGGAATCCGCAAACGGCGCTGATTCCGCTATCTCCTATGACGAGCCGGAAAAGCAGGAAGAGCCTGCTGAGGAAAATCCTGCCACACCGCCTTCTGCCGATGATTCCTCCATCTGGGACTTCGGCGGCAGCTCCGACAGCAGCGACGACGATATGAGCTCGGATTTCGGCGGCTTCGGCGGATTCTGATAACGAGCAGTTTAAAACGGCGGTACGACTTTTGCCGCGCCGCCGTATTTCTTATATAGGTGTATAGGTGAATTTCAGACATGACTATCGAGTTAGACGCAAGCGAACTTAAAGAAAAGGCGAAAACGCTCAGGGCAGGGGACAAGGTGCTGCTTTCCGGCACGGTGTATACCTCCCGTGACGCGGCGCACAAGCGGATAAAGTCCTGCATTGAGAGCGGCGAGCCGCTGCCCTATGCCATTGACGGAGCCGCGATATACTACGCAGGCCCTACCCAGGCAAAGGACGGCATGGTGATCGGCTCCTGCGGCCCCACCACCTCGAGCAGAATGGATGTTTATTCTCCAATGCTGCTGGACATGGGGCTTTCCGCGATGATAGGCAAGGGGGAGCGCTCCCAGGCGGTATGCGACGCGATAGAGCGCAACGGCGCGGTTTATTTCTGCGCCATCGGCGGCGCGGGCGCGCTTGCCTGCAAGTGTATCACCGAGTGCGAGGTCATCGCGTTTGAGGATCTCGGCTGCGAGAGCGTTAAGCGGCTCCATTTCGAGAAGTTCCCGCTGATCGTCGCGATCGACTGTAAGGGCGGGAATCTCTTCAAAACCGGCAGAACCGAGTACAGGCGCTGATTCCCGACATCTGTTGTATAGTGGAATTGCATAAACAGGGGCGTTGATTTTCATATAAAGTGCTTGACTTTGGAAAATTTGCGAATTTTCCTTGACAAATCTTAATTCAGGTGCTATAATTACGAGTAGCAGAAGTATTTACATTAAAAGTAATTTGGATCATTTGTATGGCTGATTTTACACAGATGTCTGATGAACAGCTCGCCGAGCGTTTTTCCCTGGCGGAAAACGGCGAGGCGGTGGCGGAGCTTGTTTCGCGCTACACAGGGCTTGTCCTGGCGCTTGCCGGGAAATACAGCGGCAGCGCGGACTATGAGGAGCTTGTGAGCGACGGGCTTGACGCGCTTATCAATGCGGCTTCCGGTTATGTGCCGGAGCGCGGGAGCTTCAGCGGTTTTGTCTCTGTGTGTATCTCCAACCGCATGAAGAATGCGGTGCAGCGCGCCAACCGCAGGACGGAGCGTCTTTCCGAGCTGTCCGACGAGGAGATTCCCGACAGCGCCCCCTCTCCGGAGGAGCTGGTGATAGGTCAGGAAAATGCTGCGGAGATAACAGGTCAGATGAAGGCGCTGCTTTCCCCGATGGAGCTTCGCTGCATCGAGGGTGTGATACTCGGCATGAACTATACGGAAATCGCGGAGAAGCTGTCCATCAGCGTTAAGTCGGTGGATAATGCGGTGACGCGTGCGCGGACTAAGCTTAAAAGCATTCTTCCGCGGCTATAACAACGAAATACGACCCGGTAGCTTAATTTCCAAGAGCGTTGTTTATCAAAGGTGTCGGTGGGAGTCCGACCAGGGCAAAATAATTTTTTTATGAGGTATGGACTATGTACACAGACATCACTTTAAAGTGCAAGGAGTGCGGAGCTGACTTCGTGTTCACCGCCGGTGAGCAGGAATTCTACGCTGAAAAGGGCTTCACAAATCAGCCCCAGAGATGCAAGGCTTGCCGCGACGCTAAGAAGAATGCCGGCAAGAGCGGCAGAACCTTCTATGAGGCTACCTGCGCTGGCTGCGGCGGGATCGCTAAGGTTCCTTTCGAGCCGAAGGAAGACAGACCTGTATATTGCAGCGACTGCTTCGCAAAGATGAGAGGCGAGTAATTCGCTCCGGATTGGTTGGTATTTTCTCACAGGAAACTAGCATTTACATGGTCAGACCTCTTGGTCACGCTATGGCAAATTTCTTATAGAACCTATTGATCAACTCGCAAAGAAATCAGGCGGTGACGAGCCGCCTGATTTTTTATGTCCATAAAGAGACCGCGCCGGGAAACCAGCGCGGTTTTTGTAATTTAAAGCTTGTCGCTTCCGGAGAAGACAAGGAACGTGTACACCGCCGGCATGAGCAGTATCACGATATCTCCGAAGTTGAACATACCTCCGGCTATGCTGCAAATCAGCGAGATCACGGAAAGCAGCGTCATAAGCCCACCGGCGATAAGCGCGGAGCGCACGGCTTTCATTCCACCGCCGCGCACGGCTTTAAGCCCGGAAAGGCACATTCCGCCGAAGCCTACGGCAACTATCAGCATACTCAGCAGGTTGCCGAGATACCCCATAGAGCCGCCGTTTTTCATCATTGAAAACATTGCGAAACGGAAGAAGAAGCTCTCCCCGCCGAAAATCACCTGGATATTCAGCACAACGGCGAGAACCGCGACTAATCCGCTGACAATGGAAAGGACTGTTATCGTCTTTTTCATGCTCCTGCCTTTCAGAGAGCCTTCAGCGCGCGCTGACCGATATCCTTACGGTAATGCGCGTTCTCAAAGGTTATTGCGTCCACTGCCTTGTAAGCCTTGTCGAGAGCCTCGCGGAGGTCAGCCCCGGTGGCTGTAACGCCGAGAACTCTGCCGCCGGCGGTGTAGTACTTACCGTTTTCCAGCTTTGTTCCCGCATGGTAAACGTAGGCGAGGGGAGACTGCCCCTTTTCGTCCAACCCGGATATCTCCTTGCCGGTGACATACTTTTCGGGATAGCCGCCGCTGGCGATCACTACGCAGGCGCAGGACTTATCGCTCCACCTGATGTCGAGCTGGTCGAGCTTCTCCTCCCAGACAGCCTCCATGATGTCAACAAGGTCGGTTTCGAGCAGCGGGAGCACTACCTGGGTCTCCGGGTCGCCGAAGCGGCAGTTGTACTCAACGACCTTTGCGCCGTTCGGCGTGAGCATAAGCCCAAAGTAAAGGCAGCCCTTGAACGGACGACCCTCCGCCTGCATTGCGGCGATGGTCGGCTTGAATATCTTTTCCATGCACTCAGCCTTGAACGCGTTGGTGTAGCAGGGATTCGGCGCGATGGTGCCCATTCCGCCGGTGTTGAGCCCCTCGTCGTTGTCGTTGGCGCGCTTGTGATCCATGGAGGATATCATGGGCTTCACGGTTTTGCCATCAGTGAATGCGAGCACTGTTACCTCCGGGCCGGTCATGAATTCCTCGATAACTATTTCGCTGCCGGATTTTCCGAACTTGCCGTCCAGCAGCATGGATTCAACGGCTGCCTTTGCCTCGTCAAAGTCCTTTGCGATGATAACGCCCTTGCCCAGCGCCAGACCGTCGCACTTGATAACTGCGGGGTAGCTGTTCTGCTGTCTGATGTACTCCACAGCCTTGTCCGCGTCCGTGAAGGTTTCGTAACCTGCGGTGGGTATGCCGTACTTCTTCATCAGCGCCTTGGAGAACACCTTGCTGCCCTCCAGAATAGCCGCGTTCGCGCGGGGGCCGAACGTCCTGAAGCCCGCTTCGTTGAGCTTGTCTACCATTCCCATAACAAGGGGATCGTCGGGAGCCACAAAAACGTAATCAGGTTGGAGCTTCTTTGCCAGCTCAAGAATCCCGTCAAGGTCGGTCGCCTTTACAGGGAAGCACTCTGCCAGCGCGGAAATTCCGCCGTTGCCGGGAGCCGCCCAGATTTTTTCGACCCTGGGTGATTTGGAAAGAGCCGTGATGATTGCGTGTTCGCGTCCGCCGCCGCCTACTACCAGAATATTCATAGATAAAACGTCCTTTCGGGTAAAAAATTCTACCCTTTTATTGTAGCATAAACGGCGAATATTTTCAAGGTTTTTTGAGAATTTGCGACAAACTATTTGACATGGGGGCGCTCAGATGTTATAATTAAGATAGATTTAGTGATAAAGGAGACAAACGCTATGCGAAATATAACAGTTGCAGCGATTCAGATGTCCATTCCGGAGACCCCGGAAAAATCCATAGAGAAAGCCGAAAAGCTGGTCAGGGAGGCCGCCGGAAAGGGCGCCAACGTGATACTCCTGCCGGAGCTTTTCGAGAACTGGTATTTCTGCCAGGAGCGCCGCTACGACAGCTATAAGCTGGCTCTTCCGGTGGAGGAGAACCCTGCGGTAAAGCGTTTTCAGCAGGTCGCCGCGGAGCTAGGCGCGGTTATCCCCGTGAGCTTCTACGAGCAGGACGGCAACGTGCTCTACAACAGCATAGCCATGATAGACGCGGACGGCTCCATAATGGGAGTGTACCGCAAGACCCATATCCCGGACGACCACTTCTATCAGGAGAAATTCTACTTCACCCCCGGCGGCACCGGATTTAAGGTGTGGGACACCCGATTCGGGAAAATCGGGGTTGGAATCTGCTGGGATCAGTGGTTCCCGGAGGCTGCGCGCTGCATGGCTCTGATGGGCGCGGAAATCCTGCTCTACCCGACCGCCATAGGCTCCGAGCCGGTGCTGGAGTGCGACAGTATGCCGCACTGGCAGCGCTGTATGCAGGGACACGCGGCGGCGAACCTAGTTCCGGTAATTGCGGCGAACAGGATAGGTACTGAGACCGTAACTCCCGACAGCGAGAACCAGAACCAGTCCTCGGCGCTGACATTCTACGGAAGCAGCTTTATCGCCGACAACACCGGAGCGCTTGTGGAGTGCGCCGACCGCACCTCCGATACAGTGCTTGTGCACGGCTTTGACCTGGACGAGCTGCGCGATATGCGGCTTAGCTGGGGAGTTTTCCGGGACAGACGGCCGGAGATGTACGGCAAAATTACCGAGAGATAACGGAGGTTCAGCATGAGAGTTCTTGACACGATACCGGGGCAGGACGGCTTCTATATGCCGGCGGAGTTCTCGCCGCACTACGGCTGTATTCTTATATTCCCGGAGCGCTCGGATTCATGGCAGTACGGAGCCTACGCGGCGCGGAAGGCGTTCGTTAAGGTCTGCGAGGCTATCGCGCGCAGCGAGAAAGTAACAGTCTGCGCCAGCGACAGGCAGTATGAAAACGCCCGCAGAATGCTCCCGCCGCACATCAGGGTGGTGGAGATGTCCAGCAACGATAGTTGGGCGAGGGACTACGCGCCCACATTCGTGACGAACGGAAGTGAAATACGCGGCATAAACTGGAGCTTCAACGCGTGGGGCGGTCTTGTGGACGGTCTGTATTTCCCATGGGACAAGGACGACCGCATGGCGCGTAAGCTCTGCGACCTCTACGACAAGGATATGTACGATATGTCCGGTTTCGTGCTGGAGGGCGGCTCGATACACTCGGACGGGGAGGGGACTATCCTCACGACCGAGGCCTGCCTGCTCAGCGCCGGAAGAAACCCCGGCATGACCAAACAGCAGATAGAGGACAAGCTGAAATCCAGTCTCGGCGCGGAAAAGGTCATCTGGCTGAAGCGCGGCATATACAACGACGAGACCAACGAGCACGTTGACAACATCTGCGCCTTTGTGAAGCCCGGGGAAGTGGTGCTCGCGTGGACGGACGATACATCCGACCCGCAGTACGAGCTGTCGCGCTCCTGCCTGGAAATTCTGGAGAGCTCCACCGACGCAAAGGGGCGCAGGATAAAGGTGCACAGGCTGTACCTCCCGAAGCCGGTCACCATCACCGCCGAGGAATGTGACGGGCTGGACACCATGGACTTTGAGCCGACCAGGACTCCCGGTGAGCGGCTGGCGGCGAGCTACGTTAATTTCTACATTGCGAACGGCGCGGTGGTAATGCCGTTTTTCGGCGACCCGGCGGACGAGCCTGCGCGTGCGAAATTACAGGAGCTTTTCCCGGAGCGGGAGGTTATCCCGATTTATGCCAGAGATATCCTGATAGGCGGCGGAAATATCCACTGCATAACTCAGCAGATACCCCAATTTATATAAAGAACTCCCCTTTCCACACTGGAAAGGGGAGTCCTCAGTTGATTGTTAAATTATTTCTGGTTGTCCTCGAACCACTTAGCCGCCATCATAGGCGAAAGCACGAAGTCGAGAATTTCCTGAGCGCCGTCGTAAACATCGCCGCCTGCGGTTTCCTCGCCCTCAGCGGCAGCCTCGCAGATAGCGTACGTTACCTGCGGACGGTACTTGATACGGCAGTACAGGAACTCCGGCGGGATATAGTCTATCTGTGAAAGCTCCTCCAGCCAGAGGAACGGCGACATTCCGCCAATGTTTACATCGTCGATTATCCAGCCGCCAGCCGCGAAATTGTCGTTAGCGCAGAGGTACAGCGAGAACTTGAATTTCTGCTCCTTGCCCTCGGCGTTAAGCAGACCTACCGAGAAGCTCTTCAGGATAAAGCTGTTGATGAGCTTGGACTCGTAGCCGCAGCACGGGCATATCCCGCCGTAGCCGTAAAGCTTTGCGTTGATGTCGCGCGCGAAGTAGTTCTTGTACAGGCGCGGGTTCTTTATGCCGGAAATGCGCTTTATCTCGCCGCGCAGGAAGTCGAACTCCTTGCGCTGGATAGTCGGAACCGGCTTGTAGTAGTAGGGGATCTGGTCAACGAGAACCTGGTTCGGCTCCTCGGTGCTGGAGTAAACCGCCGCCAGAATGCCGCTGTTCTTTCCTGTCAGAATGAACTCGATGAATCTCGCGAACTGCGGCTTTGTCAGCCCGTCGCGGAGCACAACGTACTTCACGGTCTTGGACTTTACGGCTGGCGCGATCACTTCTGCGTGGTCGATTATCCTGAGTATCTTGTCGTTCTCGCCGAGCAGCGCGATCTTGTCAAGCCCGAGGTCGCAGGTGTAAATCTTTGCAAGCTCGTCTGCAACAGCTTCCGCGCTTTCAAGCTCAGGCAGCGCGCCGATTATCTCGTCCGGGTCGTATTCAAAGCGGTTGGGGGAGTAGGGGAAGTCGAACACGCGTCCGTTGAACATTCCGCTCTCGATGAGCAGGTAAACGTCGCCGACTATTTCAAGCAGGTCGGTGTTGGTGATGTTCGGCGGAATCATGAACTGCTTTCCGTAAGCGGAGAAGCGGTAGCGCTTGTTGATATCCAGCGCGAGGGTGACATCGCCGCCCTGGCTCTTTATCTCGCGCAGGAACTGCATGGTGTCCTTGCCGTTCGTGAACGAGTTCACCATGAGGGATATGACCTGATTGTATATCTGATGGCTTTCGAAGCGCATTTCATGCTTCTGGATAACGTCCATCGCCTTTTTCAGGTTGCCTATCTGGATCTTGGATATCTCGAACTGGAGCTCGGTGCCGCCGGAGGTTATGATGAACTGGAAGTACTTCATATCTATGCGGTAGCTGGAGCCGAACATTTCGTCGATTATCCGGAAAGCCTCTTCAAGAGCGTTCTCGTCCGCGACTGCGCCGTTTACGATACAACTGTTGAGCTTCAGGCTGATAATGCTCATGAAGCCTTCCGACAGGCTGTAATCCTTTATCTTCGGGTTCTTGTCGGAGGTCATGATATAGCTGTGACCGTCCTGCTGGAACGAGTACGCGTATTCAACGCCGCGCTCGTTGGTCTCCTGCCTGTACCAGTCGTACTTTGCCGCGAAAACGTGGTCGTTTTCGGAATCGCCGTACCAGCCCTTCATCTGCTCCAGGTCTGTGAGCAGCGTCTCGGAAGCCGCGCCGCTGTCGTGATCCTCGATATCCACATCGGAGCGCTCGTTGAAGTAGCCGCGCTCGCGCAGGTCGCTGAATGTGACCGGCTCGTCGCGGTCGGGGAACTTGATGGAGATGTTCGCCGCGAACTTCTCGCGAAGCTCCTTGACAAGCGAACTTGTGTTTATGTAGTTGTAGAAGAACTCGAAAACATACTGCGCCGGGCGGAGCATATAGCGCTCAGGATTGTCCGGGCGCTTTGTGAGCTGGAGCACGAACAGCCGCTTGTACTCGTCAACGATGTCGAGGATATCCTCCTCGATCTCAGTGGAGACCTCCTCGATGCAGTCGTGTCGGATACCCGCGCGGTTGTTGGTGACGTACCTGTTGGGAACGCTGACGAAGAACGCCGAAAGCTGCTCCTGGAGGAACGCCTGCTTGCTTGCCTTTACAAGACCTGTCAGCTCAAAGGTGGAGAAGTAGTTGTACTTGCTCATCAGCACCTTTGCGGCCTCGCGCTTTGCGCCGGAGATAGCGAACGGTATCAGGTAAACGAAGCCGTTCTCCTCCATGTGGATAAAGTCTGCCACGGACTTGCCGTTCTCGCTGAAACGTATCTTGGGGAGATCGTTCTCGTCGCGGCGGTACTGCTGTATCTTGTATACGACCTCGGGCTTGCCGAAGGAGATGACCGCAATGTTGAACGTGCGGTTGGGAGCCTCGTTTTCGTCGCTTGCCTTGAGGTGCTTCTTCTTGATGAACGCGAAGCACAGGTCGATCATGTTAATGTAGTCGCCCTTCTGGGTGGTCATGGTGACGAGGTTGTCGTGGAGCTTCTTCTGATCCTCCTCGTCCAGCGCGAAAACTATCTCGGTGTGCTTGAACTTCTGGGCTGTGAGCTCCAGCTCGCGCACCTTCAGCGTGCCGCCGTCGTTGACCACACGCAGGGAATAGTTGTTCGAACGCATCTTGAACCAGTCAACGTTCGCGAATACGCTCTTTGCGCCAAGACCGAAACGACCCTCGCGGTCGCGGCTGGATTCGCTCCTGCCGACTGACAGGTAATAGAATACCTGCTCCAGACGGAAGCCTGTCTCGTTATATGTGAGCTTCACCTGACCCTCGTCAAGGAACTCTATCATAACCTTGATGTCATTTTCGTCATAGTCGCAGCCGAACACGTTCTGGAGAAGCTCGCGTATGATGGACTCCCTGGGGTAGTCGTTCACCATGCCTGCGACATTTATCGCGCTTCTTCCGGTGTACATGCTGTTGAAATAGTCCTTGAACGGCGTGCTGTCAACCTCGCCGGAGTAGAGCATATTCTGGATCTTCAGCAGAACCTCTTTCATGCCCTCTTTGTCGCCGGCAGTGTTTCGCTCGAAAAAGTCGCCAAGGAGCTGTTCAACCTGCTCGTTTTTTTCGCTCATAAATACGCCCCGTTTCTCCGCACATCTAATAAAGCTGCGCCATGCCCCGTGCGGCAGGACATTCGCAGGATACGCCGGATATTATAAACCGTCGTTGTAGATCTTTATGAAGTCCCTGAAGGAGCGGACGCTGTCCTCCTCCCGCACTCTGTATCGCCAGATACCGAAGAGCACCGGGTACTGTATGCAGTCGTTCATTGACTGAATGTCGTTCTTTATCATGAGGTGGTAGTTCCTGCCGCTGTGGAGCTCGTCAATGTGCTGACGCGCCTCCTTTATGCCTGCGAGGACCTCCGCACCGTATGGCTGGGAAGCCGGGTCTGCGTCAAGGCTTGCGGCGGTGTTTGAGATCACGTCCGCGCTGATGGCAGCAAGCACGCCGTCGTCGGAAACGCACAGTCCCTTAGCGGAAGCCAGCGCCGCTTCGATCTCCTCGCCGGAGGAGTCCTTTGTAACGCCGTAGAACTTGCATATCCTGCCGAGCATTTCGCCGGAGAATTCCGAAAGCTGTTTTGCGTTGGAGACCTTTCCTGCGCCGAGCAGCTCGTATTCTCCCTTGAACTTCTTTACAAGGTCGTAGCAGCTGTCTACCTCGCTGGAGTAGCTGTGAACGTATTTCAGGTCGGCGATGAGGTTTGAAACGCACTCCGCCTTTATCCCGATATCGAGAAGAATATTCCTCTGCGGAACCGTAAAGCTGAGCGCACCCGGGAGCGCACCGTACAGCACCTTGTCAAGCATTCTGCTGTCGAAAAGGCGGTTGCCGTCGCGGAATATTATGAAGCTGCGGGAGTTTTCGTTTGCAGCGCCGTGGCGGGTCATTCTTCTTTCAAGAAGCGCCGGGGAGGCGGGCAGCTCGTAGTTTATAACGTGTGTGACCCGGTCAAGCCCGTCGCCGACAGCGCCGATATCGTCGCCTGCGATGATGAACTTGGGGTATGTAGTCTTGTCGTCCACGCGGAGCTTCCTGAGAATATTCTCGTTGCTGAAAAGCTCGCCGCGCGCCATCTTCACCGGGGCGGAGGTGCACACCGCCGAAAGGGTCTTGCGGAGGAATTCCGCCGTGCCGCGGTCGCAGCAGTAAACTATTGCGCGGCTCTTTTCATCGGTGATTATCTCGTCTGCAAGCTTCAGGAACTCGTCCAGCTTCTTGTCCGCCGCGCGGAGCTCCGATACGTCCGACGCGGTGTAGGAGGGCTTCGTGTAGGTGCCCTTGAGCTCCTCTATGTCGAATTCCTCGAAGATGTTTCCGCCGTACTTGTAGTTCGGCAGACCGCTCCTGATATCCATTCTGCGGCGCAGACCGGAGATGAATTCCTTGTCGTATTCGTAGTCCACGAAGGAGATATTGCGGCTTACGCTGCCGTCGTAAATGCTCCTGCTGCCCGCCATCATCACGGGGGTCTCATAGCTCAGCGGCAGCGCGGAAGCGTCAAATGCCACATCGTCGGCGGCGGAGGAAAGCTCCTCGTCTGTGAGAACGGATTTTACAAGCTCGGAGAAAGCCGCCTTGTCCTCGTCGTTTTTCGCGGGGAAGCAGGAGAACGTCAGCA
Organism: uncultured Oscillospiraceae bacterium; assembly: GCA_934448295.1. GTDB lineage: Bacteria > Bacillota > Clostridia > Oscillospirales > Ruminococcaceae > CAG-115. The sequence goes on from CAKSEY010000009.1 coordinate 30,169, forward strand.
GGCGCTCAGCCTTCCACGGGATAAGCTCCTTCCATGCCTTGTAGTCGGGCACGTTCGTGTTCTGCTCGTCGTCTATTATAATGAGATCCCACTTGAAATCCTGCGGCACCTTGCCTTTGAGGCCGTTCGCGCCCTTGAGCGCGTCCCCGGGCATAAGGCAGAGATTTGAACCGTCCTGCGAGAAGAAAACTATCTCGTTTGCAGCGCCGGAGATAACCTTGAAATCCGCGCCGATCCCCGTCATAAGGATCCTGTACCAGCCGTAAAGCACCCGTGCCGAGGTTATCAGCAGTATGTTGGGATTTTCCTTTTCGGCAAGGACGTCATATATGCACAGCTCAGCCTTTGTCAGCTTCTGAGAGCCGAACTCGCAGCACACCAGCGAAAATCCGAATTTGCGGAGCTTTTCAGCCGGGGCAAGATTTGCCGCTGACAGCTCCATTCCCCCGAGGGGTATCCATTTTAGACTGTTTCCGCTCACCTAGCGCACCTCCGTTGTACTTTTTGTCGTGTTAAAGCCAGTAAGTATTTACCAATAATACTGTGGCATTAACAGCCTATGTAATCATTATACTACAAAAAATGAAATATTACAAGTCGGTGAAACGTCCTGTATAAGAAAAATCGCAGGGGGAATTTTTGGTTATTTTGCACAAATAAAAACCTGAGATAAACGCTTTACTTTTCGTTTAAGAAATGGTACAATAAAATATAGGGTCAATTAACGCCCACAACAATGACAGGAAGGAAATCTATCATGACGGAACAGGAAATCAAGGAAGCAATATGCGATGTGGGACACAAGCTGTGGCAGCTTGGATTCGTTGCGGCGAACGACGGAAACATCTCCGCAAGGCTCCCGGACGGCAATTTCATAACAACTCCGACAGGCACCAGCAAGGCTCTGCTCAAGCCGGAAATGCTCATCAAGATGAATGCGAAGAACGAGGTGGTGGAGCCTGCGCAGCTCCCCGGATACAAGCCCACGAGCGAGTTCAAGGTACATCTGCGCTGCTATGAGGCGCGCCCGGAGGTCAACGCAGTAGTCCACGCGCACCCGCCCACAGCCACCGGCTTCGCGATAGCTCATATCCCGCTGGACGACTACACCATGCCGGAGGCGATAATCTTCCTTGGCAGCGTTCCGATAGCCCCGTACGACACCCCCGGCTCCCAGGGAGTCGCGGACAGCATCGTGCCTTTCCTTGCGAATCACGACACCATTCTCATGGAGAACCACGGCGCACTCACCGTCGGCGTGGATATAATCCAGGCCTACTACCGCATGGAGACCCTGGAGCACTTCGCCAAGGTGAGCCTTGTGGCGCGTCAGCTCGGCGGCGCCAACGACCTGCCCATGGACAAGATACAGGAGTGCTGCGAGATAGGAAAGTCGTTCCCGATAAGACACCCGGGCTACAAGAAATATCACTGATACAGGAAGCATAAGATGAACATAGGGAAGGCGGCAGAAGCGGATATAGACGCCGTAACGGAGATATACGGCCATATCCACGACAAAGAAGAAACAGGCGAGATGACGATAGGCTGGCAGCGCGGGGTCTATCCCGTGCGGGAGACGGCGGAAACAGCGGTCTCCCTGGGCGACCTGTTCGTGCTGGAGGACGGCGGGAGGGTGCTCGCCGCCGGCAGGATAAATCAGCGGCAGGTGCCGGAGTACTCCGGCGCCGACTGGCTCTATAAAGCCGCAGACAGCGGGGTATGGGTGCTCCACACGCTGGTGGTGGAGCCCTCCGCAAACGGGCGCGGCTACGCCAGGGCGTTCCTGGAGTTCTACGAGAACTATGCCTGGGAGCGCGGCTGCCATGTCCTGCGTATCGACACCAACGAGCGCAACTCCGCAGCCCGGGCGATGTACGCAAAGCACGGCTGGCGCGAGGCGGGGATAGTTCCGTGCACGTTCAACGGGCTTCCCGGGGTTCAGCTCGTCTGTCTTGAAAAGAAGATCTGAGGAGAGTTTTTATGCCTAAGACCGTATTGGTATTCGATTTCGGCGCTTCAAGTGCGCGCGCCATGCTCTGCCGCGTGAAGAACGGCGGATTTGAGCTGGAGGAGATACACCGCTTCCCGAACGTTCCGGTGACGGAGGGCGGACATCTCTGCTGGGACATCGACGAGCTGTTCGAGCAGATGAAGACCGCTATCGGCTTCGGAGCGCTGAACGGCGGTTTTAACGCGATAAGCATAGACACCTGGGGAGTTGATTTCGGGCTGATAGGCAACGACGGCGCGCTCCTGGGGAAGCCGGTGCACTACCGCGACAGCCGCACTGACGGCATGGTGGAGGAGGTCTGCGCGCGTATCCCTGCGGACAAGCTGTTCATGCAGAGCGGTATCCCGCCGCTGAACATAAACACGCTGTTCCAGCTGAGCTATCTGGTCAATCACGAAAAGGAAGAAATCTTCCGGGCAAAGCGCATGCTGATGATGCCCGACCTGTTCGCGTATCTGCTGACGGGAGCCTGCCGCTGCGAGTACACCGAGGCGACCACCTCGCAGCTCATCGACCAGTCAGCGAACGGCTGGAATGTGGGACTTATCGAGGCGCTGGGTATCCCCAAGCGGCTGTTCTGCCCGCTGATACGCCCCGGTGAGATCTACGGCGAGCTGAAGCAGGAGATCGCCGAAGAGTACCATATGGAGCCGGTCCCGGTGTATGCCTGCGCTTCGCACGACACGGCTTCGGCGGTGATGGCGGTGCCCTCCCGGGAGGAGAAGTTCGCGTTCCTGAGCTGCGGCACATGGACGCTTTTCGGCACGGAGCTCCGCCGCCCGGTGGTGAACGAAAAAGCGCTTGAAATGGGGCTTTCCAACGAGGGCGGAGCCGGCGGCACCACGACCCTGCTGAAAAATATCATGGGACTGTGGCTTATCCAGGAGACCCGCCGCTGGTACAATTCCACGCAGTGCGCGGGCTACAGCTTCGCCGACCTTGAGGGCATGGCGCGGGAGGCTCAGCCGTTCGCGAGCCTTATCGACCCGAATTCCCCCGATTTCGCGGCGCCGGACGATATGCCGCTGAAAATCCAGGAATACTGCCGGAAAACAGGTCAGCCCGTCCCGGAAGCTCCCGGGGAGATAATGCGCTGCATTTACCAGAGCCTTGCGTGCGAATTCGCGCTGACGATGGGAGAGATCTCCGGGCTGACGAACAGCTGCTGGGATAAGATACACATGATCGGCGGCGGTACAAAGGATAAGCTGCTGTGCCAGCTCACCGCTGACGCATCGGGAGTGACCGCCGTGGCGGGTCCCGCGGAGGCTACGGCGCTCGGCAACGGTATTTCCACGCTTATCGCCCTCGGCGAGATACGCGATATCCGCGAAGCGCGCCAGATGATCGTTAACTCCGGGCTGACGCAGGAGTTCGCTCCGCAGGGCCACGAGGAGTGGCTGCCTGTGCTGGAACGTTACAGGTCTCTTACAAGATGAATCAGGGCGTAGGTTCTGCCGATTTTCTATCCGGAAGTCCGATTGGATTTCCGGATTTTTTTCCCGCAGGTCTTGACAGAAAGCGAAACGCGTGCTATAATCATACTAACGAACGTTAGTTAGCGAGGTGCCCATGAAACAGGAAGATACCAAAAAAATGATACTTGAAGCGGCGCTGGAGCTGTTTTCGGAAAACGGATACGATTCCGTGAGCGTTGGTCAGATCGCCGCAGCGGTGGGAATAAAGGCGCCGTCGCTGTACAATCACTACCAGAGCAAGCAGGCGATTTTTGACGCGATAGTCGCCGAAATTTCAGCGCAGTATGAGCGGGACACGGCAAGGCTGGATATCCATGTCCAGGACGCGGGGCGGGACGCGCCGCTGTTCGCGCATATCACAGAGGATCATCTGGCGGAAAAGGTGCGGCAGATGTTCGTGTATTCGCTGCACGACAGAACCGTCAGCCGCTTCAGGAAGCTGATGACGATAGAGCAGTTCCGCTCCCCGCAGCTTGCCGGGCTGTACACAAAACGGTATGTCACCAGGCTGACGGAGTACCACGCGGAGCTGTTCCGGAGGCTCATCGAAGCAGGCGGTTTAATGGCTGAAAGCCCGGATACCCTTGCCGCGATGTACACCGCGCCGATAATAGTGTATCTCGGAATTTGCGACCGCCAGCCGGAAAGGGAGGCCGAGTGCCTTGAAAGGCTGGACGCTCACGTTCGGCTTTTCTACCGGACGTACAACATTGAAAAGAGGTAATTTATATGAACGCGTCATGGGAAAGAAAGCTTGGTCTGCTGGGAATCGTCAGCCTTTTGTCGTACACGGCGGCTGTGTTTTTCGCGCCGTCAGCCTACCCGGGCTACGACTGGCTGTCGCAGGCGGTGAGCGACCTGTCGGCTGATTCCGCGCCGTCAAGGACGCTCTGGAATCAGCTTTCCGCCCTGTATATGCCCTGCGGGATAGTGTGCTGCACGCTGTGCGCCCTCGGGGTCATTGGCAGACTTAACAGACCGCTCCGCCTGGGGGTATATCTTTTTGCGGCAATGAACTGGGTTTCGGCGGTGGGCTACGCTATGTTCCCGCTGCCTACCTCCGGAAAGCCGGAGGGCTTCCAGGGAACCATGCACCTTGTCGTGACCGGAATCGTCGTGCTGCTCTCCATTGCTTCGCTGGCGCTTATCATCGCCGGAGGCTTCCGCAGAGCCGCCTGCAAATCGCTCGGAGTATCGGCGGCTGCCGCGCTTGCGCTCATGCTCCTTGGCGCGGTGGGAACCGCTGTTGTGCCTGCGGAGTTCTTCGGAGTCCCGGAGAGATTCAGCGTTTTTGCCGCAGCGGGATTCAACGCGGCGCTTGGTATCCACCTGTTCGCGGGGAAACTCACCCCGGAGCGCAGCCGCCTGCCGGAATAACAGCGCCGGAATTTATGCCCTCTTCGCTTGACTTTATGCCATATTCATGCTATAATATTTAGTAGTATAATAGAAACATGTGATTTTGAACGGAGGTCACTCCGTGGCTTAACGACAGCGAGGTATACATATTATGGCAGTATTATTGTGCCGCTGCTGCGGTGCGCGGCTTGAATACGGACAGGGAACGCGGGTGGTCAGATGCGGCTGGTGCGGCGTTCAGCAGACTATCCCGATACTGGATTTTGACGAAAAGGCGCTTCTGTGGGAGCGCGCCGAGGAGCTCCGCCGGGGCGGGGAATACGACCGCGCTATGTCGCTGTACGAGCAGGTGTCTCAGATGTCGCCGGACGACCCGGACGTCTACTGGGCGAAGGTACTCTGCCGGTACGGCGTCGAATATGTCGAGGAGCCCGTCACGCACAAAAGGGTCCCGACGATAAACCGGATACAGTATTCCCCGGTGATAGACGACCCGGATTACCGGAAAGCCGTAGGAATTGCGGAGAACGGAGACCAGCGCAGGATATATATTCTGGAGGCCCAGGCGCTGGACGCGCTGCGTAAAAGGATACTTTCCGTTTCCCTCAGCGAAAAGCCCTGCGATATATTCATCTGCTACAAGGAAAGCGACCAGAGCGGCAGGCGGACGGAGGATTCCGCGCTGGCGGCGGGACTTTACAGGGCGCTTTCCGCCGAGGGCTGGCGGGTGTTCTTTTCGCGCGTGACCCTCGAAAACAAGGCGGGCACGGAGTTCGAGCCGTACATCTTTGCGGCGCTGAATTCCGCCAGGATCATGCTGGTGGTGGGAACTTCCCCCGACAACATGAACGCGGTGTGGGTGAAAAACGAATGGAGCAGGTACCTCGCCCGCATGACTGAAAAGGGCGAGGGCACCCTTGTCCCGCTTTATAAGGGAATGCTCCGGGAAAATCTTCCGGCGGAGTTCAGGCACCTCCATGCCATGGATATGTCCGAGCCGGATTTTGAGGCGGAGCTTATCCGGGGTATAAGAAAGCTGCTGAGCACCCATGGATCAGCCCCCGAGCAGAAGCGGGAGGCTCCCACGGACGTTTCCGGAATGCTGCGCCGCGCCGAACTTTTCCTGGAGGACAGGGACTTCGAAAGGGCTGACGAGCTCTGCGAAAGGGCGCTGGACTGCGAACCCGAGAACGCGCGGGCGTATCTCGTCAAGCTGCTTGCGGAATACCATATCACAGCGGCGGATAAGCTGCACGAATGTGCCGGGGATTTTACGCGCTCCGGGAATTATGCCAGGGCGATGCGCTTTGGCGATGAAGGTCTGAAATCGTGGCTGGAAAACGAAGCGGCTCTTGCCCGGGAGGAGCTCGAGCGGCTCCAGGCTGAGCGCACCGAGGCGGAAAAGGAACAGACCCTTGAACGCGCAAGGCGGCTTGCCGAATCGGCGGACAACAGGGCGGACCTGCTTGAAGCGGCTTCGCTGTTAAAGGGGCTTGGCGATTACCGGGACAGCGCCGAGCTTTATACGCGCTGCATGGCCGTGTTGAACGCGCTGAATGACGAGGAGACCCGCGCCAGGCTGCTGAGATACGCCGAGGAACAGGCGGCTGCCGGGCGCAGGAAGAAACAGCGCCGCGCCACCGCGATATCGGCTGCGGCGGTATGTCTGCTCACGGCTGCGGGGATCACGATAAAGGTGGCGCAGAATTCCATGAGGATAGAGCGTTACAGGAGAGCCGCCGCCGTTTCTGAAAGCTGGAGCATGACCAGCGCTGTCACCCAGTCTCCGGCGCAGCAGGAAGCCCCCGCGGATACCCGGCAGAGCCAGTACGAGACGGCGCTTGACCTGTTCGATGGCGGAAGCTACGACCAGGCTGCGGAAATATTCGGGGAGCTGGGCGACTATCTGGACAGCCGGGAGTACGCGCTGCGTTCAGGGTACAGCGCCGCGAAAATCCTGGAGGATAACGGGGATTTCCGTGAAGCGGCGCGTAAATACGAGGCTCTCGGCGAGTTTTCCGACAGCCCGGAGCGCGCCCGGGACTGCCGCTATTCCCAGGCGGAGAAGCTGCTCGGCGAGGAAAGCTACACCGCCGCGCTGTCCATTCTGCAAGACCTTGACGGGTACAAGGACAGCGAAGAGCTCACAAAGCGGGCGTATTCCGGCAGCGGAAAGCAGCTCCTTGCCGATGGGAAATACGAAAGGGCGCTTGAAGCTTTCGAAAACGCGGGCGACCAGGCTTCCGAGGAGCTGGTGACCGAGGCGCAGTATGGCTATTCCGCAGCGCTTATTTCGGCGGAGCAGTACCCGGAAGCCCTGGTTTACCTGGAAAGGCTCAGCGGATACAGGGATTCCGACGAGCTGTACAGACAGGCGCAGTACGGCTATGCGATAAAGCTGCGCGGCTCCGGCTACTACGACGACGCGATAGAAATACTGACCGGGCTTGACGGCTGGTCGGATTCCGCGCAGCAGCTTGCGGAGACCATCGACATGAAACGGCGGGACGTCCAGCCCGGCGACATTGTCACGCTCGGAAGCTGGACGCAGGGCAAGTCCGGCGAGATACAGCCTATCGAGTGGATAGTCATGAAGCGGGAGGGGAACAGGGCGCTTGTCACCACAAGGTACCTCATGGATTTCATGCAGTACGGCGCGCTTTACTGGAAGGACAGCTCCGTCCGGGAATGGCTCAACGGCACGTTTTACAACGGCGCGTTCACCGAGACGGAAAAGCTTGCGGTGACTGAAACCACCCTCACGGATAAGCTCGGGAACCAGACCGCCGATATGCTGTTCATACCCAACTGGGAGGAAGCGCACGACTGTCTCGCCAAGGATATGCTCCGCACGGATTATTCCGAATGGGGGGAGCAGAAGCTGAAAGAGGCTGTGCAGCCCACTCTGCCGCAGGGCACCAGCTACGCAAGCTGGTACGGCGACCCCTACTGGCTGAGGGATATCGGGGACGATATGCGGGTATGCAGCCTGGACAGCATGGGTCATCTGTCGTCTGATACTTTGTATAACGAGGAGCGGATAGGCGTCCGCCCGGCGATGTGGATAGAATTGGGTGAACTATAATGGCAGCGTTTGTTTGTAGATTCTGCGGTGCGCCGCTGGAAACCGGCGGCATGCCCGTCTGCGAGTGCGGAAGTTGCAACCGGCTCCAGAGCGTCCCGCTGCTGGACAGCACAGAAAAAAGGGAGCTTATGGCGAGAGCTGAGCAGCTCCGGGGGGAGCGGCGCTTCGACAAGGCGACGCAGCTTTTCGAGAGAATGATAAGCCTTTCCCCGCAGGACGCCGACCTTTACTGGTCGCTGGCGCTGAGCAAATTCGGGGTGCTGTTTTCCTACGACGGGGGAGTTTCGCTTTGCAGGACGCAGGCGCATTCGTTCCTTGCGGACAGCGATTACCTCCGGGCTGTCGGCTTTGCAGAGGGCAGGCAGCGCGTATTCATGGAGCAGACCGCCGCGCAGATAGACAAGAAGCGCCGGGAAATAGCCGGGCTTTCCGCCGGCGCGGAATATGACGCGATACTCTGCTGCCGCAGCGGAGAGGTGCAGCGCGTTTCCGGGCTGTACAGAAGGCTTGTTTCCGAGAAAATCAACGTTTTCTTTGCGGAGGTAACGCTGGACGGAAAGCCGAAAAGCGAGTGGGAGCCGTACATATTCGGCGCGCTGAATTCGGCGGGAGTGCTGATAGCGGCGCTTTCCGGCGGGGATTTCGACGAGGATGCGGCGCTGGCCGACCTCTGCGGGCGGTTCCTGTCGGGGGATATGGCGGACAGAGCCGTGATACCCGTGCTGTACGGGATAACTCCGGGGGAGCTTCCGGCGGAGCTTGCGCGCTTCCAGGCGGTGAGCGCCGACTCCCTCGGTTTTGAGATGGACGTTGCCGCAAGCATAAGGGCGCTGCTCTCCGGCAGAGACGGCGAGGTACCGCAGGAAAAAAGCCCGCTTGTGCGCCGGGCATACATCATGCTTTCAGACGGGGAATTCAGCGGGGCGGAAAAGCTCTGCGAAAGGATAGAGCCGCAGGCTCCCGCAGAAGCGGCGCTTATACGGCTGCTGTGCGAATACAGGCTGAAAAGCGAGGAGGCTCTGGGCGGGCTTTCTGCGGACATTACCCAGTCTGAGAATTACCGCCGGGCAATGCAGGGCGGCAGCGAGCCGACCCGCCTGCGGCTGAAAAAATACGCGCTGTCGGCGCAGGAAAACCTGAAGGCTGAAAACGCCCGGAGAGCGGCGATTCCCACGCTTCCGGCTGACGGCTCGGAGAAAGTATATTCGTCGGCGGTAAAGCCGATAAGGCGCAGGAGGTTACTCCCGCTGGCGGCGGCTGGAATCGCGGCTGCTGCTGCGGCTGTGGTTATCATCGTGAACTGCGCCGGGAATCCCGGCACGGCTGCTGCTGACGGCGCTTCCGTGGTCTCGGAGGAAAAAACGGAGCTTGACCGCGCCAGAGCGCTGTTTGACGAGGGGAAGTACATTGAAGCCGAGGCGGCTTTTTCCGCGCTCCCCGACCAGGAAACGGGAGCCGCCTGGGCGAAAAAATGCAGGTATATGCAGGCGGAGCAGCTTCTTGCGGAGGGCGACCCCGAAAACGCGCGGAGCATATTCTCCCGCCTTGGCGATTACGGCGATTCCGCGAAAAGGGCGATGGAGTGCGATTTCCTGTCGGCGGAGCAGGCGGAGGAGCGCGGCGAATACGAAGCGGCTGCGGCGGCCTTTGACGCGCTCGGTTCTTTTAAGAATTCCAAAGCCAGGAAGAACGGCTGCCTGTACAAGCTGGCGTCCGGGCTGCTTGAAAGCGGGGAGACGGATTCCGCGCAGGCGCTTTTTGAGAAGCTCGGGAGCTATTCCGACAGCGCGGATAAGCTGAAGGAGATTCAGTATCAGCGCGCCTACGAGCAGTACGGGCTGGGCAATTTCTCAGAGGCGTACGATATGTTCAGCGGGCTTGGCGGCTGGTCTGACAGCGCCGAAAGGGCGGAGGACGCGCTGTATCAGCAGGCGGAGAGTCTGTACGAAAGCGGACAGTACAGAGAAGCGATAAGCCCGCTCACCGGGCTTGGAGACCGCCCCGGCTGCCGGGAGCTCCTCAATGCCTGCTGGGTCGCGGTGGCGGCGGAGAAAATCGACAGCGGCGCCAAGGACGACGCATACGATATCCTGACGTACAGGGTAGACGAGGATTACGCCCCGGCGCAGCCATATTTCACGAAGCTCCAGAACGAGCTGCTGCGCGGCGCCTCCTGGAGAAAATACCTCTGCTGGGGGAAGTACGACACGAACGGCTTCGGCTCCCCAAGCGCCGTAAAATGGCACCTGCTGCGGACTGACGGAGACCGGGCGCTCATCGCGGCTGAAAGCGCGCTGGAATACCTCCCGTTTGATGTAAACGGCGGCAGCTCGTGGGCTGAAAGCTCGCTGCGGTCGTGGCTGAACGGCGAATTTTACGACAGCGCTTTCACGGACGGCGAGAAGCAGCTTATACTGGGATCCAGCCATGACGGCGCGCAGGACAGGGTGTTCCTGCTGAACTATGACGAGGCGGTCTCCATGTACGAGAGGACAACGGACACAGACAGCCTCTACGCTACGTTTTACACATACGATAAGCTGCCGGACGGCTATACGGCGCTCTGCTGGGGTCGTGACGGGATACTGTCCCACCGTAAGAGCGAAACCGGGTACGAGCGGCTGTACGCTTCTCCGTCGGAGCCGAATCTGGTTTTCCCGGCGATGTGGGTGAAAATAGGCTGAATCACCGGATAAAAAAATATCGGGGGCGGAAAGCTCCCGATACTTTTATTTGTCAGTGAATTTCACCCGACGTAATATTTCGCCTGTTCCGCGAACATTTCCGCGTAAATTCCGCCGGGGAGCCCGACAAGCTGGTCGTGCGTGCCGTTCTCCTTAATGGTGTCCCCGGCGAAAACCACGATACGGTCGCAGAACTTGCAGCTTGACAGCCGGTGCGAGATGTACACCGCAGTCTTTCCGCCCACCAGCGTGTTGAACTGGCGGTATATCTCATACTCCGCCACCGGGTCGAGTGCGGCGGTAGGCTCGTCGAGTATCACCACCGGAGCGTTGCGGTAAAGCGCCCGGGCTATCGCGGTTTTCTGCCGCTGGCCGCCGGAAAGGTCGGTGCCGTTCTCGTCGAAGCTCTTGTAGAGCATTGTGTCAACCCCGTCCGGGAGCTTCTGCACGTCCTCCCACAGACCCGCGAGCTTCAGCACGCGTTCAAGCTCCCGGTCGTCCGCCTGTTCTCCGAATGCGATATTTTCCCGCAGGCTGAACGCGAAAAGCTGGAAGTCCTGGAACACCACCGAAAACAGCTTCCGGTACTCCTCGTCGGAATATTCCTTGATGTTCACGCCGTCAACGAGTATCTCGCCCTCCGTGACGTCGTACAGCCTGCACAGCAGCTTTATGAACGTGGTTTTCCCCGCGCCGTTCAGCCCGACTATCGAAAGGTGCTCGCCGGAGCTTATCGTGAGGTTGATGTCGCGCAGCACCAGCCTTTCAGAGCGCGGATATTTAAAGCTGACATGGCGGAATTCAATGGTGTGCTCCCCGGGCTTCACGGATTTTTCGCCCTTTTCCATCGCCGCCGGGAACCGCATGAATTCAATGTACCTGTGCGCGTAGGCGCATTTCTTTGTGATGTTCTGAATCCCGCTGACAACTCCGTAAAGGCTCCAGTAGAGCGTTCCCGCCGCGCTGACGCACATTGAGAAATCGCCCACGGTGATGACCCTTGTGACCGCCAGAAAGCCGATGTAGAAGTAGCTTATGCCGTCCCGCAGGGCGTTCGCCGCGTCCATGACCCAGCTGTTTTTGCGCTGCTTCCGCTGAGTTCTGCGCCAGATGTCTATCTGCGAATCAATAAAGCGCTGCGCCTTGCCGGACATCATATCTGCGCTGTGGTAAAGCCTGATATCCTTGCCGAGCTTGAAATCCGCGAGCTGCCAGAACACATAGCCGAAAATGCGGTTGCTCTTGGAAAGCTCCAGAAAAATTTCCTGATCCAACTGGTTGTTTTTTGCGTTGAATATCGTGATGACCACCAGCGCCGCCACCTGCACCGGCAGAAGCCACGGGCAGGTAAACAGGATTATCGCGGAAACTCCCAGCATTGCCGCCGCGCTGTTCACAAGACCGAATACCGCGTTCAGGACTCCCACGATACCCTCGCTGTACCAGCTCATGCCCTCCTGCGCCTTTTCAAGCGCGTCCAGGGCTTCGGGATTTTCGGTGTGCTCGAAGTCCATTTTCATGGTGTGGTCGGCAAGCTGGAGGTCGATATATTCGCTGAACCACTCGGAATGTACGGATTCAAGCTGGTCGGCGGCGGAGCCCAGCGCGCTGGTCAGAAGCTGAACGACTATGTACAGCCCCGCGAACAGCGCCGCATTCCTGACGTGCTCTGCAATGCTCCCGCCGGATATGACGAGAACCAGCTCGTCAATGATAAGCTTCGCCATCACCGCGTTCTGCATCTGTGAAACGAACTGCGAAACGAACCTCATCAGGTAGACCAGGAACACGGACGGGCGCTCCTTCCAAGCCGTCCGGAACACGAATTTCAGCGTTTCCCGGGTGATTTTCTGTTTTTTCTCAGGCATTTGCGGGCACCTCCCCATCAACGTAATACTGCGCCTGCAGGCGGAACATCTCAGCGTACGCGCCGTTTTTCTCCATCAGGCTGTCGTGAGTTCCGTATTCGCACAGCTCCCCGCCCTTGAACATGGCAACGTTATTGCAGAACTGCGTGGAGCTGAGCCTGTGGCTGATATATACGGCGGTTTTCCCGCCGGTCAGTCTGTCGAAATCGTTGTACAGCCTGCTCTCTGCGATTGCGTCAAGCGCGGCGGTGGGCTCGTCGAGAACCACCACCGGAGCGCCCTTGTACAGCGCCCGGGCAAGCGCCAGCTTCTGCTTTTCGCCGCCGGAAAGGTCGACGCCGTCGTCGTATATTATCTTCAGTATCTCGGTATCGACGCCGTGAGGAAGCTCCGCCAGCTTTTCGCCGAAGCCCGCCGCGTTCAGACATTCCTCAGCGCGCGCCCTGTCGGTGTTTTCCGGGGACTGCATTGAAACGTTCTCCGCCAGCGGGAACGCGAACAGCTCCACGTCCTGGAATACCGGCGCAAACAGACCGTAGTAGCTCTGCCTGCTGTATTCGCGGATATTCGTGCCGTTCAGCAGAATCTCGCCCTCTGTCGGCTCGTACAGCCGCAGCAGGAGCTTTATGAACGTGGATTTCCCCGCGCCGTTCAGCCCGACTACCGCAAGCCGTTCGCCTGCGTTGAGCTTCAGCGACAGGTTTTTCAGAGCGTAATTCTCGGATTTCGGGTACTTGAAGGAAACGTTCCTGAATTCGAACTCATAGCTTCCGGATTCGGGCACGGGCTTCCCGGGAGCGTCGAGGTCGCCGCCGTCAAAGTCCATGAAGCTGCGGAAATCGTCCACCTGCCTGCTTTTCTGCATAAGCGTGCCAATACCGTTGAAAACCTGGCTGATGAACTGGAACAGCGTCGCCGCCGAAGCAAGGTACAGGCTGAAATTTCCTATCGAAAGCCCGTCGTAAACCACCGACCAGATGAGCCAGCCGTAAACCGCGCAGTGCGAGAGCGCTATCATCACTTCCGAAAAAACCGCCGCCCAGAACCAGAGCACGGCGCTTTTTTCCTGCGCGCGCAGCCGTTCCTTTTTAAGCTCCCGGTACTTGTTCAGCAGCCAGTCCCTCAGCCCGAAAAGCCTGATATCCTTTGCGGGGGTGAAGTCCGTTATCTGCTGCTTCATGTAGTTGTCCCGGCGCCACCACGGGGCGAGTGGGTCCCATATCTTCTCCTTGGAGTACTTGTTGAATCTGTCGCCGACAAGGCAGGTCACAGCGGAAATAGCCGCCATCACGAGGATCAACCACGGGTTGAACGTCCCGAGGATGACCAGCCCCGCCGCCGTCACCGACAGCGAGATGAGGAATTCCACTATCTGCCGCATCATTCCCTCGATGCCGTCGTTATTGTTGTTGCAGACGTTGGTCGCTTTCTGATAGCAGTCCATGACGTCCGGGCTTTCAAGGTGCTCAAAGTCTATGCTCATGACCTTGCGGTTCTTTTCGCTGACCATTCTGAAGCGGGTTTCTATGTACCGCCACCATATCTCGCTGTGATAAAAGGTGTTCAGCATGGTGGAAACAAGCTGTATCGCGGTGAATATGCCCATCACCCACAGCAGGGACTCCCAGCCCGCCTCGCCGGTTATCATGTCGATAACGAACTTCGAGATGAACGTCCAGAGGTAGTTCATCAGCGGGGCGCAGACAACGCCTGTCGGAATAAGAATGAAGATACTGCGGGAATGTCTGTACATAGCTGAGAGCGTCCAGCGGATATTGCTCCACAGACCGTATTCCCGGTGCAGCGGGTTCTGATTTTCGTCAGTCTTTTTCATCGCCGTTCTCCTTTTTGTAGGTGTCGTTCCTGAAATAGCGCTCCTGCCGCCAGTCGTTGTTGTAGCTGAAATTTGTCGGCGGGCTGATAACGTATCTCATGGCGGCGATAAAGGCGATCAGCTCGCACCGGGCTATGTACTGGTAGATCTTCTCGCTGCTGTCGCCGCCGTTGAGGGTCGCCTCCCAGATGAAGCCTATCTCGCAGAAGCTCTTTATTATCTCGACGGCGTTTTCAGCGGAAATGCCCAGCTCGTGCATGAGGGTGCTCTTTTTGAAGAACATCGTACCGTCCCTTCCCGCGATGAAGTACAGCGCCTTAAGCGCGTTCGGCTTTGACAGCATGCTGAACAGCTTCACATACCGCTCGTCGTATTTCAGGACCTTGTCGTAGCCGCACTTGGGCTCCGGGAACAGAAACGCGAACTGCAGATCCGCATTGTTGCGCATTTCCAGGAATCCCCCCGGAATGATTATCCGGCTGTGGCAGTCGCATTGGCTGGAAAGTATTTCCTCGGGGATTGTCTCGTACTTTACAGCTCCGCAGCACGCCATTGGAAAAGCCCTGAAAATATTGAACGCCTCCTGTATCCGTTTTTCCGCGGGCGTGTTCCTTATGTGCTCCAGAACACGGTCGTAGATGGAAACGCTCTCGTTTTTCAGCCCGTAAAGCTCGTCGATGGAGACCTCGAGCCGTTCCGCGATCTTCGGCAGAAGAGCCGCGTCCGGGAAGCTGTTCATCTCCCACTTTGAGACCGCCTGCGGGGAAACCCCCACCGCCTCGGCAAGCTGCTCCTGCGTTATCACTTTTTCCTTGCGGATCCTGCGGAGATTTGTGTTGAATGAGTTGTCCATTTCGCCGCCCTCCTTTTCGTTGTGTTAATTATAGCACAATTTACTGTTGAATTCAACGTATTTGAAGTTTATTTGTTCAAAGGCGGGTTGAGAAGATTCTGAAAATCAACCGGCAGGAGAGCCATGGCGGGATATTCATTCGCCCGTATAACTTAGCTGCGGGGGAATATTTGAATTCCGTATTGCAAAAACCGCAGAAAAGTGGTATAATAAACTTGATTTTATTAAGAGGGAGATGGCGCAGATGGATATACGGGTCGGCGACGTGCTGGTCATGAAGAAGCCGCATCCCGGCTGCGGGAGCGACAAAATGCTTGTTCAGCGCTGCGGGGCGGATTTCCGGCTGTGCTGCAGGGGCTGCGGGCACGTCTTTATGATACCGCGCTCCAAGTGCGAGAAGAAGATACGCGCGGTCATCCGCGAAACGGAAGCCTCCGGGCGATAGCGGCGCGTGGTTCCTTTCAGAATCATGCACAGGAGGTTAGAATATGAACGAAAAGCTTGCAATGGCAGAGGCGCGCTACGACGAGATAAGCGTGAAGCTCTCCGACCCTGCCGTTATTGCAGACAACGCGCTCTACCGCGAGCTAATGCGGGAGCACAAGAGCCTGACCCCGCTGATGGAGGTCTGGCAGCAGTACAAAAAGGCTCAGCGCAGCTTTGAGGACGCAGTCTCCGCGCTGGACGAGGCGGGCGCTGACGCGGAGCTCCGGGAGCTGGCGCAGGGCGAATACGACGAGAACAAGGCGCTGATGGAAAAGCTGTCCGGGGAGCTGAAGCTCCTGCTTCTGCCGAAAGACCCGGACGACGACCGGAGCTGTATAATCGAGATAAGAGCCGGAGCGGGCGGCGAGGAAGCCGCGCTGTTCGCGAACTCCCTGCTGCGTATGTACACCATGTACGCCGCGCGCCAGGGCTGGAAAACCGAGCAGATAAGCTCCAACCCCACCGAGCTGGGCGGCTACCGCGAGGTGAGCTTCCTGGTCGAGGGCGAGGGAGTTTTCGCGAAGCTCAAATACGAAAGCGGAGTACACCGCGTGCAGAGGGTCCCGGAAACGGAATCCCAGGGGCGCATACAGACCTCGACGGTGACTGTCGCGGTGCTGCCGGAGGCTGAGGAGGTCGACGTTGACATAAACCCCGCAGACCTCACGATAGAGACGTTCCGCTCCAGCGGCGCGGGAGGTCAGCACATTAACAAGACCGAATCCGCGATAAGAATTATCCACAATCCCACCGGCACCGTTGTGGAGTGTCAGGAGGAGCGCTCCCAGTTCAAGAACAGGGAGAAAGCGCTCAAGAAGCTGTACAGCAAGCTCTACGAAGCAAAGCTGGAAGCCCGGGACAGCGTCATCGCCGAGGAGCGCCGCATTCAGGTGGGCACCGGCGACCGCTCCGAACGGATACGGACGTACAACTTTCCGCAGTCGAGGGTGACAGACCACCGGATAAACCTCACGCTGTACAAGCTGGACGAGATGATGAACGGCGGCTGCGACGAGGTTTTCGAGGCGCTCCGCCTTGCAGACCAGACGGCGAAGCTGCTGAAACAGGAATAGAAAGGAAATGACCCCAGTGAATACAGAAGTCCTGCCGTTTTCCCCGGAAAGCGCGGAGAAGGCGGCTGAAATAATGGCGGCGGGCGGAGTTGTCGGGATACCCACCGAAACGGTGTACGGCCTCGCCGCAGACGCCCGGAACGAATCGGCGGTGCACAGCATTTTCGCGGCCAAGGGACGTCCGCAGGATAACCCGCTCATCGTGCATATCAGCGCGATAGAACAGCTGAGACCGCTTGTCCGGGAGATACCGGAGCTGGCGCTCAGGATGGCGGAGAGGTTCTGGCCGGGCCCGCTGACCATGATATTCCCGAAGTCGGACGTTATCCCGCAGGCGACCAGCGGCGGTCTGGACACCGTTGCAGTCAGAATGCCGAGAAGTCCCGCCGCAAGGGCGATAATAGACGCGTGCGGCTTCCCGCTGGCGGCTCCGTCCGCGAACCTGTCAGGCAGTCCCAGCCCGACCACCGCGCAGCACGTCCTGCGGGATATGGACGGCAGGATACCGCTGATAATAGACGGCGGCGAGTGCGACTGCGGCGTTGAAAGCACCGTGCTGTGCTTCCCGGCGGCTGACCGCGTGAGGATACTCCGCCCCGGGGGAGTTACTGCAGAAATGCTCTCGGAACTGTGCGCGGTGGATATCGACCCGGCTGTGACCTCCGAGCCGCCCAAGGGCGCAAAGGTGCTGTCCCCGGGAATGAAGTACAAGCACTACTCCCCGAAGGCGGAGGTGTTCATCGTCAACGCCCATGGAAAGCGGTTTCGGGACTGGTGCCTCGCCCATGAAAAGGGCAGGACGCTGGCGCTTTCCGCCGACCCGGTGGAGCACGGAATGTTCCGCTGCTTCGGAAAGGACGGGCAGGAGCAGGCGCACAGGCTGTTTGCGCTCCTGCGGGAAGCGGACGACCAGGGCGCGCAGACCGTCTACGTTGAGATTCCCTCAAAGGACGGGATAGGGCTTGCGGTGTACAACCGCCTGCTTCGTGCGGCGGCGTTCAGGATAGTGGAAGCAGATGAATAGGCTGATAGTCGGACTTACAGGAATGTCCGGGGCGGGGAAATCCACCGTCAGCCGGGTGTTCGCGGAAAACGGCTTTTATGCGGTGGACTGCGACCTCAGCGCCCGGGAGGTTGTGAAGCCCGGCAGTCCCGCGCTTGCGGAGCTTCGCGAAAGGTTCAGCCGCGATGTGATACTCCCGGACGGGAGCCTTGACCGCCGCGCGACCTCCGAGCTGATTTTCCATGACCCGGAAAAAAGGGCGCTGTTCAACAAAATAATCTACCCGTATATCACATATAATATCACGGAGAAGATAAAGCGGGGCGGCGAATTTATCCTGCTGGACGCGCCGACCCTGTTCGAAGCCCGGCTGGAGTTCCTCTGCGGGAAGATAGTGAGCGTAGTCGCCGATATCAACGTCTGCGCCGCCAGGATAACCGCCCGGGACAATATCCCGGAGGAGCTTGCAAGGGCAAGGCTCGCAAGCCAGCACGGCGCGGAGTTCTACCGCGTGCGCTCGGATTTCTGCCTTGAAAACAACGGCACCGAAGCGGAGCTGTTCGCGAAAGCGGCTCAGACGGCAGGGCTGCTGAAAGGAAAGCATGACTAAATACCACAGAAAGAAGCGCAGGGCGCTGTCGGCGGTGATAATATGCTCCGTGCTGGCGGTGCTGCTTGCGGCGGCGGGAATACTTGGTTTCGACCGCTTCGAGCGGTTCACTCACCCGGTGAGGTACGAAAATTTCGTTGAGAAGTACTCCCGGGAGAACGGCGTTGACAAGTACCTCGTGTACGCGGTGATAAAGACCGAGAGCGGCTTCGACCCGCAGGCGGTCTCGAATGTCGGGGCGCGGGGGCTGATGCAGATAATGGAGCCTACGTTCGACTGGGTGAAATACCGCCTTGGGGACGAGGATTCCCGCTATCTGGATATGTACGACCCGGAAACGAATATCCGCTACGGCTGCTGGCTCATCGGCTACCTCTGCCGGGAATTCGGCGACGCGGACACCGCAATGGCTGCGTATCACGCGGGGAGCGGTCAGGTCGGCGAGTGGCTGGAGGACGCGGATATCTCGGCGGACGGAGTTCATCTGGACGTTATCCCGATTCCGGACACGGCGCACTACGTCAGCAAGATAGACCGGGCGCTGGCGACCTACAAAAGGCTCTACGGCAATCAATGAGCGAAAACTCATGAATAATACACACAGAAAGGAATTACAATACAATGGCAAAGTTAACAGCAAAGGAGCTTAAGGAAAAGCTCCTGATGGACAAGAAGAACGCGGTGCTCAGAATGTCTGAGGACGAGCTGAAGAAGTGCGACAAGTTCTGCGAGGGCTACAAGAAGTTCCTCGATACCGCAAAGACCGAGCGCGAGGCTGCCGCCGAGATAGTGAAGATGGCGAAAGCGCGCGGCTTCGTGGAATTCAGCGCAAAGAACCACTACAAGCCCGGCGACAAGGTTTACTACATGAACCGCGGCAAGTCCGTTATCCTGTCCGTTATCGGCAGGGAGAGCATTGAGAACGGCGTGAACCTCGTGGCGGCGCACATTGATTCCCCGCGCCTTGACATGAAGCAGAACCCGCTCTACGAAAAGGACGAGGTGGCTTACTTCAAGACCCACTACTACGGCGGAATCAAGAAGTACCAGTGGCCTACCGTTCCGCTCTCCCTGCACGGAGTTATTCTCAAGGCTGACGGCTCCAAGGTGGAGGTGAACATCGGCGAGGACGTGAACGACCCGGTATTCTGCGTTTCCGACCTGCTGCCGCACCTTGCGGACGCGCAGTACAAGCGCCCGGCAAATCAGCTCATAAAGGGCGAGGAGCTGAACCTCATCATCGGCAGCAGACCATTCAAGGATGACGAGGGCAGCGAGCTTGTGAAGCTCAATATCATGATGACGCTCAACGAGAAGTACGGCATTGTGGAGAGCGATTTCATCTCCGCCGAGCTGGAGGCTGTGCCTGCGTTCAGGGCAAAGGACGTCGGCTTCGACAGGAGCCTTGTGGGCGCCTATGGTCAGGACGACAGGGTTTGCGCGTACACCGAGCTGATGGCGGTGCTGGAGCTGGAGAACCCCGCAAGAACAGCGGTGGCTATCCTCACCGACAAGGAGGAGACCGGCTCCGATGGCAACACCGGGCTTCGTTCCGCTTACCTGAAGTACTTCGTAGCAGACCTGGCGGCAACGTTCGGAATCAAGGGCAGGACTGTCCTCCACAATTCGCGCTGCCTGTCTGCGGACGTAAACGCGGCGTTCGACCCGACATTCCCCGACGTGTTCGAGAAGCGCAACAGCGCCCTGCTGAACGGCGGCGTATGCGTTACCAAGTACACAGGCTCCCGGGGAAAGAGCGGCACCTCTGACGCCTCCGCTGAGTTCGTCAGCGAGATAAGAACGCTCCTCGATAAGAACGGCGTTATCTGGCAGACCGGAGAGCTGGGCAAGGTAGACAACGGCGGCGGCGGGACAGTTGCGGCATATATCGCGAACCTCGATGTCAACACCATCGACGTGGGAGTTCCGGTGCTTTCCATGCACGCCCCGTTCGAGATAACCGCAAAGACCGATGTGTGGGCTGCATACAAGGCTTTCGAGGCGTTCGTAAACAACTGATATTTCCCTGGAAATACCAGGGATGACGGGTATGACGGCTTACTATAACTTCTTTTATATATTTTATAATTTTCAAATTTTCTATAAAAGGGTTATATAAACCCGTCATACCCGTCATCCCACAATCTGGAAGTTGTGCGATTATTCCAAGTTCTGGGATTTGTGCAGGGTTTGCAGGGTTGCTGTATACTTTCTATATATTTTTCTTCTTTGAATTTCAGTAAAAGGGTTATATAAACCCTGCACACCCTGCAAACCATTTTTTTACAGGTGGAAGGTGTGGAGGGTTACTATAACTTCTTTATATATTTTTTTTCTTTCTGATTTTTAGTAGAAAGGTTATGTAAACCCTCCACACCCTCCACAAATGCTATAATTGTCTGTACAAACTGTACAGATTCACGCACACCTCTGCATAGACATAGAATATGCAGAGGTGATGTTCATGTTAAAGGATAAGACCCGCACGCGCCTGAGAAAGCTCGGTGTGAAGCTGATAGCGGCGGCAATGATAATCGTGGGGCTTGCGTTCATCGCAGACCTTGGGTTCCGCCCGGTGGTGGAGACCGTCAACTACAACGAGTGCCACGCCGCCGTTTCCGCGATGATAAACCGCAGCATAAGCGCCGAGCTGGAGCGCGAGGATATCAGCTACGACAGCCTTGTGGAGCTCACCCGGGACGAAAGCGGCGCGGTGTGCTCCATCGAGACCAGAGCGGTCGGGGTCAACTGCCTGAAAAACAACATCGCCGACCGCCTGGAGCGGGAGCTTGACCGCATGAGCGACATCGAAATCAGCATACCCATAGGCACGCTGACCGGGATACAGCTCCTGCACGGCAGGGGATTCCCGGTGGGAATGACGGTCAGCCCGGAGGGCTACGCGCAGACCTCCGTGATAAGCGAGTTCACCGAGGCAGGGCTTAACCAGACCCGCCACAGGATAATCATACAGATAAGCGTAGTCGCCGACGCGGTCATCCCCGGCTATTCCTCGAGAGTGCCGGTGACCACCGCCATAGTAGCCGCTGAGACCATCATAGTCGGGAAGATACCGGACGCGTACACCCACGTTGTCGCCGGGGACACCGACCTTGTGGGACTTCTCCAGGACTACGGCGCCGTGCTTGACTGACAAGGAGGACATTTTGCAGATACAGGAAGCAGAAAACCGCGCGGCTGAGCTGCGCAGGACTATCGAGAAGCACAACCACAACTACTACGACCTCGACCAGCCCACCATCGAGGACGATGAATACGACGCGCTCATGCGGGAGCTGCGCGGCATAGAGCAGGAATTCCCGCAGCTCCTGACGGCGGATTCACCCACGCAGAGGGTCGGCGGAACGGCGAACAGCAGCTTCGAAAAGGTCGCGCACACCGTCCAGATGGGCTCATTGCAGGACGTTTTCAGCGAGGAGGAGGTGCGCTCGTTCCTTGCGGGAGTGATGGAGCAGGGCGCGCATGAATTCAGCGTTGAGCCGAAGATAGACGGACTTTCCGTGTCGCTGGAATACCGCGACGGAGTGTTTGCGCGCGGCTCCACCCGGGGCGACGGCTTCGTCGGCGAGGACATCACGGCGAACCTGAAAACCATTCGCTCCATTCCGCTGAAGCTGACCGAGGCGCTGCCGTTCATCGAGGTGCGCGGCGAGGTCTATATGCCGAAAAAGAGCTTCGCGGCTCTCTGCGAGGAGCAGGAGCGAAACGGCGAGCCCCTCCCGAAGAACCCGAGGAACGCTGCGGCGGGCTCCCTGCGGCAGAAGGACAGCTCTGTTACGGCGAAGCGCAGGCTGGATATATTCTGCTTCAACCTCCAGCAGATAGAGGGGAAGGAGCTTGCCACGCACTCGGAATCCCTCGGATATATGCAGAGCCTTGGCTTCCGGATAATCCCCGACCTGCGCGTCTGCCATACCGCCGACGAGGTGGTGGAGCGTATCCGCGAGATAGGCGAAATGCGCCGCTCCCTGCCGTTCGATATTGACGGCGCGGTGGTCAAGGTGAACAGCTTCGCGCTCCGCACGGAGATAGGCGCGACCACGAAAGTCCCGAAGTGGGCTGTGGCGTTCAAGTACCCGCCGGAGGAAAAGGAGACCACGCTCAACGAGATAGAGATAAATGTCGGCAGGACTGGCGCGCTCACTCCGGTGGCGGTGTTCGACCCGGTTCAGCTTGCGGGAACCACCGTATCAAGAGCCGTGCTGCACAACCAGGACATGATATCCGACAAGGATATCCGCGTTGGCGACCGGATAGTCGTCCGCAAGGCGGGGGACATTATCCCGGAGGTAGTCCGCAGCGTTTCCCACCGGGAGGGCTCCGAGCCGTACCATATCCCGAACGTCTGCCCGATATGCGGCGCGGAAGCGCTCCGGGACGAGGACGAAGCGGTGATACGCTGCCAGAATCTCGACTGCCCGGCACAGCTCGCGCGCTCCGTGGAGCACTTCGCAAGCCGGGGCGCAATGAACATTGAGGGGCTCGGAGAGGCGATAGTGCAGCAGCTTCTCGACAACAAATTCATCAGCAACGTTGGCGACCTCTACACGCTGGACGTCCAGACGGTGGCGCAGATAACCGGCGGCATGAAGTCTGCCGAGAACCTGATAGCCTCCATCGAGAAATCCAAGCAGAGCAGCCTTGACAGGCTCGTTTTCGCCCTGGGGATACGCGGAATAGGGCAGAAGGCGGCGAAGCTCCTCTGCGAGAAATTCGGCAGCATGGAAGCGATAATGCAGGCGCTCCCGCTGGAGCTGTGCGCGATAGACGGCTTCGGCGAGATAATGGCGGATTCCGTCTACAACGCAATGCAGGAGCCGCACAGGATAAAGCTGATAGAGCGGCTGCGCTCCTACGGCGTGAACATGACCTACGAAAGCGGTAGGATATCGGACGACCTGGCAGGAAAGACGTTCGTGCTGACAGGAACGCTCCCCACCCTGACCCGCGACCAGGCGAAGAAGCTGATAGAGGAGCGCGGCGGGAAGTGCTCCGGCTCGGTCAGCAAGAAAACCACCTACGTCCTCGCCGGGGAGGAAGCCGGGAGCAAGCTCACCAAGGCGCAGGAGCTGGGGATAACGGTCATTTCCGAGGCGGAGTTCCTTGACATGATAGGCGAATAAAGAAAAAGGGCGGAGCCGCTTAGCTCCGCCCCTGATGTTTAATTGAACACGCTGCACTTCTGCGATGTGGCTTTCAGTCCGTTTTCGCCGTTGACGATGGTGTTTCCCCAGTCGGAGAGCGCCGAGCCGTCCCACTCGTTCGCCAGGTCGAGGTACTCAACGCCGCCCCCGTTGCCCTTCCAGCTCCAGGCGAGCCAGCCTATGCCGTTTTCGGCGCAGTACTGCATGATGTATTCCTCGTCAACGTCGCCGTCTGAGTGGTTCCAGCCGAATTCGCCCACGACAACGCACAGCCCCTTGTCGGTGGCGCGTTTGAGGTTCCCGGCGATGGTCGCCTTGTTCTTTCCGGCGGTGCCGTACATGTGTATCGAGAACATCGTGTTGCCGTCCGGGTCGGCGGCGAGAACCTGCTCGCCGAAGTCGGAAACGCTCCTGCCGTACTGTCCCCAGCCTGCCGCGTCCACCATGATGGTGTTCTTTATGCCTGCTTCGCGCAGTTCGGGAATAACGGAGGTGTAGCCGTCGCACCAGCCCTGACCGTCCCATGTTCCGACCCACTCGTTGGCGATGTTCAGGATAACGTAGCTTTCCCTGCCGATAAGCGCGTCCTTTACGGATATCCAGTAGTCTGCGGCGGCTTCAAGCAGGGATTTTTCGTCCTTGCCGGTGATGTCGTGCACTTCCAGAATGGATATCATGCCGAGGTCGCGGCACTTGTCGGTCAGTCTGTTCAGGGTCTCCGCGCTGTCCTTCGTGTACTGCTGGCCGCTGCCGCACACTATCCGCACGGTGTTCGCGCCGGTGGCGGCGATGGCTTCAAGCGCCGCGTCGTCCTGGGCGGTGAACCATGAATGCGGATGATTTATTCCGCGCATGATGAATTCGTTGCCGTTCGCGTCAATGAGCTGCGTCCCCCTGACGGAGAAGCCCTCCTGCTGTACCTCGTCCGGGGTGTTTTCCCCGGTGCAGCCGGAGGTCAGAGCCTCAACGCTGCTTATTATGCTCTCAACGTCCGTGGAGCTGACGTTCCCGGTTTTCGCGCAGCCGGAGCTGAGCGCCACTGCTATCGCGAGAATTCCTGCCAGTATAGAGTTCATATGTTTCCTTTCCATTATACGTCCTTTCGTTTTTTTTAGAGATGACCATATTAATCATACCACGTCAGCCGGAATTTTTCAAGTAGTTTTGCCGGAAAGGTGCAAAGTTTGCAGGATTCGGTACAAGTCTTGACATAATTCAACAAGTATGATACAATAATATGACAGAGAATCAGCGATATTCACCAATGCTGATAATGAAAGGAGCAGTTCATTTGCTGGAATTACAGGATCTGGTCTGGAAGCTTCCGGACGGAGAATCGATCATAAATGGCATAAGCTGTAAGCTGGACAGCCGCCTTACGGTAATAACAGGCCCCAACGGCGGCGGAAAGACTTCCCTCGCTAAGCTCATCGCGGGAGTTGAGAAGCCCTCCGGCGGCAGGATACTCCTTGACGGCGAGGAAATCACGGAGCAGGACGTAACGAACCGCGCAAGGCTCGGGATAGCGTATGCGTTCCAGCAGCCGGTGCGCTTCAAGGGGCTGACCGTGCGCGACCTGCTGGAGCTTTCAGCGGGGAAGAAGCTCGGGCACGACGAGCTGTGCGGGCTTCTCGGCAAGGTGGGTCTGTGCGCGGAGGAATACATCGACCGCGAAATGAGCGCGGCTCTGTCGGGCGGCGAGGCGAAGCGCATCGAAATAGCCACGGTGCTCGCCAGGAACGCGAAGCTCTCGGTGTTTGACGAGCCGGAGGCGGGAATCGACCTGTGGAGCTTTGCAAGGCTCGTGGAAACATTTGAGGAGATACGCAGCAGCACCAGCGGTTCGCTCGTGATAATCTCGCACCAGGAGCGGATACTCTCCATTGCCGACGAGATAGTCGTTGTCGCGGACGGCAGGGTGCGTACCAGCGGAACCCGCGCCGAGATACTCCCGGCGTTGTTAAAGGGCGAGTTTTCGCGCCGCTGCCCCGCTCCCGCCGGGGACGAAAGAACAGGAGGAAGCTGCCATGAGTGATATGAAGGACGTGAGCTTCAACGAAGTCACAGAGGAAATGCTGAAAGTCATCTCGGATTACGACAGCGTGACCGGATTCAAGGGAGCGTACAATATCCGCGAGGACAGCAAGTGCGCCGGGCGGAAGTCCTCGGAGAACATCGCCATCGAATCCAAGACGGACAAGCCCGGGATAAACATCACCGTAAAGTCCGGGACTATCGGGGAGACCGTGTATATTCCCGCCTGCGTGACCCACTCGGACATTGACGACCTGGTCTACAACGATTTCTTTATCGGCGAGGGCGCGGACGTTGTTATAGTCGCAGGCTGCGGAGTCCACAACGACGGCGAAGAGCAGGCGCGCCACAACGGAATACACCGCTTCTTCCTGGAAAAGGGAGCGAGGGTGCTGTACAAGGAAAAGCACATCGGCACCGGAAAGGGCGCCGGGCTGCGGAAAATCGACCCGGTGACGGACGCGTATCTGAAAGAGGATTCCTACCTTGAAATGGATACCGTGCAGCTCCGCGGGGTAGACCGCACGACCCGCAGCACCTCCGCCGTGCTGGAAAAGGGCGCGAAGATAGTCGTGCGCGAGCGTATCATGACGGACGGCGACGAGGACGCCGTGACAAAGTTCCGGGTGGAGCTTAACGGCGAGGACTGCGGCGCCGACCTGGTTTCCCGCTCGGTTGCCCGGGGGAATTCCCACCAGGCGTTCTATTCCGTTATCGAGGGAAACAACCGCTGCACCGGGCACTCCGCCTGCGACGCGATACTTGCTGAAAACGGCAGGGTAGACGCGCAGCCCGCGCTCAATGCCGCGAACGTTGACGCGGCGCTTATCCATGAAGCGGCTATCGGAAAGATAGCCGGAGAGCAGATACTGAAGCTCTGTTCCCTCGGGCTTACCCGGGAGGAAGCCGAGGAGAAGATAATCGAGGGCTTTTTAAAGTAACGCAGGGGAGCCGCCTCTTGCCGGGGGCGGCTCCTCAGATATTGAGATATTGGAAAAGGTGTGAAATCATGGCAATAGAAAAGGTAAGAGAATACTTTGCAAAGCTGGGAATGGCAGACCGCATACTGGAGTTCGACGTTTCCAGCGCGACCGTGGAGCTTGCCGCCAGGGCGCTTGACTGCGAACCGTGCCGCATTGCGAAAACCCTGTCGTTCATGCTCGGGGAGGAGCCGATACTCATAGTGACGGCGGGCGACGCAAAGGTGGACAATGCGAAGTACAAGGCGAAATTCGGCAAGAAGGCGAAAATGCTCACCCCGGACGAAGCGGTGCAGTACATAGGTCATGCGGTGGGCGGCGTGTGCCCGTTCGCGGTGAACGACGGCGTAACCGTGTACCTGGACGTTTCGCTTAAGCGGTTCGGCACGGTTTTCCCCGCCTGCGGAAGCAGCAACAGCGCGATAGAGCTCACCCCGGAGGAGCTTGAAAGGTACTCCGGCTGCAAGGAGTGGGTGGATATCTGCAAGGCATGGCAATAAAGAAAAGCTCACCTTCGCCTGGCGCGGGGTGAGCTTCTGTTATATCTTTTCAAAGCAGACCGCTCGGTTCTTTCCGTAGGACTTCGCGCTGTACATTGCCCTGTCCGCCTTGTCTATCATGCTGTCGAACTCTGAGTTGTCCGTGGTGTAGCCGAGGCTGACGGTGACTTTCCCGGTCTCAACGTCGCTTCTGGGAATATTCAGCCCGGAAATCAGCGCCACGATACCCTGCGCCACCTCGTCGCTGTCCTCGCCGGAGAACCTTACGCCGAGCATTTCCTCGCCGCCGTAGCGGTAGAAGTACATATCGTGCTCCCTGCCGTATTCCAGCAGGGCGCCGCCTATTCTGTGCAGGCAGTCGTCCCCGGCGGAATGGCCGTAGTGGTCGTTCAGCATTTTGAAGTTGTCGATATCCAGCATGAATACCGCCTTGATCTCGCTGCGCTTTCCGGACAGAGTATCGCTCAGCATTTCGAACATATCCTGCCTGCTGCGCAGCCCGGTCAGGAAGTCGGTGCGGCGGTCGCAGTCAGCCTGCTTGAAGTTGTCCAGCGCCTGCTGGAGCTTTCGCTTCTGCTCCCGGGCTTCATCGAGGGCGTCCGCAAGCATCTGCTTCTGCCGGTTCTCAAAGGTGACTATCTCGGTGACGTTGCTGTGATATCCCCGCAGGATATAACCCTTGTTCTCAATGTACTGGGAGGTAGCGCCGCAGCGGACAATTATCTCTCCGTGCGCCGGGTGCAGCCAGGAGTAAGTTATTTCGCACTTCCCGGTCTGCTTCATCACCTCCACGCCGGATTCCACTATCGGGCGGGAGGAGCGCTTTATTCCGGCGTCCCATATCTCGTAGACCCGCTCGCTGGGCATATCCGGGTCGGTTATCCCGAGAAGCTCGCGCATGACCTGGTTGACGTACATCCTGGGCTTTTTCCCGTCAAAGAGTACCATCTTCCACACGCCGATACCCGCGTCCGCGACAATGCTGTTGGTCTCGGCAAGCATGCGCTGGGCTGTCTTGTTGTGGGAGAGCCGCTCGACCTCCATATCCGTGACGTCCTGGCAGATAACGCAGGCAATCAGGTGCCCGGTGACTTCGTCTTTTTTCAGGTAGTAGGAAAGCCGGTTGTAGACGTTTTTCAGCGGGTAGAAAACAGTCGCCTCTATGTGGGTCTTTCCTCTGGCGTACGCCCTCTGAAAAGCCTTGCACGACAGTTCGCAGCTGGTGGATTCTATCGTGAATTCCATGTCAAGAAGCTCTGAGTCAAAGGAGCGCCTGATTATCTCGTCAAAGCTGCACGGGGAGGTAAGCCCCGCCGCTTTTGTATAGTTGTATCCGTTTCTGTCAACTATATCCTCGCTGATGGTGTCGGTGGTGACGTCAAATTTATAGGTATAGCAGGAATTGCTGCTTATGAGTTCTATGAGTTCATCTCTCGCTATCATCTGCAAGCCCCTCCGTTTGTTTTTCGTGAATAATAAGAATTATTACTATTATATCACATTCATTTTGATTTGTAAAGGTTTTTTCGATATCTTTCACATAATTCTTAGAATCAGCTTTACAAATTCTAAAATATATGTTATAATGCAACAAGTGTTACATAACGATGGAAGGAGAATATTATGGAACTGATACGCAATTACATGAACGACCCTGAGCGCCGCAGAATGCTGAACGACCTTGCCCGGCACACGTTCTGCATTGATTTTGAGGACTGGGTCAGCGGCGGCTGGTTCAATGGGGACTATATCCCGTATTCCCTGGTGGAAAACGGAAGGCTGCTGGCGAACATAATGACCTTCGACCAGAACGGCGAACGCAGGAACTACATACAGATAGGCACGGTCATGACCGACGAGGAATACCGGGGCAGGGGACTTGCGCGGCAGCTTGTCGGGCGTATCCTCGACGATCACAGCGGGTGCGATAAGTACCCGGCGTGTTCCGCTGAACGAGGTTATCCGCCGGATAGCCGCCGACAGCATAACCCTGGGATTCTCGCCGCTGCCGGACGATATGTATCTGTGCAGCTCCGAGACGTATGACGGCGCGGACGATTACCGGCTGTTCTTCAAGGGGGAAAAGCTGCGCGGGATCGAAACTCAGGGGCTGTATTTCCCGGAGCTTTCCCATGCGTAAGAATTACGGGCGGCGCTCTTGAAAAAACTTCCGCAAAGTGGTATAATGAATATATTGTCGATTACTGTCGAAAGGGAGTGTCTTGATGAAAGGTTCGCCGGTGGAGGTCTGGCTCTGGCTGCTTCTGGTCATGAATCCGCACAACCCGAAAACATTTTCGCTGCTGGAGCGTTTCGGCTCGGCGGAGGAGCTTGCCCGGGCGATCAGGGACGGAGACTGCGAGGGGCTCAGCGACGCGGAAATGCAGCGGGCACGCAATACGCGCACCCGTGAAGTCCGCCAGATAATGGAGGAGTGCGCTGCGGAAAACATCAGCATTGTAACGCTGGATTCCCCGGAGTACCCCGCGCTGCTGAAAAACATCTTCTCGCCGCCGATAGCGCTTTTCGTCCGGGGAAGCCTGCGGTGCCTTGAGGGCGCGGTTTCGCTTGCCGTAGTAGGACCGCGCCGCCCGTCGGATTACGCGGTCAGGGTGGCGGAAAGCCTGTGCACGGAGCTTGTGAAGCTCGGCACGGTGCTGGTGAGCGGTCTCGCGGTCGGAATCGACGCGGCGGCGCACTCCTGCTCGGTCAGGGGCGGGGTTCCTACCATAGGCGTGCTCGCCTGCGGTCAGCTTGTCAACTACCCCGCCGAGAATGAGGAGCTTAAAAGACGGATAGTTTCCGGCGGCGGTGCGCTGATATCCGAGCTGCTGCCGCACGCTTCGGTGGAGCCGGGGTATTTTGTCCAGAGAAACCGCATGGTTTCCGGGCTTGGAATGGGCACGCTGGTAGTGGAGGCCTCCACCCGCAGCGGTTGCCTGCTGACGGCAAACCATGCCATCGACCAGGGGCGCGACCTGTTCTGCGTTCCGCCCAGCGACATAATGCGGGAGAGCTGCATGGGAGTTGTGCCGTTCCTGCGCGACGGAGCTATCCCGGTTTTCGACCACCTGGATATAGTCAAGGAATATATGTGTTATTTCTTCAACCGCGTGGACGCCGACGAGCTGAACGACAGATACCACAGGAGCAATGCGCGCAGGCAGTCTGCAAACCGTGAGCGGCAGTTCCCGCGCCAGAAGGCAGCGCCTGTTCCGCCGGAAGCTCCCCCGCAGGAAGCGCCGGAACCCGCTCCCCGGCAGGAGCTTTCCGCTGAAAGGCTTGAGGGGCTGTCAGATCTGCAGACCGCCCTTGCAAGGCTGGTGGAGAAGGCTCCCGCCACGGCTGACGAGCTGCTGGAGCTTTCCGGAAACGCGTATTCCGAGGGGATAGAAGCCCTCACCGAGCTGGAAATTGACGGGATAATTCAGCTTATGCCGGACGGCAAATACCGCCTTGCATAAAAATTGGACTGCCAGAATTTCCCGGCAGTCCGTTTTTTTTATCTGAGCTTTATCCAGCAGGCGGAAACCGGCTCTGCGTGAACCTTTCCGCCGGACAGCTCCGCGCCGCCGAAGCTGTACAGAACCTCTGCGACTTCCCCGTCAAGGCTGAATTCCGCAGCGCTGCCGGAGGGATTCAGCACAACGAGTACCCTTTCACCGCCGGAGCTTCTCACATACGCCAGCGGATAGCTGTTTTTGCCGTAGTATGCGAAGCTGATATCCCCGCGGCTCTGGAGCGCCGGGTGAGCCATTCTTATGGAGATGAGCCGCTTTATCGTGCTGCGCAGGGAATCCGGGTCGGACATCTGCGCCTGCGCGGTGGGGCGGTCGTCCGCCGGGTCTAGCGGAATGTACAGCCTGTCAGCCTCTGCGTCAGAGAATCCGGCGTTCTTCCCGCCGTCCCACTGCATGGGGGAGCGGGAGCCAGTTCTTCCGTAGCCGCCCTCAACGGAGGTCAGCCCCTCGACATAGCGCATGCCTATCTCGTCCCCGTAATATATGAACGGAGCGCCCGGCATCGACAGCAGGAACGCGAACGCGATTTTCAGCCTGTCGCCGTGGACCCACTTCGCAAGCCTGTCCATGTCGTGGTTTCCGGAGGGAATACAGATAAGCCCCTTTCCGCCGGACTTCTCAACATTCTCGATGTATTTTTTCACGAATTCGCTGCAGTCGCCGCTGCCCTCAAAGAACGGCTGTCCATAGCGGAACAGGTCGTTGTAATGCGAGGGTCCGAAGTGCAGCAGGAAATCCATGTGGAACCCGCCCTGAAGGCTCTTGTCCGGCTCGCCCCATTCGGAGACCATAGCCGCCTGCGGGAATTCCTCGTCCAGGAACCCGCGCACGTCCTGCCAGAGTTTTATCGTGCCCTTTCCGTCCTCGTCGTTCTTGACAAGGGAGCCTGCCATGTCCACGCGGAAACCGTCGCAGCCCCTTGACAGCCAGAATCTCATAACGTCCTTCATGGCGCTGCGGGTCGCCAGCGCCCCCTCGGAATCCATGCTCTGCTGCCAGGGTCTTTCGGGCTTGTAGAAGCCGTAATTCAGCGCGGGCTGGTGGGTGAAGAAGTTCACAGCGCAGCTTCCGTCACGGTCGGAGATACCCCGCAGTGAGCCGTAGCCGGTGGGCTCCTCCCATATGCTGTCCGTCCAGACGTAGCGGTCGGTGTATTCGTTGCGCTCCGCCTTCATGGATTCCAGAAACCACGGGTGCTTCCATGACGTGTGCCCGGGCACCAGGTCGAGCAGGACGTGCATTCCGCGCTTGTGAGCTTCGTTAAACAGCTCGATAAGGTCGTCGTTGGTGCCGTATCGCGGCGCGACCTTGCAGTAGTCCGCAACGTCGTAGCCAGCGTCGCCGAACGGGGAATCGAAGCAGGGGTTTATCCACAGCGCCGTGCAGCCGAGCTCCGCGATGTAGTCCAGCTTTGCGGTGATTCCGGGGATATCGCCTATTCCGTCGCCGTTTGAGTCGTTGAAGGACTGGGGGTAAATTTCATAGAAAACTGCGTTGTTGAGCCATTCGGGCTGCTTGTTCATATTAATTCCTCCTTGATGGGTTGATTTTTTGCTTTCTATATGATATAATACTACACAAAGACGGTTAAATCTACTGAAAAAGTACGCAAAACCGATACTATTATACTTTTAGGAGGCGCAAAATGAACAGCGAAGCTTCCCGGGAGCAGCGCGAGCACAGCAGCGAATACAAGCCGTACAGCTATTACAAGTGCAGTATCCCGGAATTCTTTATAAACGTCCCGCTGCACTGGCACCCGGAGCTGGAGCTGAACCTGATACGCGACGGCTGCGCGGAATTCATCTGCGGGGACGAAAAATTCACCGCGCATGCGGGGGAGATAGTGGTGATACTGCCGGATATGCTTCATTCCGTGAGCCGCTCGGGGGAGTGCCGCTGCGCGTACGATACGGTGGTTTTCGGGCTTTCCATGCTGGGCGCGCAGGAAACCGACCGGAGCGCGGCGCTGTGCGTTCAGCCCCTTGGCTCCGGCTGCGGGATACACAGCCTGATCACCCGGGAGCACCCGTATTACGGGGAGCTTCGCACCGCTGCGGAGCAGATTTTTTCCTGCGTCAAGGGCGATACGGCAATGCTTGATATGCTCATGAAAAGCGAGCTTATCCGGCTGTTCTGGCTGCTTTATGAGAGCGGCACCATCTACCCGCTGGGGCGCGGCGCTTCCGGCAGCGCGGAGCTTATCCGCCCGGCGGTACAGTACATCAGCGAGAACTATTCCGAGCCGATAACGATAGATTCCCTTGCGGGGATAACCCATCTCAGCCGCAGCTATTTCATGAGCTGCTTCCGGCAGGCGGCGGGAATGGGCGCGATAGAATATGTGAACCAGGTCAGGGCGCGGGCGGCGGTCAGGCTGCTTGGCTCCACCGACAAAAGTGTTGCCGAGATAGCGTACGAATGTGGGTTCAGGAACCTTTCCAACTTCAACCGTCAGTTCAGGAGCTTTGCGGGAGTATCTCCGTCGCAATACCGCAAAAATAATCCCGGGCTGTAAATCTTATGAAAGGAGGCGGTAACATGAGACTCTGCATTGCATAAGCCATGATGGAACACATAACAGGATTTTTTGGAGGTAAGAAAAATGATTCCATCATGGAAAATATATCCCCGCTCACAGGGGCACAGCACAGTCTATCTGAAAAATGTCGTGACCGACCCGTTTATCGAGGTCGGCGACTACACAACGTATGACGATTTTGTAAACGACCCGCGGGACTTCCAGCGGAACAATGTGCTCTACCATTATCCGGAGTGCAACCACGACCGGCTGGTGATAGGCAGGTTCTGCTCGATAGCGTGCGGCGCGAGGTTTCTCTTTAATTCGGCGAACCATGCGCTGGGCAGCCTTTCCACCTATCCGTTCCCGATTTTCTTTGAGGAATGGGGGCTTCCCGCCGACTGCGAAAGTATCTCCGTGGCATGGGACAACAAGGGAGATATAACGGTCGGAAACGACGTCTGGATAGGATACGAAGCGGTAATTCTTGCCGGAGTGACCATAGGCGACGGCGCGGTCATAGGCACCCGTTCCATCGTTACAAAGGACGTCCCGCCATACACCATTGTCGCAGGAGCCCCGGCGAAGCCTGTCAGGAAGCGTTTCAGCGAGGAAACCATCAGGGAGCTTCAGGAGCTGCGCTGGTGGGACCGCAGCGACGAGGAGATAAGAAGGTGTATTCCGGCGATACGCTCGGGAAATATCGGGGAGCTTAAGAGACTCCTTAAAGGATAACCTGCACAGACAAAAAACAGGATGGCATTAATTTGTCATCCTGTTTTTCTATTATACGGAAGTCTTGTTCTTCTACTATACGGAAGCCTTGTTCTTCTCCGAAATGAACTTCACAAAATCCTGTTCGGGAATGGGCTTTGAGTAGTAGAAGCCCTGAATGAAATCGCATTTCAGGGCGGAGAATTTCTTCACCATGTCGGCGGTCTCGATTCCCTCCACGACTATCTCCATGTTGAGGTCCTTTATCATCTTCACGGTGTTCTGGAGGACGGTCCACATCTTGTCGGTCTGGCTGTTTACAAAGCTCTTGTCCAGCTTGACTATCTTCAGCGGGAGCGCCGCGATACGGGACATATTGGAATAACCCGTGCCGTAGTCGTCCAGCGAGAAGCTTATCCCCGCCGCGCTGAGCTGCTTCAGGTTCTCCGACATCACGTTCTGGTCGTAGCTGGCTGCGGTCTCGGTTATCTCCAGGTTTATCTGGTCGGAGGAAACGCCGTATTTTTCCATGACCCCTATCACCTTGCGCGCCAGGTCGTGCCTCATGCACTGGGAAACCGAGAGGTTCACCTCGATGTATTCAAGCCCTAGCTGTTTGCACTGGTCGCTTGCCATAAAGCGGCACACCTCGTTCAGCACGAAGTCGCCGATTTTGTGGATAGCTCCGCTTTTTTCCGCCGCAGGAATGAAAATTTCCGGCGACACGAAGCCCTCTTTTTCATCAAACAGCCGCAGCAGAGCCTCGGCGGATACGAATTTCTTTTTCTCGATGGAATATATCGGCTGGTAGTACACCTGGAACCCGTGGTTTGCAAAGGCGCGGTCGATGATATCGTCCACGTCTCCCAGCAGGTTGACCATGCTCTTGACCCTGCCGCTGTCCGCGTATATGACCTCGCCGTTATAAGAGAGCTTCTGGTGAATGTCGCCGCCGAAAGACATCAGCGACCTGAAATTCGGGATATCCTCCGGGCATTTGGCGAGACAGACGTAGGCGATGATGTTCAGCTCGAACTTCTCGATTTTGACCGGCTCGCGGAGCGCCTGGTTAATGAGCTGCGCGGCGTTTTCGGCTGTGCCCCGGTTGAAGCTGTTTATAACTACCCTGAAACGTCCCCGGTCAAGGTAATAGAGAATAGCGTGCGATTTCGCGGCGCGGCTGCAATCGTTCAGCTTTCTGGCGATTTTTTTCAGCATAATGCCGGTGCGGTCGTACCCCAGCAGCTTTTGCAGGGAATCGAAGTTTCCGATGTTTATAAGGACGAGCGTGGTGTGGCTGTCCGTCATGTAATTCTTCTTCATGTCGTCGGCGTAGGCGCTGTAATTGTGCAGCCCCGTGAAGGTATCCATCACGCTTTCCGGCCGCTGAACCAGCACGGAGATAAGCATAAGCCCCACTGCGTTGCCGAATATCATTATCAGCGTGTTTGGAGCCACGATCTGCGACATGATGACCATTCCCATTATCGGCAGCATGAGCAGCAGCGCAAGCGCTTTCCTGACCGTGAACAGCCTGTGGTATATTATCATGTAGACGATACAGCCGATGATGTATAATCCCGCCACGGAATACGGAATGAAAGCAAGCTCGGTGACGGTGAATTCACCGCCGGTTACCGTGAACAGGCAGCCGGTGAATATGTTGACAATGTGCAGGATTATGTTCCCGACATACGGCACAGCCATAAGTATGGCAAGCGGAACTTTTCCGGTGACCTTTGACCAGGTGCTGGTCAGGCTGATTATGTACATCAGGAAGAACGGCGGAATGGAATTGTACAGAAGCAGGTAGACCGTGCGCGCCGCCAGGTGCATTCCTTCTGCGGGATAGTTGAAATTGCTGAGCAGCGCCGCCCAGATATCCGCGCCGGCGCACAGCATGGTAAGTATGACAAGTGAAAGGAAGAATCTGTTAGTTGAGCCATTTTTCATATTGCGGGTGAGCTGCGAAACCAGCGTTATAGCCAGAACAATCAGCGCAGCAACATCGAAATGGATAAGCTGTTCAGCCATTAAATCAACCTCTTTATATGTTATTTTATCAGGCAATTCTTTTCATATCAAACCAAACCAGAGAACAACAGACAGTTTATGCTCCCGGAATGCCCAGCGTTTCCGGAGCGCCGTTATCAGCCGGATTACATCGCGGCGGCGTCTCAAACGGCATTCCGGCTGAGAACAGACTTTTGGCGGCATAAAATCCTGCGTAAATCTACCGCTAATAATATTATAACCCGCTAAGCAAAAATTGTCAACAGGTATTGAAGCTTTTTCCGGACAAAAACTGGCAGAACATTGCAGAAAAGCGGTCGGAGCCTGCTCTTACACTCTTAACACCCAGTTCGCGCTGATGGTTCGGAGGGCATACTATTTTGCTTCGCCGGGTGTGCTTTTTTAACAAATGTGCATGAAAATTTTTGTTTATAGTGCTTGATATATAAAATAAACATGGAGCTATGTCAGCTACGCAATACCCAAATACCAAAATGTGTGTTACAATATTAGTATTGTTAAACAAATATCAGCCGTGTTAGTTAAAAATAACTGTACATTTTTTATCTGACGGCTGGTAAAAATGCAGAATAAGGCACCGACCCCGTATTCTGCCAGAAGCTCTGTGAAAACGGAGCTATACATACAGGAGGTACATTATCTATGCAAAGCAACATTCAGTTGGCCGATGTTGACGCAATTATCGACAGAATCGGCTGCGAAGAGAAGAACATCATCTCGATTTTGCAGGGCGTCCAGGAGCACTACCGCTACCTGCCGAATGAGGTGTTCCCACACATAGCGAAAAGGCTCGGAGTAGGCGAGGCGCGGCTTTTCAGCGTTGCCACATTCTACGAGAATTTCTCCCTTGAGCCGAAGGGGAAGTACGTCATCAAGGTGTGCGACGGTACAGCCTGTCATGTGCGGCAGTCGCCGCCTATCCTTGCAAGACTGCGGGAGGAGCTGGGTCTTTCCGAGACGAAAAAGACCACGGACGACCTGATGTTCACGGTAGAGACCGTATCCTGTCTCGGCGCGTGCGGACTTGCCCCGGTAATCACGGTAAACGACCATGTACACGCGGAAATGACCCCGGACAAGGCTTCCGCCATATTAAAGCAGCTTAAGGAGGGCGTGGAATGTTAAAGGACAGACAGGAGCTTAAAGCGCTCCGCGAAGAATGTGTGAGATCCTACAACGCATACCGCCGCAAGATTCTTGTGTGCGCCGGCACCGGCTGCGTTTCCAGCGGTTCGCTGAATATCTATGAAAAGCTCCGGGAGCTTATCGAGGTAAACGGAATACACTGCGCGGTGGAGCTTGAACACGAGCCGGAATCCGATGGTATCGCCCTTAAAAAGAGCGGCTGCCACGGCTTCTGCGAGAGAGGTCCGCTGGTGCGTATCGAGCCTGAGGGCTGGCTCTACACCAAGGTAAAGCTGGAGGACTGCGAGGAGATAGTGGAGAAAACTATCCTCAAGGGCGAGCATATCGAGCGCCTTGCTTTCCAGAAGAACGGAAACGTGTACAAGACCCAGGAGGAGATACCTTTCTACAAAAAGCAGACCA
Source organism: uncultured Oscillospiraceae bacterium (assembly GCA_934448295.1). Classification (GTDB taxonomy): domain Bacteria; phylum Bacillota; class Clostridia; order Oscillospirales; family Ruminococcaceae; genus CAG-115. Next base: position 67,533 of record CAKSEY010000009.1, read on the forward strand.
GAGTTGTTCTGGAGCACTGCGGCCACATAGATTCTCTTTCGGTCAAGGAGTATCTGTCGCAGGGCGGCTACTCTGCGTTTGAGAAGGCTCTGTTCGACATGACCCCCGACGAGGTCATCGAGGAGGTCAGCGAATCCGGGCTGCGCGGACGCGGCGGCGGAGGATTCCCGGCAGGGCGCAAGTGGGCGCAGGTCAAGCGCCAGAACGCTCCGCAGAAGTACGTTGTCTGCAACGGCGATGAGGGCGACCCGGGCGCTTTCATGGACAGAAGCATAATGGAGGGCGACCCCCACAGGATGCTCGAGGGAATGATGATCGCAGGAGCCGCCTGCGGCGCTACCGAGGGCTACATATACGTCCGCGCGGAGTACCCGCTTGCAGTTGATCGCCTGCGCACCGCGATAGAACAGGCAAAGGAGATAGGGCTTCTTGGAAAGAATATACTGAACAGCGGCTTTGATTTCGATCTGCACATCAACCGCGGCGCGGGCGCGTTCGTCTGCGGCGAGGGCAGCGCGCTGACCGCCTCCATCGAAGGCAAGCGCGGAATGCCGAGGGTCAAGCCCCCGAGAACCGTTGAGCACGGACTTTTCGACAGCCCGACAGTCCTCAACAACGTTGAGACCTACGCTAACGTTCCGTCCATAATCCAGCGCGGCTCCCACTGGTTCAAGGGAATCGGCGTTGAAAAAAGCCCCGGAACCAAGGCTTTCGCCATCACCGGCGATATTGAAAACACCGGTCTTATCGAGGTGCCGATGGGAACGACTCTCCGCGAGGTAATTTATGACGTCGGCGGTGGTATACGCGGCGGTGGAAAGTTCAAGGCAGTCCAGATAGGCGGACCCTCCGGCGGCTGCCTGACCGAAAAGGATCTCGACCTCCCGCTGGACTTTGATTCCGTAAAGAAAGCGGGCGCCATGATAGGCTCCGGCGGACTTGTTGTAATGAACGACAAGACCTGCATGGTAGAGGTTGCAAGGTTCTTCATGAACTTCACCCAGAACGAATCCTGCGGAAAGTGCGTTCCCTGCCGCGAGGGCACCCGCAGAATGCTGGAGATACTCGAGCGCATAGTAGCCGGAAACGGCGAGCCGGGCGACATCGACCTGCTGCTTGAGCTTGCGGAGACCATCTCGGCTACCGCGCTGTGCGGTCTAGGAAAATCTGCGGCTTCACCCGTTGTCAGCACGATAAGGAACTTCCGGGACGAATACGAGGCGCACATCAACGAGAAGCGCTGTCCTGCGGGCGTCTGTCAGAAGCTTAAGCGCATTGAGATACAGCCGGATAAGTGCAAGGGCTGCTCAAAGTGCTCCAGAGGCTGCCCTGTGGGCGCGATAAGCGGCGTGATAAAGTCTCCGTTCGTTATCGACCAGAGCAAGTGTATCAAGTGCGGGGCGTGCGTTACCACCTGCCCGTTCCATGCGATAGAGGTGAAGTGAAATGGACAAGAAATATCTGACAATTGACGGGATACCCGTTGAAATAAACGGCGAGAGGAATCTGCTCGCACTCATACAGAAGGTCGGTATCAAGATGCCTACATTCTGCTATCACTCGGAGCTTTCGACATACGGCGCCTGTCGTATGTGTATGGTAGAGGATCAGTGGGGAACGCTCCACGCTTCCTGCTCCACCCCGCCTAAACCCGGCATGGAGATACGCACCAACACCGAGCGCCTGCGCAAGTACCGCAAGGTGATACTGGAACTCCTGCTGGCAGACCACTGCCGCGACTGCACCACCTGCGACAACAACGGCAAGTGCAAGCTCCAGGATATCGCGCGCCGCTTCCATATCGAGGGCGTGAGATTCCCGAACAGGGCGCCGGAGCCTGACATCGACGCCTCCTCCCCGTGCATAACCATCGACCACCACAAGTGTATTCTCTGCGGCGACTGCGTGCGTACCTGCAACGAAATTCAGCACGTCGGCGTTATCGACTTCATGCACAGAGGCTCAAAAATGCAGGTGGGAACTGCGTTCCACCGCCCCATCGGCGAGACGGACTGCGTTGGCTGCGGTCAGTGCGCGGCGGTATGTCCCACCGGCGCGATAGTCGTCAAGAACAACATCAGCGAGGTCTGGAGCGCCCTTTCCGACAAGGACACTATGGTGACTATCCAGATCGCCCCGGCTGTCCGCGTTGCGGCTGGCAGGGAGCTTGGTCTGAACGACGGCGATAATTCCATGGGAGTTATCGTTGCGGCGCTCCGCAGAATGGGCTTCGATCAGATCTACGACACCTCCACCGCCGCCGACCTCACCGTTATGGAGGAATCCGCGGAGCTTCTGGAGCACGTCACGGCAGGTAACGAGCTTCCGCTGTTCTCGTCCTGCTGCCCGGCTTGGGTGCGCTTCTGCGAGACGAAATACCCCGAGCTGATGGAGCACGTTTCAAGCTGCAAGTCTCCCATGCAGATGTTCGCGGCGGTTATCCGCGAGCAGTTCAGGCAGGAGCCTAAAAAGCACGTTCACGTTGCGCTCATGCCCTGCACGGCAAAGAAGCGCGAGGCGATACGCGAGGAATTCCGCGCGGCGGACGGCACACAGATGGTGGATCACGTCCTGACAACGCAGGAATTCGTGCAGATGGTCAAGGAATCCGGGATCCTGCTGGACAAGATCCAGCCGGAGGCGATCGACATGCCGTTCGGAACAATGGCTGGCGCGGGCGTTATTTTCGGCACCACCGGCGGCGTAACCGAGGCTGTTCTCAGGAGGATTTCCGACAACAAGCGCGGCGACGGCATTGTATACCAGAGTATACGCGGTCTGGAGGGCGTCAAGGAGGTCAATATTCCGTTTGGTGAAAAGACGCTCCATATCGGCGTAGTGAGCGGTCTCGGCAATGCGGAGAAGCTCATAGAGCGCATAAAGGCGGGCGAGCACTTTGATTTCATCGAGGTCATGGCTTGTCCCGGCGGCTGCATCAACGGCGCTGGTCAGCCGTTCGTTCACAGCGCTGAAAAGGAAGCGCGCTCCCATGGGCTTTACAATGCTGACAGAATGTGCAGCATAAAGAGCAGCGAGGAGAATCCGCTGATAGAAACGCTTTACAGCGGTATGCTGAAGGGCAGGGAGCATGAGCTGCTCCACGTTGAGTACAAAAAGTAAAATACAATGGGGCGGTGAGAAATCACCGCCCCTTTCGTACATTATGGCTCTTGTCAGAGAACCAAAAGCGGCATAGCCGGAATAACCTGACTATGCCGTTTCTTTATGAAATCTCAGGGACTTTCACCCTTAATTACATCTGCTTGCGAACCTTTATGTGAACCTCGCGGAGCTGCTGTTCTGTAACCTCGGTAGGCGCGCCGAGGAGCAGATCCTGCGCGTTGGAGTTCAGCGGGAACGCGATTATCTCGCGGATACTCTCCTCGCCGGTCAGGAGCATGATCATTCTGTCAACGCCGGGAGCCATGCCAGCGTGAGGCGGCGCACCGAACTTGAACGCATTGTAGAGCGCGCCGAACTTGCTTGCAACGTCCTCTTCGGTGTAGCCTGCGATTTCGAACGCCTTTATCATGATGTCGAGGTCGTGGTTGCGGACTGCGCCGGAGGAAAGCTCCACGCCGTTGCACACGATATCGTACTGATATGCGAGGATATCCAGCGGATCCTTGTTAAGCAGCGCGTCCAGACCGCCCTGCGGCATGGAGAACGGGTTGTGCGTGAAGATTATCTTTCCGGTCTCCTCGTCAAGCTCGTACATCGGGAAGTCAACTATGAAGCACAGCTCGAAGCGGCTTTCGTCGATGAGCTCCATGCGCTTTGCGACCTCGGTGCGTATCTGTCCGGCAAATTTCGGAGCGTTCTTCTTGCTGTCCGCGATGAAGTACAGAACATCGCCGACTTCAAGCTCGCAGCGCTCTGCCAGCTCCCTGCGCTGGCCATCGTTCAGGAACTTGTCGATAGGACCGTTGTACTTGAACATTCCGTTCTCGCCCTCTTCGACCTTGAAGTAGCCGAGACCCTTCATGCCGACTTCCTCAGTTGCGAACTCCTCCATGCTCTTGAAGAAGGTCTTGGACTTGCCCGCCATTCCGGGAACCCTGATACCGCGAACAGTCTTGTTGCAGAACGGCTTGAAATCGCTGTCAACGAACAGGTCGGAAAGCTCCTTGATTATCAGCGGGTTGCGCAGGTCGGGCTTGTCGGAACCGTAGGACAGCATTGCCTCCTTATAGGTGATTCGTCTGAACGGAGCGGGGGAAACCTGCTTGTCGGAGAACTCGGAGAACACTGCGGAGAGAACCTCCTCGGCAACGGCGAAAACGTCCTCCTGCGTTGCGAAGCTCATCTCAAAGTCGAGCTGGTAGAACTCGCCGGGCGAGCGGTCGGCTCTTGCGTCCTCGTCGCGGAAGCAGGGCGCTATCTGGAAGTACTTGTCAAAGCCGGAAACCATGTAGATCTGCTTGAAGATCTGCGGAGCCTGCGGCAGAGCGTAGAACTTTCCGTGGTGCTTTCTGCTGGGGATAAGGTAGTCTCTTGCGCCCTCCGGGGAAGAGGTGGACAGGATAGGCGTCTGGAGCTCCAGGAAGCCCATGCTGCTCATCTTGTTGCGCAGGAAGCTGATTATCTTTGAACGGAGCACGATGTTGTCGTGCATTTTCCTGTTTCTGAGGTCGAGATAGCGGTACTTCAGGCGAACGTCCTCGCGGGTCTCGCGGGAGGTCGCGACCTCGAACGGGAGCTGCTCCGTGACCTTGCCGAGAATACGGACTTCCTCAGCCTCTACCTCGACAGTACCAGTCTCGATCTTGTCGTTGTAGGTGCTCTCGTCGCGCTTCAGCACGGTACCGGATATGGAAACTGCGCACTCCTTGTGGATACCCTCGAGAAGAGCCTCGTTGTGGAAAACGACCTGTACAACGCCGTAATGGTCGCGCAGGTCAATGAACATGATGCCGCCGTGGTCGCGGATATTCTCCACCCAGCCGGCAACTCTTACTTTTTTGCCTATATCGTTTTCTGTGACCGCGTTGCAGTACTGCGTGCGGTATTCATTCTCTCTGAACAAAATATTCAATCCTTTCAGTCTTTTTTATTTCCTCCGGCATACAGCAGGATAAATCCGATTTACTTACGGTCAGCGGAATTATGACCGGCATTGTTTAGATGCCGCATTATATCACAGCCTTTCAGCGGCAATTCATAAAGCCGCATGATTCAACAATTCATTATATCACTAAAATGCGGAATTGTCAATAATTTATACGGATCATCAGCAAATTTTGTGAAAGGCTGTAATTCAAACCGTATCTTAAAACCGACCATGCTGAACCTCCCCGCGACGGTAATTCCCAGGAGAATGGCAAGACTGAGAATGATTTTGTCATGCTTTCCCCGCCAGTCTTTCAAGCCAGGTGAGCCGGATTTCTTACAGCCCCTGTTTTGCCATGGAAGCCTGCTGCTTCCTTTTCAGCTTTTTGCGGCAGATGAAGAAGCAGATAACGTGCGCGGCAACGGTGATCACCCAGGAAACAGGGTAGGAGAGGTAAACCGTATCCGGCGTGTGGAACTGCTCCATCTGGAACACTGTTCCGAGCCACACCAGCCTCAGCCCGCACGCCCCCAGCAGGGAAACGACCATCGGGGTGACAGAGTACCCCATGCCGCGCAGCGAGCCGACCATTACGTCCATGATACCGCACAGAAAGTACGTCCCGCAGACGTAGGTCATTCGGTGGAGACCCGCGCTGATGGCTTCGTCGCCGGAGGTGTAAATGCTGAGCAGGGGTCTGCCCAGGGTCATTGCAACTCCCAGACCGAGGATAGCCCAGACCGCCACCACGCACAGCAGTCCGCAGAGGAGTATTTTGTTTATGCGCTCATACTTTCCTGCTCCGAGGTTCTGGCTGGTGAAAGATAGCGTGGACTGATAGCAGGAGTTCATCGCCATGTAGACGAAGCCCTCGATGCTTGCCGCCGCGGAGTTCCCCGCGATGACCGCCTCGCCGAAGAGGTTGATGGAGGACTGTATGACAACGTTCGACAGCGAGAATACAGTCCCCTGGAATCCGGCGGGAAGCCCTATTTTAAGAATCATCAGCAGCTTGTCGCGGTGAATGCGGAGCTGCCGGAAATCCAGCTTTAGCCCGGTCTCCTCCTTTTCAAGGACAAGGCAGCGTATCATAAGCGCCGCTGAAACTCCCTGGGAAATAGCCGTGGCAAGCCCCACTCCCGCCGCGCTCATGCCGAGGGCTATGACGAACACCAGGTCGAGGATAACGTTCATCACGCCGCCGCAGATGAGGTATATCAGCGGTCTGCGGGTATCTCCGGCGGCGCGCAGGAGCGCGTTGCCGAAGTTGTATATCATCATGAACGGCATTCCGCAGAAATATATCCGCAGATAATCAGCCGCCATGCCGATTATGCTGTCCGGCGTGGACATCCACCCGAGTATCTGTTCCGCGAAGCACAGCCCCGCCGCCATCAGGATAACTCCGCTGATAACGCTCAGGAGCATGGCGGTATGCACGGTCTTTCGCAGCTCGGTGTAGTTCTTTGCTCCGCAGTAGCGCGCCGCGACTACGTTTGCGCCTATCGACAGCCCGATGAAGATGTTTGTCATCAGGTTTATCAGCGCGGTGTTGGAGCCTACGGCCGCCAGCGCGTTGTCTCCTGCGAATTTCCCGACTATAATAATATCCGTCGCGTTGAACAGGAGCTGGAACAGCCCTGAAAACATTATCGGAAGGGTAAAAACTATCATTTTGCGGAGTATGGGTCCGCTGCACATATCAACGTATTTTGCTGATTTCATCTGGTCGCTTCTTTCTGGTATTGCTGTTATCTGAGCGGTTCAAAGCGGTATTTCTGCTTTGCCGCAGGGTACTTCTCCGCGTCGGTCGGCGACAGGAACATCTCCAGCGGGCGGGCGCAAACTTTTCCCTCGCCGTACAGGGCGCGGTAGACCACCAGCCTTTCGCCGGTTTCGGTGTGGTGCGCCACTGCGAGTATCTCGTAAAGGTACTGCGTGGATCCGGCGCGCTCGCTTTCGGTGAGCATCTCACGCTTGAAATGCTTTACGACAGTGCCGGGGATAAGATCTTTTTCGGTCATGTCACACCACCTGGAAAATGTAGAATTTGAGGTAATCCGTTTCCGGAACGTTCCAGAGTATCGGGTGATCCGGGGACTGCCTGCGCGCCTCGATCTGTCTGAGGGAAACTCCCGCGTCCGCCGCCGCGTCATGCAGCATGTGCCGGAACAGCGTTTCCGTCATGAAGTGCGAGCAGGAGCAGGTCGCGAGATAACCGCCCCGGGGCAGGAGCCTCATAGCCTTCAGGTTTATCTCCTTATAGCCGCGCTCTGCAGATTTTACGGTGCTGCTGCTCTTGGTGAACGCGGGCGGGTCGAGGATTATGAAGTCGTACGGGTGGCCGCCCCTGCGGTAGAGGTCGGTGAGCAGGTCGAACATATCCGCCTTTGTGAACTCCATTTTGTCCGCAAGACCGTTCAGCTCCGCGTTGCGGCGGGTCATTTCTATTGCGTCCGCCGAGATATCCACCGCGTTGACCAGCTTCGCGCCCGCCGCTGCGGCATTCAGCGCGAACGCCCCGGTATGGGTGCAGCAGTCGAGGACGTTTCTTCCGGAGGCGATACGGCGGATAGCAAGCCGGTTGTACTTCTGGTCGAGGAAGAATCCGGTTTTCTGCCCGTTGACGTAGTCCACGGTGTAGCGTATGCCGTTTTCGGTTATCTCGGTAATTCCGGATAGATCGGTGCGAAGTCCGGCGCCGCTCCAGAAGCCCTTGTACTCCTGCATTCCCTCCAGCTCGCGTATCTTCACGTCGTTGCGTTCGTAGAGGGCGGTTATTTTCTCGCCCATTTCCGCGAGGGTCTGCACCAGAAGCTCGTACAGCATATCCTTGATTTTTTCGATACCGAGGGAAAGTACCTGGGTCACCAGTATATCCCCGAACCTGTCCACAGTGAATCCCGGGAAGCTGTCCGCCTCGCCGAAAATGAGCCGGCAGCAGCCGAAGTCCTCAGCCATGACTGTTTTGCGGTAGTCCAGCGCGTACTTCACCCGGCGGGCATAGAAATCCCGGTCGAATTTGTCGTTTGTATTCCTGGAGATAACGCGAATACGTATCTTGGAGTTGTCGTTTATGTAACCAGTGCCGAGGTAGCGCCCCTTACGGCTGAAAACATCGGCAAGCCCGCCGTTCTCGTATTCTCCTGAGAGCTCGGTTATTTCCTCCGCATAGACCCACGGGTGACCTCCGCGCAGGGCCTTTTCGCCCTTTTCTGTGACGGTTGCCTTGGGGTAGATTCTTTCCATACTATTATAATATCCCTTTCATTTGAAATTGAGCACCTTATATTATACATCTGAATCGCCGTTTAGTCAATACTATTGTGGCTCAATTTCCAATGGGGCTTTGTGAATAAATTCCAGACGGGCTAATATACATAATAATAAGAAAATCCCCCGGCGTAAACCGGAGGATTTATGTAAGGATCGATTTATCAGCCGAGCTTGCTCAGTTCCGCGAGGCACTCGGAGCAGATGTTCTTGCCCTTGAAAATTGTGATTCCGCTTGCGTTGGAGCAGAAAGCGCATGCGGGCATATACTTCTTGAGTATGATCTGGTCGTCCTCTACATAGATCTCAAGGCTGTCCTTGATTCCGATGTCAAGCGTTCTTCTGAGTTCTATCGGAATTACGATTCTTCCGAGCTCATCCACTTTTCTTACGATACCTGTTGACTTAACCATTTCTTTTTTCCTCCTGATTTTTCCGGCTTTCCTGCCGTTTTTTATTCTGATAGATCGAAAATAACAGCCTATTGCTGATTTCCTGCATATTATACCATGTTTTGGTCGGTATGTCAATTTGAAAAATGCAAAAAACTGTCAAAAAGTGGCGCAGAAAATGCTGAAAACGATAAATAAAAGTGTCATTGACTTAATGCAACAAACGTTGTTAATCGTTTTAGATGGCTTTATAATGCGAATTATCGACTTTCGAAGTAATTGGAATATGATTTGGAAGAAAGTTAGTGTTATAGGAAGAAAGATAGATAAATTGGTAATAAATCAGGTATTTCAGATATACAATGCTATTTGTTGGGAGGAATAAGATGAAGGTCATTCTTGCAGTTTTGCCTGCGGCGGCGATCATATGCAGCCTGTTCACAGGCAGTCTTTCTGAGGTCTCCTCGTCCGTGCTGGAGAGCGCCGGAGCCGCAGTATCCCTCGCGATAACGCTCTGCGGCATCATGTGCCTGTGGAGCGGTCTGATGAAGGTCGCCGAGGAATCCGGGGCGGTAAAGCTGCTTTCCGGGCTGCTTTCGCCGGTTCTGTCGCTGCTGTTCCGGGGACTGGAAAAAGGCGGGCGCGCCATGCAGCTTATTTCCATGAACATCTCCGCGAACATTCTCGGTCTTGGGAACGCCACGACCCCGCTTGGGATCCGCGCGATGGAAGCTATCCAGGAGGAAGAGGCGGGGCTCCGCGGGGCGAAAGGCGAGACCGCCAGCGACAACATGATACTCCTGACGGTGCTCAACACCGCCAGCTTACAGATAATCCCCGCGACCGCCGCAGCGCTCCGGGCGGCGCAGGGAGCGGCGCGCCCCATGGAGATACTGCCGTGCGTGTGGATAGTTTCCGCGTACTCGCTTGCGATAGCCGTGGGCGCGGCAAAGCTGATGGCGTGGGTCTCACGCAGGAGGTGCGGTAATGTCGCTGACTGACCTGATTATTCCGGTGATATTTGCCGCAGTGCTCATCTTCGGGTATGCGCGGAAGGTGGACGTGTTCCGGGTCTTCTGCGATGGAGCCGCCGAAGGGCTGCGCACCACCGCCGACATTCTTCCGGCGCTGATACTCCTGCTGGTCAGCGTTGGAATGCTCCGGGCGAGCGGCGCGGTGGCTCTGCTGACAGATTTCCTTTCTCCGCTGTGCAGTCTGGTGGGCTTCCCGCCTGAATGTATGCAGATGGTGCTGCTTCGCCCGTTTTCCGGCAGCGGAGCCCTCGCCGTTTACGACGGAATAGCCGGTCAGTGCGGCGCGGACAGCTTCCCCGAGCGGGTGGCGGCGGTGCTCCTTGGCTCCTCGGAAACCACATTTTATACGGTGGCGGTGTATTTTTCGGCGGTAAAGGTGCGCCGGACAAGGTACGCAGTCCCCGCCGCCCTCACCGCAGACCTGACGGCATGGCTGGTGTGCGGCCTCACAGTCGGACTGATACTGGGCACTTGATTTTTTGCTTAATTTGTAGTATAATGGTAGTATAGTTCGATTCAGGGGTGATAGGATTGATAATACTTCCGGAACAGGTCACACAGGCGATACAGGTCCTGGAAAACGCCGGATATGACGCGTATATAGTCGGCGAGTGCGTGCGGGAGCTGCTGCTTGACAACAATCCTCAGGATTACGACATCGTGACGAATGCCGGGATAAACGACATTCTGTTCGCGTTCCGGGATTACCGCATTTCAGACGAGGGAATGAGCCGCGGCGAGGTTCTGGTGACCGTGGTCGGCATGATAATCCAGGTTTCCCCCTACCGCCGCGAGGTGGTGGGCAACCGCGTGATGTACGCCGAGGATCTTGAAACCGACCTTTTCCGCCGGGGATTCACGATGAATGCCATGGCGTACAGTCCGCGCACCGGGCTTATCGACCCGTTCGGCGGCAGAGCCTCCCTCAGACCGGCGCCTGAAATGATAGCCGAGGAGGAGCGCGAGGAGCAGATTGAGCTCCGCGACCCGGAAACTCCCGAGGAGCTTGCCTCCCGCCGAAGCGGAGTGACAAGGCTCCCTGCAAGGGTCATCGCTATCGGAGAAATGCAGTCCCGCACTGTCAGGGAAAACGGGAAGAACTCCACAGAGACCTGGTACGATATGTCCAGGTGCTTCACCTCCGACCCGTCCAGGATACTGGAGGCTATCCGCTATTGCTCCGAGGGGGAGTACGTTATCGAGGAAAAGACCCGGGAAGCTATCCGCGCGAATGTAAGCTGCTTTGAATATGCGGAAAAGGACAAGCTTTTCAACGAGCTTTCCCGCATTGTAATGGGAAAATACGCAGGACGCGTGCTGGAGCAGTACGCAGATATCCTGAAATATCTGATACCGGAAATAGAGCCGTGCATTGATTTCGAGCAGCACAGCGTGCACCACGACTACACCGTCTGGACGCACATATGCAAGTCCGTGGGCTACTCGGTGCCGGAGCTTCCGATTCGCTTTGCAATGCTGTTCCACGACATCGGAAAGCCGGATTGCTGCGCCATCGACTGGCAGGGTCACGGGCGCTTCAAGGGTCACGGGGAGCGCAGCAGGCTTCTTGCGGAGCGCATAATGCGTCGGCTGGAGTTCCCGCAGCAGCTTGCCGGGGAAGTGAGCTGGCTGGTTTACTACCACGACAAGGATATCCCGGAGGAGCGCGCCGACCTGAAGCGCCTGCTTGACCAGCTTGGCGCGGAGGATCTCCGCAAGCTGATACAGTGCTCGATAGCTGACTGCCGCGCAAAGAAGCAGGATTCCGAAACGGCGGATGTGCAGCGGCTGAGGGCTTCTGCCGCCGCGCTTAAGGAGATACTTGACACGGGTGAGTGCTACAACATACGCCAGCTTGCGATAACCCAGCGCGAGCTTCTGGAGCGCCGCCTTGTCTCAAACGAGCAGGAGGCGGAGCAGCTCATAAACGCGCTGTTCGACATGGTTCTTGACAAGCCGAGCTTCAACAACAAGCTCATGCTTCTGGACATGGCGGAGAAGAGCAAGCAGCGGCTTGAAGAGATAAAGGCGCAGAGAGAACGCGCCGCAGAGAAGCGCGCTTCGCAGGCACTGAAGCACCGCCGCTCCGAGCCCGTATTCACGCGAAAAAAGAATTAAAAACACGAGCCGCGCTTCATTATGGAGCGCGGCTGATTTCATATAACGCGGTAGCAAAGCACTTGAAAGCTGATCTCAGTGGAGAAGCTGTCCTCGGTGCCAAAGTAGCTGTAAAGCCTGCCGCTGTCGTGCCGGGAGGTCTTGTAATAGTACGGGGTCATGGTGAACAGCGCGTTCAGCAGCTCCTGGTCTTTCAGCACTATAGTGCCGTTCACACCGCGCTTTTCCAGAAGCTCCATTCCGGGAATGTCGTAGGGCTTGACCTCGTTCAGCCGCGGCTGGTCGTAGATGAGGGATTTCAGCCCGAACAGGTGGCGCTCCCCGGGTATCGCCGTGATTATGACCCCGCCGGGCTTCACCACGCGCAGAAGCTCCTCCCGCTGGAACGGCGCGAAAATCACCGCCGCAAGGTCGGCGCATTTGTCCTCAAAAGGGAGCCGGAACACGCTCGCCGCTGCGCAGAAAATATCCCGCCGTATCCCGTTTGCGTTTATGCGGGAGTGCGCCGCCGCCAGCGCGTTTTTCGAGATATCCACGCCGAAAACCCTCATCCCCGGGACGGCTTCGTACATTCCAACGGTGTAGTAGCCCTCGCCGCAGCCGCAGTCCAGCATTACCGGCGCGGTCAGCCCGGACGCGTACTTTGCGGCGCATTCGCACAGGCAGTCACGCAGCCCCGAGTAGGCTCCGCTGTCGAGGAACTGACGGCGCGCAGCCACCATCTCCTTGCTGTCGCCGGGATCCTTCACGTTCTTGTGCTGCGAGAGAAGCAGGTTGACGTACCCCTTCGCGGATATATCAAAGCTGTGCCCCCTGCGGCAGCGCAGGGAGTTTCCGTCCCTGACGAGCGCTTCTGCAGTGCCATTTTCCGAGCATACGGGGCATATCAGCGGGAGTTTTTCAGCCATATTTAAAGACCTCCGAAATGAAATATGTTTTTATTATATACCATCACAATGACATTTTCAAGTGCTGTTTTTCGCCGGTTGTTGTTGGTATTGCACAAAACATATAATGGAATTTGTACATCACACATCAAAATTTCACACAAAACCGGTTGATTTTTATACAAGTTTACTATATAATATATTCATGGAGATCCAGCACAGGCTGTATCAGCCAAATAATCATTCGGAGGTCAACCCCATGAAAGCATTCACTGCTGACAAAATCAGAAACATATTACTTGCCGGCCACGGCGGGAGCGGAAAGACTGCATTAGCTGAGGCTATGCTGTTCAAGTCAGGAATGACTGAGCGCATGGGCAGCACTAACGAAGGCAGTACGGTCTGCGATTTCGACCCGGAAGAGATCCGCCGTAAGATTTCGATAAATTCCTCTCTGGCTTCCACAGTATGGAAGGATACCAGAATAAACATAATAGACGCGCCCGGTCAGTTCGATTTCGTGGGCGGAATGTACGAGGGAATGCGCGCGGCTGAGTCCGTCATCATCACCGTTAACGGCAAGGACGGCGTGTGCCCCGGAACCATCAAGGCGTACAACCTCGCGGCAGGGCAGAACAAGGCGAGAATGTTGGCAGTCACCTGCATGGAGGTCGAGAACTCCGACTTCTATAAAGTCCACACACAGCTCAAAACCGTGTTCGGACCGTCTGTGTGCCCGGTAGTTGTGCCGTTCGACAAGCACGGTCCGGTCGAGGCGTACATAAATCTGCTGACGATGAAAGCGTACAGCTACGACAAGAAGGGGCAGCCCACAGAGGTGCCCATGCCCGCTTCCGAGAACAGGATCGCGGGTCTGCGGGCTTCCATGGCGGAGGCCGTGGCTGAGACCAACGAGGAGTTCATGGAGAAGTTCTTCAACGGCGAGGATTTCACGCACGACGAGCTTGTAAAGGGGATCCACGACGGCGTGGCGAGCGGCGCTATAACCCCGCTGGTTTGCTGCGCGAACGACACCCTTTCCGGAGTTGATATGCTCCTTGACGACGTGGTGGATATGCTCCCGTCCCCGAACGAGCGCAGGCTTGAGACCCTTGACGGCGAGATTCTTGACTATGACGAGAACAAGCCGCTCAAGGCGTTCGTGTTCAAGACTGTCGCTGACCCGTTCGTTGGAAAGATAAGCGCGATAAAGGTCATTCAGGGCAGGCTGACCTCCGGAACCACCGCTGTAAACGCGCGCACCGGCGAGAGCGTCCGCCTTGGAAAGCTTGTGAAGCTGTTGGGCAAGAAGCAGGAGGAAGTCGCCGAAGCCCTTGCCGGAGATATCGTTGCGGCGATAAAGCTTGAAGCCGCGACCAACGACACGCTCTGCGCCCCCGAGGCTGTGGCGGCGCTGGAGCCCACACAATTCCCGGAGGCATGCTACTTCCGCGCGGTGAATCTCGCTGACGGCGGCGATGAAGCGAAGCTCTCTGCGGCGATACGCAGGCTGCTTGAAGAGGATCTCACGCTGAAATACGTCCACAACCACGAAACGCACCAGCGCATGATTGGCGGTCTGGGCGAACAGCACCTGGACGTTGCGGCTTCCAAGCTGAAATCCAAGTTCGGCATGGACGTGAAGATGTCCGAGCCGAAGATAGCTTACCGCGAGGCGATACGCAAAAAGGCGACCGTCGAGAGCAAATACAAGAAGCAGTCCGGCGGCCACGGTCAGTACGGTCATGTCAAGATAGAGTTCGAGCCGTATGACGGCGACGAGCTGCTGTTTGAGGAAAAGATTTTCGGCGGCAGCGTTCCGAAGAACTTCTTCCCGGCGGTAGAAAAGGGACTCCAGGAGGCGGCAGAGCACGGCTCCATAGGCGGATTCCCGGTGGTAAGGCTGAAAGCAACGCTGATAGACGGAAGCTACCACCCGGTGGACAGCTCCGAAATGGCGTTCAAGACGGCGGCTTCCATGGCGTTCAAGGACTGCATGAAGGAAGCTCAGCCCTATCTGCTTGAGCCTGTACAGAGCCTGAAAATACTTGTCCCGGACGACAAGCAGGGCGATGTTATGAGCACCCTGTCAAAGCGGCGCGGTTCCGTCCTCGGCATGAATTCCGCAGGGAACGGCATGACCGAGCTTCTCGCGGAGGCTCCGCAGGCGGAGCTTTCGGACTTCGCGCTGGCGCTCCGCCAGATAACCCAGGGCCTCGGGGAGTTCACCGCTGAATTTGCGCGGTACGATATGCTCCCTCCCGGAACTGAAATAAAGTCATAAACAATAGCTCCCCGGAACTTCAAATCCCGGGGAGCTATGCTATTTATTTCATGAATACAAAGCTGTCGAGCATGAATAGCTGCCTGCCTTTCATGCTGTCGGCAAACCAGCCCTCGTAGCCGCTTTCCGCAACAAGGAACACCGAGTGCCTGCCGGAAGCGGCTTTGATCCTGCCGCCGATAACTCCGCCGTCCTCGCCGAATTCAACGGTGCCGAGCTCCTCGCCGTTTTCGCCGTCCAGAAGAATGCGTATCTTTCCCTTGGAGCCACAGCCGCGCACCTTCAGCCGAACCTGCATGGTTTTAGACGAGTAGTCTTCGCCGAAATCAAAGTACTTCCAGCCCATAACGCAGCCGTCCGTGATGTTGGTCACGGGGCGCTCGAACACGTTTGTTTCCGTGATGTAGCACCCGCCTTTCAGCACGCAGGCGGTCTCGGCGGGAGTGACCTGATACGGGTTGAGGGATTCCTCAAAGCCCAGGGAGGTCATTTCTACCTGCGGGATAGTTCCGTCCGGGAGAAGCTCAATGCGCTCAACGCAGCCCCTGCGTGACATTATCGTGCCGTTTGTCATGCGGTGATAGAAGATGTACCACTGCCCGTTTATGCAGCATACTGAGCCGTGATTGTTCCCGCCGGGGAAGTCGACCCCGTTGTCAACGATAGTCCCACGGTAGGTGAAAGGCCCAGTCGGGCTGTCTGAGGTCGCGTAGTCAAGGCAGCTTCCTCTCTGCGGCGAGTAGATGAGGTAATAGGTGCCGTTTATCTTGCGCGGGGAGCATGCCTCAAAGAATCTGTGCGGCTCTGCGGTGGGGATTATGTCCAGCTTGTAGCTTCCCGGGACTACCTCGTACATATTGTCTTTCAGCTCGCACATATAGCTTCCCTGATACCCGCAGTAGATGTACACCCTGCCGTCGTCGTCCACAAGCACTCCCGGGTCGATGAACGTTCCGTTGTCGTAGTGGTTCGGGATATCGTATTCGTATCTGGAAAGAAGCCTAAACGGCCCCTCCGGGCGGTCGGCGACAGCTACGCAGCCCTTTGCGTTCACTATATATGCGTAGAGGTAGTATTTCCCGCCGCGCTCCACAACGTCCGGCGCAAACAGGAGCTGGTCAGTCCAGTCAACGTCGGAGGGGGAGTCAGCGCCGTCGTTGGTGCGGAAAATATCGCCGTGGCACACCCATTTGTTCGGGTCGCTGAGCGGAGCAGACCACACTTTCAGCTTGTAGTCGCAGAAGTCGATGGAGTTCTTTCTGTCGTGTGAGCCGTAAACATAAATACGGTCGCCGAATACTCTGGGTTCGCCGTCGGGAATGTATTCCCAACTTGGAAGATATGGGTTAGCCATAAATTTACACCTCAGCAAGTTTATACAAAATAAAGGAGAGCGGCGTCTGCCGTTCTTAAACAAGTTGTATTATAACATCTTTCGGCATATTGTACAACGAAATATTGGACGTATGATAGCATTTTTTTGCCTTTTTAACGAAATCTCAAGGATTTTAAATGGTATTGGCTATTTTTCACATATTTGTGTTGACTTTTTTTACGGAAAGTGATAGAATGTTTAATGAAGTTAAATATAGGCATTACTCACTAGTGTGATAACCGGCGGGCGCCGACAATTTGTGGAGGAGAAAGATATGAAGAACTTAAAGGTTGCAACCAAACTGATCGTTTCATTCGGAACAGTCATAATCGCGGCAATAGCGTGCGTAGTGCTCGCCGTTGTTGGATTTAAGAACGTCCAGTCAAACATGGATAATATGCTTGATTTCGACGTTATCAGTCTTCTGAGGATCAAGGACGTACAGGTTCAGGCTCAGGCCATCGGCAGAAGCGTTTATGCGGCGGCGCTTGAAAATGACCACGACGTTGAAGCCTCATACCTGAGCGAGGCTGCGACAGCCTCCACGACTATGATGGATAAGCTCGGACAGATCACCTACACAGAATCTGACGCTCAGCTTGACACACTCAAAGCGCTGTGCCAGAATATCTCCGACAACCTTCCAAACGTATCCCAGCTTATTGTCGGCGGAACCAACGAAGAGGGTCTGGCGGCATATAAGCAGTACCTGGAAGCTGACATCAACCAGTGCATCACCATCGGCAACAGCTCTGACCAGGTAATAAACAACGCGGCTCAGAGTACCAGAGCTTCAGTGACCTCTAGCACAAGCGGCATGAGCATTGCCGTTCTTATCGTAGGTGTTTTCAGTGTGGCTCTCGCCGTTGCAGGCGTAGTCAACCTTACGGTGCTCATCACCAAGCCTGTTGCCGAGATCAAAAAAGCCATCGTGAAGATATCCAACGGCGAGCTTGACAGCGAGATTACCTACCAGAGCCGCGATGAATTCGGCGTAATGGCTGACGCGATGCGTGCAACAGTAGAAGGTCTTTCCAAGCTTATCAGCGATTCTTCTTATATGTATGGAGAGCTTGCAAAGGGCAATTTCAACGTACATACCAACGCCCGCGATGTATACAAGGGCGAGTTCAAGCCGCTTCTCGATAACATGAGAGTGCTTGCGACCGAACTCAGCGATACTCTTTCTCAGATCTATCAGTCCGCAGACCAGGTGGATTCCGGCTCCGAGCAGGTTTCCGCAGGCGCTCAGGCGAACGCTCAGGGCGCTACCGAGCAGGCTGGCTCTGTCGAGGAGCTTGCGGCTACTATCGAGGAGATCTCCGACAAGATCACCAGGAACGCTCATGACTCCCAGGAAGCAAGCCACAATATTGAAGCGGTCGGCAAAAAGGCTGAGGAATCCAACGACCGCATGAAGGATATGCTGGGTGCTATGAAGGAGATCAACGATACCTCCACGCAGATCAGCGACATTATCAACACTATCGAGGACATTGCATTCCAGACCAATATACTTGCGCTCAACGCAGCAGTCGAGGCGGCAAGGGCAGGGGAGGCAGGCAAGGGCTTTGCAGTCGTTGCAGACGAGGTAAGAAACCTTGCTTCCAAGTCCGCTGTTGCTTCCCAGAACACGGCAGATCTTATCCAGCGCTCTATCCACGCAGTTGAGAACGGTTCCAAGATCGCAGACGAGACCGCAGAGTCCCTCGGCGGCGTTGTTAAGGATATAGAGAGCATAGTTACGACAGTTAACCGCATTTCTTCCGTTAGCGACGAGCAGGCTGAATCCATCAAGCAGGTAACGTCCGGAGTAGAGCAGATCTCCAATGTCGTTCAGATGAACTCCGCAACGGCAGAGGAAAGCGCGGCAGCTTCCGAGGAGCTTTCCGCACAGGCGACCGCAATGAAGCAGCTCGTTTCCAGATTCACTCTCAGGGAGAAGTAATTAGCAATACATAAGTTAAAGGACGCTTTTCATTGAAAGGCGTTCTTTCAGTCTATCATAAAATATGCGTACAGCCTTAAGCGGTGCCGAAAAATCGGCACCGCTTATATTATGGTATAAATTAATTAATCAGGAGCTTTCCTGTTCGGAGCTTTTAACGCTGTTCATCGTGGTAATGACCGTCCGCATTGCGTCAAGCGGCTTTTCGCCCTTGTCAAGCGTGACTTTGACGTGCGCTCTCCCGGTAGGCTCAAGGCGCATTCTGTTTCCGCAGACATCGGACAGAGCCGCGAGCTTCTTCATGTCGAACTTTGACATATAGAAAATCAGGTCGTTCTTCTGCTGGGTTATCTCTACAATGTTGGAGGCTCCCGCCATGTTGCGCAGCCGTGCGACTTCCACCAGACCAAGCACGGATTTCGGCGGGTCGCCGTAGCGGTCGATGAGTTCGTCCGTAACGTCGATTCCGTCCTCCTCTGTCTGGATACGCGCTATCTTGCGATAGCAGTCAACGCGCTGTGCCTGATTCGAGATGTAGTCCTCCGGGATATACGCGTCTATCTTGATATCCACAAGGCACTCTTCCTTGTGGACGTCCTTTTCACCGCGCTCCTCCCTTACCGCTTCGTCAAGAAGCTGGAGGTACATATCATAACCGACATTCGCAAGGTGTCCCGACTGGCTTGCGCCAAGAATACTTCCCGCGCCGCGAATCTCAAGGTCGCGCATTGCAATGCGGAATCCGCTGCCGAACTGCGTGAACTCCCGGATAGCGTCAAGGCGCTTCTGTGAGATCTCCGAGAGGATTTTTCCGCGCTGGAATGTGAAGTAAGCGTACGCGCGCTTGTTGGTTCTGCCAACGCGCCCGCGCAGCTGATGGAGCTGTGCAAGTCCCATATAGTCCGCGTTTTCGATTATCAGCGTGTTTACGTTCGGGACGTCAACTCCGGTCTCAATTATCGTTGTGCATACGAGAATGTTAAGCTCTCCGTCAAGAAGCTGCCGCCAAACCTCGAGTATCTGTTCCTCGGTCATTCGCCCGTGCGCGACCCCGACCTTTGCGTCCGGAATGAGCGAACGGATCTTCTCCGCACAGCCGTATATCGAATCTATCCTGTTGTGGATATAGTAGACCTGACCGTTCCTGCGGAGCTCCTTCTGGATAGCCTGCATGACTACTCCCCAGTCGTGCTCCATGACGTATGTGGTGATTGGCTGTCTGTCCTGCGGAGGCTCGTCTATTACGCTCATGTCGCGGATTCCGCTCATGGCCATGTTGAGGGTGCGCGGGATAGGCGTTGCGGAAAGCGTCAGGATATCCACACCGGAGAACATCTCCTTGAATTTCTCCTTGTGGGCAACGCCGAAGCGCTGTTCCTCGTCGATTATTACCAGACCGAGATCCTTGAATTTTATATCGTTCTGGATTATTCGGTGCGTGCCTATCAGGATATCCACCTTGCCCTCTTTCAGGCGGCGGAGTATCTCGCGCTGCTCAGCCGGTGACTTATATCTGGACAAAAGCGCCACGTTTATCGGGAATCCCTGCATACGCGCGCAGCAGGTCTGGAAGTGCTGCCATGCCAGCACGGTGGTTGGAACAAGTATCGCGCACTGCTTGCCGTTTTCGGCGCACTTGAACGCCGCCCGGAGCGCGACCTCCGTCTTGCCGAAGCCAACGTCGCCGCACAGAAGCCGCTCCATCGGAACCGGCTTCATCATGTCTGCCTTTATTTCGTCCACACAGCGGAGCTGCGAGTTGGTCTCGATGTAGTTGAAATGCGCCTCGAAATCGTCCTGAAGCTGGTCGTCCGGCGGGAATTCAAAGCCCTTGCTTCTCATTCGCTTGGAGTACAGCGCGATAAGCTCCGAAGCCATTTCCTTTGCGGCGGCCTTTGCCTTCGCCTTGGATTTCTGCCACTGGTCGGAGTTCAGCTTGTTGAGTTTCACGGTGCCCGCGTCCCCGGAGCCGATGTAGCGGGAAACCAGGTCGAGCTGCGTTACGGGAATGTGCAGGACGTCGGCGCCCGCGTAACGGATCTTGATGTAGTCCTTTGCCACGCCGTCCGCGACGAGCTTGTGCACGCCGTCAAAAATGCCGATACCGTGGGAGTAATGCACCACAAGGTCGCCGATGGAAATATCGGTGAGCGAACGTATTTCCTCGCCCTTTTTCTTCTTGGAGGGGCGCTGTTTTCTGTCCGCATGGACTGCCGTGTGCGTGAACACGGCGAGCTTTCCCTCCGGGTATTCTATGCCGGCGGTCAGCGTGCCGGGAGTTACGATAATGCGCTTCGGCAGCGGCTTTTCCGGCTCCGAGGAAAACTCCGCCTTGTATCCATCGTCCGCGAGGTCTGCGGCAAGGGTCTTTGCGCCCTTTTCGGTTCCTGAGAAAATCATGCAGGCGAAACCGTTTGCGAGGTAGCCGTCAAGCTCCTGCTTCAGCACGGCGAGTTCACCGCTCCACGGGGAGGTCTGCACCGCGCCCCGGACGTCCAGCATAATGCCGAGCTCCATTCCGCCGCCGCGTATAAACGTGTCGAAATACACTCTTGCGCGGCTTTCCAGCGCGGAATAAAGCTCGTTTTTCGTCAGCATGAAACGGTCGAGACCCTTGCAGAGCTTCTTTTCCTCGGTCAGAATTTTCAAGTCCTCAACGTGCTGGAGCGCAGCGCCCCGGTAGGATTCCTTGACTGAGGTGTTCTCGCAGACGAAAACCGCCCTGGCGTAGTCCAGCACCGTGGCTTCCTCCGAGTAGCACAGCGGGAAGTAGCGGTCGAGCGTGCTCAGCGAAATTCCGCCGCGTATCTTCTGGACATCTGACGCAAGCCGCTCCCGCACGCCGTCCGCGTTCTTTCCGCGCAGCTTTGCGGCAAGCGCTTCAATGCGGGCGCAGAGCTCCTCGCCGGAATCAAACAGCACCTCTCCGGCGGGGGAAATACGTAGCTCCTCCACGGAGTCGGTTCTTCGCTGAGTTTCAAGGTCGAAGTATGACATACTGTCGATGGTGTCGCCCCACAGCTCGATTCGGCAGGGAGCGGCGCTGCTTGGCGGGAATATGTCCACGATACCGCCGCGCACTGAGAACTGCCCGGCGCCCTCTATCATGTCGCAGCGGGAATATCCCGCCGCAATGAGCTTTTTGACGAGCTCGTCCTGCGGGAAATCCATGTCGCTGGAGAGCTTTATCGTGCGCTCCTCCAGTTCTTTCGGAGGGATAGTGAGCTGACCTGCGGCTTCCGGGGAGCAGATAACAGCGCGGCAGGTGCCGTTCATCATCGCGGAAAGCGCGAAAATCCGCTTGTGCTCGTATTCCCGTGACGCCGCCTCGAAATCCCCGAGCAGAAGTTCCTTTGCAGGGTAGAGCAGTGCGGTGCCCTCGCCGAACATCGAGCATATATCGTTTGCCAGGCGCTGAGCCTCCGCTTCGCTTTCAGCGACAACAAGCGTTGGCGTGAGCGCGGCTTTCCGCAGCAGGGAGCCAATGAAATGCGCTTTGTGGATATGCGAAACGCCTGTCACAAGGGCAGGCAGGGAGTTATTATCGTCAAGCCAGCGGCTGAGCTTGCGGTACTCCGGGAAAAGCTCCGCCGCATTGTAAAAGAAGTCCATTGTGTTACCTCAGGAATTGAACTTGTTCATTGCTTCGTTCATCTTATCGCCGACCATCAGCTCGATAGCGCTGACAGCGTTATCCATCGCGGATTCAAGCACCTCTGCCTGCTCTTTTTTGAAGTGCCCGAGCACCCAGTCGGCGAGGTTGTAGTCCGGGTGCGGCTTCGCGCCCACGCCCATCTTTATGCGCGGGAACATATCCGAGCCGGAAAGTAGGATTATGCTCTTTATTCCGTTGTGCCCTCCGTCGCTGCCCTTTCTGCGGATACGGAGCTTCCCGGGCTCAAGGGAAATATCGTCGAATACGATTATGGTGCGCTCCGGCGGAATCTTGTAGAAGCCCATAGCTTCGGTGACCGCTTCGCCGCTGTTGTTCATGAACGTGGTGGGCTTCATGATAAGGCAGCGCTTCCCGGAAATCATCGCGTCACAGGTCAGCGACTTGAATTTCAGCTTCTTGCAGTCCAGCTTGTATTTGTCGCAGAGCGTGTCGATGGTCATGAAGCCGATGTTGTGGCGGGTGCCCTCATATTGCGTTCCGGGATTCCCGAGACCGCAGATGATGTATTCCACCGCGCCCTGCGGCTCCGGTTTTCGCTCGGAATCCAGTTTCTTAAAGATATCAAGTACAGACATATTCTTTGCCTTTCGGGATTATTTTATAACGCACAAAGACCACTCACAGAATATCTGCAAGTGGTTTTGATGTGTATTTATAGTTCAGCTTAAACTATATCGTTTGCGTCAAAGGGGTCGCCGCACTCGGGGCAGAACTTCGGGGGCTTTGTGGGATCCTCCGGCTGCCAGCCGCACTTGTCGCAGCGGTAAACGGGAGCGCCAGCGGGTCTGGGCTTGCCGCAGTTTTGGCAGAACTTACCTTTGTTCACAGCGCCGCAGGAGCAAGTCCAGCCCTCAGCCTGTGCGGGCTGGGGCTTTCCGCAGTTAGCGCAGAACTTTCCGGTGTTGCTGGTTCCGCATTCGCACTTCCAGCTTCCAGCCGCAGGAGCCGCCTGAGCGGGCGTTGCCTGTGCGGGAGACTGAGCCGCCTGTGCCTGCTGCTGGGCATTCATCTGGAAGAGCTCCTGTGCGTTGAAGCCGCCCTGATTCTGAGCCATGTTCATTCCCATAAAGCCCATCATTGCGCCGCCCTGATTTCCAGCAGCGGTTTTCATAGCGGCAGCCTGAGCCTCAACAAGCGTAGCCGCAGCCATGCCCGGATTGCGCATAACAGCGGAGCGCTGGAGGTTCGTTATCATCTCCTGATCTTCCTTGGGAAGCGTAGGAGGATTCATGCCGAAGGAAGCAACGACCATACCGCGTGCCTCGCCCCACTTCTTGGAGAGGACCTCGTTCAGCGCGTCGGAGATCTCCATAGCCTTGCTGGGGAGCATACTGGGTCTTACGCCCTGCTCGGAGATTTTTCCGAGAGCCGGCTGGAGCGCGGTGAGTATCTCAGTCTTGAGCATGCTGTCGATGTTGGAACGGTTGAAGCACTCGCCGAAGTTGCCGCAGACATTGGTGTAGAAAAGAACCGGGTTTGTGATACGGTAGGAGTATTCGCCGTTGCAGCGCAGGGAAACGTCAACATCAAGACCGATGTTGTTGTCAACAACGCGGAACGGGATAGGATTGACCGTGCCGTAGCGGTTGCCCATGATCTCCTTCATGTTCACATAGTAAACGCGCATATCGTGACCCGCCTGACCGCCGTAGCTTATGCGGTTGCCGATATCCTTAAGCGAATTGATTATTCCGTCGCCGAGATTTCCTGAGAAAACGGTGGGAGAAAGCGCGGATTTGAATTCAAACACGCCTGCCTCGTTAGCGACCTCAGAAACCTTGCCGTCAACGACCACAAGGGCGCACTGACCCTCGTTGACCGCGATCGCAGAGCCGTCGGTGATAACATTGTCGTCGCCCTTGTTTGTTCCGCGGGAGCCAACGCGCTTGTGACCCTTTACAGCGAGGATATCGTTGGAAAGGGAATCACAGTATATGTATTCCTTGTACTGATCCGCGAGATTTCCTCCCACGGCATTGAGAGCAGCCTTGATTAAACCCATGTTTATACTCCTTTCGGGATATGCTTTCTTCACCGGGAAATCCCCGGGCTGTTGTAATCGTCATACATATATTGTAACCTAAAAGGTTGGAATTGTCAATACATATTCGCTAAAATTTTCAGGTATCGGTGTTCTGTGCCGGAAATCAGGACTTATAAATCGGGGTGCCAGGAAAGGCACCCCAGACATTTTGATATTATTTGAATAGCTCAGCGAATTTGAGAGCGAACTGAACGTTGCCGAACACATAAAGGCTTCCGTCCTCAACTGCCTCGGCAACGGTTATCTTGTTGTCTGCGATAGCAAGGGCAACGTCGACCGGAACGGCGGCTTCAAGGTCGCGCTCGATATAGTCGTAGGGAGCAACGGAAACAATTCCGTTCTTGACCTCGATATACATATGAGCCTCAAACGAACCATAGAGCTTGATATCTACCGCAGCCTTGCCGTTTTCAGCAACCTTTTTCGCTGCATTCTTGTCGATGCGCTTGTAGATCTTTGCAACTATGTCGTCAACGGTGACGGGCTTGGGCTTTCTGCCTGCGCGCTTCTTGGGAGCCTCTGCCTTTGCCGCGGGAGCCGCCTTTTTAGCTGCGGACTTCTTCGCGGGAGCCTTCTTAGCTGCTTTTGCGCTCTCAGCCTTGGGAGTTTCTGCAGGAGCAGCCTTAACTTCAGCAGCCTTCGGAACCTTTACCTCAACGGGCTTTGCGGTGTTAACAGCGGTATCCTTCTCAGCGGAAGTCTTTACTGTGGCTTCTGCCTTTGCTGCGGTCGTGTTCGTGGTGTTTTTCTTAGGTCTAGGCATAATAAACTTTCCTTTCAAAATATCCCATGGCATGGCGAAAAAGAATACACCTGCCACTCTGTAAATATTATGATAACATATTTACGTCATTTTTGCAACAGTTTTTGAAAAATTTTTTGTTTAAATGGGAAAATATAAAAGGAAAGCGGACTAGAACAGCATTTCAGGCGGAAATTGACCCTTTCTCCCGGATAATTATCCTATGACTGACTGAACGTTCCAAAGGCTCTGCCGCCCTGTCCCGGATAAGGGATTCGCGCACCCTGACGCGGATATAGCGCATGACCGCCAGCTTTGCCGTGAACATTACGGCGAAAAGCATGACAAAAAGCAGCGCTGTGCCGAGCATATGCCCGATCACTTCCTCGTTATAGACCGCGCCGGCGGACATGAATGAAACCGCTGCGACAAGCCCCAGCGCTGCTGCGGTCATTAAAAGCAGGGAATTAAGCTCCTGCTCGATTTTCTTTATTACTGTATTGTATTCCTTTTTGATCTGTTCACTATTAATCATCTCATGAACACCTCCTGTTCAGAATTATATCATACATGAACAGAAAAATCAACCCCTTTTTTGATACAATTAGGGCTTGACAGGAGATTTTCATAAAAATCAGGCACCATGCACAAATTTTGCATGATGCCTGATGATTATTTGCATATTTCTTCCGAGAGTTTTTTAGCGCGAGAGTATATTTCAGCAGGCTCGACCGTGGTGAACTTACCGTTTTCGTAAAGAATTTTTCCGTCAACCACCGTCATGACGACATTCTGCTTGGTTCCGGCGTAAACCAGATTTTTTGCGATATTATGCTCGGGCTGCATATTCGGCTGCATGAGGTCTATCACGGCGAGATCTGCTTTCTTTCCAGGGGCAAGCGCGTCGCAGTCTGTAAGCCCCATTGCAAGTGCGCCGCCGGAGCAAGCCATTTTCAGCACGTCAAACGCCGGAAACGCCGCCGCGTCGTTCTCGCGGTACTTCTGGAGCGCCGTCACAAGGAACATCTCGCGGAACATATCCAGACAGTTGTTGCTTGCGGCTCCGTCAGTTCCTATCGCAAGGTTGTCGATTCCGCAGCGCTTCATTTCGCACAGCGGAGCGATTCCGCTTGCAAGCTTGAGGTTGCTGGAGGGGTTAGTCACTATCCACAGACCGCGCTCCTTGGCAATGCGCATATCCTCCTCGTCGAACCACACGCAATGGAATCCGCCGCCGCCGTATTCCAGCATTCCGAGCCTCTCAAAGAACTGTGTAGGGGACACTCCGTAGCGCTCGCGGCAGCCGTCAACCTCTGATTTTGTCTCGCTGTTGTGGGTGTACATCGGCGCCTTGTACTTCTGCGAGAGCTTCGCCAGCCCCTCCAGAGTTTCGCGCTTGGTGGTGTATTCCGCGTGGAAACCGAGCTGATAGCTTATCAGCGGGTCGGCGCTGTTGAATTTGTTGTACTCCTCCTCAATGCCCTCGACAGTTCCGCCGAAATCATTTATGGAGCCGCACAGCACCGTTCTGTAACCCATATCCGTGCAGGCTTTCGTGTAGCTGTCCAGCTTGAAATACATATCAAAGCTGGAGGTAATGCCGCTGGTGAGGTACTCCATATTCGCAAGCTGCGTGAACACATACACAGCTTCCTCCGTGAGCTTCGCCTCGTGCGGGAAAACCGCATTATAGAGCCAGTCGTTCAGGGGAAGGTCGTCCGCGAAGCTCCTGAGAAACGTCATCGCAGAGTGTGTGTGCGCGTTCTTGAAGCCGGGGATTATCAGCTTCCCGGAGAGGTCGATTTCGCGGTCAAAGCCGCCGCAGTTGTTCTCCGCGCCGACATAGGTTATCGTTCCGCCGTCGGTGTGCAGCTCTCCGGAGATTATCTCCTCGTCCTGCATTGTAAGTATCTTAGCGTTGTAAAAGCGTAATTTCATATTGTCCTCCGGTTAGCTGAACAGCTTTCTGAGAGATTCTGTATAGGGATAGCGGGCGATTCCGCGTTCGGTGACTATGGCGGTTATAAGCTCCGCGTCTGTGACGTCAAACGCAGGATTCCAGCATTTCACCGAATCCTCCGCGACAGGCTGGCTGAAGAATTTCGTCTTTATTTCATCTCCGGCGCGCTCCTCAATTACGATATCGCTCCCCGTTTTGCATGAAAGGTCTATCGTTGAGCGCGGGCAGAACACATAGAACGGTATTCCGTGATATTTCGCATTTATAGCAACGGAGCGCGTTCCTATCTTATTCGCGGTGTCTCCGTTTGCGGCGACTCTGTCGCAGCCGACAAAGCACGCCTGGATTTTTCCCCGCTTCATCAGCATGGAGGCAGCGCTGTCGCATATCAGCGTTGTGTCTATCCCGGCGTGGTTAAGCTCAAAGGAAGTCAGCCGCGCTCCCTGAAGCAGCGGGCGGGTCTCGTCGCAGTATGCGTGAAAATTATAGCACAGCTCTTTTCCAAGCAGGAGGGTACCCAGCCCTGTGCCGTATTCCACCGCCGCAAGCGCGCCCGCGTTGCAGTGGGTGAGTATTCCGTCTCCGTCATGCACGAGTGTAAGCCCGTTTTCTGAGATGGCGCGGCAGACCGCTTTGTCCTCCTCGCAAATCGTGGTGCACTCCGCTTTCAGCGCGGGCAGTAGTTCATCGGCAGAGCCGGAGTGCTTCCGCGCGCAGTCGAGCATCCGGTTTACAGCCCAGCTCAGGTTTACCGCAGTGGGGCGGGAGGATATCAGGTACCCGCCCGCCGTTTCGAGCTGCGGTAATATTTCTCCGGTCATTCCGCGCGCAAGGACGTACATTCCGAACCCGGCGCATACCCCGATAGCCGGAGCGCCGCGCACGCGAAGCTCCGAAATCGCCTCGAAAATCTGCCCGGCGGTTTCCAGCCGGAGATATTCTATCCGGTTCGGTAGAAGCGTCTGGTCGAGTATCTCGACAGCGTTTTCGTCCTCTGACAGACGGACGGTGAATATTTTTTCAGACATCAGCTAAAGTATACAAGCTCGCTGGGAGCCGCCTCGGTGGGCTTTATCTCAGAAGCCGCCAGCACGGGGCCTATACCCTTGTAAGCCGCCTGCTTCTCGGCGATAATCTTTCCGGTGACCTCCACCCAGTCGCCATTCTTGAACTTAGCCTCGTCCGGGGATTTCACAAGTATACCGACCACCTGGATATCGTTGGCGCAGCAGGTCATTGCGCGGCGGGAGATAACGAAATACCCCTTGGGGACGTTGGAAGCACGGAAAACCATTCCGCGCACATGAACATTCTTGTTGAGGTACCGATCGGGAGTGCTCATGATGTCCACATACCACAGACCGAAATCATCATGCACGATCTCGATGGGGTCGGCTTTGAGGTCGTAGGGCATTTCGTCGTCCCCCTGGAAGCCCTGCTCGATGGTGCCGTCCGTGTACTCAAACATCATATCTATCTTGGGGTTGAGCGCCTTTATGCTGCGCCGCAGGGACTTCTTGTCCACGGCGTTCTTCTCGCAGCGGTTGAACACAACTATGTCAGCCACCGAGAAATTATCCGAGAGAAGCTGGCGCATATTGTTCATATACACCTGATACTTCGAATGGTCAACGAACATGAATATCTGATAGAAAATCCAGTCCTTGGGCGCCTTCTGCGCCATTGTGCGGAGACTCCACATTCCATTGTACTCAAGCATTATCTGGGTGGGCTTGTATTTCTTTACAAGCGCGGTGAGGTTCTCCTCGTTGAAGTCGTCCTCGTCCTCGATGAAGGCTACCTCCGCCTTTGCCGCTTTCAGGATATCCGGCGCGTATTCCACCTCGCCCTCCTCGCAGGCGATTATCAGCGTGCGCTGTCCCTTTGTGAACTGCTTGTCGCTGATGGTGTCGAGGATAAAGGAGGTCTTGCCGCTCTCCAGGAATCCGGTTATCATATATACAGGAAGCTCCATTTTGTGCTCCTTTCTTCAATAGAGAAATCCCGCGCCCGGGGCAAAGCCGATTTGCTCCGGCACGCGGGTCGTGATTATTCCTAAAATCAAACTCCGAACAGAGCCTTGATCTTGTCCTCTTCAAGCTTTGCGCCGATCACGCACATTCTGCCGGTAACGTCAGCGGAACCGGTGCGCACCTCGTACTCCTCGGGCACGAAGTCGAAGTGATACCAGACGCCGTCAGCGCCTGCAACGATACCCTTAGCGCGCAGCACTGAGCCGTATTCCTCGCCGGACAGCTTGGAAAGAGCGTTCTCGAGCTCCTCGCGGGTGAACTTCTTCGCGGTCTCAACGCCGAAGTTCGAGAATACCTCGTCAGCGTCATGACCGTGGTGGTGATGGTGGTGATGTCCGCAGCCACACTCGCCGTCGTGGTGGTGCTCATGATCATGCTCGTCATGGTCGTGGCCGTGATGGCAGCACTCGTGGTCATCATCGTCGTGGTCGTGATGATGGTGGTGTTCGTGCTCATGATCGTCATCATCATCGTCATCGTGATGGTGATGTTCATGATCGTGGTGGCAGCACTCGTCCTCGTCATCGTCATGGTGGTGGGAATGTCCGCAAACCGGGCAGATGTCCTCGTCCTTAAGCAGCTCCTCGGCGAATGTGTTTTTGATCTCCATTGCCTCGAGTATCTGCTTTCCGTTTATCTGATCCCACGGAGTGGTAACGATAGTGGCGTGCTCGTTGAGCTGACGGATCATTGCGACGGCCTCTGCAAGCTTGTCCTCGGAGAGCTTCTGGGAACGGCTGAGGATTATCGTTTTTGCGGTCTCGACCTGATTCTTGTAGAACTCGCCGAAGTTCTTCATATACATTTTGATCTTGGAAGCGTCAACAACAGTCGTGTAGGTGTTGAGCACGATCTCGTCGCTGTGAACATTCATTACAGCCTTGAGGACGTCGGAGAGCTTGCCGACGCCGGACGGCTCGATAAGGATACGGTCGGGGTGGAACTGCTCCAGCACCTGACCCAGAGCCTTGCCGAAATCTCCCACCAGGGAGCAGCAAATGCAGCCCTGGTTCATCTCAGTTACCTGGATCCCAGCGTCCTTCATGAAGCCGCCGTCTATACCTATCTCGCCGAATTCGTTCTCGATGAGCACGAGCTTTTCGCCTGCGTATGCTTCCTTCAGGAGCTTTTTGATGAGCGTAGTCTTTCCTGCTCCGAGGAATCCTGAAAATACATCTATCTTTGTCATTTGATATTCCCTCTTTCTGAAATATACAGCTCCCGCAGAGCAGAAGCTTCCAAGTTAATATTGTAGCACATTTCCGCTCATTAGTCAAGTAGAATTACAGAAATACAATATTAATGGCAGAAATATTCCAGAGAGAGTTGCCCTTGCTTCTGGACGATTTCAATATTGGTTCTCAGAATAATTCCGGGTGATTTTCCAGCGAGTCCGCCTCGGTGATTTCGCGTATCACTCTGCACGGAACCCCAACGGCAAGCGAATTCGGCGGAATATCCCGGGTGACTACGCTGCCTGCGCCGATAACGCAGCCCTCGCCGATGGTCACGCCGCCGCAGACTGTGACGTTTCCGGCGATCCAGCAGTTGTTTCCGATGATTATCGGCTTTGCGTATTCCTTGTCGGTCATGGTTCCGTCAGGCTTTGCGTACTGATTCCTGTCCTGCCAGCGGAGAGGGTGCATGGGGGCAGCAGGGAAACGTTCGGCCCCATGAATACGTTGTCACCGATAATCACCGGGCAGCAGTCAACGCAGGTGAAATTGAAATTCGCATACGAGTTTTTCCCGATGGACGTGAAACAGCCGTAATCAAACTGGACAGGCCCCTGTAAATAGAATGTATTGCCCTTTATCCCGAGCTGCTTAAGTATTTCCGTCCGCTTGTCGTCCGTTTCGGGAAGCGCGTTGTAATCTATGCAGAGCCGGTGGGCATTCGCCCGGAGTTCGGCAAGCTCCTTGTCGGAGGGGTCGTAGATTTTGCCTGCGATCAATTTTTCTTTTTCGGTCATATTAGTACTCCTTATTTATTATAGTGTATATGTTCATCACATATTTGTACCGTGATTATACCACAATGCATTAGGTAAGTCAAGTGAAATGCAGCGGGGCGGCAGCACATGAAGAATAAGGCTGGTAGACAGAAGCAGTCGGCGTGTTTAAGCCTGTTTTGAATCGGTCTAATGTATAACAAAAAGCCCCGATACGCGTTGAACGTATCGGGGCTTTGGTGCCGCTGACCGGACTTGAACCGGTATGGTATTTCTACCGAGGGATTTTAAGTCCCTTGTGTCTGCCGATTTCACCACAGCGGCATTACAACACATTTATTTTATCACAAAACAGGTCTTTTGTCAAGGACTTGATAAAAATAAATTTTTTCTTTCACAAAAAACTTAGAAGCATTGACTTTTTTTAATAACTGGTATATAATATATGATATGCATGGTTCAGCTTGTTTCGGCTGATAATTCTTCGGGCGCGGATACCTTTATGTAAGATAAAGCACTGTTCCTGATTTTGATTTGGAGTTACTATGGAAAAGAAAGTTAAAAGGTTTGGACTTGATTTCAGAATTACTGTAACGCTTTTTGTGATTCAGCTTATTGTATTTTCGGTGTTGTTTGTTCTGGTGAATACGATAGCCTCGTCCGCGTCTCAGGACAGCGCGATAAACAACATGAAAACCGCCGCAAGGGACAGGGCAGAGATAATCGATAACTACATCAAGTCCACCGAGGATACTCTCATTGATTACCTTAAGGCTCAGCAGATCTACGACTTGCTGCAAGACCCCGACAACGCCGAAAAAGCTGCGGCAGCGCAGAAATACACAGAGAATTACAGCAAGGATATAAGCAATCTTGAGGGAATATACGCCAGCACCTGGGACACAATGACGCGCACGCATACCAATTCCCAGGTAATAGGCAAGATCACGCGCCCGGACGAGGACAGGCGGAATCAGCTTCACGAGGCTATTCTTGCCACGGACGGAGTTTACAACACCGGAATACTCATTTCGCCTGTTTCCGGGGAGCAGATAATTTCCATATACCAGGCGGTGAGGAACGACAGCGGCGAGGCAATAGGTCTTGGCGGGATCGGGATCTACACCAGCGGGCTTGTGGAGAAGCTTGACAAGCTCCCGCTGGTCGGACTTGAAAACGCGGATTATTACCTGCTCAATGCCAACACCGGCGAGTATATTTTCCACCCGGATTCAGAAAAAATCGCGACAGTTGCAGACGAAGCGTACATGAATGAGATCATCGGAGCGGTGAAGGGCAGCGAGGGTTTTGTTACAGACTCCCTGGAGTATAATAACGGCGGCGACCACATAGCATCCTATACATATCTGGACACATACGGCTGGGTGTTTGTGCTGTCGGACAGCTCGTCCGAGGTGCTCGCTTCCGTTAATTCCCTCAGGATCCATCTGGTGCTTATCTGCGTGCTTAGTATGGCTGTGCTCACGCTGTGGGTTTACCTGGTGGTTCATAAGCTGATGTCACCGCTGAAAAGAGTCGAGAAGGCCGCTGAAAACCTCGAACACATCGACCTTGGCGCTGCAAAGGACGTTGAGGATCTGATGAAGAGCCCGGACGAGGTCGGTACCATAGCCACCTCCGTAGTTATGATGAGCCGTTCGCTCCAGGACGCAACCGCAGACGTTGCGCGTATTCTGAAGGAGCTTGCCGACGAAAATCTGACGGTGGATACAAGGCAGAATATTCAGTATTACAGCGGAGATTTTGAGCAGCTCGCCCAGAGCCTTGCAATAATAAAGAATAATCTGTCCGAGGTAATTACGGAGATATATAACGCGTCTGACCAGGTAAGCTCCGGGTCAGGACAGGTCGCGGCGGGTTCGCTCACGCTTTCACAGGGGGCGGCAGAGCAGAGCGCCTCGGTCGAGGAGCTGGTCAAGAGCCTTGACAGCATTAAGGAGCAGGTTCAGGTCAACGCCGACAACTGTGAGGAAGCCCGCAGCCTGATGGAAAAGACCTCGCAGTTTGTCGAGGAGGTCAACCGGAAGATGGAGACCCTCACCGAAGCTATGGGCGATATAAACGACACCTCCGGAAAAATACGCAACATTGTTGCGACAATTGAGGATATCGCATTCCAGACCAACATTCTGGCTCTCAACGCGGCTATTGAGGCTGCGAGAGCGGGCGAGGCAGGAAAAGGCTTTGCAGTGGTAGCTGATGAAGTGCGGACGCTTGCGGGAAAATCCTCGGAAGCCGTCGAAAATACCACCGGCCTTATCGAAAGCTCGGTCAGCGCGGCGAATAACGGCGCTGAAATAACCGGACAGACCACCGAGGCAATGAAAACCCTCAACGAATACACGCTGTCCGTAAAGCAGATAGTGGAAAGCATAACAGAATCCTGCAATCATCAGCGCGATATGGTTTCGAAGATAAGCGAGGATATCGGCAAGATCTCCGGCATAGTGCAGTCGAATTCAGCCACCGCCGAGGAAAGCGCGGCGGCGTCTGAGCAGCTCTCAGGGCAGGCCGAAACGCTGAAGAACCTTGTCGGCAGGTTCAGACTTTAATAAAAATATCACCGCTCCCGAAAGAGAGCGGTGATTTTATTTTGGGACATTCGGCATGAACGAAAGATTCCAGGTCGATATGACCGCAGTGCGAAATATCTCAGCTCAGGCACAGGCTCCAGTATTAAACTTGTATTAAGATTCCGTTTTTTTGAAAAAAATTAA
The DNA here is from genome assembly GCA_934448295.1 of uncultured Oscillospiraceae bacterium. Taxonomy (GTDB): domain Bacteria; phylum Bacillota; class Clostridia; order Oscillospirales; family Ruminococcaceae; genus CAG-115. The sequence goes on from CAKSEY010000009.1 coordinate 101,038, forward strand.
AGAAAAGTACTTGATTTTTTTCAAGAAATGTGCGAAAATATATAATGTATAGTCTTGCCATGAGACAAACAATAAATGCAAAAGGACGTGTGCTGATGGCGCAGTTTTTCAATTTTAAAGAGGATTATTTCGGATTGACCGATAAAAATGTGGCGGAAAACACAGAAACATACGGTCTGAATATATATACAAAAAACGACAAACCCCGCGAGCATTTCAACCCCGGCAAGGTGATTTTTTCACCGGCAGTGCTGCTGATGTTCATTGCCGGAGTGCTTAGCTTTTTCAGCAGCGGTATACTTACCGGGCTGATGATAATCATGATGGACGTGGTTTACGCCGTTATCAGCGTAAAGACGGGCATGGACTCAGACCAGCAGCTTGAAAACATCAGGGAATCCACTGTCGTGAAGTTCAGGGTGATACGGCGCGGAAAAATGGAGCTTATTGAAAAGGAGTACATAGTTCCGGAGGACATAATCATAGTCCAGGCGGGAGAGTGCGTTCCCGCGGACGCGCTGATACAGGAGTCCCGCGACCTCACCGTTGACGAGAGTATATTTACAGGCTCCAATAAGCCGGTCGCAAAGTACCCCGGCGCGATCTCAAAATCCGTTCTGAAGCCCACTTTTGTTTACAGCGGCACCAAGGTCCTTACCGGAGTTGCAGTCTGCAAGGTCAGCGCCACCGGCGTTGATACGAAGTATTACCACCAGGTGGGCGAAGCTGTGCCCAAGCACCACTATTTCACCGAGATGGAGCGCATCGTGCAGAAGCTCCTGCCGCTCTGTTCCGCCACGGCTGCGGTGCTGGCGCTTATCTCAATGGTTGCCTGGATACTTTACGGAAACGAGGTTTTCGAATCCGCAATGCGCGGTATCACACTTGGTCTGTGCTTCCTGCCGACTGGTCTGGATACCATTATAAGGGTGTACTATACCCGCTGCGCTTCGGAAATGAGCACAAAGAGCGCGCTGGTGAAGTCGCTGTCAGACATCGAGAAGCTGAACACCATGTCTGTTCTCTGCGTTGAAAAAGAGGGCGCGATTTCCAAGAGCCGCCTTGAGGTTCAGGATATTTATTCCCCGAGCCAGGAGCTGATGTTCAAGATCTCTGCGCTGGCAATAGAGCCGGACACCACTGACGAAGCCGAACGCGCACTGCTGGTCAGGGCGGCGTTCTTTGACGAGAAAATTTCCTCGCTATACGAGCAGTACAAGTTCGTTGAGCGGATTCCGGACAGCAACGACCTCATGAGCGGAGCGCTCTGGGAAATAGGCGAATCCCGGCTGTACTGCATAAAGGGTACGCCGGAGCAGATACTTCCGCTGTGCAAGTTCCGCGGCGAGGAGCTGTATGAAGCCCAGAAAATGAAGAAAGAGTATTACTCCCACGGCTGGCAGGTAATGGCAGTCGCCTGCGCCGACGCAGAGGAGCGCGACTGCGATGAAACCGCAGGTTTTTCGTATACCTTCGTTGGATTTGCGGCATTTTCCGCGCCGATGAGGGATTCTGTTCCCGCTGCGGTAAAGACTTGTCAGCGCGCCGGAGTACGCGTTGTGATGTTCACCGAGGACAATGCGGAATCCGCCGCCGCCACCGGCAAAAAAATAGGACTTTCCGGAAAGGTCGTCACCGGGCGAAGCATTTCCGAATCTGTAAAGTACGGCTCGGAGCTCCCGCTTGACGCGGATATTTACGCGCGCGTGACCCCGGAGCAGAAGCTTTATGTAATAGAGCAGCTCCGCAAGAGCGGCGAGGTCGTGGCTATGACCGGCACCCGTGCCGAGGACGCGGAAGCTATGGAGCGCTCGGATATAGGCATCACCATTTCCGAGAACGCCTCCGGAAGCGCGTTTGAATCCGCAGATGTTATAATGCACGACGATAACCTTGCGGCTGTGGCGGGAATGATCGCGTCTGCAAGACAGGTTCACCGCAATATAAAGCGTGCCTGCGCGGTTATGATATCCGGTTATCTTGCGCTGATTTTGCTCAGCACGCTTAATCTGTTCGGAAATTCCCAGCTAATGCTGAACCCTGCGCTTATTGCCATGATCACGATGTTTTTGCTTCCGGCTGCGGCATTTGCGGGACTTTGCAACCGAACGGACATGAAGCGCGATATGCCCCCCTCCGAGTTCATTACCAGCCGCCGCATAAATTACCGTTTCATTCTGCGGGCGGTTATCGTGGGAGCGCTGTGCGGCGCTGTTTCGATAGCTTCCTATATGTTCATGTACAACGGCACGAACGTGGAGTTTGCTCGAAGTTGTTCGCTCCTAAGCTTCGGCTTCTGCACCTCGCTTTTTACGTTCCTGAACCTCACTCCGGGGAATCCGTTTGTTGGAATTACCCAGGCTGGAAAGCCCGCGCTGTTCGGTGTGCTGATTCCTGCCGCCGCAGCGGTTATCCTGGTTTTCGTCCCCGGGCTGAATTCCATTTTCGGAATGACCGTAATTGATGTGCTTGCCATGCTAATTTCCATCGTGACGGGAATAATCCCGCCGCTTGGCTATGTTGTGGTTCGCTCAATAATAAAATTTGAATAAGGAGTTACTATGAAGAAATTTCTGTATTACCTGAAGCTGGTGCTCTGCGGAATCGTGTTCGGAATTGCGAACGTAATTCCCGGCGTTTCCGGCGGAACTATGCTGGTCGTTTTTGGAATCTACGACCAGCTTACCGAAGCAATCTCCGGAATCAAGGCGATTTTCAAGAACATCGTGTTCCTGATATTCTTCGGAATAGGCGGTGCTGTCGGGATTCTCGGGTTCGCGGCGGTGGTTACATATCTGTTCCAGAATTTCGGCGTCCAGACGAATATGTACTTCATCGGTCTTATCGTCGGAAGCATACCGCTTATCTACCGCATGGGAACCTCTGAAAGCAAGCTGAAACCCGCCTGCGCCGTTCCGTTTGTTATCTCGATAGTGCTGGTTGTCGGGCTCACCGTGCTGAACAATTATATGGAAGCCGCAAACCTGATTCCCGCCGCAGAGGCTGTTGAGGGCTTCAGCCTGTTCATGACCATCAAGCTGCTTATCTGCACGTTCGTTGCGGCTGTTGCCATGATAATTCCGGGTCTCAGCGGCTCGTTTGTCATGATGCTCCTCGGGGTTTATCAGACTGTAATTGCCTCGTTGAGCCTAAAAGCGCTGAACTTCTACGTTATCATTCCCACTGCGGTTGGAGTCCTTCTCGGAATAATCCTTGGCGCAAAGCTTATTTCCACGCTGATGAAGAAGCACAAGCTCATGTCTTACAGCGCAATAATGGGACTTGTTGTCGGCTCGGTCTACGCGATACTCCCCGCCGGTTTCGGCTTCAACCCGCAGACCGGATTCGGTTTTGTCTGCCTGCTGTTCGGCGTGCTGACCTCGATACTTGTTGAGAAGCTCGGCGGAAAATCCGAGGAGAGCAATGCTCAGTAACCCATAATTTAACAGAATATAAGAGCCACTTTCTGACAATACTACTTGTACAAAATCAAGTAGGTCGGGAGTGGTTCTTTTGTATTATAACAGAGTTGAGATAAGCGGCGTGAACACATCGCAGCTTAAAGTGCTCAAGGAAAGCGAAAAGATGGAGCTTCTGAGAAAGACGCGGGAGGGCGACATGAAAGCCCGCGAGGAGCTGATAAACGGAAATCTGCGCCTGGTGCTCAGCGTTATACAGCGTTTTGCGGGCAGGGGAGAGAGCCCGGACGATCTGTTTCAGGTAGGCTGTATCGGGCTGATAAAGGCGATAGATAACTTTGACATCACGCAGCCGGTGAGATTTTCGACCTACGCAGTGCCTATGATCCAGGGCGAGCTGCGGCGGTATATCCGGGATAACTCTCCGGTGCGCGTCAGCCGTTCAATGCGCGACCTTGCCTACCGTGCGATGCAGGCGAGGGAGAAGCTCACCACCGAAAACGGCAAGGAGCCGACAGTTGAAGCCATCGCCAAGGAGATAGGCGCGGAGCGCGCCGAGGTAGTCATTGCGCTTGAAGCGGTGAGCGAACCGATTTCGCTGTACGAGCCTGTTTTTTCGGAATCCGGGGACACGGTGTACGTTCTTGACCAGCTAGGGGACCACAATGACGATGACAACTGGCTTGACGAGATCTCTCTGAAAGAGGCAATCCGACAGCTCGGCAACCGCGAGAAGCATATATTGAATCTGCGGTTCCTGCGCGGGAAAACCCAGGTGGAGGTCGCCAAGGAGATCGGGATAAGCCAGGCGCAGGTCAGCCGCCTTGAAAAAGGCGCGCTCCAGAAAATAAAGAACCGCTTCTGAATACGGAAAACCTCCGGCGGAGTTTCCCGCCGGAGGTGATTTTATTTGCCGAAGTTCCTTTTCAGCGCGGATTCCGTTGCGCCTATGCTGACAATTATAGGGACAAGCTGAAGCACCAGCACGGCACAGCAGAAGATCAGTCCGATATTTTCATCAGCGTTCAGTATTACTTGCAAAACGCCCGCCGCCATTGAGAGCACGAACACCGGAATACTGGTGATCACCGCCATTCTGCCCCAGAATACCTGTGCAAAGTCCCATGCCTGCTCGCTGCTTTGCGAGAGCTTTGTTCTGTACCCGTAGGTTTCACCATAGCGCGGCGGGAACCTCCAGACCATAACCCCTGCTATCAGAAATATCAGCGGAGTAGGAATATAGCTCATAAGGTACACGATGTTGTCGCTCATTCGTCGTCCTCCTTGTCGGATTTACCGTGCTTCCTGCGGTATTTCACACATTCCGTCAGCAGGTATTCTATCTGCCCGTTTACCGAGCGGAAATCGTCCTCCGCCCATTTCATCAGTTCATTGTAGAGTGAAGCCGAAAGCCTCAGCGGTATCTGTTTTTTTTCCTTCTTGTCGCCTTCTGCCATTCGGCTGACCTCCTCTGCGTTTTACTTGGTTTTCAGGAACCGGTATCTTCTGACAGCGATGAAGCATATCAGCGCTGTGTAAATCGTCATGATAACAAAGCACAGCCATATCGGGATAACCGCGTTCTGGTACAGTACGGCTGGAGTATCCAGCAGGGCGTGAAGTACTATCGCGGTGGGATAGAGCCATATCCTGCCCTTTATCATAACGGCTTCCATCACAACGACGGACATAGAAATGTGGAATGCCATAGCGACGATGCGCTCATACACTGCGAGGAAAGCCTGCGGAATGTTAATAGCGGCGTAGTTTTCCATCTGCTGGGCTAACTGCGCGGCTATCGCTTCGTTTCCTCCGGAAGCGCTGCTGATGAACTCCGCAGTTCCCATGGAGTTCATCGAAACAGCCATAACGATTATGCCTATGGAGGTAATGAACAGAACGTTTATAGCCTCAAATCCGCCGTGTCCGATTCCATAGGAAACTGCGTTTTCAGCGCTGAGCTGCTTTTTCATTATGAACCTGAAACACAGGAACCGCGCTGTCTCCTCGAAAACTCCCGCCGCAAGCGCACCGTAAACGCAGTAGAGCACGGTGCTGCCGCTTACCACGGGGAGCATGACCTGATGGAGCAGCGTTTCAAGTATCAGCGCGAATACAAGGAACATAGCCGCTCCGATAAAGGTGGCAGCAAGCGTTCCTTTTTTGAACCGGAATCTCCAGATAAGCGCCGCCGCAGCGGGCAGGGCTAAACCGATCACCGCGAGAATCGCATAGATAACGATAGCTTCGCCGGAAAAAACGATATCATTCATGCCGCACCTCAATAAATCGAGCCGCTGTTTACTACAGGCTGAGCGTCCTTGTTTCCGCAGAGGACAACCAGCAGGTTGCTGACCATCTGCGCTCTGCGCTCGTCGTCAAGCTCGCAGACGTTGCTTTCGCTGAGTTTGTTGAGAGCCATCTCCACCATGCCTACCGCGCCGTCAACTATCTTCTGGCGCGCCTCGATAATCGCAGTAGCCTGCTGGCGCTGGAGCATTGCCGCGGCTATCTCCGGAGCGTATGCAAGGTGAGTTATGCGCGCTTCGATTATCTCCAGACCGGCGTTGTCAACGCGCTCCTGGAGCGTAGCCTTTAGCTGCTCGCAGACCTCCAGCGAGGAGCCGCGCAGAGATTTCTCGTCGGAATCCGTGGAGTCGTAAGGGTAGCAGCGGACAACGTCGCGCAGGGTCGAATCCGCCTGTATCGACATGAATTCCTCGTAATTGTCAACGTTGAAAACAGCCTTGGCGGTATTCACAACGCGCCAGATAACAACGATCCCGACCTCGATAGGATTGCCCATTTGGTCGTTTATCTTCTGCTTGCGGTTGTCGTGGGACATAGCCTTGAGGGAGATTTTGGTGTGCGGAATTCCGGGCTTTGCGGGATTTATTTCGCCGGAATGAGGAACCACCGGAACGCTGAACACGTTAACGAAATAGAATCCCTCGCGCTTAATAGTGCCGATGTACTTGCCGAAAAGCGTGAGCACCAGTGCCTCGTTCGGCTTTACAATACGCAGACCGATGAATGGAAACCAGCCGATTGCCAGCCACACGATCCCAGCGATAAGACCTGCGTCATATGCCGAGAATTCGCCCTCTGTAATGTTCACAGCGCAGAATATCAGCAGCACCAGCGCCGCCAGATAAAGCAGGATTGTTATGAACAGCACAGCCCAGCCGCTGGGGGCTTTCAGTTCCTTTTCCTCGTAATTCATGCTATTGCCATGTTCTTTCATTGAATTGACCTCCCATGCACCTTGTATTCTCTGTGATATCAAAATAATATCTTAATGAGATTATAGCACACCGGGAATATTTTGTCAATACATAAAATAAAAAAGCGCCAGAATTTTTTGGCGCTTCAGACTGTCGATAAAGGCACATCTGCGTCGTCAGCGCCATTTCGGCAGGCACAAAGCCTAGCCGAAATGGCGCTTCCTAGCATCTGCACCTTTCTCAACAGTCTGGGATAGATACTTTTTCGACAAACTGGAGCGCCAGAATTTTTTGGCGCTTAATTTGTTTATGCTTTGCCTTTCTTTGCCTTTATCCTGTCCGCGATTTTATCCGTGACGATAAATGCCGCGATTCCAAGACCTATTCCGATGACCGTACCGGCGAGCACATCAGAAGGGAAGTGCACGAACAGATACAGCCGCGAAAACGCGATAAGCGCCGCGATTATCAGCGCCGCAGTGCCCCACTTCTTGTTGTAGTGGAATATCACCACCGCCGCCGCAAAGGACACCATAGAATGTCCCGAGGGGAACGAAAAATCCTTTGGCACAGCGATAAGCATGGGGAAATCCGTTTCTATCCAGCAGGGACGCGAACGGGCGACAAGGTGTTTCAGTGCGAGATTTCCGACCAACAGGCAGCCGAGAATACCACCGGCGATGGCGGCGCTCCCCCGGCGGTATTTCCTGAAGAACAGCATAATCGCCGCAGCAAGCAGCCAGAGTATTCCGCCTTCTGCAAGAAACGTGATTTTTGGGACCAGAAAATCCATAAATCCGCACGACATATTGTCGTGTATAAAATGCAGGATATTAAAATCCAGTTGAGTCAGCCAGTCCATAGGTTCTCCTTAATGTTGTTGAAAAATATGTGAGCCGCCCATTTCTGAGCGGCCGCATTGCAAGTCAGACCCTGACATTCAGAACAGTGCCCTTTCCGTCCGGAGAAGGCATATTGCTCAGCATATCAGTGATCGTTTCCATGCTCTGCTGGGTGGATTCCATGGTTTTCTTCATCATTCCGATGGAGATACCGTTCTGGAGGTTTGCCATAGCCATGTTCATGGATAAAGCAGCGATCTCAGATTCCATGTAACGACCCTCCTTTCACAGACATCATGCCTGCAATTACAATATACCACATATTCTGTTTTTTGTCAAGTACAGGGCGATTTTTCTGTCAGTTTTTTCAAGCTGACTGTTGAGCGAACAATGATGAACACCGCCGTGGCAAACACAGCAAGGCAGACCGCCGCGCCCACGGTCAGGTTCATTATAAGCCGGAAATTGCTGTCCTCCCTGCCTATGAGCGAGGTCAGCGCGTTCTGGAGCGTGAACAGCGACATCAGCGCACCCGCGAGATTCAGCGCCTTTGACACCGACAAAATAGGGCTGTTGAGCCTTTTGGAGCGGACTACGTTCATTATCGAAAGCGTGAGGATATAGATGGTGTACGCTGCAGTTATGTAGATTACCGAGCCTGGGTAGGCAACGGTGTGCTCCTCGCGGATAAGCTGCACAGCCATCAGCGTCATTCCCAGGTTGACCGCAAGCATAAGACAGCCGCACTGCCTGCACCCGTGGAGTTCGCTGAGCAGACGGTCGTTTTTGTCCTCCAGCCGTGCAGCCCTGCGGTAGTTCCGTACCAAAAACAGCCTTGTCAGCCCGAAAAACAGGTAGTAGAACGCCACCGCCGCAAACCACGCGGAAAGGTAGAAAAGCGCCGCTATTCCCTTAAAAACCGCGAACAGCGTGCTCACCAGAAGTCCCTGATACAGCGATATCTCTCCACGGAACCGGAAATCGCTGATGAACAGCTTGGCTATCGGTTCGCTTTCTATCCAGCGGTAGAGCCTGCTCCCGTGGACGCGCCGCATAAATTCCTGAGATATCCCACCCAGCCCGGTTATCAGCGCCGCCAGGGAATACGCGGACGCCAGGTATATCAGCAGTTCAAGGACGGGGTGGCTACCATGGTGGTTCAGAGCAGTTATGGAAAGCACGGTCGTCGCCAGAGACATAAGCACAGTCGCAAGAGGCGGAAACTCCAGCGCCCGCCGCAGCTTTGGCAGTACAGTATTCCGGAGCCATTCCGTGAACTTCCCGGGAGAGCGCATTCTTCCACCTCTTTTACATAATAATACCATTATATTATATATAGGAAATATTATATTTTCGTTAACAAATCCGGGCTTTCCACAAAAAAAGAGGGCGCCTGTTACAGCGCCCATGCTCCTCAGAGCTTTTCCGGGAGGGAAACTCCCCGACCCTTAGCAGCCGAAGCCGCCGCAGAGTGCCTTCAGCAGATCACAGATCTGGTCGAAGCTGCAGTTCTTAAAGAAATTGCACATAGTTGTTACCTCCTGATGTATTTCCCTTGCGGGATAGTAATAATTATACACTATCAGAGGTCATAAATCAATGCAAAGATATTGCCATCAGGGGAAGCCCTTACCGGGGTTTCCTGCCAGTGAGACCCCGCGCAATGAAGCAGGCGATAATAAGCGCCGCCGGGAATACCGCCCCGAACGGAAGCCCGCTTTTCAGCCCGCCGTCCATCGCGCCGGATATCATGCCCACAAGGGTAGGCCCTCCGGAGCACCCGGCGTCTCCGGCGAGGGCAAGCAGCGCGAACATTGCCGTCCCCCCGCGCGGAACTGCGGCTGCCGCCGCGCTGTAAGTCCCCGGCCACATTGCGCCCACCGAGAAACCACATATCCCGCAGCCGACGAGCGAAAGCATAGGCAGCGGCGAGAAAGCCGCTATCATGTAGGAAGCAATGCAGAGCGCTCCGCAGAACGTCATGTATTTCAGGATATCCACCCTTGCGCTTATCTTCGCGTAGAACACGCGGGAAAGTCCCATCAGCACCGCAAAGAAGCATGGCCCCATCAGGTCTCCGAGGGTTTTCGGAACGCCGAGGGCGCTCTCCGCGAACGCCGAAGCCCACTGGCTCATGGCCTGCTCGCTTCCGCCCGCGCAGAGGATAAGCACCGCCATCACCCAGAATACCTTGGACTTGCACAGCTCCAGCAGTCCCATGCCCTTTTCGCCCTCCTCATATATCGGGGGGATAGGCACCTGACTGAAATAAACCGCGATAAACGCCGGAACCACCGCCCAGAGAAGCGCGAGTATTCTCCAGCTATCCTTCCCGAACCCATACAGGAACAGCGTTGAAAGTAGTATAGTTCCCACGCAGCCCCAGCAGTAGAAGGAGTGCAGAAGTCCCATTGCGCCCGCCTTGTTGTCGCTCGGGCAGGATTCCACCAGCGGGCTTATCAGCACCTCGTCCAGCCCTCCGCCGACCGCGTAGACGACAACGCAGATAAGCAGCCCGATGAACGGCGGCATGATGAACGGCAGAATGCTGAGCCCCGCGATTCCCACGCAGGCGAGGATATGCGCCCACACAAGGCATTTACGGTAGCCTATCCTGTCAACGAATTTCGCAGAAGCAAGGTCGATTATCAGCTGGACGAAGAAGTTTATCGTTACCAGCAGCGTTATCTGCTCAAGCGGAATGCCGAATGCGTCCTGAAAAATCAGGAACAGAAGCGGCAGGAAATTGTTCACCACCGCCTGGGTGATGTATCCGCCGTAGCTTGCAAGAAATGTGTGCTTATAGTCTGTCTTAATTCCCATCTTTTTGTCCCTCTTATATAGTAATCGTTTACAAACTGATGGTATTTTATCATTTTTCGGGCGGTTTGTCAATCGTTTTTTTACAAAAAAACAGGCTCCGTCTGGAACCTGTTTTTGTATTATCTGACGGAAGCGATATACTTTTCGGCGTCCTCGACCGTGCCCTGCGGGAATACTGACGCGTCCTTGTTTTCCGGATTCTCAAGGAACTCGTTCACAAGGAACACCTTCATTCCAAGGGAAGCCGCGACCATATCCTCAGTGACATTGTTGCCGACCATAATGCAGTTTTCCGGCTTCTCGCCGATTTTGGCGAGAATCTCGCGGTAGTAGTCGGGATTCGGCTTGCAGTATGTACTGTTGTCGTAGTAGGTCACAAGCTCGAAATCCTCCGGCGCAAGACCGACCCAAGCCATGCGCGTGCGCACTCCAGAGAGGGGGAAAATCGGGTTTGTCGCCAGCACCAGCTTCAGCCCGGAGGCTTTCAGCCTGTCCATGAGCGGCTTGTGATCCGGGCGGCGCCTCAGACAGCTCTGTATCGAGTCAAACTCATGTATATAGAAGTCGTCGCACTGGCTCTGCGCGTCCGGAAGCCCCTTGTTAAGCTCCCTGAATGTCTGCCAGAAAGCCTCGGAATTTGTGCGGCTGCCGTTGTTATTCACCATTGCGCCGGTGCCCGCCCAGACGGATTTTACAACGGATCTCGGGTCGTAGCCCAGCGGAGCCAGCTTCTTGCCCAGCCCGGCAAAGTACAGCTTTATGAAGTCCTCCTGTTCAAAGGGGAGCAGGGTTCCGTCAAGGTCAAACAGGACTGTTGTCAGCATCGGTATTCTCCTTATTTTTAGCGGCACGGCGCTTTTCAAGGGCGGCGCGCTGCTTCTCTATCTTTTTCTGGTAGGACTGCTTCGCCTCGTCGTCGGATTTGTACACGGAGCGCGTAACAGTCCAGCGGTCGGCGGAGGCGCGCTTCGCCACCAGCTTCACGAGGAATTCCCCGTGCCCGGGGCAGGAGCAGATGTTGTTCTTGCGGACTACCCCCAGCGAGAGCCATTCTCCGTTGGAGAGCGTTGTCCCGCACTCGGGGCAGGGGACTGCGGTGAGCTTTTCGTCCGATGTCATTTTGCGGATATCCGGAATATCGCGGAAAGCCTCCCGGGAGAGCACGGGTCTCTGACCCGGCGACATGGATGAGTACTCCGCAAGACCTTTCTTCATGTCAAGGCGGCGGCAGACCTCAAACGTGAACCATGCATCGTTCATAGCGTCGTGAGCCTTTGCGTCAAGCGGTATCTGGAGCCGCTCCACCGCGTCCTCCAGCGACCACTGCACGCGCTCGTTGTCGATCTGGTTCTTGTAGATAAGCTGGAGGTTCACATAATCGCTGCCGAATGACGGGTCAAGCCCGTGGAGCTCCAGATTATCGGAGAGCATAGCAATATCGTCAAAGCCCCATGTGATTATGCGGAATTCCGGGGAGCACCACTCGCTGAATTTCCGGAAAGCCTCCGGGAATTTTTCGCCCTTTGCGAGCATTTCGCTGGTGATACCGGTTATCTTTTCGACATGGCGGTTCATTTTTTTGTAGTATTTCGGCGCAACGTTGATTTTCAGCTTGTCAACATAGTTGAAATTCTCGTCGCACTTTACGGCGCCTATCTGGATTATCTCCCCGCGGAGCAGCACAGGCTTGTCAACGGTGTGAGCGCGGTCGAAAGCCTGATTCCACTCCATGTCCAATATAATATAGTACATCTGCGGCTCCTTACAGCATGAGCTTTCCGCCGACATTCTCGTGGCGCCATGCAACGAAGTCGTCGTAGCTTCCCTGGCGGTCGAGGCAGCCGTTTTCGGTTATCTCGATAATGCGGTTTGCCGCAGTCTCAAGTATCTCATGGTCGTGGGAAGAAAATAGCAGGTTGCCCTTGAACTCAGACAGACCGTTGTTGACAGCGGTGATGCTTTCAAGGTCGAGGTGGTTCGTGGGGCGGTCGAGAATGAGCACGTTGCTCTGGAACAGCATCATTCTGGAGAACATACAGCGCACCTTTTCGCCGCCGGAGAGCACGTTCACCGGCTTGAACGCGTCATCGCCGCTGAACAGCATACGCCCGAGGAATCCGCGCAGGTAGCTCTCAGTCTCGTCTTTGGAGTACTGGCGCATCCAGTCGATGATGGAAAGCTGGCAGTTGTCGAAGAAAGCGCTGTTGTCGTTCGGGAAGTAGCTTACCGAGGTGGTGGAGCCCCACTTGAACGTACCTTCGTCCGGCTGGAGTTCCTCCATGAGTATTTTGAACAGAGTGGTCACCGCGATCTCGTTGTTTCCAACGAACGCTATCTTGTCGCCCTTGCCCACCGTGAAGCTTACGTTGTTGAGCACCTTGACTCCGTCGACGGTCTTGGAAAGCCCCGTGACCTGGAGTATGTCCTTGCCGACCTCGCGCTCCATGTCGAAGGCGATGTAGGGGTATTTTCTGGAGGAAGCGGGCAGCTCCTCAACGGTTAGCTTGTCGATAAGCTTGCGGCGGGAGGTCGCCTGCTTGGACTTTGACTTGTTCGCGGAGAACCGCGCGATAAAGTTCTGGAGCTCCTTTATCTTTTCCTCGGCGCGCTTGTTCTGCTGCTTTATCATGCGCTGAATGAGCTGCGAGGACTCGTACCAGAACTCATAGTTGCCGACGTACATCTTTATCTTGCCGTAGTCGATATCAACGATGTGGGTGCAGACGTTGTTCAGGAAGTGGCGGTCATGGGATACAACGATAACTGTACCGAAGTATTCCGCGAGGAAGTCCTCCAGCCATGAAACCGCTTCAACGTCGAGGTGGTTGGTAGGCTCGTCCATCAGGATAATGTCGGGGTTTCCGAACAGGCACTGTGCGAGCAGCACCTTTACCTTTTCGTTACCGGTGAGGGAATCCATCTTCTGGGAGAGAATCTCCTCCGGAAGTCCCAGACCCTGAATCAGCTTGGAAGCGTCGGATTCAGCCTCCCAGCCGTTGAGCTCTGCGAATTCCGCTTCCAGCTCGGAAGCGCGGGTGCCGTCCTCCTCGGAGAAATCCTCCTTGGCGTAGAGCGCGTCCTTTTCCTGCATGATGTCGTAGAGGCGCTTGTTGCCGAGGATGACGGTGTCCTGAACGGTGTAGTCGTCGAACGCGTAGTGATCCTGGCGCAGCACGGACATACGCAGCTCAGCGGGCTTGGAAACGGAGCCCTTTGTGGGCTCCAGGTCGCCGCAGAGCACCTTCAGGAATGTGGATTTTCCTGCGCCGTTTGCTCCGATAACGCCGTAGCAGTTGCCGGCGGTGAATTTAAGGTCTACGTCCTTGAAAAGAAGCTGTCCGCCGAAGCTGACGCTTACATCAGATACTGTAATCAAATCTAATTCTCCTTTATCTTGTATAATATCGTCTATGAAAACACATACAATATTAGTATAGCATATTCTTCAGTATTTTACAAGTGCTTTGGCAAGATTTTTCCGAATAATGTGCAGCGGGAAAAAAGGTTTTACATCATGGGGTAGTTGCTTTTCCCATAAGCTGCGGCTTTTCCTATTAACCCGTAACGTAAATTATGCCGGACGTCCGCCGAAAAGCAAGTTTTAGATGTTATTTAGTCCAAAGTTTATGAATTAATATTGACAATCAATAGAGTTTGGATTATAATGTAAATAAGCGTGGATCGAAAGAAGCGCGATAAAAAACGGTTTAAGGGGTAAATTATGGAAAGCAGCGATAATGTAAAGCGCCAGGTGCTGCTTATTTTGGTAGTGTTCGCGGCAATTATGGCTTTGGGTCTGTCCGGATTTTTTGAGATTTTCGGGACATACAACGACAATTCTCTGTATCAGGAACGGCTGCAGCAGATGCGCGAGGTTACTGGTCAGCTTTTTGAGAATATAGACAACCTTGTAGGCACTCAGTGGAATACGGCAGATATTCAGCTAAATTTTATCGAGCACGAAAAGCCCGGCACTGCTGAGGAGCTCCGGGACTTCATGGCGAACCAGGTCAGGATGTTCAACTTTGACAAGGTGAACGGCGACCTCATCGCGGTTGACGACAAGGGGCGCTATTATACTCAGAATGGCATACAGGGTCCGCTTACAGCCATGAAGTACCTGATCGACCGTCCCGAGCGGACGAGCTTTGTCTCCGGGTCTATGGTCACGAGGGAAACCAAGATGTACTTCCTTAACCGCCTGGAGAAGCCGTTTGAAATGCGCTGCGGCAATAAAACTGTATCCGTCATATATTATGGGACGGCGCGCGATATGAACGAGCTCGACCCGTACTTCGTGTGCAGCGCCTATGATGGAAACAACAGCGTTTATGTTATAAACAGCAGCGGCGAAAGGCTGTTCAACGGAAACGGCAGCGACCTTATCAAGGGGTACAATACATATTCGGTGCTGCGAAAGATGAATTATCTCCACGGCTCGTCCTTTGATGAAGCGCAGAAGGAGCTTCAGGAAAACAGAGTGGCATATTCGAACGCGATCCTTGACGGCGAGGAATATTATTACTCCTTATATAATATGAAAAATGCGGACTGGATGCTGCTGTTTCTGGTGCCGTCCGACCTGGTTGCAACTGATACGGTGCTGCTTATCAACACAACGCTGAGGCTCGTGCTTGTTTTTTCGCTTGTGCTGATATCCGTGTGCGTATCCGTAGTACTGCTGATACTTGAGGTAAAGCAGAAGCAGGCAATCGACACTGAGCGGCGCAACAACGAGGCGCTTGCAAGCGTCAACGAAAAGCTGAGGGTCGTCGCCGAATCAGCAGAATCCGCCAACAGGGCAAAGAGCGCGTTCCTGTCGAATATGTCGCACGATATACGCACTCCGATGAACGCGATAGTAGGTCTTGGCAGCCTGATGGAGCGGGAGCAGAACGTCCCGGAAAAGATGCGGGGGTACGTCCGCAAGATACAGCTTGCAAGCAATCATCTGCTTGGGCTGATAAACGACATTCTGGATATGAGCCGCATTGAGTCCGGCGAGATATGCCTTAACATCGAGCCGGTGAGCCTTTCCGAACAGATAGGGCAGATCGACAATCTGATACGCCCGCAGATAAACGAGCGCGGTCAGGAGTTCACGATACAGAAAGACAATATCACGCATGACTGCCTTATGTGCGATGGAATGAGGCTGCGGCAGATCATTCTGAATCTTCTGTCAAATGCCATAAAATACACTCCGCTTGGCGGAAAAATATGCTTTTCCCTGTCTGAGCAGCCGTGCGACGTCCCAGACCATGCCAGATTCCTGATAACCGTGTCGGATACCGGATGCGGAATGACGCCGGAATATGTGGAGCATATCTTTGAGCCTTTCTCCCGCGCTGAGAATTCCGTTACCAACAAGATACAGGGAACCGGTCTCGGCATGGCGATAACTAAGAAAATCGTTGACCTTATGGGCGGAGAGATCCGGGTGAGCAGCGAGCTTAATAAAGGCAGTACGTTTGAAATAACCCTTGACCTGCGGATAGACAAGGAGCATAAAGGCGCTGACAAAGCCGTGGCAGACAAAATTGCGTCTGAGGCTGAAAACGGCTCAGTGCTTAAGGGGCTTAAATTCCTCTGCGCTGAGGATAACGATATGAACGCGGAGATACTGAGGGCTATTTTACAGGCGCATGGCGCTTCAGGCGAGATATATTCCAACGGCGAGGAGATCGTTAAGGCGTTCCAGCAGGCAAAGCCCGGGGACTTTGACGCGATACTCATGGACGTGCAGATGCCCAGAATGAACGGGCTTGAAGCAACGCGTGCCATTCGGGGCGGCAGCAATCCTCTTGGCAAAACGATCCCTATTTTTGCGATGACTGCCAATGCATTTTCTGACGATATCCGCAACAGCATTGCCGCCGGAATGGATTCCCATATTTCCAAGCCTATTGATATTACATTCATGGAGAAGGAAGTCAGGAGGGTGCTGCATAAATAAATCAGGGTTGCATGTGCGTTGATAATGCCGTGCAGTCTGTTTACCATGAAATGATTGAAGCCGCCGGGCAGGCTTCAGTCCGGCGGCTTTTTCCTATGCGAGTTATCATTTGGTGAACGTCACAGCGGTGTGCATTACTGCCGATTATTCCGATAATATGCGCCACCGAGACAGATGTGCTGCTTTCTACAAAGTGGATTCAACAAGCTCGCCTGACGGACTGAACAAAGCTTTAGACAGACTGGAGCCCTCCCGGGTGGGAGGGCTCGTAGTTATTCCGGAAGCCTATCAGCAGCCGCAGCCGTTGTTGTTTCCGCAGCCGCAGCCACCGCCGCAGCCGTTGTCGCAGCCGTTTCCGCAGCCATTACCACAGCCACAGAACAGGATAAGGATAAGGATGATGATCCAGCAGCAGTTGCCGCCGCCAACGTTGAAGCATGACATATTCGTGTCCTCCTATGAAATGTCTGGAAACGTTCCGCTTCCCTTTGAAGCTTCCGTTTCATAGTACATAGTATGCAATCGGAAAAAATCTGTTACAGAAATATTTTCTATAAAATGAAATATAACCCATAAATCCGCACATACTATATACACACACACAAGGAGGTCACAAACATGAATTCTATCAGCGGATTTAATGACAGTGCGATAAAGGCGCTGAACGCGGCGCTGGGCGCGGCAATGGGCTGCGGACATACCTACATTGGCAGCGAACACCTGCTGTACGGTCTGACTTCTGACGAAAGCTTTCCGTCTGCGGTGTTCCTGAAAAAATACGGGGTCGGCAGGAACGAGGTCCTCCATAAGCTGGAGCTTCTCGTGGGAAAGGGCAGACCCACCAGGCTCACCCTCAACGACCTTACGCCGCGCAGCCGCAGGCTTATGGAAAACGCGCTTTCCTACGCTTCCGGCGAGGATCAGCGCAAGGCGGGGACCGAGCATATTCTCCGGGCGATAGTGCTTGACCGGGAAAGCTACGGCTGGAGGATCCTCGCGGAGCTTGGCGTGAATCAGGTGAAACTCGCCGGGGAGGTCTGCGCAAGGCGATGGTCGGAGCCGGAATTCCAGCAGAGCGAAAAGGACAGGCGCGCGAAATACCCGGCGCTCTCCAAGTACGGAAGAGACCTCACGGAGCTTGCATTTCTCGGAAAACTCGACCCGGTCATAGGGCGCGAGCAGGAAACCGAGCGGCTTATCCGCGTGCTTCTGCGGCGCTGCAAGAATAATCCCTGCCTTATCGGGGACGCGGGCGTGGGAAAGACTGCGGTAGTGGAAGGTCTTGCGCAGAGAATAGCCGCAGGAGCCGTCCCGCAGGGACTCCAGGGGAAGCGGATATATTCCCTCGATCTGACCGCCATGCTTGCCGGCGCAAAATACCGCGGGGATTTTGAAGAGCGGCTCCGCAGCGTTATTGAGGAGGCCTCCGGCAGCAAAAGTATAATAATGTTCATTGACGAGCTTCACAGCATAGTCGGAACCGGCGCCGCAGAGGGCGCGATAGACGCGGCAAATATCCTGAAGCCCCAGCTTGCCCGGGGGGAGATATGCCTGATAGGCGCCACGACCACCGAGGAATACCGCAGGTTCATTGAAAAGGACGGCGCGCTTGAGCGGAGATTCCAGCCGATAAATGTGGAACAGCCGACCGACCGTCAGACAGTTGAGATACTGCGGGGAATGCGCCGCAGCTACGAGCAGCACCACTGCGTGACCATCACTGACGGAGCGCTTGACGAAGCCGTGCGGCTTTCGGTGCGATTTATTCCTGAAAGGAGACTTCCCGACAAGGCGCTTGACCTGATCGACGAGGCTGCGGCGCGGGTGCGTGCCGGCGGGAATGAAGCGCCGTATGCCGCGCGCCTGGCTGAAGTGCGGCGGCTGATAGCTCTGGCGAATGGCACTGCTGAGATAGAAAAGCTCCGCGCCGAGGAATTCAAGCTGATACGGGCGCTGAATTCCGATTCGACCAGCGTTGTTGATAAGCCGCAGATAGCCCAGGCTGTTTCTGCGATAACCGGTGTCCCTGTGGAGCGGCTCACGGAGAGCGAAGCGGCGCGGCTTTCCGGGCTGGAGGACGAGCTGAAAAAACGCGTGGTCGGTCAGGATAAAGCGGTTGAGCTGGTTGCAAATGCAGTGCGGCGCGGCAGAACAGGTCTTAAAGAACCGAACCGCCCGATCTGCTCGTTCCTGTTCCTCGGGCAGACCGGGGTAGGCAAAACCGAGCTTGCCAAGGCTCTTGCCGAGGCGGTATTCGGCGATGAAAAGCGGCTGATACGCTTTGATATGTCGGAATTTATGGAAAAGCACTCGGTCTCCAAGCTGATAGGTTCGCCCCCGGGATATGTCGGCTTTGAGGAGGAGGGGCAGCTAATAAAGCGCGTGCGCAGCGCTCCGTATTCCGTGGTGCTTTTTGACGAGGTCGAAAAGGCACACCCGGACGTGCTGAATCTGCTGCTCCAGATCCTGGAGGAAGGAACGCTAACCGCCGCGGACGGCAGGCAGGCTGATTTCCGCAGCGCCATTGTAATAATGACGGGAAACATCGGCGCCCAGGAGCTCTCAAAGAACGCGATGGGCTTCGGGGAGCAGACCGGCGGCGAAGCGGACGTCATGCGCGAGCTGAAAAAGCAGTTCAGCCCGGAGCTTATCAACAGGATAGACAACGTGGTCGTATTCAAGAAGCTTGGCGAGGAACAGCTGGAAGCAGTTTGCCGTATTCTGCTCGGGAAGCTATCGCACCGTGCTGAAAGCTGCGGGATCGAGCTGAGCTTCACCGATGAAACAGTGAAGCACCTCTGCCACGACAGCAGCGAACGCAGCATGGGAGCGCGTCCGCTTCGCAGGACAATAACCGCCGAGATCGAGGATATGCTTTGCCGGCTGATGATCTCCGGGGGGCTGAAAAGCGGCAGCAGGGCAGAGGTCTGCGAAGAGTTCGGGCAGCTTTCCGTAAAGGTTATGTCAACTCAGTAAAAAAAAATTAAATTTTTTTGAAAAAACACTTGACAAACCGGAAAAAACGTGTTATAATATATGAGTGCTCAGGAGAAAACAAAAATCCTGAACACCCAATATCGCGGGATGGAGCAGCTCGGTAGCTCGTCGGGCTCATAACCCGAAGGTCGTCAGTTCGAATCTGGCTCCCGCAACCACTTCTAAAGCCTTTATTCATGCGGTTTCACTGAATAAAGGCTTTTCGTTTTATGTGCCTAAGATACGGTTTTATAGCAGTTTTTATAGCAGTTGTATATCTCAAGCAGCATTGCAGAGCCATTTGTGCCCTCCCGTTTTTTTCAGGAGGGCATTTTCTATATATCCTACAATAGCTCATGCGATAGTTTGTACAGTTTAGCGGCTTGAATAATCGCCCAAGTAGAGTTACAATAGCAGCACCAAAAGGGAAAAAAGACAGTGAGGTGCTGAGATGAGGACGCAGACATTCGGAGTTGAGATCGAGCTCACGGGGCTTACCCGCAGAGCGGCGGCGGAGGTTGCCGCCGAGTATTTCGGAACAGCGGCAAGCTACGAGGGCGGCTGCTATGACAGATACACAGTCGCCGATACCACGGGCAGAAAGTGGAGCTTCGTTTCCGACAGCTCTATCAGAATTGAAAAGCACAACGGCAGTCCCGCCGAGGCGGTGGAGTTCGTCACACCTATACTGCATTACGAGGACATGGACACGCTTCAGGAGCTTGTCAGGGTGCTGAGAAAATCCGGCGCTGTTGCAAATTCAAGCTGTGGACTTCATGTACATATCGGAGCGGATCAGCATTCGGCGAAGTCGCTGCGTAATCTGGTGAACATCTTCACATCAAAGCAGGACATTATTTATAAGGCGCTTGATGTCCGGTGCAGCCGTGAAGCAAGCTACTGCAAAAAGCTGGAGAGCCAGTTATCCGAACACTTTAACGCCGCAAAGCCGCAGAATATGAGCAGAGCGGCAGATATCTGGTATGCAGGATACGGTGGAGACCGGAATGCTCATTACAACTCCAGCAGATACCACGGGCTTAATCTTCATTCGGTTTTCACAAAGGGAACAGTGGAGTTCCGCTGCTTCAATTCCACGACCCACGCCGGTAAGGTCAAAGCCTACGTTCAGTTCTGCCTTGCGATATCGCATCAGGCTATTGTCCAGAAATCCACCAGCGCAAAGGTGACGAAAAGCGACAACGAGAAATATACTTTCCGCTCATGGCTGCTGCGAATGGGGCTTATCGGGGACGAGTTCAAGACCTGCCGGAAGTTCCTGCTTCAGAACCTTGACGGAGATATAGCTTGGCGGCACGCTGCCTGAGAAGAAAAAATAATCGCGGAGGAATTATGGCTGCCGGGTATAATGTCGCCGTTCCCGGCGAGTAATATTTTGACGTTGTTCTTGAGGGGTACGCTGATAACGGGCTTGACACGAAGCCGCTGTTTAATGTGCTTTATAATTCACAAAACATGAAATAATACTATTGTTTCTTATTTTGTTATTTTATTGCTGCACATATTGACATTTGCGATAATTTGATATATAATGGTAGTAGACTAATACAGAAAGGAGGAACAATATGTCTGGACATATCTTTGAAGAGAAGTATCCTGTCATTACAGATTGGGATGAGATGAAAAACTGTCCATGTGCTAGAAAGTGCTGGGTAAACCCCTCAAATGTCGACCTTGAGAAAAAATATGAAAAGGGAGACTTCCTGCGCGTATACTGTGACCATGACGGACGCTGGTGTGATGCCGAATTTGGATATGAGAACTGTGCTATATGTGAAGATCACAGAAACGAGTGATATAGCATGAGTTCAATTAATACCAATGATACTTACCTTGTTTGCCTTGCGGTTCGCCGTAAGGCTCATTTTTGTTGTTCCGAAGCGGCAAAGCTCTGTCCGGAAAACCCGTACTCATTTTCGTCTGTCCGGATTTATTTCAGGGACTTTTTCAGCCGCTTCAAACGGCTTTGCGGAGCGGAAACCAAGTGTCCGAAAAGGTGTACTTTTTCAGCTTGACTTTTCAGCGAAACAGAGTTATTATATCAGCACAAATGAGGAGGTGAATACTATGGCAGAAAACATAATATGGGGATATGCCCGTGTCAGCAGCATCAGCCAGAACTTTGACAGACAGCTAGACGCGCTCAGGGCGATGGGAATTAAAGAGCGGTATATCCTCAGCGAAAAGAAATCCGGAAAAGACTTTGAACGTCCCGCGTTCCTTTCACTTGTAGGTACTGATACCCTTATACGAAAGACCGATAAGGGTACTTCTACTATTCCGTTGAGCGCTATCATACACATGAGGTAATAATTACACATCAGCGCCGTCTGACATTGTTTCAGGCGGCGCTTTTTGTTTATATGCCAATCGCAGAATGACATTTGGAAGTCGTTTTCCCTTGAAATGCGCTCTCAAAAATTGCCCCCAAAACCGCCCACAAACGGCTCCGGATTTTTTGGGCGGGTACTTTCCCCACCCTGCCTCGAACCCCGCCACACGGCGCGATTCTGGGGGCTTCCTGCGCGAGTTTGTCGCGTGGGTACTCCTGCAAATATTATTTCTGCTGAACGGACTTTTTTGCAAACTGCGATTTCGATTTTGCAAACTGGGATTTTGATTTTACAAACTGCGTTTTCAGTTTTAATGCGGTCAATATACGATTTCTAATGACATTTATCCTAAGTTTGAAATGTGGTTCAGCGAGCTGTGAAAAGTGTTATATACGGCTTCGCATTCCTTAACAGAATGTCTTAACAAAACAAAATGAAAAATCGTTCTGTTAAGACAGTTCTAGTGTTTTTCGGCGGGATGATCCGCCGTCAGCGGGTACTCCGGAAATTTATAAGCCAAAAGGCTTAACAAAATCAAATCAGGGAGGACGATACCTTATGTTCATCAAGCAATTCCAGATTCAGTGCCAAGACATACAAATGGTTCTTCAGAAGCTGTCTGAAGCCAATATGAAGGATTCAACCGATTATCTGAAGGCGGTAAGAGTCAGAAATGCTTACAAAGAGCTTAATGACTATATTATTAACGGAGATTGGACTAGGAAAGAGTCAAGGGACAAGTTCGTTGCGTGGATAAAAAGCAAGTACGATTATGAGCTTAAATCAAAACGCTTCAATACGCGGAGGGATTCCCTTGATGTATTCAGAGACAATGATTCCTGCTGGCAATATTACTTTTGGGGTAATCGCTTTTCAAGATTCGGGGTTTAGTGTCCGTGAAATAACTGGTCATACCCAGTCTGATTTCTATTATTCCTATCCGTCTAATGAGTCAGGTTTCCTGCTTATCCTTGGTCGTGACTTTGTGCTTAATTATGAGGGCGCTGAGGACTGATGCCGTACAATCGCTGATAATGACACCCTCGAGGATGTTCCGAACACAGCTGACGGTATAGGCTAGAGATTTTGAATCTCTTATGTACAATTTGCTATTTATACACATTTGGAAAAGGGCAGCCCTCAGCGGCTGCCCTTTCTTTATACTATCCTGCTGTGAGAAAATGTAATTTTGCTTCCCGAAAAAACACCCCCGAAAACCGTCCCACGCGGCTCTGTATAAGGCTTGACGGGTACTTTCCCCACCTCGCCCCGAACCCCGCCGCACGGCGCGATTCTGGGGGCTTTCTGTGCGAGTTTGCTGTGCGGGTACTCCTGCAAAAATACTGCGATTATTATATGGCAACCTCTAAAAACCCACAAAATTTCAGACAAATAGAGGCATTTAGCATAATTGGTCAAATATTGACCAG
>CAKSEY010000010.1 GCA_934448295.1 uncultured Oscillospiraceae bacterium
ACCTCCGATAATTTAATATTATCTGCCTATAACCTATACAATCATTATACTCCTAACCCAGTGTAATTTCAATATTAACACTCAAAATACGTCGTTATGCACAAATTGGCATTTTGAATATGTGCAATTCGACAAACAATTTATGAAAGGGTATAATGTTGATATAAAAACAAAAGGAGAAAAACCATGATTCTACAAGAAGCTATCAGCACATATCTCGAATACTGTATTGATCAGAAAACTCTCAGTCCCAAAACAACAAAAGCGTACCAGATAGACCTTCAGCAATTTGCTGAGTTTACTCAGAACAAATATGACCGTAAGCATATCCAAAAATACATAACCCAGCTTCATAAGCAGTTCAAACCCAAAACGGCAAAGCGGAAGATTGCTGCGCTGAAAGCGTTCACACATTACCTTATGGTGCAGGACATCATAGACATCAATCCATTCGATAAAATCGACACGTCGTTTCGCGAACCCATAATGCTTCCTAAAACTATCCCGTTCAATATAATCAGTGCAATTCTAGCTTCGGCGTACGGCTCGCTGAAGTTCTGCCGGACTGAATATTCCAGAAACTGCGCACTCCGCGATATTGCCGTGCTTGAAACACTTTTTGCTACCGGAGCTAGGGTATCCGAAATATGCACCCTTACCCCCGACGCAATAGACCTGGAAAACCATACACTGAAAATTTTCGGTAAAGGCTCAAAAGAGCGAATAATCCAAATTGAAAACCCAGACGTCTTGAAAGTGCTCAAAAACTATTCCTCTGTTTTTCAAGACGATATTTCCTGCGCGGGATTTTTCTTTGTTAATAAGCTGAAACATCGCCTGTCTGAGCAGTCGGTACGGACAATGATAAACCGCTACGTTACGTCCATTGGGTACGAACGCCACATTACTCCGCATATGTTCAGGCACTCATTTGCAACTTTACTACTTGAGGAGGACGTGGATATCCGTTATATTCAAAGAATACTCGGGCATAGTTCCATTACTACAACACAGATCTACACTCATGTTGCCATGGCAAAGCAGAAGGAAATTTTATCTGTAAAGCACCCGCGAAACAAAATAAAACTTTGAAATGCTATAAAATTACTGTAATACGAAACCCCATTCCCGATAATCGGGATTTCTCAGAGCGGATTTATGATATTATTAATGTACAGGCAGGAATGCTTGTGAAAGCTCATTGAAAACTGAATAGCAAAGCAAACACATAAGTTGCAGCGCTGTGCTGTTTCTGACAGACAAGCGCCAAGATATTCCTGCTATCGATCTGACGTGGTATCTCATTATCCGTGACAACCTACTTTTTTTGCGAGAATAAAAGATACCTTGTCACCTGCCGACGGTTCGCAGGCGCCCTAAACGCATAGGGCATCCTTAAAGGAACGAGCGCATTTGCAGCCTGCAATATAATGATACTTCCGGTGACGGCTGTCCCACAGGAATGGGCAGAGGTGAGAGTCCTATGTGCGAATGCGTAACTACTCGCAGTTTGTTTTGAAAAGATATAGTCAGATAGAACGGGTCGGACTGGACGTAAATAACGTAACGTCCGACCTGTTTTAGATTGTAGTCTGCTTACATAAGCCAATGGTAACGGCATTGGTTTATGTAAGCAAATTATAAGCGTGAAAGGAGCTGTCAATGGAAGTCAGCAAAATAAGCACAGAGGAAGTCGTTATTGGCAACACCACATACGTTGTGAAAACAAATGCCAAGAATGTTTCACCAGAATTTGTAAAGAAAACAGTTAAGAAAATTCTTTTCGGCACTTTAAAGCGAAAAAGTTAGAAAATCTATGGACAAACCCTTCCAGCCGTGTTATAATAAACGCAGGGCGTTTATTATAAATCAAAATGCCTTGCACATACGTCCGCAGTCGCGGACTCCGTGCATATCGGCAAATTATATCATATCCTCGCGGATATGATATAATATATAAATAAGGTAAGGTCTGCGTTTGTTCAAGCGGCGGGAGGAGGACATTTATGAACTTGAACAGCGCAATAACCGAAAGTGGTGCAGTCACCGCACTCTATTGCCGGCTTAGCTGCGATGATGATAACGAGGGCGAGAGCCTCTCTATTGAAAATCAGAAGAAACTGCTTACACAATATGCTGACGAAAAAGGCTTTTTTCAACACCAGATTTTACGTTGATGACGGAATATCCGGAACGACATTCGAGCGCGACGGTTTCAAGGCTATGCTGAACGATGTTCAGAACGGCGAGGTCAAAACGGTTATAGTCAAGGATATGAGCCGTTTCGGAAGAGATTACATTCAAGTGGGTATGTACACGGAAATTTTATTTCCGCAGAATAACGTCCGTTTCATCGCAATTAACGACAGCTATGACAGTGCTAATGGCGACAACGACTTTATTCCGTTCAAGAATATCATGAACGAATGGTATGCGAAAGATACCAGTAAGAAAATTAAGGCGGTCAATCGGGCAAGGGCACGGGCAGGCGAACATCTTACTTCAAATGTGCCTTACGGTTATATCAAGAACCCTGATAACCCCAAGCAATGGATAATTGACGAAGAATCCGCCGATGTCGTTCGTGAAATATTTCAGCTTTGTTTACAAGGTCTGAAAATGAACCAGATAGCAAATATTCTTTGTGCGAGAAAGGTCTTGATTCCAACGGTTTACAAGTCTGTCAACGGAATCGTTAATCGTAATTTCAATGAGGAAACAAAATACTTTTGGAACAGCGATACGGTTTCTCGCATTCTTGCAAATCGCTGCTATGCTGGCGATACGGTAAATGGGAAAACCACGAAGAAATCTTTCAAAATCAAGAAACGTATTGATTTATCACCGGAGGAATGGCAAATAGTCCCGAACACCCATGAGGCGATAATCGAACGTGAAACTTGGGAGTTAGTTCAGAAGATCCGGCAAGGACGACGGCGTAATGTAAAACATAACCACCAGATACCGGTCTTGTCAGGACATCTTTTCTGTGCTGACTGTGGGAGGAAACTGTACTATGTTAAGCCGCCCAAGCAGGCTGAATACTATTGCTGTTCCGGATTTCGCAAACGTATTAATTCCTGCACAGGGCATTATATCAGGGCAGACGTTGTGGAACAGCTTCTGATACGTCAGATAAACGATGTAATGAAGTTTGTTTCAGAATACGAGGACGAATTCGTTCGTCAGGTCATGGAACGAGGAACAGCCGAACAGTTGAAACAGACAAACTCGCTAAAGAAAACTGCTGACGCGGCTAAACGGCGCATTGAGCAAATCGACAGCATAATCTCTCAGCTATATGAGGACAAGGTTGCCGGGCAAATAACCGCTGAAATGTTCACAAAACTCTCGGCAAAGTACATAGCAGAGCAGGAAGAACAGAGCGCCGCCTTGAAAGTGGCTCAAAAGGAGCTGGTGGCTCTTGAAGTGAAGAAAACGGATACGACAAAGTTTATCGACTTGGTAAGGAAATACTCGCAAATCACTGAACTTACACCGCAAATCCTCAACGAGTTCATCGACAAAGTGACCGTTCATCAAGCCGTTAAGGTTGACGGTAAACGCCAACAGGACATTGAGGTTTACTTTAACGGTGTCGGGCTGATTTCGTCCGACGCAGAAAAAAAGTCCGAAACAACCGAGTGAACGGTCGTTTCGGACTTTGGCGGGATTTTATATCCCTCAGACGCTCCCGCATCTCCCGGGGAAAAAAACACTTCTATCCCAGCAAGTGTGCGAATTGTCAGCGTAGCTGACAATGAATGCGCGCAGCTGGGATGTTCGGCGGAAAAGTCCCTTTAGGGACTTTTCGACGGTCTCTGAGCCCGGTTTACCGCCGGGCTCATTCTTTTTGATCGAAGCCCGCATATCCTACTTGACATTTTCGGGGAAAAGAGGTATAATAAATACATATGTCCGGTAATTACAGCCGGGAAACTCTTTTGCTTTGGTATTAAACCGCCGGTTCGCCCGTGTATATTTGCGTCCCTGCGGTCAAATATAGATAACAGATACAGAAAATAATTTGCAGTTGCTATATATCTAGTGGAATCCCCTGGAGACCGGGCGCAAGCAGGTCTCCGGAGGTTCCTGCAAGCTGTCAGCGGCACCTTCCGGGTCACCGGGATCATAGCTGATCTGCGCCGGAGGGCACCATTCGCCCGCCGCGGCAGATCCGTTCTGCATTGCCATTCTACTCAAACGCTGACAGAGGTGCGGCTCCGCCATTGCCGCAGCTCTGCCATCGCACCGCAGCGCCGGAGAATTTCATTTAACCATCCGCGCCGCTGTATATACTTATCCATTTGCGGACGCTGTGACTGAGAAAAGCTGACTGTTTTCCCCTTTATGCGGGGAAAAGTGCGCCCTGCGGGGCATGATATGTTCTTCTGCGCACTGAGAAAGGAACATTATTAATGGGATTATTGACAAACAACAAGCTTCTCACTGAAACCGAAAGCATTTCTCCCAAGCCCCGCGCACAGCGTGCGGCAAAGCAGGAGGCTCCCGCAAAGGAAGCCCGCGAACCGCGCGAGAACAGAAACGGCGACAAGGGCGGCGACAAAAAGTACCGCGCAAGATTCGCGCCTGTGAAAAAGCGCGAGCCCCGCGAGTCTCGCGAGCCGAAGGAGCAGAAAGTGGCTCCGGAGCGCCGCCGTCAGGAGGTGCGCGATTACAACGACCCGCGCCCCGTTCAGCGCTCCTCTGCGAAGAAGCCCCGGGAGATACGCAGCGCGCCCGTCCGCTTCATTTCTCTTGGCGGACTTAACGAGATAGGAAAGAACCTGTACGTTTACGAGTGCTGCAACGATATGTTCATAGTGGACTGCGGACTTGCGTTCCCGGACGAGGATATGCCGGGCGTTGACCTCGTTGTCCCGGATTTCACATACCTTGAGAAGAACAGAGACCGTTTCCGCGGGATAGTAATAACTCACGGCCATGAGGACCACATCGGCGCTCTGCCGTACCTCCTGAAGAAAATAAACGTGCCCATCTACGGCACCCGCCTGACGCTGGGTCTTGTAGAGGGCAAGCTGAAGGAGCACGGTCTGCTGTCCCAGGCTTCCCTGAACGTGGTGGAGCCGCGCCAGAACGTCCGCATGGGCTGTATGTCCGTGGAGTTTATCCGCGTGAACCACTCCATTCCCGACGCGTGCGCGCTTGCTATCCACACCCCGGCGGGAGTTATCATACACACCGGCGACTTCAAGGTGGACTACACCCCGATAGAGGGCGGAATAATCGACCTGGCGCGCTTCGGCGAGCTGGGCAACAGGGGAGTCCTCGCGCTGATGTCTGAGAGCACCAACGCTGAGCGCCCCGGCTATACCAAATCCGAGCGCTCCGTGGGCGAGAGCTTCAAGAACCTGTTCAATTCCGCAGAGGGAAAGCGTATCATCATCGCGACGTTCTCCAGCAATATCCACAGGATTCAGCAGATAATCGACCAGGCGATAGTCCACGGCAGAAAGGTGGCTATCTCCGGCAGGAGCATGCAGAACGTCATTGCAAAGGCTGTCGAGCTGAATTACGTCAAGGTGCCGGAGGACGTGCTCATCGACATCGAGGACGTGAACAAGTACCCGCCGGAGAAGCTGGTAATATGCACCACCGGAAGCCAGGGCGAACCGCTTTCCGCGCTTTCAAGGATGTCCAGCGGCGACCACAGGCAGGTGACCATCACGCCGATGGACTTCATCATAATCTCCGCGACGCCTATCCCCGGCAACGAGAAGCTGGTGACCAAGGTAGTAAACGAGCTGATGAAGCAGGGCGCGGAGGTAATCTACGAGTCCATGTACGAGGTGCACGTTTCCGGCCATGCGTGCCAGGACGAGCTGAAAATGATGATCTCCCTCACCAAGCCGAAGTTCTTTATTCCGATACACGGCGAGTACAAGCACATGAAGAAGCACAGCAGGCTTGCCATGGCGATGGGTATTCCCGAGGAGAACATCTTTATCTCCGACCTGGGTCAGGTGCTTGAAACTGACGGCGTTGAGATGAAGTTCACGGGCACGGTGCCCTCCGGCAGAGTGATGGTGGACGGCTACGGCGTCGGCGACGTGGGAAGCGTGGTGCTCCGCGACAGAAAGCACCTCGCCGAGGACGGAGTTATGATAATCGTTGCCACCATCGACCGGGAATCCGGCTGCGTGCTGGCGGGACCAGATATCGTTTCCCGTGGCTTTGTGTATGTCCGCGAGAGCGAGGAGCTTATAGACGAAGCAAAACAGCTTATGAAGCAGGTCATGGATAACTGCCACGAGCGCAATATCCGCGAGTGGGGCAATATAAAGTCCGCAATGCGCGACGCGCTGAGCGACTACATCTATTCAAAGACCAAGCGCAGCCCGATGATACTTCCGATAATCATGGAGGTTCAGGGAAAGGCTGACTGATCACGGCTTGTTAGGAGGAGCTTCTTTTGAAGAATCTGTACAGAAGCAATTTGCTGCTGGGACTTGTCACGGCGCTGACCGTGTGCCTTGTAATTCTGGATATAGCGCTGTTCCGCGATAATAAAACGCTTTTCTGGATCTCGCTGCCGATCCTTCTTACGGTGGCGGGCTTCGCGATAGGAAAGCTGTTCCAGATAAGAAAGAACGAATACGCGTATTACGACTGGCTGGGGCTGACCATCGGCGATGCCAACCAGAAAGCCCTCGACCAGTATCCGCTGCCCATGGCGGTGGTAAGCAAGGAGCGGCGCATACTCTCTTTCAACAATTCCTTTGCGCTGAAATTCTTCCACCCGGACGACGACCACAGCAGCATCGACGAGGTGCTGACCGATTCCCTCGCCATGCTGGAGGGCGACGGCAGGGAGATAGTGGTAAACGGCAGGTGGTACATCGCCAAGGCTATCCCGCTGGAGCGCGACGAGGCGCTTCACGCTTCCCGGGGAAAGAAGGGGAAGCGCGGAGAGGCTCAGCACAGCGAGGAAGTAAGCGTGCTGTTCTTTGAGGACATAACAAGCCTGAAGGACTTGCAGGACGAGCACCGCAAGTCAAAGCCGGTGGTCGCGATAATCTCGGTGGATAACTACGACGAGACCGTCGGAAACAACCGCGAGAGCGAAAAGACCATCATCAGCGCGCAGATAGACAAGCTCCTGGAAAATTATTTCTCCAGAAAAAACGCCGTGCTGAGAAAGATCTCCGGCGACAAGTTCATTGTCGTGCTGGAGGACAGATATGTGCAGGAAATGGCGGACGAGCGCGTGAAGCTGCTTGAAGAGGTCCGCCAGAATATAAAGCTGAACGACCGCACCCCCGTGACGCTTTCAATAGGCGTTGGCAGGACCGCGTTCACCCTGGCGGAGAGCGAGAGCTTCGCGTGGGAGGCGCTAAACAAGGCGATAGGCAGAGGCGGCGACCAGGCGGTAATACGCAACGGCGCGGGCTACGACTACTTCGGCGCGGAGACCCAGCGCACCGAGCGCAACAGCGGCAGCGTGCGCACCAGAATAACCGCAGACCGCATAAAGGCGCTGATGAACTCCGCAGACAAGGTGTACATAATGGGACACAGCTACGGGGACTACGACAGCGTTGGCGCGGCGATAGGGCTTGCGGCGGCGCTAAGGCGCATGGGCAAGGACGCGTACGCCTGCATAAGCCGGGAGCTTGATTCCAGCGGAAACCGCAGGAATCTTTCGGAGAACCTGCTCCAGCGCTTCGACAGACCCGAGGACGAGCCGCAGCTCTATGAGCCGAGCCTGTTCCTGGAGCCAAAGGTCGCGGCGCTGAGGTTCAACGAGAACTCGCTGCTGTTCATCGTTGACACGCATATCGAGAAAAAGGTCGAGAGCCGGGAGCTTTACGAAAAGGCTGACCCGAGCCACATCGTCGTGATAGACCACCACCGAAAGGCGGACAACGAGATACAGGCGGCGATAAGCTGGGTGGACGCAAACGCTTCCTCCGCTTCGGAGATGGTCACCGACCTGCTCCAGTACTTCGGGGACGCTGGCAAGCTCCAGCCGCTGGAGGCGGAGGCGCTTCTGGCGGGAATAACCCTGGACACCAAGGACTTCGTCATGCGCACCGGCGAGGCTACGTTCGAGGCAGCCGCGCGGCTTAAAAAGTGCGGAGCCAACACGATACTCGTCAAGGAGCTTTTCGCGACCTCCAAGGAGGACAGGATACACAAGTCGCAGGTGGTGGCACAGGCGTATTTCCTGCGCGGCTTCGCGGTTTCCATCGTGGAGGAGAGCTTCAGCAATATCCGCGTGGTATGCTCCCAGGCGGCTGATGAAATGCTCAACATCACCGGCGTTGACGCCTCCGTGACCGTTTACCCGATAGAGAACGGCTGGAGCTACAGCGCGCGTTCGCTGGGAAAGGTGAACGTCCAGGTGCTGATGGAGAATATAGGCAACAAGAAGGACGACGGCGGCGGACATCTCACGATGGCTGGCGCGCAGCTCTACAACATAACTAAGGAAGAGGCAGTGCAGAAGCTCGAGGACGCTATCGAGAGCTACTACAACAATCTGTCTCAGGAATAAGGAGGAAAAATACTATGAAGGTAATTTTACTTCAGGACGTTAAGGGCACAGGCAAAAAGGGCGAGGTCAAGGAGGTAAAGGACGGCTACGGCACAAACTTCCTCATTAAGAAGGGACTTGCGCAGGAGGCTTCCGCAAAGAACCTGAATCTGCTCCAGGGTCAGAAGGACTCCGCGCAGCACAAGATAGACGTCGACGTGGCGAACGCCAGGGAAATAGCAGAGAAGCTGAAGGACAAGAAGATCACCGTAAAGGCCAAGGCGGGTCAGAACGGCAGACTGTTCGGCACCGTTACCTCCAAGGAGGTCTCCGCGGCTATCAAGCAGGAGCTGGGCTGCGACGTTGACAAGAAGAAGATCGTGCTTAACCTCAAGATAGAGGGCTTCGGCGACTATGCGGCAGAAGCGAAGCTGTACGCAGGGGTTTCCGCAAAGTTCACGGTAAGCGTAGTCGAGGGCTGATATGGCGGAGTACGACCTCTCCGGGATAAATATCCCATATAATCTGGACGCGGAGCAGTCGGTGCTGGGCGCTGTTCTCATGAGCAGCGACGTCATGAACGACCTTGTGTCGGTGCTCCAGCCGGAGTATTTCTATGCGGATATAAACCGGAACGTGTTCGGCGTTATGCTGAATATGTTCCTCGCAAACGACAGGATAGACATCGTCACCGTCCTTGAAGCCACCATGCGCCAGGGCGTTTTCGAAACCACGGAGCAGGGCAAGGAGTACCTCACCCGCATAATGCAGGCGGTTCCGAGCATTTCCTCCGTGGAGAAGTACGCGGCGATAGTCACCGACAAGTATATGTCGCGCAGCCTTATATTCGCCGCCAAGGACATAATCGACGCGGCGAACGAGGGCGCGGAGGACGCAAACACCCTGATAGATTTCGCGGAGCAGAAGATCTTCGATATCCGCAACGGCACAGATGTCAAGGGACTTACGCACATCAGCGGTATAGTCCTCGAGAACATGAACGCCATAAACGAGTTGTACAAGCGGGCACGCAGCGGAAACGGCCCCGGCATAACGGGACTTTCCACGCTGTACCGCGAGCTTGACAAGCGCATTTACGGGCTCAACCGCTCCGACCTGATAATCCTGGCGGCGCGCCCCGGTATGGGTAAGACCTCGTTTGCAATGAACATCGCAACGAATGTCGGCAAGAAGTATCCGGAAAAGTCGATAGCCGTGTTCAGCCTTGAAATGTCCAAGGAGCAGATCGTGAACCGCATGATAAGCAGCGAAGCCTCTCTGACTGCGGACAGCATGAAAACCGGCGATATCCCGGAGGAAAAGTGGAAGGACATCGGCAGGGCAGCGGACGTTCTCTCCAGGCTGAACATCTACATTGACGACACCACGGGCGGCGCGACCGTCGCGGCTATGAAGGCGAAGCTCCGCAGAATGAAGAACCTCGGGCTGGTGGTCATCGACTACTTACAGCTTATGACCTCCAACAAGAACTACAACGGAAACCGCGTTGTGGAGATATCTGAGATAACGAGAAATCTTAAGATAATGGCAAAGGAACTGAACGTTCCGGTGATAACGCTGTCGCAGCTTGCGAGAGGCCCCGAGCAGCGCCCGGACAAGCGCCCCATGCTTTCCGACCTGCGTGAATCCGGCTCTATCGAGCAGGACGCGGATATCGTAATGTTCCTCTACCGCAACGCATATTATGATAAGACTGACCCGAACGTGAACTCCTGCGAATGTATCGTTGCAAAGAACCGTCACGGCGAAACGGGGACCGTTCCGCTGGGCTGGGACGGAGAATACACACGCTTCACAAACGCGGAATACACGCGCAGTGAGCAGTAATGAGGTCTTGAATGGACTTTCTTGAAAAAATCAGGTCGGCGGTGTCCGATCACGAAATGCTAAAAAGAGGGGACGCTGTTGTCGCCGCGCTTTCCGGCGGGGCGGACAGCGTTTCGCTGCTTTATGCGCTGAAAGAGCTTTCCGGGGAGCTTGGCATAACCGTTTCGGCGTGTCATATTAACCATCACCTCCGGGGGGAGGAGAGCGACGGCGACATGCGCTTCTGCCAGGAGCTGTGCGCTCGGCTCGGTATCCCGCTTTCCGTGCGGGAGGCGGAGGTAGGCTCCATGCAGCAGAAGCACGAGAGCCTGGAGGAATGTGCCCGCCGCGTGCGGTACGATTTCTTCGCGGAGGTCTCCGCAGGGAAGAAGTTAGCCACCGCTCACAACTCCAACGACTGCGCGGAGACAGTCATGCTGAATCTCATGCGCGGCACGGGTCTGAAGGGGCTGTGCGGAGTTCCGCCGGTTCGCGGGAACATCGTGCGGCCGCTGATATACTGCACCCGCGCCGACGTGGAGGAATACTGCAAGGAACGCGGGCTGTCGTGGGTCACGGACAAAACGAACCTCTGCGACGACTACACGCGGAATAAAATACGGCACATAATTCTGCCGGAAATGCTGAAAATCAACGGCTCGCTGTACTCCACAATGAACCGCATGGAAAAAAGCCTGCGGGAGGACAGCGCTTTCCTGGAGGATATGGCGCGGCAGGCGCTGGAATCCGCAAGAAAGCCCGGGGGCTACGATTCTGCGGCGCTGGCGAAGCTCCCGAAGCCGGTGCAGAGCCGCGCTATCAAGCTGATTTTCTCCGCCGGGGGAATAGAGCCAAGCGCGCTGCGGATAAACACCGCCGCCGATATCCTCGCCGCAGGGCGCGGGAAATTCAACCCGTGCCGGGGGAAATTCTTTGTGGTGAAGCGCGGAACAGCTTATGTCGAGGAAGCGGAGCAGCACTACCGCAAACACGAAGCCTAGTTTTTCGACAAACGGCGGTTTCTGTATCAAATTTTCAGCAAATATTCACCGAAATTGTTTGCATTTTGCTTTAAAGTGTGGTATAATATTTTTTGTCCGAATCAAGAGGGACAATTATACTCAAATACTATATATAATCCACCTCTATGAGTATCATAAATCCGAGGAGTAATTTCCGGAAAGGCGGTATTAATGAATTCCAACAAATTAAAGGGCATAATTATTTATCTGGTAATTATTTTCCTGCTTATTATCGGGCTGGTGTCGGTACTTAACATGGCGACCACAGCGGGCAGCACGGTCACTACTTATTCCAGCGTTATCGCTGAGTTCGATTCGCTGAACGTGTCCGAGTACAAGCTGGACCTTGGCAGCGGCGCGCTGACCTACCGCTTAAAGGGCGAGGACAGCAGCAAGCCGGCGCACACATACACCGTGCCGAATGTCAGCATTTTCATCAATGACATAAACTCCGGCTATAACGAGGAAGGGCACATGGCGTACTACCGTCAGCGCTACAACGAGGCGAACCCGGATTCCCCGCTGGTGGAGGACTATATCCCGATTTCTGACAACACGTTCCTGACGAGCGTGCTGCCCTACCTCCTGCTTGTGGGCGTAATGATAATCTTCACGGTCATCGTAATGCGCCAGAGCACGGGCGGCGGGAAGATGTCCACGTTCTCCCGCGCGAACGTCCGCCAGCACACCGGCAAGAAGGTCACGTTTGAGGACGTGGCAGGCGCGGACGAGGAAAAGCAGGAGCTTGAGGAAATCGTTGACTTCCTGAAGAACCCCGGAAAGTACCGCGAGATCGGCGCGAGGGTTCCCAAGGGCGTTCTGCTTGTGGGACCTCCCGGAACAGGTAAGACTCTGCTTGCAAAGGCAGTCGCAGGCGAGGCGGGAGCGCCGTTCTTCTCCATAAGCGGCTCCGACTTCGTTGAGATGTTCGTCGGCGTGGGCGCTTCCCGTGTGCGCGACCTGTTCGAGCAGGCGAAGAAGAAAACCCCGTCCATCATCTTCATTGACGAGATAGACGCGGTCGGACGCCAGAGAGGCGCAGGCCTCGGCGGCGGTCATGACGAGCGCGAACAGACCCTGAACCAGCTCCTTGTCGAGATGGACGGCTTCACCGAGAACGACTCCATCATCGTAATGGCGGCGACCAACCGCCGTGATATACTTGACCCGGCTCTGCTCCGTCCGGGACGCTTCGACAGGCAGATAGTCGTAAGCTACCCCGACATCAAGGGCAGAGAGGAGATACTCAAGGTTCACACCAGAAACAAGAACATGGGACCTGACGTTGACCTCAAGACAATTGCGGCCACCACCGCAGGCTTCACCGGCGCAGACCTTGAGAACCTCGTGAACGAGGCGGCTCTGCTTGCGGCGAGGGCAAACCGCCGCGCCATCACCAAGCAGGATATCGAGGAGGCTACCATCAAGGTGGTTGCAGGTCCCGAGAAGAAGTCCCGCGTTGTTACCCCGGACGAAAAGCGCCTTACCGCTTATCACGAATCCGGCCACGCGATAACCACCTATTTCTGCAAGACCCAGGATAAGGTGCACCAGGTGTCCATCGTTCCGCGCGGCATGGCTGGCGGATTCACGATGCACGTCCCTGAGAAGGACAGATCCTTCGTAAGCAAGACCTATATGGAGGAGGAGATAATCGTGCTCCTCGGCGGACGCGTTGCGGAGAAGCTCATTCTTGACGATATTTCCACCGGCGCTTCCAACGATATTGAGCGCGCGACCTCCGTTGCAAGGAACATGGTAACGCGCTACGGCTTCTCCGAGAAGCTCGGTCCGATACTCTACGGCCACGAGAATCAGGAGGTGTTCCTTGGCAGGGATTACTCCCAGGGGCGCAACTACTCCGAGAATGTGGCGGCTGAGATAGACGGCGAGATACGCGAGCTAATCGAGACAGGCTACGAAAAGGCAAAGGAGATACTCACCGAGCACAACGACCTGCTGGAGCGCTGCGCGCAATACCTCATGAAGCATGAGAAGATAGACGGCGTGGACTTCTACCGCCTGATGGCAGACGAGATAGACACCGACGGCAACGAAAAGCCGAAGCCCGCCGAGCCTGTCACGGATATCACGGCTGAAAAGCCCGAGAGCGATGAAATGCCCGAGGTAGACCTCCCG
Organism: uncultured Oscillospiraceae bacterium; assembly: GCA_934448295.1. Classification (GTDB taxonomy): domain Bacteria; phylum Bacillota; class Clostridia; order Oscillospirales; family Ruminococcaceae; genus CAG-115. Next base: position 13,486 of record CAKSEY010000010.1, read on the forward strand.
GAGGAAAAGGCTGAGACCAGCCCGGAGGAAAAGCCCGAGGATAACGCGCAGAACTGAATAAGATAAAGACACTGAGCCGTCCGAAATCCGGGCGGCTCTTGGTGTGAAAAAAAGGAGAACAAAATGGAGCTTGAATTTAAAGACGTGGCTCCCTCGCTGGAGGAATACAAGGAAATGCGGCGGCTGGTGAACTTCATGCCGCTTTCCGACCGGATATGCAGGAACGTGCTGAACAACGCGTTCCACATTACAACGGTGCGCGACAACGGCAGGTGCGTGGGAATGATACGCGTGCTTTCCGAGGGCGGCTACGCAAATTTCATCACGGACGTGATAGTTATCCCGGAGTACCAGCACCAGGGTATCGGCAAGCAGATGATGCGCCGTACGATGGAATACCTCTACTCCACGCTGGAGCCGGGGGAGAAGATAGTGGTCTACCTGATGTCCGCAAAGGAGCGCGAGCCGTTTTACAGGCAGTTCGGCTTCCGCGACAGACCCAATGAGCTTCTCGGCGCGGGAATGAGCCAGTGGCTGGAAAAATAACCGGGACATTCCTGCAAGGTGTACGCAAGATGAAAATTTTGTGTAAGTAATCGACTAATTCACGAATGATGTTGACATAACCCGAGTAATATGGTAGAATGAAAGTGTACACAGCAGACGCTTCTGCCGCAGTACATAGAATACCACAGGCTTCTGGTTGACCTGTGAATACAAGAAATGAGGTTTTTATATGCAAAGAGTATGTCCGAAGTGCAACACACTGGTTACTGGCGAGGGTTCCTTCTGCCCGTCGTGCGGCGAGCCGCTTCCTGCGGCGGTGCAGCTTGACAAGGCTCCACAGACCGCGCCCATGAGCAGCGAACCTATCCCGAATTACGGCGCGCCGCAGAGCAGCCCTAATCCCGGATATTCCGCGCCGCAGCCCGGTACTATCCCCACCAGCGGAAGCTCCACAAGCGGCACGCAGTACAATAACAGCACCCAGTTCAACAACAACGTACAGCCGGTGAACGACACCCCCATGACCCTCGGTCAGTGGGTCGGCACGATAATCCTTACCACCTGGTTCGGACTTATCAGCCTTATCCTGTGTATAGTCTGGGGCGTAAGTGCAGATACTCCTATAAACAAGAAGCGCTACTGCCAGGCTATGATAATCATTCAGGCTATCGGTCTGGGAGTTTCTATCCTTATGATAATCATAATGTCCGCTGTCCTGGCAGGCATCGGGTCGTCTCTCTCTGACGCGCTTGCAGGCTCCAGCTACTACTATTATTAATGTTTGATTTTGAAAAGACCATTGCTATAACCGGGCATTACGGCTCGGGAAAAACAAATCTCGCAGTAAATCTCGCGGTGGATTTCGCGAAGTCGGGGGAAAAGGTGACCATCATTGATATGGACATCGTGAACCCCTACTTCCGCACTGCGGATCTCGCGGGGCTGTTTGATGAACACGGAATAAGGCTCATTGCGCCGCAGTTCGCAAACACGAATCTCGATATCCCGTCGCTTTGCATAGACATGGCGGCTGTCATTGACGGCTGCGACCGTCTTGTGATAGACGTCGGCGGGGACGATTCGGGCGCGGCGGCACTGGGGCAGTATTCCACGGTTCTGAACGGCTCCGGCTGCGGGCTTTATTATGTCGTCAACCGCTACCGCTACCTCACAAGCACCCCGGAGGAAGCGGCGGAGCTCCTGCGTGACATCGAACAGGTATCGCGCATGAGGGCAAAGGGTATCATAAACTGCTCAAACCTGGGTCAGGACACAGCCGCCGATGACGTAATGGTCACGGCGGATTATGCTTTACAGTGCGGAAAAGCCGCTGGTATCCCGGTGGTGATGACTGCTGCGGAGCGTTCGCTGTGTGTTGACGGAGCCTACCCGGTGGACGTATTTATACGTCCGTTCTGGGAGGAATAAGGGGTACAGAAAAATAAACCCCGCCGCACGGCGGAAAGTGCAGGGCTCCGGAGTTTTCCGGAACGGGAAAGGGAACAGAAATGGCAAAGATGAATGTGGACTTCGAGGTGTGCAAGGGCTGCGCGCTCTGCACCACCGTATGTCCGAAGAAGATCGTTGTGATCTCGCATGAGAGGCTTAACCCCAAGGGCTATTACACGGCGGAATGTGTTGACGACGACGCCTGTATCGCCTGCGCCATGTGCGCGATGATGTGCCCCGACTGCGCCATCACCATTACCCCGGACGGAGGTGACAAGTAATGGAAAGAAACCTCATGAAAGGCAACGAGGCTCTTGCGGAGGCTGCGATACGCTCCGGCTGCAAGTGCTTTTTCGGCTACCCGATAACTCCCCAGACAGAGATCTCCGCCTATATGGCGAAGCGTATGCCGAAGATAGGCGGCGTGTTCCTCCAGGCGGAGAGCGAGATAGCGGCTATAAACATGGTTTACGGCTGCGCCGCCTCCGGCGTTCGGTGCATGACCTCCAGCTCCTCCCCGGGGATATCCCTGAAGAGCGAGGGCGTGTCCTACATGGCGGGCGCTGACCTGCCCTGCGTTATAGTGAACGTAATGCGCGGCGGCCCGGGTCTGGGCGGTATCCAGCCCTCCCAGAGCGACTACTGGCAGGCGACCAGGGCGCTGGGTCACGGGGACTTCCAGATACTTGTGTTCGCGCCGTCCTCCGTGCAGGAGATGGCAGACCTGATGAGCCTTGCGTTCGATTCTGCCGACAAGTACAGAATGCCCGCGATGATACTCGCGGACGGGCTTCTCGGTCAGATGATGGAGCCGGTCACCTTTGCCAGCGACGAAATACATGAGCACACCGCCGCGGAAAAGCCCTGGGCTGCCTGCGGCCACGGCGGAAAACGTCAGCATAATATCATAAATTCCCTCTATCTCCAGGCGGAGGAGTTGGAGCGGCTGGTCGTCGAGAGATTCCAGCGCTACGAAACGGTAAAGGGCGAGCTCCACATGGCGGAGCAGTACCTCACCGAGGACGCGGAAATCGTGGTCGCGGCCTACGGCTCGGTCGCAAGGCTTGCGAAGGCTGCGGTGGATTCCGCGCGCGCCCAGGGAATAAAGGCGGGACTTGTCCGCCCGGTAACACTCTGGCCGTTCCCGGAGCAGGAGGTAAGAGACGCGTGCAGGGGCGCAAAGCGCGTTCTGTGCGTGGAGATGTCCATGGGACAGATGATCGAGGACGTGAAGCTGGCGCTCGGCTGCCGTCTGCCGGTGGAATTCTTCGGCAGGACGGGCGGAGTTATCCCCAGGCCCTCTGAGATACTTGAGCAGATAAAGGCGCTCAACGCAAAGGAGGCTGAGTGATATGCCGGAATTCAGAAAACCAAAGTCCCTGACGGACGTACCGTTCCATTACTGCCCGGGCTGCACCCACGGTATCGTGCACAGGCTGGTGGCGGAGGTCATAGACGAAATGGGCATCGAGAACGACACCATCGGCATATGCCCGGTAGGCTGCTCGGTAATGGCGTATGATTACTTCACCTGCGACATGATAGAGGCGGCTCACGGAAGAGCCCCGGCAGTCGCGACAGGAGTAAAGCGCGGCAGCCCGGACAAGTTCGTTTTCACCTATCAGGGGGACGGCGACCTTGCGGCGATAGGCACGGCGGAGACAGTCCACGCGGCGGCGCGCGGCGAGAACATCACCGTAATATTCATCAACAACACGACCTACGGCATGACCGGCGGTCAGATGGCGCCGACCACTCTTCCCGGTCAGGTAACGCAGACCACTCCCTACGGAAGAAATCCGAACGTGGAGGGCTTCCCGGTGAGAGTGTGCGAAATGCTTGCCACGCTTTCCGGAGTTGCGCTGGCAGAGCGCGTGACGGTCACAGACCCCGCGAACATCCGCAAGGCAAAGGCGGCTATTCGCAAGGGGTTCGAGTTCCAGAAGAACAAGCAGGGCTTCTCGATAATCGAGGTGCTTTCCACCTGCCCGACCAACTGGGGACTTTCTCCGGTGGAGGCGATGAAGTGGCTTAAGGACAACATGGTGCCGTATTATCCGCTGGGAGTATTCAAGGAGGGTGCGATAAGATGACGACTGAAACTATATTTGCAGGCTTCGGCGGGCAGGGAATACTGTTCGCGGGGAAGCTGCTCGCCTACCTCGGCATGAACGAGGACAAGCAGGTGTCGTGGCTCCCGTCCTACGGTCCCGAAATGCGCGGAGGCACGGCAAACTGCTGCGTGTGCCTCAGCGATAAGCCGATAGGCTCCCCCTACGTCACAGACCCGGACGTGCTTGTGGCAATGAACGGTCCCAGCTACGACAAGTTCATCGAATCCGTGAAGCCGGGCGGGATAGCGATAATCGACAGCACCCTCGTCACCAAGGAGTGCACCCGCACCGATATCCGCAGCTTCCGTATTCCCTCAACGGAGCTTGCCGCCGAAAACGGGCTTCCCGGAATGGCGAACATAATCCTGGTGGGAAAGCTGCTTAAGGAGACCGGGATCGCGGTGATAGACGCGGTTCGTCCGGTGCTGGAGAAGATGATCCCCCCGAAAAAGGCAAATCTTATCGAAGCCAACATGAAGGCGCTTGCCCTCGGAATGGCACTGTAAGTTCATTTTCACGCCCGGCACCACAATGCTGGGCGTTTCTGGAATCAGGAGGAAATATGCAGAAACACCTTCTCCACCCGGCGCAGATCGCCGTCATGATATTTGCGGCGGGGCTTCTCGCGTGGTTCTGCCTGCCGGGATTCTTCAACGCGGGTACCTTTCTGGGAGTTGTCCTCAGCCTGCTGATAGGTCTGTGCGCGGGGTTCGCAAAGCAGCTCTGGCGGCTGCTGAAATGGCTCTGGGCGCGGGTTCCCGGGAGGATATCCCTGTGCGTTCTGGGGGCGGCGGTCGCCGGATTTCTGGGCTTCTGCGGCTATAACGGCGCGATGATGGCGCGGTATGCTGATGTTCCGCTGGAGCAGGTCAACTGCGTGATGATACTCGGCTGCCAGGTGAAGTGGGAGGAGCCAGGCGGGGAGCTGCTCGGCAGGCTCAGCGCGGCGCTCCCGCTTATCGTGGAGCACCAGGACGTTCCGGTGATAGTGACCGGAGGTCAGGGCAGGGGGGAGAACATCTCCGAAGCGGAGTGCATGAAGCGGTGGCTGATTTCCCAGGGAGTTCAGGAGAGCCGCATTTACACGGAATCCGGGTCGGAATCCACCGCGCAGAATTTCACATATTCCGCGCCGATACTGGAACAGCTCGGTATCTCGGACGGTATCGCGGTGGTCACCAACGATTTCCACCAGTACCGCGCGGAGCTTTACGCAGAGCGGCTGGGGCTTTCCACGGGGCATTATTCCTCGAAAACACGGGCGCTGGTGTTCCCGAATTATCTGATACGCGAACTGGCGGCGCTGTTCTTCGTGTGAGAGCGGCGCCCTTATTTTTGCAATTTTCTATTGAAAAAACGCGCTTTCTGTGGTATAATACAATTATACGACTGTTACGACTATTGAACATATTTCGGCTGATGGAAGCCGATTCAGGATAAGGTGAGCAGATGAACTATTCCCTTGACGCAGGAGCATGGAACAGCGTTTTCGCCGTTCCGTCCAGCGTTGTCGATAAGTATATAAAACTGGCGGACGGCGCCAGCCTTAAGCTGCTGCTGTTCCTGCTGAGACACGGCGGCGAGAGCTTCACGGAGGATCAGCTCCGGAATTCCCTTGGCATAAAGGAAAACGGGGAGCTGGAGGACGCGGCGATGTTCTGGTTCCAGCGGGGGATAATCCGCATGGACGAGGGCGAGCTGAAGCCCATGGACATCTCACAGGAAGTCCTTCCGGAGGTGGCGGCGGAGCAGGAGACCGAGCCGCAGCGCTCAAGCGTGCGCAGGGTCTCGCAGAACACCGGGGCGGCGATATACACTTCCGGGGATATCGCAAAGCGCCAGCAGACCGACCCGGCGGTAAGGCTTTTGTTCAGCGAAGCCGAGCAGATCTACGGCAGACCGCTGCGAAATCCGGAACAGCGCCTGCTGCTCCAGATAACGGATTTTTACGGAATCCCGGCGGAGGTGGCGGTCATGCTGCTGAAATACTGCTTCCGCATTGAAAAGACCACCCCGAGCTACATAACCCGCACCGCCGAGGACTGGGCGGAAAACAATATCCGCACCGTCGACGAGGCTGACGCGCAGCTCCAGAAGCTGGAAAGGCTGACCAGCGTTGAGGAAAAGCTCCGCCGGGCGATGGAGCTAAAGACCAAGTTCTCCCCGAACCAGATAAGCTACATCAGAACATGGACGGAGGAGTGGGGGTTCAGCGAGGACATGATACTCCTGGCGCACGAAATGACCCAGGACAGGATAGGCAGCATGAATTTCAGCTACACCAACGGCATTCTCGAAAACTGGAAGAAGGACGGGGTTTATTCCACGGACGAGGCTAACCGCAAGGCGCAGGAGTTCAGCGGGAAATTCAAGAGCAAGAAGCAGAGCAGTTCAAATAAAAGCGATATTGACGACCTGATGGACGAAATCCGCAGACAATATCAGTGACCGGAGGTGACAAGCGGAAATGAACGACCAGTTTTTCAGCGAGGCGATGGACAGGCTCAACGAGCGCCGCAATGAAAATCAGCGGCTCCTTGAGCAGCGCCGCGAGGAAATCTATACCAAGCTTCCGGAATACCGCGAGCTTTCATTGTGCCTGGCGGAAACGGGCAGAAAGCTCATTTCCATTGTCATGCAGGGCGGAGATACCGCAGAGAAGGTCAAGGAGCTGGAGCGGCAGAATCTGGCGACCAGCGGAGCCATGAAGCAGCTTCTTACTGCGGCGGGCTACCCGGAGGATTACCTCCAGCCGATATACACCTGCCCCAAGTGCAAGGACAAGGGCACCGTAAACGGCAAGTGGTGCGGCTGCTTCCGGCGGCTTATGCTGGAGGCTGCGGCGCGGGAGCTCAACCAGAATTCTCCGCTGGAGCTTTCTACGTTTGAAACGTTCAGGCTGGAATTCTATCCGGAGCTTATCGACCCGCAGTTCCATGTTTCACAGCGGCAGGTAATGCAGCGAAATCTGGAATACTGCGAAAAATACGCGAAGGAGTTCACGACAAAAAGCGACAGCATATTGATGTACGGCAGCCCTGGACTTGGCAAGACCCATCTGTCGCTTGCGATAGCCTCTGTTGTGCTTGAGCGGGGATACAGCGTGATATATGCGTCGCTCCCCCAGCTTCTGAGGATAATCGAGGCGGAAACCTTCGGGCGCTCAGACAAGGATTCCTTTTCGTCCGTCAGCGAATGCGACCTGCTGATAATCGACGACCTGGGCGCGGAGATGTCCAAGGAGTTCAACGCTTCAATGATATACGAAATCGTTAACAGCAGGATATGCCGGGGACTGCCGATGATAGTCAGCACGAATTACAACCCCGAGAAGCTTGAAGCTTACTATTCGGATAAGCTGTGCTCGCGGCTTAAAAGCATGCATTTCCTTGGCTTCTGCGGCAACGATATCCGCAGGATCCTGAAGAAAAAGTGACAGGTACTCATACTGCTGTATGGCAGTTATATAGAATCAAATGTGGAGGTAACTGAACATGGGAAAACTCAGAGTTGGAATGCTCACAAGCGGCGGCGACTGCCCCGGACTCAACGCGACCATCAGAGGCGCCGCAAAGGCTATATACGAGGCCTTCGGCGAGGATAAGGTGGAGATCGTCGGGATACACGACGGCTACCACGGACTTATTCACGGCGTGTATAAAAGCATGCAGCCGTCCGATTTCTCGGGAATTCTCACCCAGGGCGGCACTATTCTCGGAACCAAGCGCACCCCCTTTAAGATGATGCAGATAATCGAGGACGACAAGGTAGACAAGGTCAAGGAGATGAAGTCCACCTACAAGGATTTAAAGCTCGACTGCCTGTTCACCCTCGGCGGCAACGGCACCCACAAGACCGCCAATATGCTGTCCGAGGAGGGTCTGAACGTTATCGGGCTGCCCAAGACCATCGACAACGATATTTTCGGCACGGACGTTACCTTCGGCTTCCACTCTGCGGTGGATATCGGCACCGAGGTCATTGACCGCATACACACCACTGCGAACTCCCACAGCCGCGTTATGGTCATTGAGATAATGGGCAACAAGGCGGGCTGGCTCACGCTTTACAGCGGACTTGCAGGCGGCGCGGACATAATCCTCCTGCCGGAGATACCCTACGACATCAACAAGGTGGCTCAGGCGTGCCAGAAGCGCGCCGACGCAGGCAGGAACTTCTCTATCCTCGCGGTTGCAGAGGGCTGCTACGACATTGAGGAGGCAAAGCTCAAGAAAAAGGAGCGCGCCCGTCTGCGCGCAGAGGCGGGACTTACCACCGCGACCGCGCGTATCGCAAAGAATATTCAGGACATGACCGGGCTGGAGACGCGCACGGTGGTTCCGGGGCATATGCTCCGCGGCGGCAGCCCGTCCGCATACGACAGGATACTTGCAACGCAGTTCGGCGCACACGCAGCGCAGCTCCTGAAGGACGGCAAGTTCGGCTACACGGTTGCAATGGTCGATGGAAAAATCACTGAAAATCCCCTCGGCGACGTTGCAATGAAAACCAAGTTCGTCCCGGTTGACTGCAAGATGGTAAAGACCGCAAAGGATATCGGGATCTCCTTCGGCGACTAAAGCTTTTCACATATATCATAAAAGGACAGAGTTTTTCTGTCCTTTTTTGTTTAATACGGCTATTGAATATTATTGTAGAATATGCTAAAATTATATCATGATTTACCCAACGATTATTTGGAGGACACATCATGTTTAATATAGCAGTTGCGCAGTCCGGCGGTCCTACCGCTGCAATAAACGCAAGCCTTACCGGAGTTTTCAACGGCGCCGAGCAGGAAGCGCAGGTCGACGAGATATACGGCGCTGAAAACGGCATCGAGGGAATAATCGGCGACCGCCTGCTGAATCTCCGCAGTATTCTGATGGACGAGCACGACAAGCAGCTCCTGATGACAACGCCGTCGACCATACTCGGTTCCTGCCGCTTCAAGCTGAAGGACTGGCACGAGGACGACAGCGACTACCGCAAAATAGCCGAGACGTTCAGCCGGCACAATATCCGCGCTTTTTTCTATATCGGCGGCAACGATTCCATGGACACCGTAATGAAGCTGCACAGCTATTTCACCGAAAAGGGGATAGACGTTAAGGTGGTGGGAGTCCCCAAGACCATCGACAACGACGTTACCGAAACCGACCACACCCCGGGATTCGGCTCGGCGGCGAAATACGTTGCGGCGACCCTCCAGGAGATAATCCGCGACAGCCGCGTTTATTCGATACCGTCCGTTACCATCGTTGAGATCATGGGGCGTGACGCGGGCTGGCTGGCGGCGAGTTCCTGCGTGCTGCGGGCGAACGGCGAACCCGCGCCGCACCTCATCTATCTGCCGGAGGGCGAGTTCTCCCCGGAGAAGTACCTCGGCGACGTTAAGCGGGCGCAGCTCCGCTATAAGGCGGTAATTGTCGCAGTATCCGAGGGCGTGAGCGCAGGCAGCGGAGTTTCCTCCGAGATTGTGGACGCGTTCGGGCACAAGTACCTTTCCGGTATCGGCAAGTGGCTGGAGGAGTACACCAAGGATCATATAGGCTGCAAGGTGCGTTCAATAGAGCTCAATGTAATGCAGCGGTGCAGCTCTCACATTGCCTCGCTGACCGACCTGCTTGAAGCCGAGCGTATCGGCAGGGAGGCGGTGAGATCCGCGCTGGTATACGGCGCAAGCGGCGTGATGATGTGCTTCCACAGGCTTAGCAACAACCCCTACCGCGTTGAGATAACTACCGCCGACATAACCAAGATCGCCAACCAGGAGAAGAAATTCCCCCGGGAGTGGATAAACCAGGAGGGCAACAACGTAACAGTTGACGCGCTGAATTACTTCCTGCCGCTTATCCAGGGCGAGCCAAAGCTGGAGTACCGCAACGGTATCCCGATCCATTTCCGCTTAGACCAGTAACTTCAGGCCAGTAAACTTCATGATAGAAAAAGCCGCTCCCTCCAAAGCGGCGCAGGCTGCCGGAATCCGGCAGCCTGTTTTATCATATAGCAGAAATGCCGCCCCTTTCGGAGCGGCACTTTTTTATTTGGTGTGATTAAGGTTGAAGTTGCAGTTTTCGTGGAACCGCTTGCTCTCCTTAGCGCCCTTTCCCGATTTTCTGTCGTCGGGGTGAAGTTCGGAGCGGAGCTCGATGTCCTTTTCGGATTTTCCGCCGCGGACAAGGTCGGCGTCCTGCTTCATGGTGTGAGTCTTTTTTTCACTCATAGCGCCACCGGCTCTGCATTAAACGCAGCCCTGAGCCTTCATAGCCTCTGCAACCTTCAGGAAGCCTGCGATGTTAGCGCCTGCCATGTAGTTGCCGGGCATGCCGTACTCCTTGGCAGCGTCGTCGCAGCTCTTGAAGATGGAAACCATGATGTCGTGGAGCTTGCTGTCAACCTCGTCGAAGGTCCAGCTGTATCTGATGGAGTTCTGGCTCATCTCAAGACCGGATGTAGCTACGCCGCCTGCGTTTGCAGCCTTTGCGGGACCGTAGAGCATCTTGTTTGCGAAGTAAACTTCGATAGCCTCGGGGGTAGAAGGCATATTAGCGCCCTCTGCAACAGCGTATACGCCGTTCTCGGCGAGGTTCTTGGCGAAGTCGCCGTTGATCTCGTTCTGTGTAGCGCAGGGGAGCGCGATGTCAGCCTTGATCTTAGCGCCCCAAACGCTGCCGTCGTGGTACTCAGCGTTCTTGTGGGAGGTTCTGCCGACATACTCCTTGATCCTGCCGCGCTCAACTTCCTTGATCTGCTTAACAACATCAAGGTCGATCCCGTCCGGATCGTAGATGTAGCCGTTGGAGTCGGAAACGGTAACTACCTTAGCGCCGAGCTCGGTAGCCTTCTTGGTTGCGTAGATAGCAACGTTGCCGGAACCGGAAATGATAACGGTCTGATCCTTGAAGCTCTTGCCGTTTGCCTTGAGCATCTCGTCTGTGAAGTAGCAGAGACCGAAGCCGGTAGCCTCAGTTCTTGCGAGGGAGCCGCCGTATGTAAGTCCCTTGCCGGTGAGAACGCCGGAGAACTCGTCGCGGATCCTCTTGTACTGACCGAACATATAGCCGATCTCGCGTCCGCCTGTGCCGATATCGCCTGCGGGAACGTCGCAGTCAGGGCCGATGTGTCTGCAAAGCTCAGTCATGAAGCTCTGGCAGAAACGCATAACCTCTCCGTCGGACTTGCCCTTGGGGTCGAAGTCGGAACCGCCCTTGCCGCCGCCCATGGGGAGAGTGGTCAGGGAGTTCTTGAAGATCTGCTCGAAGCCGAGGAACTTGATGATACCGATATATACGGAGGGGTGGAGTCTGATACCGCCCTTGTACGGGCCGATAGCGGAGTTGAACTGGATACGGAAGCCTCTGTTTACCTGTACCTTGCCGTTGTCGTCTACCCACGGAACGCGGAAGATGATCTGTCTCTCCGGCTCAACGATCCTGTCGAATACGCCTGCTTCTACGAGGTCGGGTCTCTTTTCAGCGACCGGCTGAAGTGTCTCAAAAACCTCTGTAACTGCCTGAATGAACTCCGGCTCGCCGGGATTTCTCTTCTTTACTGTTTCCAGTAAGTCTGCGAGATATTTGTTAGTTAACGCCATTGTTAAGTAACCTCCTGAAAAAATTTCCTCCGCAGGCAAGGCATAAGCGCCGGAACACCGGAAAATGTGCCGCAGCCCCACGGTCTGTATTCATTATACAACATAGATTCCGATTTTGCAAGATGATTTTGGATTTTTTTCATAAGATTTATTCTTTTTGTTCACTTGCAACAATATCTCTGTGCTCTGATTGTGCATATTATATAGATATTCTTACCAAAAAACAGGGGGAGAACAGCGTTTTCTTGCAAAAACACATGAAAAAAAGGTGCAGTTCCGGCGGGAGGAATTGTGCTGCTGCACAGCCAAAACAGCGGAGCAATGCCGTTTGCGCCGATCGACCTTCAAATCCTATCAGTTCGGTATGTGCCGCCGTAATACTCCGCGCGGCTTTATATGAATTATTTCAGAATCAAAGTTTCATTTCCGCCGCTGAATAGCTATATTAAAATGTATCAAAAAAGTTGAGCATACCTCTTGACAAATACAAGGTACTTGTGATATAATCTGTACATAGAAAGTTGAAAGGTGAACACTACGGACCTAAACAAATGTAAAGGAGCGATGAATATGGCAGATGTAATGGGTACGCTTCAGCGGGCGCGGACCCTTGAGCTGGAAGTCCGGATGCAGCTTGAGCATATCGAGATGATACACCGTATCGCGAAACGGGTGCGCGAATCGTCGAACTACGCCCGGGAAACGGTGGAAAAGCTTGCGCGGCTTGAGAAGCAGCTTAACGACGCCGTTGACGAAATGTGCGACGCAAAGCGCGAAGCTCTGCGGTTCGTGAGCTTCCTTTCAGGGGAGGAGCGCAGCGTTGTCGAGGGCTACTACATACTGGCGAAGAACTGGGATCAGCTCGCGCTTGATCTATATATGAGCGAGCGGAGGGTCTATCTGCTCAGGAAAAGCGGGCTGGCAAAGCTTGTGGACAGGTACGGAGGCGGCGCCCCGGCGGGTTCGGCGGACGGCGCGAGGATTTAAGGAGGTCATATGGGTATCGGCAGACAGATAAAGGCGCTCCGGGAGCGCGCCGGGCTTACGCAGGAGGAGCTTGCGCGGCTCGTAAAGGTGACTCCCTCGGCGGTGGGGAACTATGAGCGGGAAATAAGCCACCCGAAGGAGGAGGTGCTCTATCGTATGTTCACGGCGCTTTCCTGCGAGCCAAACGAGCTTTTTGCGGACTGCTATGACGCGAAGCTCACGCCGGCGCAGGAGCACCTGAAAAAGTATCAGGAGCTGGACGACCACGGCAGGGAGCTTGTGGACGCGTGCACCGAGATAGAATACCGCCGCTGCTGCGATGGGCTGGTGCTTGTCGCGGCGCGGAGCTTTGACGGGACGGTACTCCCGGGGAAGCTCCAGCTGAAGAAAAAGCGCGGTGCGGGCAGCGTGATGGACCTGCCGGATTACAAGGAGGGCGGAAGATGACGGCTTCGCAGGCTTTGCTGGAGTGCGGCGCGCAGTCCCTGCCGGTGAATGTTCCGGAGGCGGCGCAGCGTTTGGGGGTCAAGATGATAGGGTACGCGGATTTTGTATCGCTGTTTGATTTTGACATGAATTACCTGTACCGGAACATAAGCTACGGCGGGTTCAGCACCAGGCTTGACGGGAACTTCGTGTGCGTGATAAACGAAAGTCTGTGCGGAAAGGCGCGGCGCAAATGGACGTCGGCGCACGAGCTGGGGCACGTCCTGCTGGGTCACATTTCGGAGCGGAAGCAGAGCGTAACTCTGAATGACGAGCACGAGGCGGACCGCTTTGCGGCGGGATTTCTGGCGCCGCTGACGGTGCTGCATTTCTGCGGAGTTTCCTCGGCGCTGGAGATCGAGAGCCTGTGCGGGATATCCCGGCAGGCTGCGGAGATACGGTATCAGGAGCTGGCGGCGCTCCGCCGCACGCAGGAGGAGCTTTTCCGCAGAAAAATGCGCGGCGCTGACGCAGACTTCGGGCTGTCAGGATTTTTGGGCGACAGCACAGAGATGTCACTTTTGGTGAGATTCGCACCGTTCATCGGGAGCTACCTTGCAAGGCGTTCGGCGCATGACGGCTACGAAAAATATCTGTTGGAGCTGAAAAAACAGCCTATGGCGATATGATTTTCGACATTTTGCGGCTTTCGGGCAAGAAAATTCTTCAAACGGAGTATATTATTTTTGTATGGCTGCTATATTATTATCGTTTAGATATATGGCGTCTGAAAAATAACTTAGTAAATGTAAATAATTTGTCGCGAAATGTAACAAACCGCATTAAATCAACGAAAAACGCGATTAAATTCACTAGATGTAAAACGAAAAAATCAATACTTCCGGAATTGTGCACGGTGTTTACCTGCCGTACAAGTTACGGTGGCAATAGTTGCACATCAGACGGTTTAAATAAACACGAGAAAGAGGTATTGATTTTTAGAAATTTATAGTGTATAATGTAATAACAAACGAAAAGACAGGAGGAACATATAATGTTCAAGAATCAGGCAAACGGCCGCAAGAATCTCTTAGGTATCAAAATGCGTGAAGTTCGCAGATCACGCGGTATCTCCCAGCGTCAGGTTGCTGACGACCTGGCAGAGCTCGGACTGATCGTTGACAAGAACGCTGTTCAGCGTATGGAGTCCGGTCAGCGCTTTATCACGGATATTGAGCTTATCACCATCGCAAAGTATCTCGATATTCCTGTGAACGAGCTTCTGGAGTCACTCTCCAAGTAATAAAATACCCCGGGCAGACAGCCGGGGTATTTTGTTTATATAGTATCATCTGCGATTTCGCTGTAAATAATAAACTGCCCTGTTGCAAGCAAACAGGGCAGTCAGCTTGTCGAAAAAGTACCAACTGCAGTAAATTTTAAAGAAACTGTGGGGGAAAACTCTTGTTTTTCCCCCACACCCCCACTACCTTTTGCACGGAAAAAGGTAGCGAAAAACGATAGCGCTACGCGCAAATTTTACAGTTTTTCGACAGTCTGACTGCCCTGCTGCAAGCAAACAGCAGGGCAGTTTTGTTAAGTCAGGGTTATAAGTCCACCGGAGACGTCATTCAAATCTTGTCGAGAGCCTGCGCGATATCGTCGATAAGGTCCTGAGCGTCCTCAAGGCCGCAGGAGTATCTTACGAGGTTCGGGAATACTCCGCACGCTTTGAGCTCCTCGTCGTTCATCTGGCGGTGGGTTGCGCTTGCCGGGTGCAGGCAGCAGGTGCGCGCGTCCGCAACGTGGGTCTCGATAGCGCCGAGTCTCAGGTGCTTCATGAATTCCTCGGCTGCATTTCTGCCGCCCTTCATGCCGAAGCTTACTACGCCGCAGGTGCCCGTGGGCATATACTTCTGCGCGACGTCGTAGTACTTATCGCCGGGAAGTCCGGGGTAGTTCACGAACTCTATCTTGTCGTGCTGGCTGAGGAACTTCGCGACCGCAAGGCCGTTCTCGCAGTGGCGTTTCATGCGGACGTGCAGGCTCTCCAGCCCGAGGTTCAGTATAAACGCGTTCATCGGCGCCTGAATGGAGCCGAGGTCTCTCATCATCTGCGCGGTCGCCTTGGTGATGAACGCCCCGCCGGTGCCGAACTTCTCAGCGTATGTAATTCCGTGGTAGCTCTCGTCGGGAGTGCACAGCCCCGGGAACTTGTCGGCGTGCTCCATCCAGTCGAAGCGGCCGCTGTCGACTATGCAGCCGCCCACAGCAGCGCCGTGGCCGTCCATGTACTTGGTGGTGGAGTGAGTTACGATATCCGCGCCCCACTCAAACGGGCGGCAGTTTATGGGCGTTGCGAAGGTGTTGTCCACAATGAGCGGAACTCCATGGTCGTGCGCAGCCTTTGCGAACTTCTCAATGTCGAGGACTGTGAGCGCCGGGTTCGCGATGGTCTCGCCGAAAACAGCCTTGGTGTTGGGCTTGAATGCCGCGTTCAGCTCCTCGGGGGTGCAGTCGGGGCTTACGAACGTGAAATCAACGCCCATCTTGCGCATGGTGACGTTGAACAGGTTGAACGTGCCGCCGTAGATGGAGCTGGAAGCCACAACGTGGTCTCCGCAGCTTGCAATATTGAACACCGCGAAGAAGTTCGCCGCCTGACCGGAGGAGGTCAGCATAGCCGCAGAGCCGCCCTCGAGTTCGCAAATCTTTGCGGCAACGGTGTCGTTGGTGGGGTTCTGGAGACGGGTGTAGAAGTATCCGCTCGCTTCAAGGTCGAACAGCTTTCCCATGTCCTCGCTGGTGGCATATTTGAATGTAGTGCTCTGGATTATCGGCACCTGGCGGGGCTCGCCGTTTCCGGGGGTGTAGCCGCCCTGTACGCATTTTGTTCCTAAATTATATTCGCTCATTTTGTCCTCCTGATAATACCTATTTCGGAATAGGGTTTTGTCTGCATTCCTATTATACAGCTTTTTCCGGATAAAGTCAAGGAATATTGACAAATCCGTCCGGATAGTGTATAATGTTCACCGGAGAATTTTTGATGAACGGAGTGGGTGCATTGCATTTCGTGCAGGCAAAGGGGATACTTTCCCAGAACAACGGAATCAACGTCTACCGCGGCTGTACCCACGGGTGTATCTACTGCGACTCCCGGAGCCTGTGCTACCAGAATCCGCAGCCGTTCGAGGATATCGAGGTCAAGGAGAACGCCCCGCAGCTTCTGGAGGCGGCGCTGCGCTCCCGGAGAAAGCGCTGCATGATAGGCACAGGCTCCATGTGCGACCCGTACATCCAGGCGGAGGAGGAGCTATGTGTGACCCGCCGCTGCCTGGAGCTTATCAGCCGGTACGAATTCGGGGCGGCGGTGCTGACCAAATCCGACCTGATAATGCGCGACATAGACCTGCTGGACGAGATAAACCGCAAGTCAAAGGCGGTGGTGCAGATGACCCTCACCACCGCCGACGAGGAGCTGTGCCGCATTATAGAGCCGAACGTCTGCACCACCGCCCGCAGGTTCGAGGTGCTGTGTGAAATGCGGGAGCGCGGTATTCCGGCGGTGGTGTGGTTTTCGCCGCTGCTGCCGTTCATCAACGACACGGAGGAAAACGTGCTGAAAATCGTGGACTACGCCAGGTGCGCCGGCTGTTACGGGGTCATGAGCTTCGGCATGGGGCTGACTCTGCGGGAGGGCAACCGGGAGTACTTCTACGCGGCGCTGGACAGGCATTTCCCGGGGCTTAAGGAGCGGTATATGCAGCGGTTCGTGAATTACTACGAGCTGCCCTCGCCGGACACCGCAAGGCTCATGAAGCTGTTCCACCAGGAGTGCGCGAAAGCCGGGCTGGAATCCGACCCGCAGAAGCTTTTCGCGTACCTGAACGAATTCCCGGAGTGCGAGCAGCTCACGCTATTTTGAGTATGAGGTGGAACATGATAAATAACTACGTCAGAACGATATGCGGAATGTTGGGGCTTCCCATGCCGCAGGTGTTCTATAACGACCGGGCGCTCCAGCCGGGGGAGCACGCGAAGCTCACGCCGGACGGCAGGCAGCTCTATCTCCGAAAGCTGAAAACCGCCTCCCTTGACCAGCTTTTTGCCGCCGCTTCGGAGCTACGCCGGGAGTGGCAGAGGAAAACGGACGAGCGGCTTTATTTCGGGGACTACAAGCCCAGCGGGGAGCTTCCTCTGCGGGAGTTCAGCACACAGCCATCCGAGGTGGACAGCAGCGCTTTCGCGGCGGTCATAGTCTCCGCTTTTTTCGGCGTGGAGCCTGTGTTTGACGAGCTGCCTGGAGCGGCAAGGGCAATGATAGAGCGCCGCTGCGGGGAGATCCGAAGGAACGAGTTCCCCACCCTTGGCAGCGCCGCCGACCATCACAAATAAAATTTCCGGCGCTCCGCCATTATTTTGTATGAAAAGGAAAAAATCCCGGAGTATTCCGCCGGGTAGTATTTCCTCTGTTTTTCAGAGATAAGCGGTGCAGAATACTTATGGCTACACCGTGCGTTGACCGATATATCAAAAAAGCATATCCGAAATCATTAGTCTATCACATCATTTTCACAATGGTATTGTATACTCATTGGCAATGTGCCGGGACGCAGGAGGATTTGACATAATGACAGAATACAGAACAGACTTTGCGGCTCTTGAAAGGAGCCTGTCAGAAAAGCCGGTGGAGCCGGGGAAGCTGATAACTCCCGACCCCACGCCGAATACTCTCCGCCTGTGGGATTTTCTGAAGTCCTGCCGTGGGAAGAAATTTATCTCGGGTCAGCAGTATCTCTGGGAGGACGAGAAAGAGGACCTTGTCTACTGGAACTCCACCGGAAAGCTCCCCGCGATACGCGGCTACGACTTCATGGGAATAAGCGGGCTTGCGCGCGGCTACGACCAACTGGGCAGGGCGGTGGACTGGGCGCGCCGCACCGGAGGTATCCTCACCATGTGCTGGCACTGGAACGCCCCGGACGATATGAGCGACTTCGCGAAGCTCAGCTCGTTCTACTACAAGACCACCAGCTACGACCGCAAGACGGGTTTCGACCTGCTCCGCGCCGTTCAGGAGGGCACCCCGGAGAATGATTTCATAATCTATGAGACAGACCTCGTTGCGGACGCGCTGAAAATGCTGGAACACCAGGATATCCCGGTGCTGTGGAGACCTCTCCACGAGGCAAACGGCGACTGGTTCTGGTGGGGCAACCGGGGCGGCACCTCGCAGCCGGAGCCGCAGAGCGTTGCCGCCTACAAGAAGCTGTGGTACACGATATTCGACAGATTCATGAACTACCACAGGCTGCGCAACCTTATCTGGGTGTGGAACGGACAGGCTCCGTTCATGGCGGTGAGCCCGAACAGCTACGACATCGCCGGGGACGACATCTACGACGAGAAGCCCACTCACCGCTCGCAGATAGAGCGTTACCGAAGCCTGGAGAGCTATACCTCCGGCAAGCTGCTGACCCTTTCCGAGTGCGGGATAATTCCCGACCCGGACGAAATGGAGAGGGACGGCGCGCACTGGCTGTGGTGGCTCCCGTGGTGGGGCTCGTTCGTGTACGACACGGACGACAAATGGCACCCCGTTCTTGACGAAAACGGAATGCCCAGACCGAACCCGAAGTATATGGACGACGCGTTCCTGAAGCGCGTGTTCAATGACCCGAGGGTCGTTACCCTTGAGGATCTCCCGTGGTACGACCGGGAGAAGAAGCCGCTGCCGTATTCGCTTACGCAGTGGCTCAGAAAAGAGAAATAAAGGCGAACAGGAAAGGAAACGATTATGAAGAAATTTTTAGCGGCGGCAGTGGCTCTTGCGGCTATTACAGCGGCGTTCACTGGCTGCTCCAACAACAATAATTCCAGCAGCACAAGTTCCGACAGCTCTGCGGCTGATTCCAGCACCACAGGCACTTCCCAGGCGGAGACCCCTGCGGCTGAGCGCACGGCGAAGGATCTTGCGGAGGCAGTGAACGGCTGCGTTGAGTGGCCGGCTATGGAGGAGATAAACGACGGGGAGATCATCAAGTCTCTGTTCAACCTTGACGTTGACCTGCTTGATGATTATTATATCTCCAGCGCTATGATGAGCGTGCACCTCAACGAGATCATCATTGCGAAGCCCAAGGCGGGCAGCGAGGGCGCGGTAAAGTCCCAGCTTGACGAGCATTTCGCATATATCAAGGACGGCGCGGCGTTCTATCCCGACCAGGAGATCGCGGCGGCGGGCTCCGCCGAGGGCGTGACCTCCGATGGCTACTATTATATCATAGTTCACCAGATAGGCTCCCAGATCGCAGACGTGATGGAGGCGTACAAGCCCGGCGGCGAGATAACAAAGCTGGAGGTTCCGGAGCCGACCTATGAGGAGAACGTTCCCACTGACGAGATAGGCGCTCCTATCTTTTTCGGCACCGGCGAGGGCGAGGTAGATATAAACGCCCCTGCGGCAGGCTTTGGCGGAGACGGAATGGGCGAACCCGCTGACGGCGATATCGCGGTAAACTGATTTCTGATTCAAAAGCTCCCTGCTCCGGCGGGGAGTTTTTTTGGTTATACTGAGCTTGCACAAAATCTTGTTCCCGATAATACCAGCTGTCCCGGATCCTTTGTGAATATTTTTGTAGGAGTACGCCCGAAATCGCAGTGCTGACGTACGGAACAGCTTTTATCCCGACTGATCTGGCCATATTATATATAATAAAACTGGCACTGGAAACATTACCAGTTCTGCTGTATAATAAAAGCACAGAAACATGGCGGAAGCCGAAAAGGAGAATGTGTTATGACAACAGAAAAGACAACCAGGACATCTGCAAGGGACAAGCTGCTCAAAATCTGCGTTACCGCAATGTTTGCCGCGCTGATATGCGTTGCGACAATGCTTATCCAGATACCGTCCCCGCTGAATGGATATGTGAATTTCGGAGATTGCTTCATACTTATAGCTGCATGGGTTCTCGGGCCGGTTTACGGATTTGCGGCAGGCGGTATCGGCTCTGCGCTGGCTGACCTGTTCACCGGATATGTGCATTATGTTCCCGGCACCTTCGTCATAAAGGGACTTATTGCGGTCGCTGCCGCGCTCATCTGCCGCGCAATGCTGAAGAAGCTCGGCAAGGTAGTGATCCCCGCTTACGCTGTCAGCGCCCTTGTCGGCGAGATCATAATGGTTGGCGGCTATTATCTGTACGCTGCGCTGCTCCTCGGCAAGAGCTTCGCAGGCGCCGCTGCAAGCGTTCCCGGAAATCTGATTCAGGGCGCTTTCGGACTTGTCTGCGGCGTTGTTATCATCAGGATCATTGCCAAGACCAAGGTTCTGAACAAATTCAGCACCTACGCGGTAGCCTGAATCACCAAAAGCACAGCAGGGCAGCTACAACGCTGCCCTGTTTTTGTTGACTTTTCCCGGCTGATATGCTATGATTAAGAAAAAGCTGAACAAATCACAGGAGGAACTCTATGAAAAAAGCAGTAATTTTCGACCTTGACGGAACCCTCTGGGACAGCTCCGAGAGCGTAGCCGCAGCCTGGAACACGGTGTTTTCGCGCTGCCCGGACATTCCCCGCAGGATAACCGTCTCAGATATGCACGGCTACATGGGGAAAACGCTGGACAAGATAGCTCCGCTGGCGCTGCCTGACACGCCGGAGCCGCGCCGCAGCGAGGTTCTCTGGGAGGGCGTGCGGTACGAGCAGGAATACATCGCACAGCACGGCGCGAAGCTCTACCCAACGCTGCGCGAAACGCTGGAGCAGCTCCGCCGGGAATACGCGCTAATTATCGTGAGCAACTGCCAGGACGGCTACATTCAGTGCTTCTTTGAGTTTTCCGGTTTAAGGGAGCTTTTCGCGGATTTCGAGAGCGCCGGAGCCACGGGGCTTTCCAAGGGTGAAAACATCAGGCTGGTTATCCAGCGGAACGGAATAGACCGTGCCGTCTATGTCGGAGACACCCAGGGAGACCTGGATTCCGCCGATTTTGCGGGAGTGCCGTTTATCAGGGCGGCATACGGCTTCGGGCAGATGAACAGGGAAGTCCCGGAGATATCGGAATTTTCGGAGCTTCCTGCGGCTGTAAAATTTGTATTATAACGCAACTGACCCGGCGCGTAAAGCCCGGGTCTAATTTATAGCATAAGCATTACGGTGACAATGAACATGCCCTTATCCTGGGTTATCTCGAACATTCCGCCGTTGCGGTTCACAATGTCGCGCACGGAGGTTATGCCGATCCCGGTGCCGGAGTGCTTGGTCGACAGGAACACTCCGTCCTCGTCCTGCCGCAGAACGTCGGAATAGGTGTTGCTGATTCTGAACAGTATCGAGCCGCCCTTGCATACGCTCCGTATGATGATTTTTCGCTCTCCGTCCACATGACGGGCGGCTTCGACCGCGTTCTCCAGGAGGTTTCCCAGCATGACCGAGATAACGTTGTCGGAAATGCCGATGTCCTCAGGAACGTCGACGTTCACGTCGAATTCAATGCCGTTGTTCTTTGCCTGCTGCGCGTAGAATTGTAGCAGCGAGTTGACCGAATAGTGCTTACAGAAGCACACGCTGCGAAAGTCCGGCATGGAAAGCTCGTATTCGTCAAGGTACTTTGCCGCCTCGTCGTACTTTTTGTCCTCCAGCAGCGAGCGCATGGCGATAACGTGATGCCGGACGTCGTGCTTGAATTTGCGCGCCTCATTCATTCTGTCGCGGAGATTCTCGTATTGCAGGTTCTGCATGGTGAGCGCGTGATTCTGCTCTGAAAGCTGAACGTTCTTGTCCACCACAAGAATGTGCTGGATGACCATGTGATATATCAGGAACGCGCCGAGATTTATCACGAACAGGAATATCGCATTGCGCGGTATCAGCGCGAATTCCAGCGAGGAAATGCCGCTTGCATAAAGCCGGAAGTACCATTCAATGTAAAAGGTGGCGGGTATCAGCCAGAGAAATCTCCAGGTGGGTCGCGAGGTGTCCTTTTCCAGCGCCGTGGAGTATGTGTTTGAGATATACCGCGCCAGCGGAAGCAGCACTACTATCTCCATTATCAGCAGTATGACCGAAAACGTCCATTTGTAGCCCTGTACCGCCATTTCCGGGAAGAAAACGCCCTCTATGCACTTTGAGCTGACAACGAGAAGATTCGCGATATTTGAAAACATCAGCAGCGAAAACAGGGTCTTGCCGAAATGAGCCTTAACTGCGAAAAGGTAAAAGAACGCGTACATACATGTGGAAACAACGCTGAGAAATCCCGCGTCGCCGTCCCACAGCCCGACCCACAGACCGGCGCCGACCTGCACAAGCGTTGCGGCGCATACCAGCAGTATCGTCACCCGGAGGGAAAACCTCAGGCTGTGCCTGAAGGGATACAGCGCAAGCGCGATATACGGCAGGAAGCTCAGCAGGGAATATGCCACCATTTCTATCGCGTGGGTCATATCCGGCATTAAATATTCACCTCCCGGCTGAGCGCTGCGAACTGGAAGCTGCTGTATTTTGACCGCGCGTCTTTAACGGCGCGGCGGGCTATGGGCAGGCTCATTCCGTTCTTCATTATGAACGAATCGTCCGTGAGCCGTTCCACCTCGTAGAAATTCAGCAGTATCCCCTTTGTCGGGGAGTAGAAAAAATCGAACGGCGCCAGCAGCTTTTCCGCCTGGGTAAAGGTGGAGTATACGCTGTGCTGCTCCCCCGACCGCAGGTGGAATATCATGCGGTGGCTGCGGTATTCCGCGCAGACTATGCTGCGGCAGGCGAGGGGAGTCCCGTCGGGGAGCGTAACGCAGCGCGAGCGCTCTATTTGTTCAAGGTCGGCTTTTCTCAGCAGCCGGGAGATCCTTTCGGCGGTGACAGGCTTTTTAAGGTAGTCTATGGCGTCCAGGTCGTAGGTTTCAGCGGCGAATTCGTTTGACGAGGTGCAGAACGCCAGCCGGACTTCCGGGTCCTTTTCGCGTATTATCCCGGCGGCTTCTATCCCGTTCTGTCCGTTCATGTATATGTCAAGTATGACGAGGTCGTATTTCCCGGGGTGCCATTCCGCCAGGAAACTCTCGCTGCTGCGGTATGTATCAATGATATGCTTCTGCAGGGGTATCCCCAGCTGCGCCGACAGCATTTCTGTGAGACTCGCAAGCATTGAGCGGTCATCATCTACAAGAGCTATTTTCATCGCAAGCCCTCCAGGTCAGGCAAATTGATGTGATTACTGTGGGAAAAAGACAGCGTTGTATAGCATTATGAAAGACTGTGCCGTTTTTCCCAAAAAATTATAATTATCTCACTAATATCAAAAAGCCATCTTCTCACAAAGGTGAAAAACGGCTTTTCGAAATCATGACTGCTGCAAGCGCTGACCCGCAGCAGTTTTTAGACGTTACCTTATGTAAATCAGAGATCCTCCACGAATCTGCGGAACGCTGCCATTCCGTTTTCATCGCGCTTGAATACTCCCGCGTCAGCCAGCACCTGACCGAACACCTTTCCTACCTCCATGCGTATGATGTCCATTGCGTTGTCCGCATTGAATTCGGGGTGGTCAGCCAGAACCTGCTTTGCCCATACCGCGTGGGAGGCTATCCTCTCGTCGGCGGAGATGTCCGCGCCGGAAAGCATTGCGTCCTTGAGTATCTCAAGCTCCGCTGCAAGCCTTGCGGGGAGCACCGCCAGACCCATTACCTCGATAAGCCCGATGTTTTCCTTCTTGATGTGGTGAAGCTCGGGAGCCGGGTGGAAGATACCGAGCGGGCGCTCCTCGGAGGTGATGTTGTTTCTCAGCACGAGGTCGCACTCATACTGGGAGCCGTTCATTCTTGCGATAGGGGTTATCGTGTTGTGCGGAACTCCGTCGGTCTGCGCGAAGATCCCGGCGCTTTCGTCCGAGTAGGCTCTCCACTTTTTGAGGACTTCGGCACAGGCGGCGGACAGCGAAGCGCGGTTGTAGGAGGACAGCCTGATAACGGACATCGGCCACTTGACTATGCCCGCGTTTACGTCCGGGTGATTTCTGAGCAGGAAGGATTTTTCAACGGAAGCCCTCGCCATGGGGAACGTGTAGTGTCCGCCCTGGAAATGCTCGTGCGTGAGAATGGAGCCGCCGACAATGGGCAGGTCTGCGTTTGAGCCGAGTATGTAATGCGGGAACTGCTCGATGAAATCAAACAGCTTGTCGAAAACCGCGTCGTCTATCACCATGGGGATATGCTGCTTGTTGAACACAATGCAGTGCTCGTTGTAGTATCCATACGGGGAGTACTGGAGATACCACTCGGAGCCGTTCATCTCTACAGTCACCGGGCGGAGATTCTGGCGGGCGGGGTGGTTGAGCCTGCCGGCATAGCCCATGTTCTCAGCGCAGAGCTGGCACTTGGGGTAGTTCACGGATTTCTGGGTCTTTGCCGCCGCGATATCCCGGGGGTCCTTTTCCGGCTTGGAGCGGTTTATGGTTATGTCCAGCGTGCCGTACTCGGAATCGTATGTCCATTTCATGTCCCTTGCGATACGCTCGGCGCGGACGTAATTCAGCTTCTTGCTGAAATCGTAGTACCAGTCGGTCGCCGTTTCGGGGCTTGCGGCGTAGCGGCGCTTGAACTCCGCGTTGACCTCCCTCGGGAAAGGCGTGAAAACGCCCATCAGCCTGGTGTCGAACAGGTCTCTTGATACCGCGGTGTCCTGAATTATACCCTTTTCGCAGGCATAGGCTATCAGCGGCTCCAGCAGAGCCTCAACGGACGCGTCCCTGTCGTCGGCGCAGTTGTCCTCCCACTCGGTGAGCTGGAGGATATCCATGAGCTGGTTGCGGACGACAAATTCGTCCTCGGCGGTGATAAGCCCGCTTCTCTCGGCGTATTTTATGAGCTTCTGAACGTCTTCGTATATCATTTTGATCCCCTCAATTGTAGATTGTGCACCGTTAAGCACTTAACTTTATTATATTCCACATCGGGGAATAAGTCAATAGATTTCCGGAAATTTTCGGCTGTTACTCTTCATGTTTCGAAATAAACACCCCGGAGCACTGGGCGTACTCCGGGTTTACCATAGTATTCATCGGAGGTCAAGCCATGCTTTACGGCTGATATACCGTTCCGGTGAACAGCGGCTGACCGTCCATTCCCGTGATAACGAAGATAAACGGCCGGTCAAGGGTGAAGTCCACCTCGTCTGCGTTTTCCGGAGGCGCGCCGCTGCCGTTCATAGCCATCTCCACGAAGGAAGCTGCCGTGCAGCCCTCCTCGTCAATGGAGACCCGGGCGGTCTGCCTTGCGGCGTCAAGGTATGCGTCATCGTCAATGAACTCCGAGAAATCTGCGGAAGCCGGGGCGAATACGTCCGTTATCCCCAGTGCTTTCATGCCGTCGTTAAGGTAGGTGGTGGAGGAAATATCGAACTTCGGGATAGAGTAGTTCACCCTGATGTTTCGCGAATTCACGAATTCCCCGCACAGCATGCCCGGGAAGTCCTCCGAGGAAAGCACCTCGTCAATGCTGCTGTCCTCGTCTGGGAGAATGAAGTACATTTCGCAGCCGGTCTTGAATTTCAGCCTGGAGGCGCTGTAATTTTCGCCCCAGAAGTAGTCTGCGTAGTCGCTTGCGTTCATGAATTCCGCCGTAACATCGCCGTCTGCGGCGTGGAATTCTTTCTGCACGGCGTCCGATTTGTTTATCGCCAGTCTCCATTTGGCGCGGAAATACACAGTGGAATACAGCGCGAACAGAGTGTCGGGCGAGGTGGAGATACTTCCCGTGGATTCTTTCAGGAACCCGCCGGTCTGCTGGTCTATCCATTTGCCGATGGCGGAATTTGTCCTGTCCGTGCCGAATTCCGCCTGATACACCGAGGCAAAGTAATTTTTCGCCAGAGTTCCGGCGGTATCCCGGCGGAAGTCCAATCCGTCCGCAAGCCACACGGAATTCGCCAGCACGCTGGTTATAGCGCCGTCGTTGCAGTAGTTTGCATTCCAGAGCCGCCACGCCTGCTCCCGCAGGGCTTCAATGCGGTCGGAGCCGAGCAGCGACAGTATCTGCCCCCGGCTTTCCCCGGATGCCGTCTCCGCCAGGAGCGCCAGCGCCATGTACAGGTTCAGCGGGGAATACACGCGGTTCTCCGTATCGCCGGAAAGAAATTCCCGGGTGCTTTCCGCGTAGAAACCGCGCAGTCCGTCCGCGTAGCCCTCCGGCGCGGAGAGCTGAGCTATCCGGCTTGTCCGCCATTCATCGTAGCCGTTGCCGTATATGTCCGGGTAATGCGCCATCTGCGGGTATTCCGGCGAAGCCGCAGCGCGAATGCCTGTTCCGTTTAAATTCGTGAGCACGACCCCCGCCGTCATCGCAAGGCATGCCGCAGCCGCCGCAATGCTTATCCACAGCGGGCGGCGCTTCCTTTTCGTCCTTTTGGAGCCTGCCTCCTCTATCATGCCGTCGTCAATGTTACCTATCGCTTCGCTGAGTTTCTCTGGTTTCATAGGTTCCAGCCCTCCTTTATGAGAAATTCCCGCAGACCTCTCCGGGTGCGGAGAAGCCCGCTTTTCACCGCCGAAACGCTCCTGCCGGAGTATTCCGCGATGGAATCCACCGGGTCGCAGAAAAAATACCGCTGCACGAATTCCACCCGCGCCGTCTGCGAAACGCCGCCCAGATACCGGGAAATGGCGGCGGTGAGCAGCTTCATATCCAGCGCTTCCTCTGGCTGCTCCGCGCCGGAAACGCACTCCGCCAGCTCGTCCAGGGACACCGCGTATTCGCTTGGAACGCGCCGGGCGGCGTGCTTCCTGCGGTATACGCTTATCGAGATATCCCGCGCTATTTTGCAGAGAAAGCAGCCCAGCTGCTGCGGAAAATTCGGCGGTATCACGTTCCACGCGCGCAGCAGGGTATCGTTCACACATTCCCGGCTGTCCTCCCTGTCCCGGAGGATATTCAGCGAGACAGAGGTCAACAGCCCGGAGTATTTGTCGTGCGTCCGGGATATCGCGGATTCGTCGCGGCTGCGGTAAAGCTCCAGTATTTCGGAGTCTTCCATGGCGCACCTCCTTTTTTCTTTTTCCTTTTTCTATAAATTAAGCCGCAAAAATCCCAAAAAGGTTGCGGCTTCAAAAATATATTTTCGAATCAGTCCGGCATAGCCTCGGCTTTCATGCACAGCTCATAGAACGGCGCGATTTTCCGGAAATCCCGCGCCACCCGCTGCGAGAGCTTTTCGGAGAATATTATCTCCGGGTCGCTGGTATCATAGGAAAGCCCTATCCCCTTGCGGTCGAGCCAGCGGCGGAGCTCCTCGGGCTGGTCGGGGAACTTGC
This sequence comes from uncultured Oscillospiraceae bacterium, assembly GCA_934448295.1. Classification (GTDB taxonomy): domain Bacteria; phylum Bacillota; class Clostridia; order Oscillospirales; family Ruminococcaceae; genus CAG-115. Next base: position 40,877 of record CAKSEY010000010.1, read on the forward strand.
TGCGCTTGTACATTTCGCCGTACAGCGTGAATACCTTCTGCTTCTCCACCGCGAGGAACGCTTCCTTGAATTTCTCGTCACCGGCGAGGATAAGCCCGCGCAGCTTCTGCATTGAAGCCGCCGAAGCGCAGTAGTACCCGCAGCCGTAGCTTATCCCGGAGGCTCCTATTGAGAAATAGAACCCCGGCAGCGCGTGGTACTGCTCTCTTGTGCGGCTGAACGTGTACCAGATATGGTCGCGGAATATGGAATCGGGATTCAGCCGCATATCGCGGAATATGCGGGAAATGCGGTTCGGGTTTATTTCAATGAGCGGGTCTATTTTAAGGATAGTCGGCGCAACGTCGGAAATAAGCCGCTTCATCGGCTCAATGACGTATGTCTGGTAATCCTGCTTGTGCTGCTGGAACCAGTCGCGGCTGTCGTGCAGGCGGTTCTCGAAAAGGAAATCAACAGAATTCTGGGAAAAAGGCATATCAACGCTCCTGTTTGCAGTAAATTGCACTCCGTTCCTCTGTAATATCAGTATGCAGGACTATCCCTGCGGAAAGGAGTATTATATGGCAGTAAAAATGACTGCGGCGGATTTTTTCGAAAAGAACAACGCCGCTTTTATGAAGTTCGGGAAGATGTTCACCAAAAAGCTGACCGACCAGGCGCTTATAGATTCCCTTGCGGAAAAGGACCTGGAGAAGCTTGCCAAGGTGTTCAGGCTGGTGTTTGAAATGCTGGCGGAGAACTCCCCGGACAGCAGCACTCAGCTTGCGGCGATGATATCCGCCTATTCCGAGATAAAGGAGGACGAGCCGTGAGCGATATTTTCACACCAAAGCAGGCGAAGGCGCTTTCCCTGGTGAAGTCCGGCGGGCTGAAGCGGATTAACATTCTGGAGGGGAGCGTCCGCAGCGGCAAGACCTACATCTCCATGATAATGTGGGGATTCTGGGTCGCCGCCGCCCCGAAGGAGGGAGCCTACCTCATGGCGGGAAAGACCCTGACCACCCTGCGCCGCAACGTCCTTGAGCCGATGTGCGGGCTTTTCGGGGAGTGCTTCACATACAGCCTGAGCAAAAAGGAAGCCCGGCTGTTCGGCAGGAAGATATATCTCGAGGGAGCCGCAAACGCGCAGGCTGAAAGCAAGATACGCGGCATGACGCTCTACGGCGCCTACTGCGACGAGCTTTCGCTGTTCCCGGAGGATTTTTTCGCGATGCTTCTGTCGAGGCTTTCGGTGAGCGGCGCGAAGCTGATAGCCACCACCAACCCGGACAACCCCGGGCACTGGCTGAAGCGGAATTACCTCGACAACGGCGCGCTGGAGCTCCTCGACCTGAAATTCACGCTGGACGACAACACGTTTCTCCCTGAGGAATACGTCCGTTCGCTCAAAACGGAGTTCACCGGGGTGTTCTACGACAGGTTCATTCTCGGGAACTGGGTCGCCGCCGAGGGCAGGATTTACGACGATTTCTCGCAGAAATGCGTTATCTCCCCGGCGGAGCTCAGGGAGCGGCTGTCGGCGGCTCCGCTGATAAGCTCGGTGGTCGGCGTGGATTACGGCGGGAACAAGAGCGCCAGCGCGTTCGTGCACACCGGGTTTGACGCGGGCTTCCGGAACGTGTACGTTCTGTCGGAGCACTACGACAGGCGTAATTCCTCGGCGGAGAGCCTGATAAACGCGTTCAGGGACTACATCGCGGAGGAAAGGGCGCGGTTTCCGTCGCTGGGGCTTGCCTGCTGCGACAGCGCGGAGCAGCTACTGATAAAGAGCTTCCGCAGCGCCGTGAACCTTGAAGTCAAGAACGCCATGAAGAAGCAGGTCAGCACCCGCATAAACATGGTGAACCGGCTGATATCCTCCGGCAGGCTGCACGTCAGCTCAGAGTGCCCGCACCTGATAGAAGCGCTGAAATCCGCCGTCTGGAACGAAAAGAGCATTCACCGGGACGAGCGCCTTGACGACGGCTCCACCAACATAGACAGCCTTGACGCGTTCGAATATTCGATAGAGAGATTCGAGCGGGAGCTGTTCAGATATTGACTTTCGGGAGGGGTTCAGCCCCTCCCGCTTGTGTATCAGAAATTTCCGCCGTTCCAGCCCCAGTTGTCGGTGGGGGTGTACTTCACATAGATATGGTCGGCGGGAATGCCGAGAACCTCGCCGTAGATGCGGCATATCTCGGCGGTCATCCGGTCGCAGGCGGAGGGCTCAGCCCTGCCGTAAAGGCTCACGTCAACGAACGCGAGCTTCTCGGCTTTTTCGCCCCGGAAGTAGAGGGAGCACTCCTGCTCAAAGCCCACCATGAGCCAGCTCTCGGTCTTTCCGAGCACGGAAACGGCCTTGCCCAGCGCGGACTTTATCTGCTCCTCCTCGGCGGGGGAAATGGTCTGGGAATATTTCGTGTTAATAAACGGCATTGTGTTATCTCCTTTCAGTTACGGAAGAATTTCCCTGGCGCAGCGCAGCACCTCGCGGAATTCTTCCAAATCAATGCAGTAGTGCTCATCGCCGTGTTCAAGCGCGTATTTCAGGTCGGCGGCGCTCTGCCAGCAGACGGAGGAAATCTCAGCCTGCTCGAAGTTTATCGCTGATTCCGGGAGAGTTCCCTTGTAGAGGAACACCCATTTCAGCTCGTTGTTGATAAAGCGCTTTCCGTGGAAAACGTTGTCCTCGCTGACCTTTCGCCTGAACAGCAGGACAAGCTCCGACGGCCGCGCCTTTACGCCGACCTCCTCCCGCAGCTCGCGTATCGCGGAGGTTATCGGGTCCTCGCCTGCGTCTATGTGCCCGGTGGAAGCCGCGTCAAAGCGTCCCGGGAAAGAATCCTTGTCCTCCGCGCGCTTTTGCAGCAGGAATTCCATTCCGCCGAGCCTGCGCCGGGCTATCCAGATATGGACGCTTGCGTGCCAGTCGCCGTCCCGGTGGATATCGCCGCGGCGCTTGGTCTTTTCGGTCTGTTCGCCGTTTTCATTGAGCACGTCGAATAGTTCGTCGTCTGAGTACATAGGATACCTCCTTAGCGGTCAGTCGAGCTTCCAGTTTATCGGGGCGATACCGTGCTGCTCCAGGAATGTGTTGGTCTTTGAGAAGTGGCGGCAGCCGAAGAATCCGTTGTACGCGGAAAGCGGGCTGGGGTGCGCGCACTGGAGCACCAGGTGGTTCGGGTTTGTTATGAGCCTTGCCTTTGAGCGGGCGTTTCCGCCCCACAGCAGGAAAACCATCGGCTTTTCGCGCTGATTCAGCAGCTCGATTATACGGTCGGTGAACTGCTCCCAGCCCATGCCCCTGTGGCTGTTCGCAAGACCTTCCCGCACGGTGAGCACCGTGTTCAGCAGGAGCACCCCGCTGTCAGCCCAGGCGGTGAGCTCACCGTGGTTCGGCGGGTCTATGCCTAGGTCGCTTTTCAGCTCCTTGAATATGTTCTGGAGGGAGGGCGGCGGGGGAGTGCCTTTCTTCACCGAGAAGCACATTCCGTGCGCCTGACCCGCCCCGTGGTAGGGATCCTGCCCGAGAATCACAGCCTTTACGTCGCTGTACGAAGTCCGGCGCAGGGCGTTGAAAATATCGTTCATGGGAGGGTATATCCTGCGCGTGGAATACTCCTGCTTCAGGAATTCCCGCAGGCGCAGGTAGTAGTCCTTTTTTAACTCGTCCGCCAGGAGCGCGTCCCATTCGTTGCCTATGTGCATCATAGCTTACTTTTTCCTCTTTGCGGGCTTTTTGCCGGACTGCTTGGCGCGCTTGGGCTTCACGGAGAATCCGAAGGTGCCTATCTTCTTGCCCAGCGCGAAGTACGTCCCGTGGGCGTAGGTCATGAGTCCCGCCTTTTCTATGTGGAGCTTTCCCTTTTCGTCGATGAGGTTCTTGTCGATGTTGACGGAGGTTATCTGGGCGATGAACATATCGTGCGAACCCTGGGGGAGCACCTCTGTCACCTTGCACTCGATGGAGATGGGAGCCTGCGCTATCTGCGGCGCGGAAACGGTGTTGCTCTCCATGGGTACGAGCTTCATTTTCGCGAGCTTATCCTCGTTCTTTCCGGATTTTATGCCGCAGTAGTCGAGGGAGCGCACCATGGTTGACGGCATCATGTTGATGACGAATTCGCCGCTTTCCTTGATGATATTATAGGAGTTCCTTTCCGGTCTTACGGAGATGTAGGTCTTGGCGGGGTCGGAGCAGATTATGCCGGTCCACGCGATGGTGAGGGCTGAGGGCTTCTCCATGGTTCCGCAGGACACGAGGACTGCCGGAACCGGCGCGAGAAGCGTTCCGGGCTTCCACTGTACTTTTTCCATAGCTGTTTTCCTTTCTTGCTTATAGATTTACATAAGGTATTATACCACATAATCCCGGATAATTCAACAGGAATTTGTAATAGGATCGCATTATCGTTCCGGAATAAAAGCCCTTGACAACCGCGCTGTAAAAGTGGTATAATCAAGTTACATAAAACTAACCAGAACAGAGGAGACGCAAAATGACTGACAGAAAAAGGGTACTTATTATTTCATTCATCTTCGGAATGTTGGGCTGTATCTGCTTCGGCTCGGGCGACTGGCTGATGGTGTACGGCGAAACCGCGTACAGCGGCAGCCTGTACTGGCTGACCGACGGCGTTGCCGCGATCGCGCCGTGGAGAAATTCCCTTGCAATGCTGCTGGCTTTCCCGGGGATAATTTTTTATGGGATAGGGCTGTTTGCGGCGGGGAAATTCATCACCGACCCCAGGTGCGCCAGGATCTACAGAACGCTCAACATATACGGGCTTACTCCGTGGCTTTGCCTGCACATTTTCTATGTGATGATCCTTTATCTTTATTCGTGGATGATGAACAACGGGTACGCCGAAGCTGCGCTGCCCGCCTGCGAGGCGCTTTTCTCGCATTTGTCCTGGATAGTGACGCTGAGCGAGGTTTTCATGCTGCCGCCGTTCATCTACTGGTTCATTATTCAGATACGGGGAAAAACGGAGTTCCCGAAGGCGATGGCTTTCACGAATGTCCTCGTGATTTACGGCGTGCTGTTCGTAGTCAGCCGTATCATGCCCGACTGCCCGTTTAGAATCGGCTTCAGAAACGGACTTATGAGCGAAAGCATGATAATCTGGTTTGCGGTCATGCTGATATTCTCCGTAAAGCACGGCGGTGAAAGTCATGCCCGGCAGGGTCAGTGAAAGGAATCGGGCTGAAATTGAACATCAAATATATCCACGAACCCACCGACCTGCAATGCGGTCAGGCTGTACTGGCAATGCTGCTGGGAACCTCTCCGGAATACGTCTGCGAGTACCTCGGTAACGACCGTGAGACAGACCTGCGCGAAATGAAACGCTTCCTTTCGGAGCACGGCGTAAAATTCTCGCCGGAGCGCAGGCAGGCGCATACCGCTTCCGACCTCCCCGCATGTGCGCTGCTCAGCCTGGAGACCCCGCGCTGCTGGCACTGGTCGCTGTATGTGAACGGGATTTTTTACGACCCGGAACACGGCGTGCTCAGCGATTTTCCACAGTCGGAACGGAGATTTTACTGGGAGATATTTACTGACAAATAAACATTGAAGTGCTGCCTGTTGAAAAAGCCATCTTTCACTTGTAAATGAAAGATGGCTTTTTTAACAAGCTGTTTTATGCGTTGAGATTCTTTACGCTCTCGCGGCGGACGAGCTTTCCGGTCACAAGGGTTCTTCCGCGGCGGTAGTTCACGTCGCGTATCTTGTGGAGGATTATCTCGACAGCCTCGGCGCTCATGACGTGGCTGTTTACGTCGATGGTTGTGAGCCTCGGGGTGCATATGGTGGAATAGATGTGGTTGTCATAGCCCACCACCGAGATATCGTCCGGAATGGAGTATCCCGCCGCCTTCAGCTGATTTACCAGCTTATACGCGGTTTCGTCGCAGTTGCAGACGAACGCCGTGGGCATTTCAGCGGGAAGTTTGAACTCCGGGAAAATATCGCTCTCGTTGGAGCGGTCGCCTATGACCCAGTCCTGCCGGAGCGGGATACGGTTCTCCAGAAGAGCCTTGTAGTAGCCGAGATATCTGTCCTGAATACTGCTGGTGGAGCTTATGCTGCCAAGGAATCCAATACGGCGGTGTCCGTTTTCGATAAGGTGGCTGGTGAGCATATACGCCCCGTAAAAGCTGTCGGAGAGCACTGCGTCAGCGTCCTCGCGGCTGCCGTAGAAATCCAGGAAAACAGTGGGCAGGTCGTGGCTCATCAGGCTGTCGATATAGCTTTCCGAGAGCTGCCCCAGCACGATAAGTCCGTCGACCTTGTGGTCAAGCACGGAGTTCGGCACCTCCTCGGGAGCGCCGTTTACCTCCTTGTCGCTGACTACCTCCAGCATGCCGTAGTAATTCTGCTTCTGGAGCAGCTCCACGATATAGCGGTAAACTATCCAGTAAAAGGAGCTTGCGTCGCTGATAAAGTGCTTCGCCACGATTATGCCTATGTTATAGGTCAGCCCGTCCTTCGCCCCGTGGGAGCCCGCATGGACGCGGTAGCCCATTTCCGTTGCCTTGCGCTTTATCCGGTCGCGCAGCTCCGCGCTGACTCCGTCACGGTCGCCGAGCGCCTTGGAAACGGTAACGGTGCTGACGTTCATTTCCTTGGCAATATCGCTCATGGTCACAGCTTTTTTTGTCATATTTTTATCCTTTCAGAGTGGAAAACATATTTTAATCCATACTTATATTTTAAGTAATTTTGATCATTTTGTAAATTAGCTGAATAAACAAAATTTAGCCGTTTTATTTGTGCAAAATGTCCCGCCGGGTTTTCCTCCGGCGGGACTTGCTGTATATATCAAGGCTTGGACGGCTTATGCCATAGGGCAACACCGCACAATTACCGGCTAATGCCTTTGCCTCACGCTTGCTTGCATCTTTTCCGCCATATTGCACAATTCGTCCTTGCAAGGCGACAGCCTTGCGGCGTCCTCATTGTACAATCTGACGAAAAATCTGCGGCGCAATCGCGCGACAATAATTATGCGGTGTTGCCCAAGAAACATCAGCCGCTGCCGCTCGTTCCTTTTCTGTAACCCAGTATAGCACAAGCGGCGGTTTAAGTCAACAATTATGACATAACTGTAATTATATTGTAACCCTGCCGTAACTATTCCGGGAAAATTGAAATAGATCTGTAACCTTATTCCGCTGTCGGGAATATATTAGGTCAGGAAAAAGATCGGGGGTGGCAGCGTGAGAAAGAACAGAAGGCGCCGGAAAAACTGCGGCTTCGGCATAGTGCTGGCGGTCGCGGCATTTCTCGGCGCGTTGATGTGCATTTCCTTCTTCTCGCTGAAGGTGCTGCTTTTCGTGGTGGCATTCCTGCTGATCGTGATAGGAATCTTCCTGCTGAAGCTGTGAAAGGAGCTACATATGAAGATCGTTGTGCTTAAAAGCCCGAAGCTGTTCGCCGGAATACTCAGAGCCATGTTCGGGATAAAGAAAATGCCGGCGGAGTAAAACGGCGCCGGGCTTTGATATTCGCTCCGGGAGCGCTCCCGGAGCGGGTATTTCACACCTTTCTCGCCAGTCTGAGCGGCACTGTCAAAGGCGGTGCCGTTTTTCCTTTATAAAGTAATTACCTTCATTACATTCCCCGCCCCCAAAGCGCGTTTATTCCAGCCTGAGCCGCAAACAGCACCGCAAGCGCCGCGAAATTATATACGGTGAATTCCGCGAAATATCGCCCCTTTTTCGCCCCGGGAAACGCGCAGTAGAGCTTGAACGAGATAAGGCTCGCAAGCGAGGCTATCAGCGTCCCGAGCCCGCCCAGGTCAACGCCCAGCAGAAGCTGCTCCGCGTTATCCGTGAAGCCGGAAAGCATCACCGCGCACGGAACGTTGCTTATCACCTGCGAGATGAGCACCCCGGCGGGCATTTCGCGCCCCGCGACCGCTCCGCTGATAAGCTCCTGCACGGCGGGTATCGCCGAGATATTCCCGACAAAAACAAAGAAGCACACAAAAGTCGCCAGCAGCGCGTAGTCCACGCATTTCAGCACCCGGAGATCCGCGATAACGGAGCCGGCAAGCACCGCCGCAAGGCATATCCGCCAGTCCAGCAGCCGCAGCACGGTGCACAGGCAGACCGCCGCCAGAGCTATGTAGATCGCCGTCCGAAGCTTTCTCCTGCCGCCGGATCCGCCCTGACCGGGGCGCTTTTCCGCAGGCTCCAGCTCCGCCCGGGGAATGAGCAGCGAGGAGGCCGCGATCATCACGAGGCTCAGCGCCGTCGGCGGGAGCATTACCCGGAAGAAATCCCCTATCGGCATATTGTAATGCGTGTAAATAAACAGGTTCTGCGGATTCCCCACCGGGGTCGCCATAGAGCCGAGATTCGCCGCGGCGGTTTCCAGTACCACGGTGCGTATCATGACCTCCGGGTTTTCCCGGAACAGCGCTACCGTCAGCGGAACCAGCGTTATCAGCGAAACGTCGTTAGTCACCAGCATTGCCAGGAAAAAGCAAAGCAGCGACAGCGCCGCGCCAAGAGTCCTGGTGCTGCGGAATCTGGAGGTCAGCGCTCCCGCCAGCCCGGAAAACGCGCCTATGCTGTCGAAGCCCTTCACCACCGCCATCAGGCAGAAAAGAAGCCCCAGCGTCGACCAGTCTACATAGCTGAGATATCCCTCGTTCGGCGGGACGAATATCATGGAAACCAACGCCGCCGCCAGTGAAATGCACAGCACGGCTTCCTTTTTTACGAATCCCAGGACTGCCCTCATGCCCGGTTTTTCCGTACCTTTATCCAACTATTATCACGTTCTTTCCGCTTGCCTTTCCCTTGTACAGGCGCTTGTCCACGGTGGAAAGCAGCTCGTCGAGGTCTTTGGAGCCGACCTCCGTGCTGGCGGTGAAGCCGAAGGTCATCGATACCTTTACCGGTCTGCCGTCGTGCTCTATGCCCAGGGAATTTATCTCGGACTTTATCCGGCTGACTATCTGGTAGCACTCGTCGTAGGAGCCGTCCATCAGTATCAGCATTTCCTCGCCGCCCCAGCGGCAGGCGGTATCGCACTGGCGGATATTCCGCTTTATTACGTCAGCCACTGAGCGCAGGACTACGTCGCCGCAGTCGTGGCCGAACGTGTCGTTCACCTTTTTGAAGTCGTCGATATCGCCCATTACAAGGCAGAACGGCTTTTCGCTCTTCACCAGGGAGTTCAGCGTTCCGTTCAGGCAGTAGCGGTTGTAAAGCCCGGTCAGGGCGTCGTGCGTGGCGGTGTAGTTGAGCTGCTCGTTGGTCTGGTTGAGCTGCTTTATCAGCGAATTTATCTCCAGGATAAACAGGCAGCTAAAGCCGAACAGCAGCACCAGGTTGAAGCCCACGTTTATCGCCCGCATGAAGTCGATCTCACCCGCTGAAAGCCGCCTGCGCACCGTGAAATAAATCGGAGGCATAAAGTGAACGTAGAGCAGCGAAAAGGCGATAGTCACCACCGTGAACAGCGTGAAGCCGACGATCCCGCGCTTGAACACCTCGCTGGAGCAGGTCAGGAACAGGTAATACAGCGCGACCGGAATACACATCATCGCATACAGGAAGAAGCAGGTGTCCCCTCCCAGGAACAGCGTGCACAGCGCCGCGTGCACCGTGACCTCGGAATACATGGCGATTATCCAGTGTATCGCGTGCTTCTCGAACCCCGGCTTCTCGCACAGCGCCCACATCGCTATGTACAGCGAAATGCTGAAAACGTTGAATATCGCCATTGTGTACAGCCGTATCACCATGAATATTATAAGAAACGTAACGTGCATCAGCGCCCCGGAAAGCGCAGCCGCCTTGTACTTGACGTGCTTCTTGATATTCACATCAAGAATATCTCTTCTGGAATTTAATTCGGTACTCATATTCCCTGTTCCGCCTTTATATGTATTATATGTATTTTATCTATGTCTGTAATTTGTAAGTTATCAATATCTATTATAAAACTATTGAGAAGAAATTGCAACAAAAAAATAAAATTTTTTTAAATATCCCCTTGAAATTTTATATTAAGTATGATAGAATAAGAATATCGGGTGTGTAAACGATTACCGCCCATCACGGAGAATTCATTAACGGAGGATACACCAATGAAGTATGCAGACGGATTATGGCTGAACAAGCCCGGCTACGGCGTTAACTATGCGACCCAGATGTACGAGGTAACAGCGGACGAGACCTCTATAAACGTGCTCGCCACCAACCAGTGGATAGGCAACAGAGGCATGACCCTCGGCGGCCCCGTGCTGGAGATAACGTTCACCTCTACCCTGGAGAATACCATCAAGGTCTCCATCGACCACTACAAGGGCAGAGTACATAAGTCCCCGGATTTCAGGCTCTACGAGGACAAGAGCTTTAAGCCGGTCATCAACGAGACCGACTCCGCTTACGAGCTGGTTTCCGGCAGCACCAAGGTAGTTGTCGCAAAGGGCGGCGCGTGGGATATCAGGTACTACTACAACGACAAGCTGCTCACCAAGGAGGGCTGGCGCACCACCTCCTACATCACCGAGGATCAGTGGAAAACCAACGAGCGCATGGCAAACGACCAGATGAAGCCGTTCTTCTCCCACGACGAGACCGCTGACGGCGCCGTTATGCGCGAGATGCTCAACATCTCCGTCGGCGAGAACCTCTACGGCTTCGGCGAGAAGTTCTCCACATTCGTAAAGAACGGTCAGACCGTCGAGGTATGGAACAACGACGGCGGCACAAGCTCCGAGCAGAGCTACAAGTCCATTCCGTTCTATGTATCCTCCAGGAACTACGGCGTATTCGTAAACCACCCCGAAAAGGTAACGTTCGAGGTAGCCAGCGAGACTGTTTCCAAGGTTGCTTTCTCCGTTCAGGGCGAGCACCTGGAGTACTTCGTTATCGGCGGCGGGAAGCTGACCGACGTGGTTTCCACCTACACCACGCTGACCGGAAAGCCCGCTCTTACCCCGGCTTACACATTCGGTCTGTGGCTGACGACCTCCTTCACCACCAACTATGACGAGGCTACCGTTTCCAGCTTCATCGACGGCATGGCTGAGCGCGATATCCCGCTGGAGGTATTCCACTTCGACTGCTTCTGGATGAAGGAATTCAACTGGTGCGACCTCACATGGGACAAGAGAATGTTCCCGGATCCCAAGGCTATGCTGGACAGACTGAAGGCAAAGGGTCTGGAGATCTGCGTATGGATAAACTCCTACATCGCACAGCGCTCCTCCATGTTCGACGAGGGCGTAAAGGGCGGCTACTTCCTCAAGACCAAGGACGGCAGCGTATGGCAGGGCGATATGTGGCAGCCCGGCATGGCTATCGTTGACTTCACCAACCCCGCAGCCTGCGAGTGGTACAAGGGCAAGCTCCGCGCGCTCTGCGAGATGGGCGTGAACGCGTTCAAGACCGACTTCGGCGAGCGTATCCCCACCAAGGACGTCGTTTACTACGACGGCAGCGACCCCTACAAGATGCACAACTACTACACCTATCTCTACAACAAGTGCGTATTCGAGGTACTCGAGGAATTCTACGGCAAGGACAAGGCTTGCCTGTTCGCGCGCTCCGCGACAGTCGGCGGTCAGCAGTTCCCGGTACACTGGGGCGGCGACTGCTTCTCCAACTACGAGTCCATGTGGGAGACCCTCCGCGGCGGACTTTCCCTCTGCATGAGCGGCTTCGGCTACTTCAGCCACGATATCTCCGGCTTTGAGGCCCAGGGCACTCCCGACCTCTACAAGAGATGGTGCGCGTTCGGTCTTATGTCCTCTCACTCCAGGCTGCACGGCAACAGCTCCTACCGCGTTCCGTGGAACTTCGACGAGGAGAGCTGCGACGTGCTCCGCCACTGGACAAAGCTCAAGGGCAAGCTGATGCCTTACCTCTGGGCGCAGGCTCAGAAAACCCACGCTGCCGGCGTTCCTATGATGAGAGCTATGGTAATGGAGTACTCCGACGACCCCGCAACTCTCTCCCTCGACCGTCAGTATATGCTCGGCGACGACCTGCTGGTTGCTCCCGTGTTCAACGAGGAGGGTATCGCGGACTTCTACGTTCCCGCCGGAAACTGGACGGATATCCAGAGCGGAAAGGTTTACGAGGGCGGCAAGTGGTACTCCACCAAGAACAACTACTTCGAGATGCCTGTACTCGCCAAGCCGAACAGCATTGTGGCTTACGGTAACTTCGAGCGCGCGTTCACCTACGCTTACGGCGATAAGGCGGACATCGTTATCTACCAGCTTGAGGACGGCAAGACCGCTGAAACCAAGATCTACGACGCTGACAGCAATGTAGTGCTCACAGTAAAGGCTGTGCGCTCCTGCGATACCATCAAGGTAACAGCCGAGGGCTCCGCTAAGGACTACACCGTCAGAAGCGCCGAGGGTCTCAAGATCGAGATGTAATTCACAACACGCATATAAAATGGGCTGCTTTCGGGCAGCCCATTTTAGGCCATTGAAAAAGTCAGAACCTCCAGGAAAACGTACAAAAGAAATCAGCCCGGAAAAGCACCGGGCTGATTCATTTTTTGTAAATTTCGGGGGAAAAGCGGCGCGCGTGTGAATCATTCCACAAGCAGCATACCTTATCGGCAGCCTGATATTATCCCCTCGGGAGCTTCTTTCTGATGTCAGAGAGCCGTTCAAGCGCGGCGTTCAGAGTTTCGTCCTGCTTTGCGAAGTGCAGGCGGATATAGCGGTTTTCCGGCTCACGGAAGAAGCTGGAGCCAGGCACCGCGCCCACTCCCACATACTGCGCGAGAGCCTCGCAGAGCTTCAGGTCGCTTGCGTAGCCGAATTCCGAAACGTCCACCATGACGTAATACGCGCCCTGCGGGTCGCTGTGGGAAAGCCCGATACGGTCAAGCCCGTCAAGGAACAGCGACTTCATGTGCGTGTACTTCTGCTGGAGCCACTTGTAGTAGTCGTCCCCGAACTTCAGCCCGACGACCGCAGCTTCCTGCAGCGGAGCCGCAGCGCCGACAGTCAGGAAGTCGTGGACTTTCTTCACGCGTTCTGCGACCTCCGCCGGGGCAATGACGTAGCCCAGCCGCCAGCCGGTGATGGAGTAGGTCTTTGACAAGGAGGAGCAGCAGATGGTGCGTTCCCTCATGCGGGGCAGGGTGGAGAAGTAAACGTGCCTGTTCGGCTCGTAGACTATGTGCTCGTAAACCTCGTCGGTGATCACCCATGTGTCGTATTTTTCGGCGAGGTCGGCGATTGTCTGGAGCTCGCCGCGGGTGAACACCTTTCCGCAGGGGTTGGACGGATTGCAGAGTATCAGAGCCTTCGCGCCCTGCTTGAAAGCCGCTTCCAGCACGTCCGCGTCAAAGTCGTAGGACGGAGGGCTCAGCGGAACGTAGATCGGGTCTGCGCCGGAAAGGATAGCGTCCGCGCCGTAGTTCTCGTAGAACGGCGAGAATACTATCACCTTATCGCCGGGATTGGTGACGGAAAGCATAGCCGCCATCATAGCCTCGGTGGAGCCGCAGGTGACTACTATCTCGGAATTCGGGTCGATGTCGTAGCCCATGAAGCGCTTCTGTTTAGCCGCGACCGCGTCGCGGAAGTTCTGCGCGCCCCAAGTGGTTGCATACTGGTGGAAGTCCTCGCGGGTGACCTCCGCAAGGCGGTCGAGTATCTCCCGGGGAGGTTCGAAGTCCGGGAAGCCCTGCGACAGATTCACAGCGCCGTACTGGTTTGAAATTCTTGTCATGCGGCGGATCACTGAATCAGTGAAGCCGGCGGTCTTTTTAGAAAGCTCTCTCATATGTGCTCCTTATTTAAGGTAAGATATGTGGTCGTTCAGGATATGCTTCGCGTCAAGTGCGGTCTTTATCGAACGCATTACGTCAAGGTTGTCGGGGTTTGTCGCGCCGAGGAAATACGGGCGCTTTGCAACGCCTATCCCGTGTTCGCCGGAGGTCAGCCCGCCGAGGGAGTAAGCGTAGTTGTAAACAGTGGTCATGTTGTCGTGGAGGTCGTTCTTCCACTGCTCGTCCGTGCGCTTTCCGCGAACCATGCAGAGGTGCACGTTGCCGTCTCCCGCGTGCCCGAATGCAACCATCTGCATTCCGGATTTGCGCTCGGTCTCATGCACGAAGCCGATGAAGTCCGCAGTCCTGTTTATCGGCACGACTAGGTCTACCGGCTCCTGTTCGCTGACTGCCTCGACAGCCTTTACCAGACAGCCGCGTATCTTCCAGATGTTCGCCGCCTGCTCCGGGTCGTCAAGCGTGATGTAATCCAGCGCTCCTGCCTTCAGCGCAACGCTGCGGACGAGCTCCGCGCTTTCCCTGACGGAATTCTCCATGCCGTCGAAGGTGAGGATTATATATGCTCCCGCCTCGGGGACGGGGAATTTCAGCCCGGTGAACTTCTCGCCCAGCTCAACCACCGTGCGCTCGGTGAACTCTATCGCGGTGGGGTTCGCGTTTGCGCGGATAATGCTGAGAACTCCCGCGATACCCGTATTCAGGTCAGGGAAGGGAACCAGCACGGAGAGCGACTTCTCGGGCTTCGGAATGAGCTTCAGGATACACTTTGTGATGACCGCCAGCGTGCCCTCGGAGCCAACGATGAGGTGCTTGAGGGAAAGTCCGCTTGCGTCCTTGACATTCTTGCTTCCGGCGGTGATAACGCGTCCGTCCGCGAGGACTAATTCAAGCCCCCGGACGTAATCCCGGGTAACGCCGTACTTTACGGCTCTCATTCCGCCGGCGTTGGTGGAGATGTTGCCGCCGATGGTCGCCAGCTTCTCGCCCGGGTCGGGGGGATAGAACAGCCCCTTGGATTCAACGAGCTTCTGGAAATCCTGAAGCACAACTCCCGGCTCAACAACGGCGGTGAAAGTCCCCTCGTCTATTTCAAGGACTCTGTTCATCAGCGAGAAGTCCAGGATAATTCCGTTCCCGTGGGGAACCGTGGAGCCCACCAGATTCGTGCCGGCTCCGCGCGGAGTGACCGGGATACTGTTTTCGTAGGCGTACTTCATCAGCGCGCTGACTTCCTCGGTGGATTTCGGGAACACCAGCGCGGCGGCGGTGCCTTTCAGCCTGCCGAGGGTATCGGACAGGTACTTGTCCTCAATGTTTCCTATTTTCACCCGCTCCGGGTCGGGGATTATCTTAAGAAGTTCGTCCATACTGTGCCTCCTGAATATGCAATTATTCGGAATTGCGGCGCCGTTCGCAGGTATTTGAAATATCCGCGAAGCGGCACCATAATTCCGAATTACGAATTATGAATTCCGAATTAGCCTAAAGTCCAGGCAGGAACGAAGAAGCCCTTGAACTCGTTGTTGTAGATATCAATGGTATCCTGGGTCTGGTATGCTTCAACGATCCTCTTGTAAACGGGGTTCTCAGCGTCCTCAGTCCTTACGGCGATGAGGCAGTAGTAGCTGTTGTCGGCGTACTCGCTCTCCTTGTAGATAGCATCGTCTGCGGTAAGGCCGCTGTCGAGCGCGTAGTTGCCGTTGATAACAGCGAGGTCAACGTCCTGGATAACGGAGTAAACGAGGTTTGCGTCTACCTCAACGAACTCAACGGGAACTGCGTAATCAGTGATATCTGTGATCTCGGGGGAAGCTCCTGCCTCGGAGTTGATGGTGAAGAAGCCTGCGCTCTCGAGAAGCTTCAGCGCTCTGCCCTCGTTGGTCACGTCGTTCGGGACGGCGATCTTCAGCGTATCGGTGGAAGCGAGCGCGTCCTCAATGGTGAGACCCTTTGCGGTGTAGATGTTCATTGCAACGATGTAGGTGTCACCAATGGCGGTGAGGTCGTAGCCGTTGCTTGCAACATCATTGTTGAAGTAAGCGTGGTGCTGGAATGCGTTCATGTCGATCTCGCCGCTGTTGAGCGCGTTGTTCGGGATATTGAAGCTGGTGAACTGCTCGTACTCAATGTTGATTCCCTCGGGAGCAAGCTTTTCCTTGATGGGGTTCCAGATGTCCTCGTATACGTTGCCGGTAAGACCTATCTTTACCGTAACGGGGTTCTCGGGGGAGTAAGCCGTTTCGCTGTCGGCTGCGGAGCTGTCTGCGGGAGCGCTCTCAGCGGCGCTGGAATCAGCGGAATTGCTCTCAGCAGCAGAGCTGTCGGTGGAGGAAGAGGTGTTTCCGCTGCACGCGGTGAGGGATACGGCAGCGAGTACCGCTGCGATGGAAAGTGCGAATCTGTTCTTAATGCTTGTCATTGTCTTGTTCTCCTTTGAACTTTGTTATAAGGCTTCTTTGCCTTTTATTTTTCTGTTTTCTTTGCGATTATGTTTCCGGCTATCTGGATTATCTGGACGATAACCACCAGAACAACCACAGCCGCAACGATTATATCGTAATAGTTACGCTGAACTCCCTGGACGTAAGCGAAGTTTCCGAGACCGCCAGCGCCGACTGCGCCAGCCATCGCGGTAAGTCCGACGAGGTTTATCAGCGTTATCGTGATACCTCTTGAAAGAGCGGGAATGCTTTCCTTAAGGTACACCCTGAAAATGATACCGAGCTTTGAGCAGCCCATAGACTGAGCGGCTTCGATAAGACCGGGATTAACTCCTGCAAGAGCCGCCTCCGCCTGGCGGGAGAAGAACGGCACCGTTCCCACGATGAGCGGGAAAATCGAACCGGCAACGCCGATGGAGGTACCGGAAATGATCCTTGTCAGCGGGATAAGCAGGAACAGCAGTATAATGAACGGCACCGAGCGCAGCAGGTTTATGATGATGTCCAGAACCCTGTAAACCGCCGTGTTCTGCATGAGTCCGCCCTTTTTCGTGACGGTGAGCAGGATACCCAGCGCCATTCCGATAACGAGAATATACAGCGCCGAAAGTCCGGTCATTGCGAGGGTCTCGAGCGTTGCGTTCCACAGTGCGGGCAGCTTCGGAATTACGTTCGGCATAATGCTTTCAAAGAACTCACGCACTGAGGATCACCTCCACTCCGACGTTTATATCGCAGAGATATTTCACTGCCGCCCTGATATCGTCCTCCTTGCCGTCTGCGATGACCACCAGGCCGCCTATCGGGTTGTCGCCTATTATCTCAATGCTGCCGAAGATGATGTTCAGGTCAATGCTGAATTTCCGCGAGATGGTGGAGACCAGAGCCTCGCAGGCGCTTCTCTCAAGGTACTTGAACCGGAGTATCTTCTGACCCGGCTTAAGCTGCACCAGCGGGGAGTTCTGCTCCAGCAGCTCGTTTATCCTGCTGAGCGTTGATGTCGTGTCCACGAAAGCCCTTGTGACGGGCTTCTGCGGGTTGGCGAATATTTCGAATACGTCGCCCTGTTCAACGACCTTTCCGTTCTCCATGACCGCCGTGCGGGTGCATATTTCCTTGACCACGTTCATCTGATGGGTTATCATCACGATGGTTATTCCGAGCTTCGCATTCAGCGATTTCAGCAGCCGGAGTATTGATTCGGTGGTCTGCGGGTCGAGGGCTGACGTTGCCTCGTCGCACAGGAGTATCTCCGGGTCGCTGGCGAGTGCGCGGGCTATTGCGGCTCTTTGCTTCTGCCCGCCGGAAAGCTCCGAGGGATAGGCGCCCGCCTTGTCTGCGATGCCTACCAGCTCCAGCAGCTCCATTGCCTTGGCTTTCAGCTCCGCGCGGCTCTTTCCGCTGTATCGTATCGGGAATATGACATTCTGGAGCACCGTTCTTGAAGCGAACAGATTAAAGTGCTGGAATATCATTCCTATTTTCTTGCGCTGGCGGCGTAATTCCGCACCGCGCAGCGACGTAATATCCTTGCCGTCAATCAGCACCTTACCTCTGTCGGGACGTTCAAGAAGATTTATGCAGCGCACCAGCGTGGATTTTCCCGCGCCGGAGAAGCCGATTATCCCGAATATCTCGCCCTTGCCGATCTCAAGGCTTACGTCGTCTGCCGCGTTGAATTTCTTCCCGGCATTGACGTAGGTCTTGGTTATATGCTCAAGCCGTATCATATCTGCACCTCGTTTATATGGTATTCTGTGCTTTCGGTCAACGGAACACCGCGGTGTTGATACGCGTTATTCCTTGCCCGAAAGCCGGGGCATTCGCCCGAATCGGAAATTTCTGCGCAGCAGCTTTGTGAATATCGCATTCATTTTTCCGGCTCCTCTCGTTTACCTATCAATCATATAGGCTTTATGTTCTGTATTATAACAGCAAAAACCTTGTTTGTCAATAGGTTTTTGATAATTCATATAAATTTTATAGGCTTAGTCTATACTGCATTAAGTTTTCAACATATTTTGTGAAATGTGCACAAAATCGCTGCTGGATATTTTTCCCGGCAGCGGGAGTTATATGCATGGCGGATCAATATTGCCTGCACATATGCGCGGTATACTCCGCAGGAGCCGCTCGCTCCTGCTTGACACATGGCGAAAAAAGTGCTATAATTAATCCGCATTTTTTTCGGAAGAGGGAATAAAAGTGGAAAGCAAAGGAAAACAGTTTCTATATGGAATGAGGGCGGGACTTCCGGTGGTGCTGGGATATATCCCGGTGGGGATAGCCTACGCTGTAATGGCGCGGCAGGCGGGATTCTCCGTGCCTGAGACCTGCGGAATGTCGCTGCTGGTCTATGCCGGAGCCGCTGAGATGATGGCTGTCGGAATGTATGCGCAGGGCGCCGCGATAATCACTATAATCATTACCACGTTTATTCTGAACCTCCGGCATATAATAATGAGCACCTGCGTCAACAACAAGATGAAGAATGCGCGCACAGCGCCGAGGCTCCTTGCGGCATTCGGAATAACGGACGAGGCTTTCGCGCTGTTCACCACGACCCCGCAGAAGCAGGCAACGTTCCCGTATTTTATAGGAATAGCGCTGGTGACGTATTCCTCCTGGAATATAGGCTCGCTTATCGGGGCGCTTGCCTCCGACCTGCTGCCGCCGCTGGTGACGGCAAGCCTGGGAGTTTCGCTGTACGCGATGTTTATCGGGCTGCTTCTGCCGGGGCTTCGCGGAAACGCGCGGCTGCTGGTGCTGGTAATAATTACCGCCGTAATGAACACGGTGCTTTCGCAGTTCATTGACGGAAGCTGGGCGCTGATAATTTCAACGCTGGTTTGCGCCGGGATAGGCGTGTTCTTCGTCGGCCTGAAGGACGACGAGCCCTCCGCAGAAAAGGAGGACGGCGATGAGAACTGAGATACTTATTCTGATACTCGGCATGACTCTGGTGACGTATATTCCGAGGGCGCTGCCCGCAGTGCTGATAGGCAAGCTGAAATTCAGCCCGAGGTTCGAGAAATTCCTGAAGCTGATACCCTATACGGCAATGGTGTCGCTTATCTTCCCGGGAGTGATAATGGTGGACGAGAGCCGGCTCTACATAGGCATAGCCGGGGCGCTTGCCGCAGGGATACTCGCGTGGTTTAAGAAGCCGATAATCGTGTGCGTGCTTTCGGCGGTGGCGGTGGATATGCTGCTTTACTGGCTTATTCCATAAAAAATATGCGGCGCAGTTCAAGTGACTGCGCCGCTTCTCACATATCTTTAAGTATAAGTATCGGAATAGGAGGGCAGTTCGGGCGGTTGACGAACGGCATTTCGATGACCGTGAACCTGCTGCTGTCAATGGTCGGGAGGTATTCCAGCAGAGCGTCGCGCTCCTCGAAGCCGGTTTCCCTGCCGTAGTAGATTATCAGGGTCATGACCCCGCCGCTTTTCAGCAGCTTCAGCCCCTTTTCTATCGCTGGAATACTGGTGGATTTGTTGGTGAAAACGTTGTGGTCTCCCCTGGGCAGCCAGCCGAAGTTAAAGGTAATGCAGGAGACCGTGTTTTCCTCCGCCACCTCGTCCATTTCGCTGTGGCTTTTCAGCAGAACGTCCGCGCGGTCGGACATTCCGTTTGCCGCAAGCAGCTCCCGGGTGCTGTCCACCGCGTCCTGCTGGATATCGAAAGCGGTAACGTGCCCGGTTTCTCCCACCAGCTTCGCGAGGAAAAGCGTGTCGTTCCCCCTGCCGGCGGTGGCATCAATGCAGATGTCGCCGGGCTGTACCTTTTCGCTTATCACTCTGTGGATTATATTCAGCGCGCTGAAATGCTTTCTTGGATCCATGTTGTCCTCCGTTTATTTGTTTTCTGTCAGATACGCCCTGAACATAAGCCCCGCGAGCTTTCCGGTCCACGAGGTCATGAGCGCCTTGTATTCCGGCGGTGTGACCGACTTGCCGATTCCCATTACGTCGTAGGTCACGGGGCCTTCCTTTATCAGCGTTCCCCAGTCCTCAAAGCCGTTTTTCAGGTAGAACCTGCGTCGGCTCTCGCGCTGCGGGTAGTTCCCGGCGGTCTGGTCGAGCTGTTCCCGGGCGAGAAACAGCCGCTTGCCCGGGTAGCGCTCCCGCAGGGCGGCGATGATTTTTCCGCCGGTGCCGCGCCCGCGCTGTTCCTCGGCTACGGCGAGATAAAACAGATACGCCATATCGTCCAGCGTGACCACATAGGCAAGCCCCGCGAATTTTCCATCGTCAAAGGCGGTAAGAGCCTCGGCGCGTCCCTGGGCGGCGCGGCTCTTCAGAAGAAACCACGGCGCACGCTCCTCTTTCGGGAATGCGGTCAGATAAAGCTGTTTGTACAGCGCGAGGTCGTTTTTGGTGTATGGGGTAAGGGTCAGCATACGGTTCCTTTCAAAAAACAAATTCTGGGAGAGGTGTAGCCCTCTCCCGTCAGCTTGCTAAAAAAGTATAAATTTAGACAGTCAAGAAATCGTCAGATGCTATGAACCCGCATGACGGCTAGGCTTTTCAGACGTTGCCCTTTGTTGCCCGATATCGTGGTCTGTCGTTAGTTTGGCGCAACGCGAAACGAATCCGTTAAACGATCATGTGATTTTTTGCGCCAAACTAACCCCTTCGGCGCTTCGCGCCACCTCCCCCACCGGGGGAGACACGGGCTTTGGGGCAACACCACAAACATCGTGTTTGTGCCTGCCGTCGTGCGGAGTTGTGACACGATGTCACAAGCGAAAGCCAAGAGCGCGGCATGGACGCCGCGCAGTCAAGTTTTCGCCAAACGACTCAGATGGCGGTTTATTGACTGTCTGATGGGAGAGGTGCAGCCCTCTCCCGGATAAAATCAGCTTATTGCCACGCCGCGGAAGAAATGCCCGCGGTAGTAATCTGTGGTTATATTGACTTCCTTGACCTGCGTGCCCGGCATAAGGCAGGCGATCATGATCCCGTCGCCGGAGTATATCCCGCCGAATTCAGCGACTGCGCCGCCCTCTGAGAAGAACACCAGGTCGCCGGGAACAAGCTCGGAATATGATATTTCGGTGCCCCATTCGGACTGTGCGGAAACTCCGCGCGGGCAGGTGATGTAGCCGCTTTCGCGCAGAACGTAGTAAATGAAGCCGCTGTTGTCGAAGCCGGTCTGCGGTGATTCGCCGCCGTCCGCGAAGCTTGTGCCGATAAGGGAGCGGGCGAGAAGGATTATATCCCCGGTGGATTCGGTCGGGGTGCGCTCCGGCTCGGAGGTTTCCTGGGTAGGCTGCGCCGCCGGCTGGGGCTGAACCTCCTCGGTGGGAACTATGACAGCAGGCTCGGTGTCAGGGGTGGTGACGGAGGACGTGATACTCTCAGTCTGCGAGCTTTCCTCTTCGCGCTTGTTATTGCTTATGGAGATCCCGACTGCAATTATCGCAACGGCTATTACAACAACCGACAGAACAAGTATAAGTGCATTCTTCAAGCCGTATCCCCCTTTCCTGTCAAATGTTATTCGATGTTTATGTATTTATTATACTACAAACACGACATGAAATTCAAGAGCAAAACGGTTACAATATTCTTACAATATGGTTACAATTCTGTGAAAACCTTATTCAAACCTGAACCAGTCGAAATCAAACTTAGAGCCGGGCATGAACACAAAGCTGATATCGTTGACCCCGGTTATCTCAGGGATATCGAAGCCCTGCTCCCTGCCGCCGTCCTGCATGAATTCAAGCAGCACGGTTTTCTGCGAGCCGCCCTCCGGGGTATAGCGGAGCTGTATCTGGTTCATGGGATTCCCGGTCGCGCCGGAGATGACCAGCCGCTTTGAGCCTGCCGTGCCGAAGTCCAGCCCCTCGTAATTGATGATAACGTTGTTGCCGATGTCGGTGACGCTTCTTCCGGTGACGCGGAAATCATCGCCGTAAACGCTGTCCGCTTCGCCTGTCCAGTTGGTGTCGAACGCGCGCTCCACCTCGATGAACCGGAATCCTCCGAAGATTATGCGCGTGTCTATTACCACGGAAATAGTGTGAACTCCGGTGAGCCTCTGCGCCAGCCTGAAATCCTGCCCCGCAAAGCCGCACCAGTGCCCGTTGTTGGAGAATTCCGCGCGGCAGAGCAGGGAACCGCTGTCCGGCGCGCCCTCCCATACCTCCACAGGGACGTCGGCGCAGGTGCCGACGCTCAGCGAAACGAATTCCGAGCCGGTCTTGCCGAAATCAACGTCGTTGTAGGTCATGACGGTCTTTCCGTCGAAATTCGACAGCGCGCCGTCCTCAATTATGTTGATGGGGACGTTGGAGCAGTCCAGCGTGCTTGCGGAAATGAAGCCGTATGCATCGCGAACCGCCGCGCCGAGCCCCTCGGCGCTGAACGGAATATCCGCGATTATCTGCGGGTGTTCCGCTCCGTTGAACACCATAGCGCGGACGAAGAATTCGCCGTCGCCCTTTGCCTTGACCACGGCGCTCAGCCCATCGCCGGAAATCTCCGCGAGGGAGCTTTCCACGCCGTTTCTGCGGACTGTGCTCCAGCTTACGTCAGCGTAGGTGCAGTTTTCCGGCAGGAGCTTCACGGTTATCGCTGCGGAGGGGCGCTCTGGTGTGAGGGAGCTCCCCCCCTCGATATGCGGAATGATCATTCTCGCGGGAACCTCGCCAGTGTAAGCCGGGCATACCGCCGGGAACGCGTTTTCCGTGACAACGCTCACGCCAGCGGGGGCTCCGCATTCCTCCGAGCGGAGGTTGAGCTCAGCGGTCTCCAGCCCCTCGGAGTACGCGCGGACTGTGATGCTTCCAGGCTCCAGAGTGCTCTCTACCATGGCGAGGAGCTTTCCGGAGAACAGCCTGCGGTTGTCGCCCTTGTAGCTGTCGTAGTCGGTGGAATCTCCGTTGTCAAGACCCACAAGCCTGCCCGCGCCGGATACCTCCACGCGGATACGGTTCCGCGCGTTCCCCACCGGAATACCGGAGCCGTCCGTTACGGAGATCTCAACGAATGCGATATCCCTGCCGTCCGCAAGGATAGTTTCCCGGTCGGAGTTCATGACCACCGCCGCCGGGTCTGAGGGCGTGTGGAGCGCTTCCGACAGCAGTTCCGTGCCGTCCTCGGAATATCCCACCGCGCGGATAACTCCCGCCCGGAAGGGCACGGAGAAATGCGCGCGCATTTCGCTGTCCGTATCAAGATCCATGACGTGGGTGCCAAGGCTCTCTCCGTTCAGGAAAAGCTCAATGTGGTGCGCGTTGCTGTAAACCAGCACGTCTATCAGCTCGCCGGGCATGAAATCCCAGTAAGAGGGCACGATGTGCAGCACCTTTTTCTGCTCCGGGCTGAGCCACACGCTCTGGTAGAAATAGTAAATATCCTTCGGGAAGCCCGCCGTGTCAACTATGCCGAAATAGCTGTTCTTCGTGTTGTATGGGGTAGGCTCGCCGATATAGTCGAAGCCTGTCCAGATGAACTGACCGCAGCAGTAGGGGCAGTCGCGGTCGAGCCTCCAGGACTTCATCGCGGAGGAGCCCCAGCCCACAACGCTGTTGTCGAGGGAGGAGCACTGATAGTCCTCTCCGGTGAGCAGCGGAAGCTCGGCAGGGAAGCGGTAAATTCCCCTTGAACGCACTGCGGAAGCCGTTTCGCTGCCGTAGATCACCCAGTCGGGGTACTTGGCGTGGTGCTCGTCGTAAAGGTACTCGGAGTAGTTGTAGCCCGCAAGCTTCACGATATCTGAGCACTTCTGCGCGTTTTGGTCGCCCATGTAGTTTGAGCCGATGGTCGGCGCGGCGTTCCCCTTGGGGTCGTATTTCAGGACGTAGCCGTACAGCCGCTTTGTGATGTCCAGACCGTGCGGGTCGATGGTGTCGTTTATCTCGTTGCCTATGCTCCACATGATTATGCAGGGATGATTGCGGTCGCGCTCTATCCAGCTCTGCACGTCGCGCTCCGCGTGCTCGATGAAGAAGCGGTGGTTATCGAATTCCGTCTTGGGCTTCTCCCACATATCGAACGCTTCGCTGTCCACCAGCAGTCCCATTTCATCGCAGAGCTGCACGAGCTGCCGCGCGGGCATATTGTGGGAGGTGCGTATCGCGTTCACGCCCATGTCCTTCATTATGCGGAGCTGCCGTGCGAGGGCGGCGGTGTTCATCGCGGAGCCCAGCGCTCCAAGGTCGTGGTGCATGCACACCCCGTGGAGCTTCATGGGAACTCCGTTCAGCAAAAATCCCTTTTCCGGGTGGAATTCAGCGGTGCGGAAGCCGAAGCTCTCAGTCGCGCAGTCGAGCAGCTCGCCGCCGCTGTAAAGGGATATCTTCAGCGTGTAGAGATTCGGCTCGTCAACGCTCCACAGCTCCGGGTCGGAACTGGTGAAGCTTGCGGAGAAGCTCTCCCGGAGCCCGTCAAAACGCGCTTCCATGCCGTAGCCGCCCATGCCTGCGCCGGAGGGGTCTTGCAGCTCCATCAGCAGCCTGATCTCAGCGGGAGCGCCCACGATATCGGTTTCCACCTCGGTGCGCCAGCCGTCCGGCTGTTTTTCGGAGTGGATGTAAACGCCGTTCGTGCGGATATAGGTCAGCGGGCGGAGCTTCAGCGTTACATCGCGGAAAATTCCGGCTCCGGAGTACCAGCGGGTGTTCGGGGAGCGGTGCTGAACCCTCACCAGAAGCTCGTTTTCGCCCTCCCGGAGCAGGTCGGTTATGTCGAATTCAAACGCGGAGTAGCCGTAGGTCCAGCTTCCGGCTTCCTTTCCGTTCACGAACACGGTGGAATCCATATAAACGCCGTCAAAATTCAGCAGCACCCTGCCGGAGAGCGTTTCCGCAGAGCAGGAAAGCGTGCGGCGGTACCAGCCCTCGCCGGTCTCGTAGAGCTTCGAGGTGTCGCCGATGAGCCAGTCGTGCGGCAGCTCCACGTCGTACCAGTGCCGGGAGCCCAGCGCGGAAAGCTCCGTGCCAAGGTCGCACAGGCAGAACTGCCAGTTGTCGTTGAAGAGAATGTTCTGAGCGGTCATTATACGTCCTCCAGTAGTTTATTCAGCGCGTCAAGATATTGCCTTTCCGTTTCGGCGAACGGCTGGAAATCGAAGCGCGGCTCGGTGATTTTCGCGGGGGCGCTTTCGTACAGCGGGAATCCGCCCAGCGCAAGGAATTCATGGTACAGCATGGTATCGTCTATCCGCGTGACCTCGCGCATTATCGCCTGGTTTTCCGGGTCGATTCCGAAGCGGCGGTAGATGGTGTCCTGGAGCCGCTTTTCTATCGCGCGGTACTCCGGAAGCCCCAGCTTCACCGGGCGGGTTATGTCGGAGATGTAGGCCTCGCTGGCGTCATGCAGCAGGCAGGCGAGCCGGGTCTCCCGGGGGAGTCCGGCAGCGGCGGCTTCCGCTTCGCAGGCGAGGCAGTGCTGCCCCACGGAATAGAAGCTCTTAAAATGCCCGTTCGCGCGGCACAGCATGGAGAGCGCGTGGGCTATGTCCGCCGGGACTATGTTCTCGGGGAGCGGCTCCAGCGGCGAAAAGAATATCCCGCTCCAGGTGCGGATAAATCGCTTGTCGGTCATGGTATACCTCCACGGAATCGTTTACAGTGCATGGCGTAAAAACGCTCCACCCGGAGGTGAAGCGAACCGCGCGCCGTGCACACCGCAGGCGCGCGGAATTATCACATAGGCACGATCTGGACCGTGTCGTCGATTATGCAGACCCTTGACCTGCCGAAAGTATCGGTGATATCCAGGGAAAGGTAGTTTATGCAGAAATGACTGCCGGGATATATCTTGTTGTTCACTATGGCGCAGAGGTCGTCACGGTGCTTAAGATCCGCGTCAAGCTGGGCGATATAGCCCTGGAGATCCTTGCGGCGCACGGAGAAGTACACCTTGTTCTGGGTCTCTGTTTTCATCTGGCGCGCCTGCATATCCGTGAGGGCGCCGCCCTGTATTTTCTTGCGGCTTTTCAGGAATTCCACGTTCTTGGTTGCCTGCTCGAATTTCTCGGTGGCGGCTGTGAGCTCCTCCTCCGCCTCGGTCTTTCGGGCGCAGATAACCGAGCCGTCCCCGATGTTGATTTCAGTGGAGGTGTATTTCTCAGAGCCGATTATCCCGGCGGTGACGTTCTTCATGGAGGTTATGGCTCCACCGACGATGACCCCGGTTTTGCCCTTTGCGTGGAGCTCTCCGTAGCAGAAAACGGTGCAGAATGCGAACTGCGAGGACTCCACCATGCCCTGCGCCTTTATCTCGGTATTCTCGCAGAAGCCTATCTTGACGTCGCCGCCTGCCTCCACCTTGCAGCCGATGGCGCCGCCGTTTATCACGATGTTCTGCCCGGCTGAAAGCTCAGCGCTGAACGCCGTGCCCTCTATCCTGAGGGAGCGCCCCGCCTTTACCGAGAAGCCCTCCATTACGTTGCCTTTTATCAGCACGTCTCCGAAGAAGTCGATGTTTCCTATCGAGAGGTCGAGATCCGCCTTGATGGTGACGGCGCTTTCAACGTTGAAGCAACCGGTGCCGTAGACGATATGTCCGTCGCACGCGGAAACTATATTCTTTCCGTCGGCTGTGAGCAGGTTGTTCTTGCCGAGGGTCACGTTGGCGGGCTTTCCCGCTTCCGGCTGTATCGTGGTGCCGAAAATGTTCAGCCCCGGCTCCCCGGGGGTGGGCAGCTTTATCTCAGCGATGACCGTGCCGCGCTTTATCGGAACGATAAGGTTCAGCTCGCGGTAGTCCGCAACGCCGAATTCATCGTGCTTTGGCTTCGGCACGCGGTTCTTCTCAAACAGGAAGTTTATCGAGCCGTTTTGTCCGCGCTTTGCCGGGGTAGCCCTTGCAACGCATACCGGGGTCTCGTATAATTTTCCCTCTACCATTCCGCGTACTGCTTCCTCGTCTATCCCAGCGGTAACTCCTCGCCTTACCAGCTCGCCCATTGCCTGGGGCACAGAAATAGGCGCTCCGCTGCCGTGCGGGGCATGGAGTATCATGTTTGCCGTGGTGCCCTCCGGGTCGTAGCTTACCTCGACCCAGCCGTTGGAGTTGTCCGTGCGCTCCTCCGGCGCTTCTGCCACATCTATTACAGGTTCGTTTGCCATAATCACACCGCCATTCCAGTTGTTGCCATTCCGCTGATTCAGCAGAAAAAAACCGAAGCCTGCCTGGTATCGCCGGGCTCCAGCCGTGCTGCTGTTTTCAAATAACTTACTATAATATATGATTCGCAAAAACGAATGTTCTCTATTCATTATAGCATATAGGAGTGAAAACTTCAATACATAATTGATAATTTTTTTATGCGTTCCCGGCTTTCCGGCTGTAATGCGCCGTCGAGACTATCGTGGTAAGATTTTGCGATGTTCCGGGTAAATTTTCTGATAAAATTTCAGCAAACCCCTTGAAAACGTTTACAGGATATGATATAATACATATAAATTGAAGCGCGGACAAGCGTAATACAAGCCTAAAATCTGAAAGGACGAACACCAATGGAACATAAGATCTATGCAATCGAAATGGGCGCGGCAAAGTGCGCGGTAGACCTCGGCGACGGAAGTGAGCGCGGAGAGTACGTTAACCAGGATTATATCCTCCACAAAATGGGCAGACCCCACCGTGCAATAAGCCTGATGTACTGCTACTATCCGCTGGACAAGACATGGCCTGCACGCGCGCGCGACGCATTCGCAGACCAGGAGGTCAGCTTCCAGTGGGACTACCCCTACGACGATTACTTCACCTACAAGGGCGGTATCGGCGGCACCACTGACGGCGAACCTTTCACCTGCATGAAGGACGTGCGCCGCCACGGTCAGGACGTTATCCTCACCATGACCGTAGACCCGAACCTCACCGACGACTACCTCATAAAGATAGCTCAGGAGCTCCGCACCTACGGCAGAATGCAGCTCCGCATAAATCACGAGGCCACCGGCAACTGGTTCAGCTTCACCAAGCGCGCTACTTACCAGCAGATCGCGGATTTCTATGTGCGCTTCCACAACATCATCAAGAAAGAGGCTCCGAATGTTTCCACGATACTCTGCATTGGCGGCGTTGAGCACCCCGAAAAGGGCGGCGAGATCGAGATGGAGAAGGAGTTCGCGGACGCGGTAAGGGCTACCGACATCTGGTCGGTGGATAAGTACATGAGCCTGCACTGGGGCTGGCCGTATGATGTCGCCGACGTTGGCGGCACCAGCTTCAGCAGAAGCAAGGTGGCTGACACCTACAACCTGACAAAGCTTTCCCAGAAGCGCTACAAGGAGCTTTGCGGCGGCGTACAGAAGCCCATGGTGATGAGCGAGTTCAACGCGGACGGCGACGTTACTGGTCCCTACGACCAGGCGGCGATGATAAAGGAATTCTGCGATATGCTGAAGAACGACCCGGAGCAGGGCTGGTTCAGCGGCTTCACATTCTATCAGTTCCGCGACCGCGGCAGACTGGGGCTTGAGATCGAGGATCCGAACAACAAGGACGTAGGAATCGAGCAGCCCGCGCTTCAGACCTACAAGGAGATAATCCATGACGATTATTTCTATCCGTCCATGACCCAGGGCGCTGAGGCGCAGCTCCCCGTGAAGCTCCGCTGGGGCGGCAGCGAGGACGCGACAGGTATAGCAATCCCGCTCCACTTCGACAAGAGCCCGGTATTCTGCGAAGCCACCTTTGACGAGCCGCTCAACCTCATGATGGAGCTCAACGGCAAGTGGTTCTACAAGAGCCCCGAGGCCAAGACCATCGACTTCATGCCGGCATTCTTTGAGAAGCCCCTTGACGGCGCGGCTGACCTTACCCTCAAGATTTTCGCACCTCCCGCTTCCGGCGAGAACGACCCCTCCCAGGGCGATGACTGGCAGACAAACTACTACACCACTATCACTAAGCTGCCGAATATCCGCATAAGATTCGCGCCCATCATCGAGGGCTAATAGGGTCGCGCTCCACCGATATAAAAAAATTTGCCTCAGCTATTGCTGGGGCAATTTTTTTGATGTTACATAAGTGACGGATTTTGGAGCAGGTGAATCCCGCAGTACTAAGTTTCTTCGTGATGGCGGTTATTATACTTAAACATGGCGAAAGCCGCCGCGATAATTATGCCGTAGCCGATGAAGCTGAATACGTCCGGAATCTGCCCGAACACGATAAAGCCAAGCCCCGCCGCAAAGATTATCTGGGAATAATCGTAGATGGAAACCTCCTTTGCAGGGGCGAAGGAATATGCGGTGGTAATGCAGAACTGCGCGACGGCGGCGCTTGCTCCCGCTCCGATGAGCATAAGAAACTGATACCAGGAAAGCGGCCTGAAGTCGAACATCATCAGCGGCAGCGCCACCAGCGATGAGAACGCCGAGAAAAAGAACACGATATAGTAGCTCTTTGCACCGTGATTCGTTGCGCGTCTGACGAACGTGTAAGCCGCGCCCGCGCACATTCCTCCGAGAAAGCCCGCGATGGAAGCCACAAGGTCCGCGTTCCGGAAGCTGGGCTTTATTACGAACATCGCCCCGATAAACGCGGTAATGATTATCGCCCACTGCACCTTATTCGCGCGCTCTTTCAGCAGGAACGCGGAGAACAATATAACAAAGAACGGCGACATTTTGTTGAGCAGGGAAGCGTCCGAAAGCGGAAGCCGGTCTATCGCGTAGAAATTCATGATGACCCCGCAGTAGCCGAACGCCGCCCGCAGCACCAGGTCAGGCCTTGCGCCCTTCGGCGGGATCACGGAGCAGCGTTTTTTAATCATCACTCCCGCCGCGATGAACACCGCGACAAGGTTCCGGAAGAACGTCTTTTCTATTGTCGGGACGTCCCCGGCGAGCCGCACGAACATATTCATCAGCGCAAAGAAAAACGCGGATATCACAAGACAGATTATCGCCTTGTGGAGACGCTTAAGCTTCATTCTGCCGCCTCTTTTCGATTCCCTCCAGCAGCCTGATATATTCGCCGAGAACGGTCTGGAAGTGTATGCCGTAGAATCTGCGGTCGGGGGCTGCGGCGGTGCATTCAACGGCGGCGTATGTGAATTTTGTGGCTATTTCCAGCGACTGAGCGTAGTCCGCGCCGCGCAGATAAGCCCCCAGCAGCGCCGAGGCGAAAACATCGCCGGTGCCGGAGCAGGAAACGTCCTTTTTCGGCGTGAGGAATTCCGTGAAAACGCCGTTACAGCAGCCGACCGCGCCAAGCCGCCCCTTTTCCGAGAATCCGGTTATCACCGCGAATTTTACCCCGAGCCCGCACAGCTCCAGCAGCATTTCCTTTATTTCATGGAGGGTGGGGCAGGGGTTGAAGCTCCTGCCGGTGAGCAGACAGGCCTCCGTAATGTTCGGGGTGATTATGTCCGCGCCGGAAATGAACCTGCGCATATGCTCCGGGTAATCGTCGGTGAGGGCCGCGTACATTTTTCCGTTGTCGCCCATGACCGGGTCGATGAACAGCGGGGTGCCCGGCTGCCTGAACTCGCTGATGAACCTTTCGATGTGCTCAATCTGCCCGACTGACGCGATATATCCGGTGTAAATTCCGTCAAAGCCGATGTGTTCGCGCTTTAGCTGGTTTCCTATCGGCTCCAGCTCGTCGGTCAGGTCGATGCTGTAAAACGTGGGGAATCCCGTGTGATTCGACAGCAGCGCGGTGGGGATCCCGCAGCACTCAACTCCCGCCGCTGAAAGCACCGGGATAGCCGCAGTCAGCGAGCAGCTCCCTACGCAGGAAAAATCCTGTATCGTGACTATTCTTTTCATCTCTTGTCGTCCTTTGTTCTATGGTGACGCTTATTATTTCTGATTTTTCAGCCATCTGCACAGCTCGTGGGTCAGCGCGGGGATATCCAGCGGCTTTGAAACGTGACCGTTCATTCCGTGCTCCTTGGATCTCTTTATGTCCTCGATGAACGCATTTGCGGTCATCGCGATTATCGGCACGGAGCCTGCGTCCTCGCGAGGCAGGGCGCGGATCCTGTCCGCCGCCTCGTACCCGTCCAGAACCGGCATCTGGATATCCATGAAGATCATGCTGTAATATCCAACAGTTGAATTGTTGAAAATTTCCACCGCTTCTTTTCCGTTTTTGGCGATGTCCGTGATAATATTCGCTTCGGCGAAGAATTCCGAGGCTATCTCGGCGTTGAATTCAAGGTCCTCCGCCAGAAGAACGCGTTTTCCGCCGAAATCAAAATCAGACATACGGACCTTTTTTAAGGCTGCGGAGTTCTGCGCCGCCTTTTCATCGGATTTTCTGCCTTCCTTAAGGCAGACGGTTATCTCAAACCGGGAGCCCTTTCCCACTGCGCTGTTTATTGCGATGTCGCCGTTCATCATGCGGGCTATGTTCAGCGCGATGGGCATGCCAAGCCCCGTGCCCTGGATACCGCTTATCCTGTGGTCGTCCGCGCGGACGAACGGGTCGAAGATGTGCTTCTTGAATTCCGGCTTCATGCCGATACCGTTATCCTGCACCGTGAAGAGATAGCGGTGTACCCCGCTGTGGTCGGGGGAAAGCTCGATGGTGCTGAACTGTATCTCGCCGCCGTCGGGCGTGTATTTCACCGCGTTGCTGAGAATATTTGTCAGAAGCTGGCGGAGCTTTGTCTGGTCGCCTATCACGTTGAAATTCATGTTGGAATCCACGCTGACAATAAGCTTGTGGTGTTTCTTTTCCGCAACGGGGCGAATCATGGTCACGGTTTCGTCCAGGAATGTTTTCAGGTCGAACGGCTCCGCGGTGAGCGTGGTTTTGCCGCTTTCTATCGCGGAAAGGTCGAGAACGTTGTTGATTATCTCCAGCAGGTGGTGACCTGAGGTCTGTATCTTTTCAAGGCAGTCGTTGACGCGCGCCGGGTCGCTGATGTGCTCCTGCGCTATCGCTGACATTCCGAGAATGGAGTTCAGCGGGGTGCGGATATCGTGGCTCATCTGGCTCATGAACAGGGTTTTCGCGGAGTTCGCGTGCTGCGCCTGGGTGAACGCGTCGCGGAGCGCCTGCTCCACCTGCACGGAGCGGTTGTGCTCGTCGGTGATGTTGCGCACATAGGTCAGACCCCAAATATCCCCGGTCTCAATGTCCTGCGTGAGAATTACCGCCTCGCGGAAGAATCCCACTCTTCCGTCCACGGCAAGCTCGTATTCCGTGTCAAAGCTGCGGCGGCGGCTGTCGTACATATCGCAGAGGGTCTTTGTGCAGAAAGTCCTCCGGAAAACGTCTGCGGCGGACTTGTCGGTGAACAGTTCGGCTTTACGGCTGATGTATTCGTTGTAGGAGCACGGCGGCTCCAGCCCCATGAGCGGCAGTATGGGCTGGATCCCGTCCTGCTCGATCACTTCGTCGTAAAGGGTGTCCTTGTTTATATTATAGGTATACACCGCGATGGCGTTGGAAAGGATCGCCTGGCGGTACTGGCTCTCGGAGCGCAGCGCCCTTTCAAGCCGCTGCTGATAGCGCAGCTCCCGGAGCTTTTCGGCGGTTATAGGCTGAATCGTAAGTATCGCCATGCTGGGCTCGCCGTTTTCGTCCGTGTCCGACATGAAGGATTGTATCCTTATCCACTCGGGATTATTTCCCGGGTGCTGGCAGATCTCTATTTCAATGAGCTTCTCCCCGGAAGCGAAGCGCTTCTTCATGTTTTCGGGGTTGAAGTTGTAGAGTATCGCGCTGTGGTCGCTGGCATTACATTCGCAGTTGTCCGCGAAGCGCTGCATGGCGTCGGTGAACATTCCGATTTCACTGAAATGCTCGGCATAGCTGCCCTGCTTATCGGCGGAGGAATAGTAGCTTCCGTCCCTCAGGTTTATCAGGTCGATGGTCTGATAGGGCAGGGCGAGGCGGTTTATTAGCTGATTGCGCAGCTCCTCCATAAAAACGGCGCGGTGATCCGCCGCAATGCGCCGTATGACGATGAACTGCGGATATTTGGCGGCGAGCCGCTGCTTCATCTGGACGAATCTGAGGTTCACCCAGCAGAAGCCCCCCGCATAGCTTATGCGGAACTCGCCGTGCACCTCGTCGGTTGAGCAGAAGCTTTTCAGCAGGTTCTCCGCCGAGATAAGCTGGCTGAGCCTGGAGCGGTCGTCCGGGTGTATCTTTCCAAGGATCGAGTCAAGCCAGTCGCTGTAAGTGAACTCGGTTCCGGCGGAAACGCGGGTGTTGAACGCGTCGTTCAGTATCAGCACCTTGTTGGCGGAAACATCCGCCAGGGTGCAGTGGGCGAAGCTGTCCAGAAGCTTTTCGGTGAACAGCCGCGTCAGAAGCTGGAGGTCGGGGTCGTACCGGAAAAGCTGCGTGCGGTCGGCGGGGATCCCCTTGAAATAGCCGTAGATAACAATGCGCCCGCCCTCTTTGGAGACAAGCATGCCGGAGCTGTACACGGAGTACGCTCCCTTTGTTTTGTGGTTCCAGCGGTATTTTACCTCCGCCCTGATACCATGTATGGTGCTGTCGATGGCTTCCCTCAGAAGCGGGATATCGTCCGGGTGGACGCCCTCGTACCAGCGGAGATAATTCCCCTCAGGGTCGGAGTTGTCGGCAATGTCCAGCAGCTTCATGAAGTCCTCGTCGAGAAAAAGCTGTCTTGAACTGCCGCCGCGTATAACTAATCTGTAAGTGGCGGTTATGGTGGAATCCACCCGGGGCACCCCCTTTTTCTGATTTTAGTCCCTGCTGTAAAGGTCTCTTGTGTAAACCTTGCTCTTTACCGGTTCAAGCTCGCTGCTCATGCGGTTTGCAAGAATTACGTCGGAACGGCTGCTGAACTCTGCGAAATCGTTGCACACCTCGTAGTCGAAGAAGCTCTGACCGTCTTTCAGCGTTGGCTCGAAGACGATGACCTTTATGCCCTTACTGGCAAGGCGCTTCATGATCCCCTGGATAGAGCTCTGGCGGAAGTTATCGGAATTGGATTTCATCGTTAGGCGGTAAACTCCGACGGTTTCCGGAGCCGCCGCTGCGATGTGCTCGGCGATGTAGTCCTTACGGGTCTTGTTCGCCGCGACTATCGCGCCGATGATGTCGTTGGGCACGTTGGCGTAGTTCGCCAGGAGCTGCTTTGTGTCCTTGGGCAGGCAGTACCCGCCGTAGCCGAAGCTGGGGTTGTTGTAGTGCGAGCCGATACGCGGGTCAAGTCCTACGCCGTCGATTATCTGGCGGGTGTTGAGCCCCTTCATCTCGGCGTAGGTGTCAAGTTCGTTGAAGTAAGCCACGCGCAGCGCAAGGTAGGTGTTGCTGAAAAGCTTTACCGCCTCGGCTTCCGTGGGGTTAAGGTGCAGCGTCGGGATATCCTCCTTGACGGCGCCCTGCTGGAGCAGCTTTGCAAAAACGTCCGCGCGGGCGGTGGAGTCAGCCCATTCCTCCGGCGCGCCGACAATTATTCTGGAGGGGTAGAGGTTGTCGTAGAGAGCCTGTCCCTCCCGCAGGAATTCCGGCGAGAAGATGATGCGGTGAGCGGCTTCGGGATATCTTTCGTGCAGACCCTTTGTGTAGCCCACAGGAACGGTGGACTTCACAACGATGGTGCAGTCGCTGTTGACGGAGAGCACCAGGTCGATGACAGCCTCGACGGAGGATGTGTCGAAATAGTTCTTTTCCGAGTCGTAGTTCGTGGGAGTGGCGATAACGACCAGCTCTGCGCCGGCGTACGCGGATTTTCCGTCGGTGGTGGCGGTGAGATTCAGCGGCTTTTCTGCGAGGTACTGCTCGATGTATTTGTCCGCGATGGGCGAGCGGCGGCTGTTTATCAGCTCCACCTTTTCGGGAACTATATCTACTGCGGTGACGTCGTTGTTCTGCGAAAGAAGCACCGCCATCGAAAGACCTACATATCCGGTTCCCGCTACTGCAATTTTCATTTTTTTATCCCCCTTGGGTATTTGTTGTATTCTGCGCTTTTTCGGGGCGCGTTTTGTTTTTGTCCGGTTTGTCCGGCTGATGGGTATAGTTTAACTATTCTATTATAGTACTATCCGCGAAAAAAGTCAATACTTGCAGCGCATTTTTTGCGGCAAATACCCCTTGATTTATCCGGGCAGATGATGTATAATGTAGAATGTACTATTGTGTGCAATTTCATGAATTACAGGAGAAAAGAAATGGATAACTTTATACAGGCGGATATCTACACCTCTTCACAGGCGATAGACGGCATTACAGGCGCCCTGACCGACTACGGCATAACCGGCTTCATCATCACCGACAGCGCGGATTTTGAGAGCTTCCTTGCGGACAAGAACGCAAACTGGGATTACGTTGACGACGAGCTGATGGGGTTAAGCAGGGCGGAGCCGCACATCACGCTGTACGTCCACGACAACGCCCAGGGCGCGGAGACCCTTGCGGCGATAAAATCCCTCATCGAGGGCTGGAAAGCGAACAACTCCGACGGCTATTACGGGAATCTTCGCATGGAGCTTGCAAACGTAAAGGAGGAGGACTGGGCGAACAACTGGAAGAAGTTCTACAAGCCGTTCCGCGTAGGAAAGTCCCTCGTCATCAAGCCCTCCTGGGAGGACGTGACCCCGGCTGACGGCGACCGTATCCTTGAGATCGACCCGGCTTCCACGTTCGGCACCGGACAGCACCACACCACCAAGCTGGTAATGGAGGCTCTCGAGGAGATAGTGAAGCCCGGCGATCATGTGCTCGACCTCGGCTGCGGAAGCGGTATCCTGTCCATTGCTTCGCTGCTTTTCGGCGCGGAAAAGGTCATGATGTGCGACATCTTCGAGAACGCGGTAAAGACCGCCTCCGAGAACGTTGAGAAGAACCATTTCACACATGAGCATTACACTGCCTACTGTGGAAACATCATCGAGGACGGGGAGCTGCGCGGAAAGCTCGGCACAGGCTATGACGTTATCTGCGCGAACATCGTTGCGGACGTTATCATCGGCATGAGCCCGCTGTTCGCCTCTTTCATGAAGCCGGAGGGAACTCTTCTGGTCTCCGGAATAATCGACGAGCGCCTTGACGAGGTAAATGCGGCGCTGCTGCAGAACGGATTCGTTATCTCCGAGGTACGCAACGAAGAGGGCTGGAACTGCATTATCCTCCACAGATAACGTATTCCGGGAACCGCGCATATAATGCCGCAGGAGGCGGTATGTATGCAGTTTATCTATGTTTTTTCGCTGATGTTCCTGTCGATATTCGGGCTGGCGGTGCTGATAAAGCTGATAGCATGGGCGATACTCTCAAAAGGGGCGCACCGGCATGACGTGTACGTCCGCAGCGGCGAGGACATCGGCGGATTCGTGGAATCGGTGCGGCGGGACCCTCATGTTGCGAGGGTGGTTATCCTTTCCGCCGGGAACGACTGGGATAAGGAATCAAGGCGGCTTGCCGAAAGATACGGCAATGTTTATTTTCTGAAGCAGGACTGAGCGGGGTGTTGACTTAAATGGACAAAGAAACGGGAGTTACCATATCTGGTACTGTCGAGGACGTTATATTCTTCAACGAGGACAACGGCTATATCGTGGTAGACCTTGACTGCGGCGGCGAGCTGGTCACGGCGGTGGGGAACCTCGGTGACGTGCGCGAGGGCGAGAATCTCACGCTGCTGGGGGAGTACGTCAACACGCAGAAATACGGCAGGCAGTTCAAGGCGGAGGTCTGCGAGCGCAGCCTGCCCAACAGCCAGAGCGCCGTGCGGAAATTCCTCGGCTCCGGGGTGATAACCGGAGTAGGCCCGGCGATGGCAAAGCGCATTGTGACCGCGTTCGGCGACAAAACTCTCGAGATAATCGAAAACGACCCCGCGCAGCTTTCGGGAATCAAGGGGATATCCACGGAAAGCGCCCTGAAGATGGGCGAGGAATTCCGCAGGATAACCGGGCTGCGCAAGGCGGTGACGTATTTCGCAAAGTACGGGCTGTCTCCGGCGGTGGTCGCCTCCGCATGGAAGAAATACGAAATGCACACGGTCCAGGCGGTGGAGGATAACCCCTACTGCCTGTGCGGGACTGGAATAGAGCTTCCTTTCAGGGAAGCCGACCGCCTTGCGCTGGATATGGGCTTCCCGATGGACAGCGAGGAGCGGATACTCGCCGGGATAATCTGGTGCCTGCGGCTGAACGCCAATAACGGCCATACCTGTATTCCGGAGAACGAGCTTTCCGACCGGGTGTGCAGCGTGCTCAATGTAAATGAGAAGCAGTACTGGAACGGGCTGACCATGGCGCAGGAGCGCAGCGAAGTCGTGCTCTGCGACAGGTACGACAGGAAATACGTGTTCCTGACGGAGTACTTCCGCGCGGAGGAATTCATAGCCGAAAAGCTGGCGGAGATGGTAAAGCGCGACGACTGCGGCGACGCTGATTTCGCGGACGAGATAGCGGGGATCGAGTGGGAAAACGGCATAGAGTACGAGGAACTCCAGAAAGAGGCGATACGCGGCTGCATGAACAACCACGTTTTTATCCTGACCGGAGGTCCCGGCACCGGAAAGACCACCACGCTGAACGCGGTCATTTCCCTCTGCCGCCAGCGGAAGCTGAAAATGAAGCTCGCGGCTCCCACAGGGCGCGCGGCGAAGCGCATGGCCGACCTCACCGGAGCCCCCGCGCAGACGATACACCGCCTGCTGGAGGTGGATTTCGGGACTTCCTCCCACGCGTTCAAGCGCCGCGAGGACAACCCGCTGACCTGCGACGTGCTGATAATCGACGAGATGTCGATGGTGGACACTCTGCTGATGGAATCCCTCCTGCACGCGGTAAGACCCCGGACGCGGCTCATCATGGTGGGCGACAGCAATCAGCTTCCGTCGGTGGGCGCGGGGAATATCCTGCGCGACCTTATCTCCAGCGGCAGGGTCCCGGCGGTGGAGCTGAAAAAGATTTTCCGCCAGGCGGCGCAGAGTCTGATAGTGACCAACGCGCACAGGATAGTCGGCGGGGAAATGCCGGTGCTGAACGACCGCCGCAGCGACTTTTTCTTTATGGAAACGGCTTCCGAGGAGGAGACCCTGCGGCTGGTGGTGGAGCTTTGCAAGACCCGGCTGCCGAAAAGCTACGGCTATTCCCCGATGGAGGATATACAGGTGCTCTGCCCGTCAAGGCTTGGCGTTGCAGGGACCCAGAACATCAACAAGGAGCTCCAGCTTGCGCTGAACCCTCCGTCAAAGAACCACCCGGAGGTAAAGCTGGGGAACACGCTTTTCCGCACCGGGGACAAAATCATGCAGACCAAGAACGACTACGACGTTGAGTGGCGAAAGGGCGCGGAGCTGTCCCACGGGATATTCAACGGGGATATCGGGATAATCCGCCGCGCGGACAAGGTGAACAACAAGCTCGATATCGACTTTGACGGCAGGGCGGCGACATACGACATTGAGATGATGAACCGCATAGAGCACGCCTACGCCGTGACGATACATAAAAGCCAGGGAAGCGAGTACCCGGCGGTGATAATCCCGCTGCCGAACGGAATGGACAGGCTCTCCTACCGGAATCTGCTGTACACGGCGGTCACCCGCGCAAAAAAAACGCTGATACTCATAGGTTCGGTGAACAAGGTGCGCAGCATGGTCGCAAACGTCAGCAGGAATCAGCGGTACTCCTGCCTTCAGCCTATGCTGGAGGATATGTTTGTATGAAAGCGTGGGAGCTATGTAGAGCCGCAGCGGCGCTGTTCCTGCCGAACCGCTGTCCGTTCTGCGGGGAAGTCGTCGGCGTACGGGAATTCTGGTGCGGGAGCTGCTATTCTGCACTCCCTTTCACGGACAACCCGGGCGAAGCTCCGCCGGAAACGGAGGGATTCACCGCAGTGTGCCGCTATTCCGGCAGGGCGAGGACTGCGGTGCTCCGCATGAAGAAAGGCTGGTACCGCTACCCGATAGACGCGTTCGCCGTGCTTATCGCAGAGAACGCGCAGGAGCTTATCCGCACGGCTGATTTCGTGACCGCGATACCGTCGGGAAAAAGGCGTTGCCGTGAGCTTGGCTACGCCCACAGTGAGCTTATCGCGAAAATGGTGTGCGAAATGACCGGAAAAAAGTTCCAGCGGGTAATTGCTGTCAGACCCGGTAAACTGGAGCAGAAGCGCCTTAACGCAGAACAGCGCCGCGAGAACGCCCTGCGCTCCTACAAGGTGACGAAGCCGGAGCTTGTCCGCGGAAAGTACATTCTTGTGATAGACGACGTTTGCACCACCGGAGCCACTCTCGGCGCGGCGGCGCACCTGCTTAAGGAAGCGGGCGCGCACTCTGTGAGCGCGGCAGTATTTGCCAGGGTGCCGAAGCGCTGACGGCTTGATTTTTCGCGAAAAATGTGTTATAATTATATATTCAAGACCAAAAAGAATAGGGATAATATAGATGACAACAAAAGTAACCGCCGCAGAAATAGCGGCACAGCAGGAATACACCCGGAAAGTCCGCGAGCTGAACTCCGCGCGGGAGCAACCGCCGGTGGCGCACGTCCACAGCTTCGGCTGCCAGCAGAACGTCAGCGACGGCGAGAAGATAAAGGGAATGCTCGCGATGATGGGCTACGGCTTCTCAAACTCCGCAGACGATGCGGATCTGGTGCTGTTCAACACCTGCGCAGTCCGGGAGAACGCCGAGGACAGGGTGTTCGGAAATCTTGGCGCGCTGAAGCACAACAAGCGCCGCAAGCCGGATATGCTCATAGGAGTGTGCGGCTGCATGGTTCAGCAGGAGCACATCACGGAGCGCATAAAAAAGAGCTTTCCCTACGTTGATATGGTTTTCGGAACGCACGTTCTCCATACGCTGCCGCAGCTTATTTACGAGGCTATGACCACCCACAAGCGGCAGATATCCATTCCGCAGATGGACGGAGTTATCGCGGAGGGAATACCGCTGCGCCGCGAGAGCACGCTAAAGGCAAGCATACCGATAATGTACGGCTGCAACAACTTCTGCACCTACTGCATTGTGCCGTATGTGCGCGGCAGGGAGCGCTCCCGTGACCCGGAGGATATACTGAACGAAGCGCGCCAGCTCGTTGAAAGCGGCTGTAAGGAGCTTCTGCTGCTCGGGCAGAACGTGAACAGCTACGGCAGGGGCACGGACGTTGATTTCCCGGAGCTGCTGCGCAGGATAAACGCGATACCCGGAGAGTTCAAGATATGCTATATGTCCAGCCACCCTAAGGACGCAACGCATGAACTCATAGACACCATCGCGGAGTGCGAAAAGGTCACGCGGCACTTCCATCTGCCGGTGCAGAGCGGCAGCAGCCGTATCCTGAAGCTGATGAACCGCAGCTACACCCGGGAGCACTATCTGGAGCTGATAAACTACGCCAAGGAGCGTATCCCGGACGTGGCGCTGACCTCCGACATAATAGTCGGCTTCCCCGGCGAGACCTACGAGGATTTCCAGGAGACACTCAGCCTTATCCGCGAGGTGAAGTACGATTCGCTGTTCACCTTTATTTACAGCCCGCGCAAGGGCACAAAGGCGGCGGAAATGCCCGACCCAATTCCGCAGGAGGAAAAGGGAAAGTGGTTCCGGGAGCTTCTCGAGGTCCAGCAGGAGATAGGCTGCGACGCGTATCAGGGCTATGTCGGCAGGACGCTGAGGGTTCTGTGCGAGGGACCGGGAAGAACCCGGGACGGCTGTCTCACCGGAAAGAGCATACAGAATATAATCGTTGACTTCGACGGAGACAAGTCGCTTATCGGCAGCTTCGTTGATGTAAAAATAACCGGCGCGCTCAACTGGGCGCTGCTGGGCGAACTAGTGTAAAGGAGAAAAAATCATGGACGCAATACAGGCAGTAAGAGAGCTCGGCAAGGCAATACAGGCGGACGAGCGCTACGTTGAGTACGCAAAGGCAAAGAAGGCGAACGACGAGGACACAGACCTCCAGAACCTTATCGGCGAGTTCAACCTTATCCGTCAGAACGCGGCGATGGAGTACAACAAGCCCGAGGAGGAGCAGAACAAGGAGAAGCTCCAGGAGCTGAACGCGAAAATGCAGGAAGCCTACGAAAAGGTAATGACCAACGAGAACATGGCGCTCTTCACCGTGGCGAAACAGGGCATGGACGACCTTATGAACCAGGTCAACACGGTGCTTACGCTGACCCTCCAGGGCGCAGACCCCATGACCTGCCCCACCACGCAGGGCTCCGGCTGCACTGGAAGCTGCGCGACCTGCGGCGGCTGCGGCTAAGCAAAAATAATT
Organism: uncultured Oscillospiraceae bacterium; assembly: GCA_934448295.1. Taxonomy (GTDB): domain Bacteria; phylum Bacillota; class Clostridia; order Oscillospirales; family Ruminococcaceae; genus CAG-115. The sequence continues at coordinate 82,237 of CAKSEY010000010.1, forward strand.
CGTCCGGAGGTGAGCTGAATGGCGCAGGAAGAAAAGCTGTCCCCGATGCTGAAGCAGTATCTTGACATCAAACAGAAGTACAGCGATTATATTTTGTTTTTCCGGCTCGGGGACTTCTACGAGATGTTCTTCGAGGACGCGGAAAACGTATCGCGGGAGCTGGAGCTTGCGCTGACATCCCGCGCGGGTTCGCCCATGTGCGGAGTGCCCTATCACAGCTGCGAGATATATCTCAAAAAGCTGATAGACAAGGGCTACAAGGTCGCTATCTGCGAACAGCTCACCGACCCGGCGGCTTCAAAGGGACTGGTGGAGCGCGATGTCATAAGGCTGGTCACCGCAGGCACGGTCATCGAATCCAGTATGCTCAACGAGGATTCCAACAACTATATCGCGTGTATCTGCACCGATAGGGAGCAGGGCGCGGCAGCACTTGTTTTCGCGGATATTTCCACCGGAGAGGTGCACGTTTTTCAGAAATCCGGCAAGCAGCTCGAGCAGGATATGATATCCGAGCTGTCGAGATTCAGCCCGGTGGAGATACTTATAGGACAGGATTTTCTCGACTTCAGGGAGGTCAACGGCTTCGTCCGCGACCGCCTTAAGCGCTGCCTGTGCGAATTGCTGGACGACAGCAGTTTTGACGGCTCCGACATGAACATCATCACGGAGCAGTTCGAGAGCGGCGCGGAGCTTGGAATCTCCGAAATGCCGCTGGTTAAAAAGGCGCTGTGCGCGATGTTCCGGTATTTCGGCGAGACCCAGAAAGCCACCGTAAAGCGCTTTGTTTCGCTAACTGTACATTCTGACGGGGAATTCATGGGGCTGAACCTCACCACCCGCCGCAATCTGGAGCTGACGGAAACGCTTCGCACCAAGGAAAAACGCGGCTCGCTTATGTGGGTTCTGGACAAGACCGTCACGGCGATGGGCAGGCGGAAGCTCCGCGCGTGGATAGAGCAGCCTCTCATCGACCCCACCGCGATACTGAAACGCCTGGGCGCCGTGGAGGCGCTCACAAAGGACGCGGCTTCGCTGTACGATATCTGCGACGCGCTGAACGGGATATACGACCTCGAGCGCCTTATGACCCGCGTGATGTACAAGTCCGCCTCCCCGAGGGACATCTACTCGCTGGGGCAGACGTGTATGCGGCTCCCCGGGCTGAAACAGTGCCTTTCCAGGGTGAAAAGCCCGCTTATTGAGCAGCTCAACAGCAGCATTGACGAACTGAACGACGTTTCCTCCCTGGTGGAAAACGCGATAGTTGACGACCCGCCGCTCACCATGAAGGACGGCGGCGTGATAAAGGACGGCTTTAACGAGGAGATAGACCGCCTGCGCAGGATAACCGGCGGCGGAAAGGATATCCTTGCGGAGATAGAGGAGCGCGAACGCGCCGCGACCGGGATACGCACGCTGAAAATCGGCTACAACAGGGTTTTCGGCTATTACATCGAGGTCTCCAAGGGGCAGCTTGACCAGGTTCCGGCGCACTACATACGAAAGCAGACCCTCACCACCGGCGAACGCTACATCACGGAGGAGCTGAAAAAGGTGGAGTCCGACATTCTCGGCGCGAACGACAAGATACTCGCGCTGGAGAACGCAGTTTTCGCAGAGGTGCGCGACTTCATCGGCACACGGCTGGAGGAAATACAGGCTGCGGCGGCTTCCGTTGCGGCGGTGGACGTTCTGTGCAGCTATGCGCAGGTTTCCATCGAAAACGGCTACGTCAAGCCGGAAATGACCCTCGATAACGTGATAGAGATACGGGACGGCAGGCACCCGGTAGTAGAAAAGGTGCTCACCGACCACCCGTTCACCCCGAACGACGCGTACCTCGACACCGGAAACAATCGCCTTATGATAATCACCGGGCCGAATATGTCCGGTAAATCCACGTTCATGCGGCAGACGGCGATAATCGTGCTGATGGCGCAGATAGGGTGCTTCGTCCCGGCGGCTTACGCGAAAATAGGCGTGGTGGACAAGATATTCACCCGCGTGGGAGCCTCGGACGACCTGACCTCCGGGCAGTCCACGTTCATGGTGGAGATGAACGAGGTCGCTGATATCCTGAAAAACGCGACCAGAAGGAGCCTTGTTATCCTTGACGAGATAGGCAGGGGAACCTCCACATTTGACGGAATTTCCATCGCCAAGGCAGTGGCGGAGTACATCAGCGGAAAGAACATCGGCTGCCGCACCCTGTTTGCAACGCATTACCACGAGCTTATCTCCATGGAAAAGGAGTACGAGGGGATACGGAATTTCAGCGTTGCGGCGGTGAAGCGCGGGGACGAGCTGAGATTCCTGCACAAGATATGCGAGGGCGGCACGGACGACAGCTACGGCATCGAAGTCGCAAAGCTGGCGGGACTTCCGCAGAAGGTCATAAACCGCGCCAAGGAGGAGCTGAAGGAGCTGGAGGTCATGGGCAGGCAGAAGCTGTCAGACACCATCGAAAAGACCGCCGAGCACCAGTTCAGCTTCAGCGCGATAAACGAACAGAACGCCATCGCGAAGCTGCGCGCCGCAGACATAAACACCATGTCCCCGATGGACGCGCTTATGTTCATCAAGGACATAAAGGAAACGCTTTAAAAACTCGGAATTCTTAATTCTTAATTCGGAATTTCGGTATCGCTTCGCGATGGATTTCAATTTTCAGAGTTTGCGTATTGCCCGGACGGGCTTAGAACGGAGCAACAATGCCAAAGATAAACCTGCTCGATAAGAGCGTGTACGAGCTTATCGCCGCCGGAGAGGTCATAGAGCGCCCCTCCTCGGTGATAAAGGAGCTTGCGGAAAATTCCATAGACGCGGGGGCGACCTCGATAACCGTGGAGATAAAGCGCGGCGGAATATCCTACCTGCGGGTGACGGACGACGGCTGCGGGATATCATACGAGGATATCCCCACGGCGTTCATGCGCCATGCCACCAGCAAGGTCTATTCGCAGGACGACCTCGACAATATCAATACGCTGGGATTCCGCGGGGAGGCGCTGGCTTCCGTGTGCGCCGTCAGCCGCGTGGAGCTGCTCACAAAGCAGCGCGAGGACAAGTTAGGCAGCATTTACCGGATAGAGGGCGGCGAACCTATGGAGTACGACCGCGCCGGCTGCGCTGACGGAACCACCATAATAATCCGCGATATTTTCTTCAACACCCCGGCGCGGCTGAAATTCCTGAAAAAGGACGTCACCGAGGGGAACTACTGCGCCGCAGTAATCGAGAAGCTGGCGCTCAGCCACCCGCAGATCTCGTTCAGATTTATCCGGGACGGCAGGCAGACAATGCTTTCCAGCGGCGACGGCGAGTATTACAGCGCGGTCTACGCGGTGTTCGGAAAGCAGTTCGCGGCGGGGCTTATCCCGGTGGAGAACGTCTATCAGAACACGGCGGTAACGGGATTCGTTTCCTCACCGCTGTTCACCCGGGCGAACCGCTCCATGCAGAATTTCTTCGTCAACGGAAGAAGCGTGAAAAGCCCGCTGTGCTGCGCGGCTCTTGAAGAGGCGTTCCGCAACACCATCATGGTGGGAAAATTTCCGTCCTGCGTGCTGTGCGTGAACACCGACCCGGCGCAGGTGGACGCGAATATTCACCCCACCAAGACGGAGGTGCGCTTCACCAACGAGAAGCAGGTGTTCGACGCGGTGTATTTCGCGGTGAAGAACGCGCTGATGGGCTATGATGAAAGCCGCGAGATAAAGCTGACCACCGCCCGGCCGCAGAACACCCCTGAGCCGGAGCGCGCCCGCGCCGCCGAGCCGCAGAGGAACGCCTCCGCCGAGGTGATAGAGGAGCCGCCGAAAACGCTCCCGATACCCTCCGGCAGGGACGCGTTCATTTATCCGCAGACAGCCCCTGAGCCGCCGAAATTCACGCTGCGGCAGGAGGCTCCGTTCCGCATGAAAGCGGAGACCCACGCAGCGGAGCAGACGTTTATTCCGGAGCTACAGCCGGCGAAAAAGCCGGAGTTGAAGGAAACCCCGCTTGCAGAGCTTCCGGGCTTTGCGTTCCTGTCGGAAAGATCCTTCGAAAAGAAGCCGAAGCCCGAGCCGGAGCCGCAGGCTCAGCCGGAGCAGAGCACCGCAGTCCTCGCAGAGGAGAGACCAAGAGAGCAGATACGCATTGTTGGGGAGCTGTTCAAGACCTATATCGTGTGCGAAAGCGCGGACAGCATGATACTCATAGACAAGCACGCGGCGCACGAGCGCGTGAACTTCGAGAAGCTGAAATCGCGGTTTGACAGCTCCGCGCAGTACATAGCCCCGGTGGAGGTATACCTCACGCCGGAGGAATACAACGGCCTTTCCGAGTACGCGCCGAAGCTTGCGGAGGTTGGCATACTCATGGAATTTTCGGACGGAAAGGCGACCGTCACCGGGCTTCCGCAGATGCTTGACCAGTCCTCCGCCGCCGAAGTGGTGGGGGAGATAGCCCGGCTGATAGTCAACGGAAACACCAACGCGGAGGGTCAGCTTTTCGACGATATGCTCCACACGGTTGCCTGCAAGGCTTCTATACGCGGAAACGAGGACAACAATATTCTGGAGCTTCAGGTGCTGGCGCAGGAGGTTTTCAATAACCCCGCGATACGCTTCTGCCCGCACGGCAGACCGGTCATGACACAGATATCCAAGAAACAGATAGAGCGGTATTTCGGCAGAGTTACCTGACAGGAGGCAGTATGAAAATTGCTTCGGCAGGATGCGTCTGCATAGACGTGTTCGTTGATAAGAATAATGAGGTTCGTCCCGGCGGGGAATCGCTGAATTTCTGCGGAAATATCTCCCGTATTCCCGGCGTTGAGTGCTCCCTGCTGGGGGTTGTCGGCGATGATGATTTTGGCAGGGACGTCCGCAGCGGCATAGCTTCCCTGAAAATAAACGCGGATAATCTGAGGACGGAGCGCGGCACAACGGCAAATCACAGAATCTGGCATACGGCGGACGGCGACAGGTATTTTACGGAGGATTCCTGGGACGGCGGAGTTTTTCAGACCTATTCGCTGAATAAAGACGAGCTGGATTTTCTGAAAACTCAGGACGCAGTGCACACGCACTTTGATTCTCCGGTATTCGGGCAGGTGCTTGAGCTAAGGAAAAAATCAGGCTTCCTGCTGGCTGTGGATTTTAACGACTACCGGGAATTTTCAGAATGGGAAAGCATTGTCGGCAGCGTTGACCTGTTCTTCATAAGCGGCTCAAGGGACGATTATTTCGGAGATATTCTCAGAAGCTGGTCGGAGAAATACCCGGGAGTATTCACTGTTACGCTTGCAGAAGCGGGCAGCATTTCCTATAAGGGAGGGCGGGAATTCCAGTGCAGTGCCGTTCCGGCGGAAAGGGTCGTGGACACCACCGGAGCGGGCGACAGCTACATTGCCGGATTCACAGCGGCTTATACGGCGAACCGCAGCGTTGAAGAGGCTATGACCCAGGGAAGCCGTATCGCGGCGGAAAATATCACGCACCTTGGCGGTTTCTGAACAGGCGGGAGGCAGTATGAACAAGATAATAGTTGTCAGCGGGCCTACCGCCTCCGGAAAAACGGCGCTGGCGGTGGAGCTTGCCAGGCGTTATGGCGGCGAGGTCATTTCCGCCGACAGTATGCAGATATACACGGATATGGACGTGGCGAGCGCAAAGGCTACGCCGGAGGAGCAGCGGGGGATACCGCACCACCTGATGGATTTCCTTGACCCATCCGAGAGCTTCTCGGTCGCCGACTGGGTGAAGCTTGCGGGGGAGTGCGCCGACGATATCCTGCGCCGGGGGAAAACTCCGGTGATATGCGGCGGGACGGGGCTTTATATCTCGTCCTTCGTGGACAATCTCCAGTTTGACGACTCCGTGTGCGACTATGAATTCCGCGAGGAAATGCGCAGATTTGCAGAGGAAAACGGCGCGGCGGCGCTCCTGGAAAAGCTCCGACAGGTAGACCCGGAAACCGCCGCCGAGCTCCACGAAAACAACGTGTCAAGGGTGATCCGGGCGCTGGAGGTCTACAAGACCACCGGGCACACCATAGCGCAGGCGAAGCGGGCTTCCCGCATGAAGCCGTCGCCGTATCAGTTCATTCTGCTGACCCTTGATTTCGAGGAGCGCTCGCAGCTCCACGAGCGGATAAACCGCCGGGTAGACCAGATGATGGCGCTTGGTCTGGAGCAGGAGGCGCGCTCCTGCTTTGAACAGCCGAACCGTCCCACGGCGGCGCAGGCGATAGGCTGCAAGGAGCTGTACCCGTATTTCCGGGGCGAAAGAACCCTTGAAGAGTGCGTTGAGGAGCTGAAGCTCCGCACGCGGCAGTATGCGAAGCGGCAGCTTGTGTGGTTCCGCAGGGATAAGAGATTCCACAGGATAGTCATGGCTCCCGGCGAGGGGCTTCCCGAAGCGCTTGAAAAGGCGGTCGATATTATCGAAGCTGAAAAATAACAGGCAAAAATACAGTATATGGATAAATCCCGGGAACAATTCCGGATTTTTATGAAATATAGAAAATTTTTTCGTTAATTTCCTAAAAATTTTTGAAAATTGTATAGCTTTTTTTGAAAAAGTATGCTATACTAGTCTATATAGGAATAGCTATGCGTGTTTTGACCGCATTTGCGGCATAACGCGCGGCTCCTTGAACTGTCAGCAGGGGAATGCCGGCGGTTTAATTTATGCGACAGAGAGAAAAGGTGATTCACATGGCAAAAGACATTAACCTCCAGGATGTTTTCCTTAACCAGGCAAGAAAGGACAGGATCCCTGTAACTATCTATATTACCAACGGATTCCAGTTCAAGGGCGTGGTAAAGGGGTTCGATAACTACACGGTCATTCTTGATACCGACGGAAAGCAGAACCTTATATATAAGCATGCGATCTCCACGATCACTCCGCTGAAGCCTATTTCAATACTTGACGCCTACGAAAAGGCAGAAGAAGAGTAATGGAATCCCGCTGGACGTCCATTATTATTCTCATGCTGTCGCTGTTTGTGGTGGTTTTTTTTCTGGGACAGGCTTTCTTTTCCGGGAACGAAAAGATGGTCACCGAAACCGCGTTTACATACAGCATGACGGAGGACGTTCCGTTTGAGGGAGTGTTCCTCAGGGATGAAACGGTGGTTTACAGCAGCGGCAGCGGCGTTATCGACTACGAACATTCTGACGGCTCAAAGGTCGGGAAGAGTTCGGTGATAGCAAGGCGCTACCGCAGCGAGCTTGACATAGAGCGCCGCCGCGAGATCGAGAGAATCAACGAGCAGATAAGCGTCCTGACTGACGCGCAGAAGCTTGCCGGAACGGACAACAATCAGCTCGAGAACATCTCAAACCAGATAAACGAGCGCCACTCGCTCATACTTGAAAAGCTGACCGAGGGCGACTATGCCGCCGCGCAGAATATGGAAAACGCGATACTCGGGGTGCTCTCGAAGAGGGAGATCTCCCGGGGCGACGTTGACAGCTACGAGCCGAAGCTGGCAGCCCTCAGGAGCCGCGCGGCGGAGCTTGAAGCGCTGCTTTCCGGAGACGTTGAGGACGTGTTTGCGGACGGCACGGGGTATTTCGTCAGCAGCGTTGACGGCTACGAATCGAAGCTTTCCTTTGCTGATTCCGCCGATATCACCGCCGACCAGATAGAGGATATCCTGAAAAAGCCGAACCTCGGGAAAAGCTACGGCGCGGTGGGCAAGCTGATCGCCGACTACCGCTGGAGAGTCGCCGCCGTGATAAACAGCGAGCAGCTTTTCGGCTGCTACGAGGGCGGTCAGGTCACGCTACGCGTAAAGAACGACCCCACTCCCATTGAGGCGGAGATAGTCTCGATAACCGACACCGGGCGCGGCGACGGCACCGCCGTTTATGTTTTCGAATGTGCAACGCTGACTTCCACGGTCGCTTCCGGCAGAACGGCGCAGTTTAAGTACATTGTCAACAGCTACGGCGGCCTGAGGGTCTCAAGGAGCGCGATACGCTACAACGACGGCGGGGAACGCGGCGTGTTTGTCGTGCAGAGCGGCAAGCTGGTGTTCAGAAAGATAGACGTTGAGTACTGGGGCGACGATTACATTATCTGCCAGGCAACGGCGGACGATGGATATCTGAAGCTGTACGATAAAATAGTAACAGAGGGCAAGGATTTGTATGAAGGAAAAGTTGTTGAGTAATACGCAGACCAGCTTTGACGACATCAGAGAGAGCTATGCCGCTATCTGTGAAAACATAGAAAAAGCTAAGTCTGCCGCCGGGCGCACCGATGACGTGCGGCTCATGGCGGTAACCAAGACCGTTGATCCGGAGCGCATAAACTACGCGATAGGTCTCGGCATTGACCTGCTCGGAGAAAACCGCGTCCAGGAATTTATGGACAAGCGGGAGCGGTATTCCACGGCGGAAGTCCACTTCATCGGCGGATTACAGACGAACAAGGTCAAATACATCATCGACAAGGTATCAATGATCCATTCCGTCGACAGCCTGCGGCTGGCTGAGGAGATCAGCAGGCGTGCGGAGCAGCACGGTCTGGTCATGGACATTCTCGCTGAGATAAATATTGGCGGGGAGGATACAAAAGGAGGCGTCACACCTGAAAGCGCCGGGGAATTCTGCGCTCAGGTCAGGGAGCTTCCGCACATCAGGCTGAGAGGTCTGATGACAATACCGCCGCCCGGCTGCGGGGAGGATGCCTTTGAAGCAATGCAGAGGCTGTTCGGCGATCTCCGCGCGGACAAATCCGTGAATACGGGCGCGTTCGACACTCTTTCAATGGGAATGTCAGGGGATTACGAAATGGCGGTAAGGCACGGGTCCACAATTGTCCGTATAGGCTCCGGTCTGTTCGGATACAGAAAATATTTATAATTGGGAGGAAATATTCATGAGCTTTAAGTCATGGTTCGCAGGACTGCATCAGGACAACGAATACGAGGACGAGCAGGACTACGAGAGCGAGGGCAGCTACGACACGTCTTCTTCTGCCGTAACAGAGGAAGAGGCGGCGGCACCCTCCAGGTTCACTTCACAGAGAAGTGAAAAGGTGATCAACCTGCACAGCGGGAGCAGCATGCGCGGTTCTTCCGTGAAGGTCGTTCAGCCCATCAAGTACGACGACGTAATGAAGGAGCCGGTGCGCTTCCTGAGAGATAACATGAGCGTTATCCTCAACCTTGAAAAGGTCGCAAGCGTTGATTCCAGAAAGAGGATCGTGGACTTCATGGCGGGCGTTGTTGCAGCCATTGACGGCAGAATCGTAAGAGTTGCTGAATGCACATATATCGTCGTTCCGAAGTCTGTTGACCTCAGCGGCGACATGATGGAGAACGAGGAGCAGTTCTGAGAAAATGACAGGGCCGCTCAATGAAGAGGAACGTTACCTCTCCGCACACATAGCCGATATGCAGAGACTGGCTCACCGCTCAGGCGTGCCGAGATTTTCGATGTTCCTGAACGAGCGAGAGGCGGATGTCGCCAGGTGCGCCGTTAAAGGGGATCTGCGCTTTTACGGAGGCTACGAGGGCGCGATGAGGACGGTCTGCGGGGTTCTTGACCAGACCTACGCGGAGGAGCTTTCGCCGGAGGACATCTTTCCGGTCAGGGCTGTGACGTTCAGATTCAGAAAAAGCGATACGCTCACCCACAGAGATATTCTGGGCGCCCTTATGGCGCTGGAAATTAAAAGGGAGCTGCTGGGTGATATTTTGACAGCAGAGGGCTGCGCGGTGGTTTTCGTTCATGAAGCCGCCGAGCAGCTTATACTGCGTGTAAGCAAGATAGGCAGAGTGGGAGTGACCGCCGAAAGTGGTATCACGGTTCCGCTGCCGGAACAGAAAACGCAGAGGATCGGCGCAACTGTATCCTCGCTGCGGCTGGACTGCGTAGTCAGCGCCGCCGTAAATACATCGCGGGAACGCTCCGCAGAGCTGATAAAATCTGGTCTGGTGAGCGCGGACCATGTTCCCTGCACAAGCGTCAGCGCGGAGGTCAGGGAAAAAACGATCATTTCGATCCGGGGAAGCGGCAGATACCGCGTCTCTGAAATCAACGGAGAGACCCGCAAGGGCAGGCTCCGCATTACTATCGAAAAATACGTCTGATTACAGATGTGAATATATTGACCAGGCTGTTCAGGAAGGAAGTTACAATAAATGAATGCCAAGGATATTTTGTCGAGGCGCTTTGAGAAAGCAACATTCAATGGTTATAAGACTGACGACGTAGACGAGTTCCTGCGTGAGATATCCAGCGAATATTCCCAGCTCCAGAAGGATAAGAACGAGCTTGAAAGAAAGCTGGAGGTTCTCGCCGACAAGATACGCGAGTACCGCGACGACGAGGACGCGCTGAAAGACGCGCTGCTCCTTGCGCAGAAGCAGGGAAACCAGATCGTGAACGACTCCAAGGCCGCCGCTGAGAAGCTCCGCCAGGAGACGCAGGAAACCTGCGACAAGCAGCTCAAGGAGGCTCAGGAGAAGGCCGACAAGCTGACCGCCAGCGCCGACGAGTATTCCAAGCGCATGATCCGCGAGACCAACGAGCGCGCCGACAAGATGATAAAGGACGCGCGCGCAAAGGCGAACGAAGTGGATCAGATGATGAAGAAGCAGACGGAGATCCAGCAGAATATACTCCAGAAAACCCGCAGGGAGGCGGACGAGTACAGAAAGCGCCTGCTGACTGCGTACAAGTCCCACATGGATCTTATAGCGAAGCTCCCGGAGATGTGCGAGAACGAGTATGTCCGCATGACCGCCGAGGAGGTGGAGAAGCGCGAGGCTGAAAAGGTCAAGGAGCCTGCAAAGCCCGCTGCGCCAGCCCCCGCGCCTGTCGAGGAGAAGCCCGCCGAGGCTCCCGCTAAGGAGCCGGAAAAGGAGCCTGTGACCGCAGTTGCGCCCGCCGAGGAGCCGTTCAAGGCTATGCCGCATGAAACTGAAAAAACCGCTGACGACGTTCCGTTTTTCAGCGCAGCCCAGGAAAGAAAGCCCCGCCACACCGACCTCCAGTTCGGCAAGGGAAACACAATGGATAAGTGATTATTTCTCCGGCTGACCGGGGAGAATATAAATTACCTCCGCGTGCGGAGAAACATATATAACAAGGAGACACAACTGATGTCAGAAGATTACAACAGCACACTGAACCTCCCGGAAACCGCGTTTCCGATGAGAGGAAATCTTCCGCAGAGAGAGCCTGAGATGCTCGACAAGTGGGAGAGCGACCGACTTTACTATGCCCTGTCCGAGAAGAACAAGGGCAAGCCCTCCTATACGCTCCACGACGGCCCTCCCTATGCTAACGGAAATATCCACATGGGAACTGCGATGAACAAGGTTCTCAAGGACATCATCGTAAAGTACAAGAGCATGACTGGCTTCAACGCAAATTACGTTCCCGGCTGGGACTGCCACGGTCTGCCCATCGAGCTGAAGGCTATCAAGCAGATAGGTCTTGACAGCGGCACTATCGACCCGGTAACTCTCAGAAAGAGCTGCCGCGAGTTTGCGCTGTCCTGCCTTGACGGTCAGAAGAAGCAGTTCAAGCGCCTTGGCGTATGGGGCGATTTCGACGACCCGTATCTCACCATCAAGCCTGAGTTTGAGGCGAAGCAGGTCGAGGTATTCGGCGAGATGATGAAGAAGGGCTACATCTACAAGGGTCTGAAGCCGGTTTACTGGTGCGCAGACTGCAACACCGCCCTCGCTGAAGCTGAGATAGAGTACCAGGACGACCCCTGCTATTCCATCTATGTAAAGTTCCCGATAACTGATTCCAAGGGCAAATTCGATAATCTCGGCATTGACCTCTCAAAGGCGTATGTCGTTATCTGGACGACCACCACATGGACTCTGCCGGGCAACCTCGCTATCTGCCTCGGGCCGAATTACGAGTACACATTCGTTAAGGTCGAGGACGAGGAGAGCAAGTCTTTCGGGCAGTATCTCCTGATGGCGACCGAGCTTGTTTCCACGGTTATGGAAGCAGTCGGCATAAAGAAGTATTCCACCGTTGGCAGCTTCCTTGGCTCCGAGCTGGAGCTCATCGAGACCGACCACCCGTTCATGGGCAGAAAGTCCCCGGTGATCGTAGGCGACCACGTTACGCTTGACAGCGGTACAGGCTGCGTACACACCGCCCCCGGCTTCGGTCTGGAGGACTTTGAGGTATGCAACAAGTACAAGGGAATGTTCAAGATAATCGTCCCCGTAAACGAAAAGGGCGTGCTGACCGAGGAAGCCGGCGACTTCGCCGGACTCAAGACCGCAGACGCGAACAAGGTCATCGCAAAGCGCCTTGAGGACGACAACACCCTGCTCGCAATGCAGAAGATCGTCCACCCCTATCCGCACTGCTGGCGCTGCCATGAGCCTATCATCTACCGCGCCACCGACCAGTGGTTCTGCAACGTTGATATGTTCAAGCCCGAGACCATCAAGGCTATCGAGGACGTCAAGTGGATCCCTGACTGGGGCGAGGAGCGCATCAAGAACATGGTCAATATGCGCAGCGACTGGTGCATTTCCCGCCAGCGCCGCTGGGGCGTTCCAATCCCGATACTCTACTGCGAGGACTGCGGAAAGGTCATTGTAAACGACGAGACCATCAAGGCTATTTCTGACATGTTCAGAAAGGAAAGCTCCGATTCCTGGTACTCCAAGGATCCGTCCGAGTTCATTCCCGCAAGCGTTAAGTGCGAGTGCGGCTGCAATAAGTTCCGCAAGGAAATGGATATTTTCGACGTGTGGTTCGATTCTGGCTGCTCTCATGCGGCGGTGCTCCAGGAGCGCCCGGAGCTCAGCTGGCCGGCTGACCTATATCTCGAGGGCTGCGACCAGTACAGAGGCTGGTTCCAGAGCTCCCTGCTGACCTCCGTTGCGACCACCGGCAGAGCGCCCTACAAGGCAGTCTGCACGCACGGCTGGGTAGTTGACGGCAAGGGCGAGGTAATGCACAAGTCCAAGGGCAACGTTGTTCTGCCCGAGGAGGTAATCAGCAAGTACGGCGCTGACGTGCTCCGTCTGTGGGTGGCTTCCCTTGACTTCCACAATGACGTAAGGGTATCCCCTGAGATGCTCAAGCAGCTCTCCGAGGCTTACCGCAAGATAAGAAACACCGCGAGATTCATTCTCGGCAACCTCTGCAACCGCGGCGGCTTCAACCCTGATACCGACATGGTTTCGCTGGACAAGCTGAGCGACTTCGACAAGTGGGCGCTGGCAAGACTTGACGGCGTTATCGAGAAGGTAAAGGCTTCCTATGAGAGCTTCGACTTCTACCTTGCATACCACGCTATCCACAGCTTCTGCGTTGTTGATATGTCCAACTTCTACCTGGATATCGTCAAGGATACCCTGTACTGCTCCGCTGAGAAGTCCGAGGAAAGAAAGGCTGTACAGACAACAATGTACATCATTCTGGACTCCCTCGTAAAGCTGATAGCTCCTATCCTGACATTCACTTCCGACGAGATATGGAAGTTCATGCCGCATAAGTCCACCGACGACCTGCGCGGCGTTCCGTTCAACCAGATGCCCGAAAAGACCGGCGTTACAATAGACGCTGCGTTTGAGGCAAAGTGGAACAAGATACACGCAGTGCGCGACGATGTTCTTAAGGCTCTTGAGGAGAAGAGAGCCGCAGGCGTTATCGGCAAGCCGCTTGACGCGGGCGTTACCCTTTACGCTGACGAAGCGAACTTCAAGGAGCTTTCTTCCTACACCGAGCTTCCGCAGGCATTCTCCGTTTCCTATGTGAACGTAAAGCCCGCCGCTGACGGCGAGGGCGAGTTCAAGGGAGCTGTCGAGGGAGTATCCGTCACCGTTGAAAAGGCGGCTGGCGAGATGTGCGAGCGCTGCTGGAGCCACGCTCTGACTGTTGGCTCTGACGCACAGTTCCCGCACCTCTGCGCACGCTGCGCAGCAGTAATGAAGCTCGATCTGGGCTGATACCAAACCGGCAGGGGGAGGGGTTCGTCCCCTTTCCCTGCTTTTTTCGGGGAGCGCCGCACCTGATTTTGCGGCGGGATTTCCGCAGGTGAATGGCATTACAGTTCGGAGATAGATATATGAAAGCGTTTTTGAGCAAATACAGGCAGTACGCCGCGCTGGTTCTGGCGGCGGTGCTTGTGGGGATAGACCAGCTCACCAAATGGCTGGTCGTGCAGAACCTTACAAAATACGAGGCGGTGAACCTCATAAAAGCCGGAGACACGGAGGTGCTCAACCTTTACTACTGCACCAACAACGGCTCCGCGTTCAGCATGATGGAGGGGAAAACGGTGTTCCTTATCGTGATAACCTCCGCTGTACTGATAGCGCTCACCGTGGGGCTCCTGACAAGGAAGATCCAGCGCCCCGGGTTCGTGACTGCGGTTTCTCTTATAATCGGCGGCGGCGTGGGGAACCTCATCGACAGGCTGTTTAACGGCGGTCTGGTGGTGGATTTCATTGACGTCAGGATAATCAACTTCCCGATATTCAACTTTGCCGATATCTGTGCGGTGGTGGGAGGGATCCTGCTGTGCCTGTTCGTGGTTATTGACGAAATAAGGGAGAACCGCCAGAAAAAGCTGGCGAAGTCCTCCGAAGCCCCGGTACAGGGTGAAAACAATGGAAACGATTGAACTGACGGCTCCCGGCGGAGTGCGTCTGGATAAGCTTATCGCCGACGGCACGGAGCTTTCCCGCAGCGCGGCGGTCAGGCTGATAGAGCAGGGGAATGTGCTGGTGAACGGCGCTCCCTGCGGGAAAAAGGACATTCCGGCGGCTGGCGCGGAGGTGGAGATAACCCTCCCGGAGCCGCAGAGCACCGATATCCTGCCGGAGCCTATCCCGCTTGAAATAGTGTACGAGGATTCCGACCTGCTGGTGGTCAACAAGCCAAAGGGAATGGTAGTCCACCCGGCGGCGGGGCATTACTCAGGTACGCTGGTGAACGCGCTGATGTACCACTGCGGCGATAGTCTTTCCGGAATTAACGGCGAGATACGCCCGGGAATAGTCCATCGAATTGACAAGGACACCAGCGGTCTGCTGATGGTGGCGAAGAATGATTTCGCGCACCTCATGCTTTCCGAGCAGATAAAGGAGCACAGCTTCACCCGGGAGTACGAAACAGTCGTGTGCGGAGGGATAAAGGAGGACGGCACCGTGAACGCCCCGATAGGGCGGCACAAAACCGACCGCAAGAAGATGTGCGTGACTCTGGAGAACTCCCGCGAGGCGGTGACGCATTATTTCGTGCTGGAGCGCTTCCCGGGGTACACCCATCTGCGCGTAAGGCTGGAGACAGGGCGAACCCATCAGATCCGCGTACACATGGCATATCTCGGGCACCCGGTAGCGGGGGACCCGGTCTACGGGAACGGAAAACCCGCATGGCTGGAGGGGCAGTGCCTCCACGCGAAAAAAATCGGATTTGTCCACCCGCGCACCGGAGAGTATATGGAGTTCGACAGCGAGCTTCCGGATTATTTCAGGAAATTTCTAAAGAGCATAGAGGGCTGATAAATGGATTTCAGCAAGGTAATACTGATGACAGATCTTGACGGAACTCTGCTGACCGACGACAAGCAGATACTTCCGGTGGATCTTGAGGCGATAGACCGCTTCCGCGCGGGCGGCGGGCTGTTCACAATGGCGACCGGGCGCGGCTACGAGATGGCGAAGCACGTTGCCGACAAGCTCCGGCTGGACTGCCCGGCGGTGGTCTACAACGGCGCGGCTGTGTATGATTTCCAGCAGGACAAATTCCTGTGGCAGTGCGAGATAGGCGACAAGGCGTTCTCCATAATAAAGCACATTGCAGAGCGCTACCCGGATATCGGCGTTGAGGTGCTGCGCGGGAACGTGGTTCATGTTCCGTATCTCAACGAGATGGAGCAGTGGCACCTCGATCTGGAGAGCGTCCACGCGGATTTCAGCGCGCTTGACGATATACCGCGCGGCGGCTGGCTGAAAGTCCTGTTCGCGTATCCTCCGGAGAAGCTGGACGGACTCCAGCAGTACGTTGAGAACGCCCCGGAGCTTCGCGGAGTTCACTGGCTGCGCTCCGCGCCGATGTTCTTCGAGTGTCTGCCCGAGGGGATCGACAAGGCGGCGGGCTACCGCGAGCTTATAAAAGCCATCCACGCCGGGGACAGATTCACAGTCGGGGTCGGGGATTTCATGAACGACTACGCGATGATAAAGTCGGCGGACCTGGGCGCGGCGGTCTCTTCCGCACTCCCGGAGGTAAGGGAAGCGGCGGATATCGTGCTCTGCGACAACAATTCCGGGGCGATGGCGCAGCTTATCGACTATATTGAAAGGTTGTGAGCAATGAAAAAGGCTGTCCGTTGGCTGAAAATAGGTATAGTGATATTGTGCCTGCCTGTTGCGCTGGCGGCGCTGCTGCTCTTGTGGGAGGTATTCTGCGCAGCGGTGAATAACATCAGCGGCTTTTTTCACACGCAGAACGTGCTGAACGGTTACAGCAACACACGGGATATTGAGGTTCTTGACGATGCGACGTTCGTGGGGAACACCACCGGAACAGGAAACCACACCGAGGTGCGCTCCACGGTTCTGGTGAGAGCCGAAAGCCCGACCGCCGTTGAGTACTGGACGAACGGCGACAATTACGAGATATACCCGCTGTTCCATAAAGTCCCGGAGGAGAAGCTGGAGCGCTGGGACAGGGAGCTGGAGCTTCCGTATGAGAGCGATGGCTGCTATGTCGTGGAGGTCTATGGCGACGTGCCGTTCCCGGATAGTATAGCGGGGCATTAAGTATTTTTGCAATTAGGCGGGAAACCGCTTGATTTAATAGACAATAAGGCGAAAGCCACAAAAATCACAGGAGGTCTATATGGACGCATTACTGAAAAAGCAGCTTGAAATAGCTGCAACAAAGGTCAGAATGGGCGTGATCGAGGGAGTACACGCTGCCAAGGCTGGACACCCCGGCGGTTCTCTTTCCATTGCTGACACACTGACTTATATCTATATGCACCGCATGAACGTCAACCCGGAGCAGCCTGATATGCCCGAGAGGGACAGACTGGTGCTCTCCAAGGGTCACACCGCTCCGGCGCTGTACGCAGTTCTGGCTGAGAGGGGCTTTTTCCCCGCTGAGGAGCTGAAAACCCTCCGCAAGATAGGCTCCAGGCTCCAGGGTCACCCCTCCATGGGCAAGCTCCCGGGTATCGACATGAGCACCGGCTCGCTCGGTCAGGGAATCTCCGCTGCCTGTGGAATGGCGCTTTCCGGTAAGCTGTCCGACGATTATTACAGAGTATACGCTATCCTCGGCGACGGCGAGATAGAGGAGGGTCAGGTATGGGAGGCTGCGATGTTCGCGGCTCACTACAAGCTCGACAACCTGGTTGCAGTGGTAGATAACAACGGTCTCCAGATAGACGGCAAGATCTCTGACGTTATGTCCCCGTACCCCATTGACGAGAAGTTTAAGGCGTTCGGCTGGAATGTAGTATGCATCGACGGTCACGATTTCGACCAGATCGAAAAGGCGTTCGACGAGGCGGAGCGCACCATCGGTAAGCCTACCGTTATCATTCAGAAGTCCGTAAAGGGCAAGGGCGTATCCTTCATGGAGAACCAGGTCGGCTGGCACGGCAAGGCTCCTAACGACGAGGAATACGCAGTAGCAATGAAGGAGCTCGGCGACCACCTCGCGGCTCTTGAAAAGTAATTACAGCTCGAAAGGATAATATAGACATGGAAAAGAAAGCAACTCGTGACAGCTACGGCGAAGCTCTCGTAATGCTCGCTGAGAAGCGCCCTGACCTTGTAGTCATGGACGCAGACCTTGCCGCGGCAACCAAGACCGGAACCTTCAAGAAGGCTCACCCCGACAGATTCATCGACTGCGGTATCGCAGAGGCTAATATGATGGGCGTGGCTGCCGGTATCGCAAGCACCGGCAAGCTGGTATTTGCAAGCTCCTTCGCAATGTTCGCGGCAGGCAGAGCGTTCGAGGTAGTTCGCAACAGCATCGGTTATCCCCATCTGAACGTAAAGATAGGCGCAACGCACGCTGGTATCTCCGTCGGCGAGGACGGCGCTTCCCACCAGTGCAACGAGGATATCGCGCTGATGAGGACTATCCCCGGCATGACCGTTATCAACCCCGCAGACGATGTCGAGGCTAAGGCGGCGGTTTTGGCAATGGCTGACTATGTAGGCCCCACCTACATGAGATTCGGCAGACTTGCCGCTCCTATCTTCAACGACCCGGCGACCTACAAGTTCGAGGTAGGCAAGGGGATCCAGCTTAAGGACGGCAAGGATATCACCATCATCGCGACAGGCCTTATGGTTGCCGAAGCTATCGAGGCGGGCAAGGCTCTCGCAGAGCAGGGAATCGACGCGCGTATCGTCAATATCCACACTATCAAGCCCATCGACCGCGATATCATCGTCAAGGCGGCAAAGGAGACCGGCAAGATCGTTACGGTTGAGGAGCACAGCGTTATCGGCGGTCTTGGCTCCGCAGTGGCTGACGTTGTTACCGAGGAGTGCCCGGTTCCCGTTATCAAGATCGGCGTAAAGGACGTATTCGGACATTCCGGCCCGGCGGTCGACCTGCTCAAGGAGTTCGGTCTGTGCGCTGAGAACATCGTTGCCGTAACAAAGGCAGCTCTCGGAAAGTAAGCTGCGGCAAAGCGGATTTTGTGCGGGCTGGCTCCGGTCAGTCCGCATTTTAACGTGGTAGGCAGAATGTAACCTTTTGCTGTCTGCGGCTGTTATTTAATATAGAGGAAATGCAGACAACACGAGAAAGGAAGATGACTGCTATGGATCCACAACGCTGGAAAAAAGCACTGGACGATTTGGACGAGGACATAGTGAATTCAGCGGCGGAGCGCTTCGGGAACGCGCGCTATTCCGACGATTCCCCTGAAAACTATCCGGCGGACGACAAGCCGATGGTGTATGTTTACCCCGAGAAAAAGAAATCCCGCAGGCACCTCTGGGCGGGGATAGGCGCGGGAACAGCTGCGGCGGCGGTTATAGTCGCAGTCGCGGGAGTTTCCATGAAATACAGACAGTCCGAGGGGCAGATGGTTCCGCTTTCGCAGGGAGTGGCGCAGAAAACGTCCTCGGCAGCGCCATCCAGCACCGCGCTGGAGATAAGGGACACCGCCAAGCTTCAGGACTCGTTTACAATGCCAACGCAGATAGGGGCGATCCTGGCTGGATTTTCTGCGGAGCAGCTTCCGCTGTTCCAGGAGTATTTTTACGGTGCCTGGGCGGGGGGCGACTTCGCTGTTATCCTGGGCTGGGGAGCTGATTCAGCCTTTGGCGGCGGCTACACCTGCACCGGAATAGAGCAGACGGACGAGGGCTGCTACATGGGCGCGTATGACGGCTCAAAGTACGACGTGTGGTTCATTCCTGAGAACGACCGGGGCGCCCTGTATATTTACCGCGGAGTATCGGAAATTGACGGCGCAGTCCAGCGGGACGGCTCCGGGATAATCTGCGAAAGCACCGATACCCTGAGTATCTCCGGTTCGCCGGAGGAGGGGAGCACGCTCGGCTATTTCGGCAGAATAAAGCTGGCGGATTCCATGGGCATGACCGCCGAAGCGCTGTTCAGCAAGACCCAGCTTGAAACCTATGAGGGCAGCGACAGCGGCGCATACACATGGACTCGCGCGGAAAGCTATGAGCCGGTATGGGACAAGGTCGTGCTGAGGAGCCAGACAGACAGCGACGTTCAGATGTCCATGGCGTTCACGAACAGCGAGAATATCACGCAGTATTTTGACATCGCATGGACTATCAACGATTACGGCGACTGGTACATCTATTCCCTTGAAAAATCCATGGACGTGTTCGCGAGAACGGCGGACGAACTGAAAACCTCGCTCACGCTCAGCGACCTGGATATCTTTGAGAGCTACTATTACGGCAGTTGGACTTCCGGCAGCGGCGATATCATGCTGAACTACTCGCAGGATATTTTCGGCGCGGGAACCTACTGCGGCGGATTCTACGCGGGCGACGACGGCTGGAGTATGTACAGCTATTCGGGCGAAAAGGTTCAGGTGTATTACATAGACTACGACGACCCGTTCACCATGTTCCTGTATGAGCCGGATAAATTCGGCTACGCGGCGCGGGAGGACTATATTGCGGAGTTCACCCATGAGGATTACGGCTATTCGGAGATAGACGAGTCAAATGTGTCGTGGCTCGGGCTCCAGAGGTGGATACTCGACGTTGGCAGCACTACTGACGAAAGTTCGCTTTCGCAGGCGGTATTTTCCGCGCTCCAGCAGACCAGAAACGACCTGTGGTCTGACGAATACGGCACGGAAGCGCTCTTTGAGGGCTACAAGATAAACGCGCTCTCCGACAGTAAGTACCAGTTCATGTTCCAGCAGTTCACCGCCGACGGCGATAGCCGCTGGGTGACGATGGCGCTGAGCTTCGCAGATAACGCGTGGGAGGTTCTCCCGGCGGACGGGATAACAGATACAGTTTCCGGCTAAAAAATCAGACCGGAGGGGAGGGGATACCGATAGAGGACAGTTCAATAATTGACCTGTACTTTGAGCGCAGCGAACAGGCGATAGTTGAGACCCAGATGAAATACGGCAGATTGTGCGGAAAGATAGCCTCCGGTATCCTGACCCGCCCCGAGGACGCGGAGGAAGCGGTCAGCAGCAGCTATTTAAAGCTGTGGAACGCTATCCCGCCAAAGCGCCCGGAATCCCTCTGCGGCTACCTCTGCCGTATAGTGAGGAACACCGCGCTCAACCTGTACGACGCGCTGCGCAGGCGCTCCTGTGAGGAGCTTTACGGCGAGCTGACGGACGTGCTCCCGGACAACATATCGGCGGACGATAAGATGGACAGCCGCGAGATAGCGAGGTACCTCAACGAATTCCTGCACTCCTGCAATAAAAAGAACCGCGACATTTTCACCGGAAGGTACTACTTTAATATGTCCCTGCGGGATATAGCCCAGGGCATGGGAATGAGCGAATCCGCCGTAAAGACGCGGCTGTGCCGGATCCGCGCCGACCTTAAAGAGTACCTCAGCGAAAACGGAGTATGCGTGTGATATTTCCCCCGTGGCTGCGGGGGATTTTTTGTGCTGCAAAGCGTTTCCGCACCCCGCAAAATTTGTTTTGTTCAGCTATTAATACACATATCTATTGACAATCGTGGCAATATCTGATATAATATTTGTAAATTCTTCATGCTTTTCCATGGGGTTATTTTCTATGCCAGTTTCGGGTTGGTATAATTTGCCTGAATACTATTAAGGAGGACAAAATGACACATTTAAAGCAACTTGGCAGTAAGCTGATAAGTCTGCTGGCGGCGTTTGCCATGATACTTTCGCTTATGCCCGCAGTATCGCTTACGGCGGGGGCTGCGCCTATAACTGCGGCTAACGAGCTTGACAAAGGAAAGCCGCAATACGGCGACGGCTGGACATGGGACGGCGATACGCTCCATTTGTTTGGCAGCAATACTTATGATTGCTCCAGCCAGATTTATTTTCAAATTAATTCGGCAGATAACGCCCTTGCGGTCATTGACATTTCGGGTTCGCTGAATGTAACCCTTAATAATTGTTTTGTTATGTCATATCGTCCGCTTGAAATCAAGGGCGCAGGCAAGATAACAGCGACCGGCACCGGAGGATTATTCGATACCAATCGCCGCCCCTTATCATACGCAGGCGGCGCTATATGCTCTGATGGTGCAATTAATATCTCGTGCTCAAGCTTCACCATGACTAAGGGTCACATTGAAGCGCCGAACGCTTTCATCAGCGCAAGCAGCGTTGAAATAAGCGACAGCTATGTTTCATTAAGTGAGTTTCACACTCCAGCCAATATTGGTGCAACCAAAACCGACATCACCATAAACAAGAGCTTTGTTGACACAAAGTCGCTCACAGGTGATACATCTGCATCTGCGAAACTGCACTTCACGCTTGTAAACAGCGTTATGCGCAGTGCCGCAGCCAAAAGTGAGTTCACAAAAGCGTATGCTCCGGTTTTCGATACAGTAACTGATTCCGTTGTTTATCTGACAAAGGTGGATTCTATTGCTGATTTGACGTTGGACAAAGCCCTTACCGAGAAAGTTAATTCGTCAATTGACGGCGGATATGTGTTCTGCAATCGGGTGCTCACTAATGATGATTTATCTAAAAGCCAATTAGATGGCAGCAATCTTGGCGTTTCTACGCTTAGTGGAGCGTTTTATAAATCCGCCGCTGATGATTTGGTTTATATCGCAAATCTGGAATTGACAGGCGGCATTTTAATCGTTACTCCTTTTGATTCACTGACTATAGGTACAGGCGCTTCAGCAAACAAAGCTACCATAGTTTTATTATCACAGTATGAAGAACCTACTACAACCATTGGACTATCAACTAGACCAGGTTCTGAAACAAAATATTTTAAAGATTGTACCATTGTAGCTATGAACGAATTTGATGGTACAAACAGCAACTCCGGGACTTGTTCAATCAAAAATGCCACTAATTGTAATGTATACTCACCCACGTCAGGTGAAGTATACACTATGTGTTTTGATGGAGAAGCAGCGTCAATGTCAACTCCTGATACATCAAGCAACTTCTATGTGCCAAATGGTCAGATTCAGATATACGCTAGTGATTGTGATACCATATACAGCAATATCACTACGAAATCAATTATAGGTAATTGTAATTTCACCTACCACGGCAATTATTGTGCCGAGAGTTTTGAAACAACTAAGAAAATCACCTTTGACGGCTCAAATGATTATTCTGTAAGCTTTAGCGGCGTAAACGTTACTGGCTCAGGCAAGATAAATCTGACCACCGGCACCGAGTTCGCCTACGAAAAGCCGAGCAACGGCCAGTGGAAGCCGCTGTCCATTGACAGCACAGGCTACACCGGCTCAACCGGCACTCAGCTTTACATAGGCAAGCAGATACTCAACACCCTTGCCGACCCCACTAAGAGTTATGACAGCTTGAAGTTATTCAAGGACTTACCTGCTGTAATCGACATTCCGCTCAGTTTACCCTATAACCAGTGGGTCAACAGCGAGCTTACGCTGGCTGATTCAGGCGGCACTACTTATAAGCCTGGAGACCTCGGTATATCCTGGGAAACATCGGGCAGTGGAAATACGCTGAGAATCACCCTGACCGCAGGCGATAACGTGAAAGATGGCAGCTACAAGCTCTACTGTACCATTAACGGTCAGAAGATAAAGGGGAAAAACGGAGATTATATCAGTCTTACAGTCAGCCAATATGCGGATTACACGATGATGTTCAACCCCTACAGCAGCATTTCCTGGCCCTATATCACAGAGGAAGGCGAGCTGGCAACGTTCACAGACGCTGATTACTCCAAAGATATAGTCAAGGCAAAAACATGGACATGGTACGGCGAAGACTACATAGTTGACGGAAAGAGAATATATGATCAAAGAACCCTCGTGCTTAAGGATGGGTTCAGCTTCTCAACAGACTTGGATAACGGCATAGTGTTCATTAACAATTTCCACCTCGTCGTTAATGGAAATTGCACAATAAATGCAGTTGCCAGATCAATTTATGGAGAAGCGCTCCAGAGTAATCCATCCCTGGAGATCAAAGGCAACTCTGACTCAACGCTAACCATAAACAGGGGAATTGGCTGTCAGGGAGGAAACATTAGAATCGTTGGCGGAAAAATCATAACGGCAAAAGTTAATACAGGTAGTGATGCGGTGGTAAGAGCTTTACTGGATGGCTCCGAAATCTTCCTGAACAACTGCAGTATCATTGATAACGCTAATGTCTGGAGCGACAAGCAGAGCATTTCCAGCCAATATCTGAAAATATCCAGAGGCGTTACGCTTGATCTGGCATCCTCGACAGTTTCTGGCAGCAAAGGTATTTATATCGGCGACATTTTAAACGCGGAGAATATCGGCGACTTTTCAGACGCGAAGAATATCGAACTGAAAAGTGGAGATCCTCCTTACAATGGGAATATAACCCAATTGTCCAATAAGGCAGCGGACAGAATGATGCTTGTCACCAAGCCTTTCAAGCTGACCGACCCCTCCAACATAGTTGTTGCAGACGATACGGTTCCTTTCAAGGGCAAATGCCTCTGGGGCGGCGAGAAATACCGGGTCGACATCACCGACAAATTCAGCGTGACCTCCGGTCTGGATCAGACTATAATATATAAAGATTATAAGTTCTCAATTGAGCGGGCTGGCGGCAAGACTTACCTTGTTATAGAAGTCCCCAACACTAATACCGATAGCGTGATAACGCCTGAGATCAATCTTTACGATCAGGCAAACGACACATTCTGCTCACATGAATCCGTACCCCTCAAGCTGACCGTCGGCAGGGCGGTAAAGGCTTCTAAGATTGGAATACTCCATGCAGGCAGTTACGGCGGTTCAGAGCCCACAGACTGCTACACTATATCCGCTGAATGTAATGGTTCTGAAGTGCAGAAGAAAAACGGCGATGAGTGTGATTACTATCTCTTCCCGTCCAGCGATACGCTAAAGCTCAACATTATCCCGACAGCAGGCCACATGATCAAACAAATTTGGAATGTGGATTGGGGTAACACCGAATACGAAATCACCGGGCAGGACTTGGTTCTGTCGCCGAGCGGCGATTACCTCTTTGGTCATACAGATGGCGAATCAATAAGCGATCAGATCTACATTGAAATAGCTGACGCAGCAGAGACGCAGTACAAAGCTGTGTCTATCTCAGACGAACTGCGCGATAGCCTTGTAAATGACGAGATAGACGCAATAAAGCTCACCTTTACCCATAATACGGGAAATACAACGGAAAAGACCTTTGATAAAAACCACCTGTCCCCCGTATATGCCCTGAACGGCGCAGAGATCAAGGCAAGCATAACCGCGCCGAACAAGTTCGTGGCAGAAATAAACGGCGTAAAGCCCGATTACGATAACGGCGTATACTCCGTAAATCTTACTATCACTGATGATACTATCATTACTGCGAAGATTGAGAAAGGCACGGAGCTTGGCACTCTTGCGGTTACAGCTCCGGATATCACGGGTAACAATGATAACGGGCAGGTGCTGATTCAGCCGGACACTGCGAACGGTTATTACAAGGAAGGCACTGAATGCGAGATAATCGTAAAGGCGACTGACGATAAGTTTATCGACAGCGTGAAATTCAACGGCACCGAAATTGAAGCAGACAGCAATGACAGCGATGGCTGGCACTACAAGTTCAAAACCGCTGCCGGCGAAAATAAATTTGATGTGACCTACGCAGATTGTGCACAGATCACGATCGCGCAGCTCGTTAACGGCTCTGTTGATTTCACCGGCAGACTTGACGGCGGCAGACACAAGGTAACTGTCATTGACGACTCTCAGATTATTTCGATAGGCGCAGGCGACGAGGTAACGCTGACAGTTACCCCGGACGAGGGCTACCGCGTGAAGTCCGCAACAATGGACGGCAATGAAGTTACGCTCACGGACGGCAAGTACACATTCACAATGGCGGCTGGTTGTGAGTTCAGAGTTGAGTTCGAGAAGATTCCCCCGACCAACGCGACAGTAACCGTAATCTTCGGCGAACACGGCACAGTTACTCCGGCAACTGCTGATTATCCCATTGGCACAGAGGTAACTCTCACAGTGACCCCGGACGAGGGCTATCGCGTGAAGTCCGCAACAATGGACGGCGAAGCGGTAACTCTCACAGA
>CAKSEY010000011.1 GCA_934448295.1 uncultured Oscillospiraceae bacterium
ATCATTGTCGAACCATTCCCAACGCAAGAGGTTTCGGTTGAGCTTTACATAGCCCACGTTAAGCCCTCCTTAAAACGGATAATCATCGTCAGAAGCCGCCGGGCTGAAATCACCCGCGGGAGCTCCTGCCTGCGGAGCGGGAGCCTGTTCCGGCGTAGATCCAGCCGGAACCGCGCCCTCTGACTTCTCTCCAGTGAAGCTGACGCGCTCCGCATTTATCTCATACCACGTGGACTGATTCCCGTTCTTATCGGTATACGGGCGCGTCTGGAGCTCTCCTTCGACCAGGATCATGCGCCCCTTGCGGAAATACTGGTTCACGAAATCCCCCGTCCCGCGCCACGCGACCACGTTGAAGAAATCCGATTTCTTTTCCTCGCCTTTCTGCTGGAACCGCCGTTCTACCGCTATTCGGAACGAGCAGACATTAGTGCCGTTCGGGGTCGTTTTCAGTTCCACGTCAGAGCAGATACGCCCCATAAGTATAATCTTATTCATTCGGCTTCCTCCTGTTTTTCATCTTTTCGAAGTAAAATGTAACCTTTCTGGGCTTCGGAATAACAAGCCCAAATCTAACGGCATTGCGATATGTAACGCTGCTCCGGTTCAATGTGTCGGGCATTTTCTCAACGAATTTTCGAAAAACTTCAAGGCTACTTCCACCTTTGTAGTGGTTACAGCTTTTGCAAGCAGGGAGCATATTGCACTCTCTATCTTCGCCGCCGACGTGCAGTGGAACAATGTGGTCTATCTGCATTTCGTTATATTTGAGTTCGCAACCGCAGTAGGCACAGTGACCCTCAGTCTTTCTGAGTATCTTTCGGCGCTCATCTTTCGACAACCTACGTCGCTTGTATTCGCTCATTGTGTACCTCCGTCTGTAAGTATTACCCCGACTCTCGGTTTGTCCGAATACCATTTTTCGGCTACCACCTCAACCACCACCGCGTCGTCCTTGTACGCATATCCGTTCAACGCGTCGAGAATAGCCTTGATAATGTTGTCCATATCCGGCTTAACCATGGGTCTAACTTTCCCCGCCAACATTTTTTCGCGTTCTGCTTTCGTAGCGCTCTTGGGAATAGGAAAGTATGCGATTATGCTTGCTTTGACAGCTCCGCGCAACGGCGGGTCAAATCGACATTGCGATAGGTAACTGGTGCGTACAAGCGCTTCGTAGCTCCTGGTCTTTTCTGGGGTATAGGTAATTTTATGAGGGCTGTCAAATCGCGGTCGCGCTTTCCCCTGCGGCTTTCCCGATACTACAAAACTAATCACGTCTATTCTCCTCCTTGGCTAGGTTGAAAAACTCACAGCGTAGCTCCTTGGAAACTCCTGCTTTTCTTGTTCCCTCGTAGTTAATGCTTTCGGCATTTTTGCAGAACATCTTCTCGCTGCCAAATTCCGTTTTCCTCCTGCAAAACATACAGTTGGCGCAGTTCTCTCCCTTTTTCACAAGCCTATTGTATTCCGCCGTTGCCTCTTGCAATTTGAGTATATCCCTTAACATCTCCGCCTCTTTCTGCTCTGCAACAATCTGTTCGATATATCCGACTATCTGTCCAGGAGACGGGAAGAAGCCTTTCCGGTCGTTTATGATAAATCGCTTAATTGCCTCTCGCATTAGCTGTTCCGGCACATTCTTGAATATGTCGTACCACAATTGCTGTAAGGCTTGGACTTCGTATTCGTCATAATTCCTTACGACCGTCGGAAATGCTGTTTGCAATACAAGAAGCTGTGAATTTATGCTTTCAAGCGGGAGAGCGTTTTCCGTCTGGATTGACAGCCAGGTCTTGTCTGTTGGAACAATTTTATAATCTTCACCCATTTCCACCGCCTCCATTCAGTACTGCGTTTATAAATGGGTTTCGGCTTTTTGCTTGCTGTTCCTGCTTAATGCCTGGCGGTATGGTCTGAGCTGGCTGCTCACGCTTCGCCTGTTCGTTGTAACTCGCAATTACCCACGATAGAATCGTTCTGTAATCGCTGGCGTATTTTTTTCCTGTTGAGCCTTTGTAGTTATCCAGCTTTTGTATGCACCACTGTGTAGCTTCTTCTCCGTATTGCTCAACAAGCTTGTTGTATTCCTCCTCCGTCAGGGTTACGAAGTCTGCGTAGTTTTTCTTGTCGGGAGCTACCTTAGCTGCCTTTTTGGACTTTGGAGATTTACTTTCGCTGGAGTTGGTGTGCGCGGCTACCATATTCGTTTCCGTTACCGTCGAGGTTATGGTATTCGTATTCGTTATGGTATTCGTATTCGTTATAGTGCATGGACTTGCATTATGCAAATCATTGCAAATATCGCCGCTTGTATCGTTTTGCATACCATTTGCATTGTTTTACACATCGGCATTATTGTCTTGCATTGGAATTGTGCCGTCCTGCTCTGACTGCACGTCGCTGTTGTCGTCGGTTGCCTGGTTTTGCCACCGCGACTTTGCGCTTTGCTTTCGTTTGCTTGACAATTCGGCGGCTCTTTTTACCTGGGCATTTACCAGCGTGAAAATCGCGTTATCCGAAGCGTCCATTTGCGGTAATTCTTGTCCCGTTGTATCACAGAGTATTGCCGTAAGTATGCGCCCGCGCTGTTCCTCTGGCAAGGACAAAAGCACTCCAATTTCGGTTTCGTATAGCGTTACTGCTACTGCCACCTTGCATTCCCTCCTCTCTAATGAATATAAACTTGCACGCCCGTCGCTCTTTGCACTTCCTGCTTGAACCTCTGTTCATTGCTGTTATTGTCGGAAAGGTGGACGAGATGTATCTCTTTCGCTCTTGATATGTCATTAGCTTTGAGAAAGTTCAACAGCCTTTCAAGGCTTAAATGGTTCTTGGCGATTCTGGCGGCAAGCTCCGGCGATATTACGCCTCTGCTCACACTTTCGCGTAGTTCGCGCTCACCGTGGTTGCATTCGACCACGAAATAATCAACGTTGGAGAAAGAGTATCGTACAT
This sequence comes from uncultured Oscillospiraceae bacterium, assembly GCA_934448295.1. GTDB lineage: Bacteria > Bacillota > Clostridia > Oscillospirales > Ruminococcaceae > CAG-115. The sequence continues at coordinate 2,959 of CAKSEY010000011.1, forward strand.
AGGCGGTGTCTACGAAATATAGCAACTTTTCGCGTGTGTGACTGCTGTAAAGCAGATAGCCAAGTGGCTCGGCTGCGTCGTGCTTTACATCAAATCCCATGATGTCGAATGTGCCGACCGAAAAGCTGGTAAGAGGTAATACTGCCTTGTACCTGTGTCCGTCTGCGTTGATTGCTCGGAGCGTTCCCGCGCTTGCGTAAATATCAATGCCGCGCTTTGCGAGCTCTTTACAGGCTTTGCTGTGGTCTTGGTGATCGTGCGTAACAACACACGCGGAAACGCGAGAGAGCGTAAAGCCGCTCCCGCGCTCTAAGTCTTTGATTGAAACTCCTGCGTCCAGCAGGAGCGCGGTTTTGCCGTCGCTAATTATTGTGGCATTACCGCTACTCCCAGACGCTATAACCTTTATATCCATATCAGAAATCGGGTACTTCGTATGCGTCGTCCGGTGCGGTGGAGAATTCCGACTGTTCCTGCACTATCGGCTGAGGTTCATTTTGAGCAGGTGCAGGCTGCTCAATTGCAACAGGAGCTGACGGAAGTTTCTGCGGGACCGACTGCGGAATATCTATCGGTATTGTATTCGCGTTATCGGCTGCCTCACCGTCAATTTCTGCCTGCGCATATACGACCTCACGCTCTTTGAAGTGCTGGAAGTCGTCGTCGAGTTTTGCGGGGTCAATAGGTATATGCTTCTTGCTGTAAACCTCGCGAACTATCGTTTTCCGAACCATTTCGTCAAGCCAGCCCTCTGCATTGCTCCAGGTCTTGTTTCCATTTTCCCAAACCTGAACCTTTTTGCCGGTCATTTCGGTTCCCCAAAACTCGGCGCTACCCTTTTGCGCCCGCTTCTTAATATCGTTCAGCGTTAATATAACAAGCTCGTTTTTGTAGGGGTCGTCGTACTCAATGTATCCGAAGCCTCCAACAATATCCCCTCTGCTAAACGGCTGTGTTATTTCAAACTCGTATGTGTCGTATGGATTTGTCCTGCTCTTTTTTATTGCCTTGAAGCTGTCTGTACTGTAAACAACCTCTATCGTTACAGCTTTCGGGGGAACAAGAGCGTACTTTACTGCTTTGTACTGCTTTCCCGCGTACCCCTCCATAAACGCTATATCATAACAGCCTTTCTTCTTGTTGGCAAACGGGATAGGATACAGGTGTGCTTCTTCCTGCATATCCAGACCCATTCTGGCGGCGTGAACCGCGTCGAGGGCAAGGTCTGCCATATTAACGTGCTGCCAGTCGTAGGGTATAATGTTGTCGTACTGATGATTGGTGTTGCTCTCGTTCTTCGCCAATCTCTTAGACTCAGCCTCTTTCAGCAATCTGTCAATAATGATGAAGTAGCCCTGTACGAGGCGCTTCTGCTTATCGCTAAGCTGGATAGGATTTGCCGTAGCTGCGCCGAACTCGCTTATTACAAGATTTGTGAACCTCTGCGAGGGTGTCGCCACAGGCGCTGCGGGTTCCTGTTCCGCAGGCGGTACCTGCTCAACAGTGGTGGGGGTCTGCTTGCTTTCGGTTTGTGCCATAATAAATTCTCCTTTCAAAATCAAAGCGTTTCGAGCCTAAGCTCATTATCGCTTTCACTTACCACAAGCCTTATGAGCTGTCCCTTTGTGGGGATAATATGAGTAACGCTTTCCGCGTTATCAACAAAAATCGGAAGTTCAACTCCGTAATACTCTCCAAGAACACCGATAATTTCTATGCCGGCATTCAGCCGCGCCGCCTTGTTTGCGTCGGAGAACGGTACAAACGCTCCGGTGGCGGTAGGGACAAGAACATCGCATATATCATCTATACCGTCGTTTGTGATGTTCTGCTTGAATAACTGGAATTTAACGGTCTTGAAATGTTCGTTGATTTTATCGTTAAGCAGAGCCGATTTAACACGCGTGAACTTCTCGCAAAGGTACAGCGCGTGTTCCGCTTCCTCATATTGGGCGCCAAGCGCCTTTTCTTCCTGCTCCAGCTCGGATATTCTCGCTTTCTGCACAGCCTCTGTTTCAAGTGCGGCGATTGAAGCGGTTAGAGTAGCCTCCTCCGCTCTCAAATCCGCTATACGCGCGTCTATACCGTCAGTTCTGGGCGCTTCGCATTCGCGGCTTTTCAGCTCATCAATCGCCGCAGTGATCTGCTTATATTCGTTGGTAGTTTCGAAAGGCGGAAGTTTACTTGCTTCCACGCCTTTTTTATATTCGTCAAGACTACTGTTGAGCTTGGCAATTGTTTCTTTATTGTTTTCAACAGCGGTTTCCAGATTAGCAACCATCTGCTGCTCTTCGGCAAGCATTTCCTTTGAGGCTTTCGCTTTGCCCTCTGAAATCAAGCCGTTCATAGCCTCTGTAAGCGCTGTAAGGCGGTTACTCTTGCGCTCGTTAAAAAGTGATTTGAGGTCGAGGACTCTGCTTTCCGGCAGGGTTTGTCCGCACTTGTCGCAGACTGCGGAGGTTTCGTCAAACTGCTCATGCTCCACTTCGACGTATTCCGCCTGTTTTTCTTTGTGAGAAGCCACAATCTGCTCGCGCTTCTTCTCAATATCAGCTATCCGCTGCTTTGATTGCTCTAATGTCCGTGTATTCTGCAGCAGTTCGTTTTCTTCGACTGCCAGCTTTCCCCGAATTTCCTGGACTTTTTCAAGTGCCGCGTCGGTCGCTTCACGCTGCCTTTCGGAATACCTCGCCCTAGCCTCCGAAAGAGCCGCGCTTTTCTCCGCTAACTCCGTCCTTGTATGTGCTTCCTTGTCATTTCCTGCAATGATGGAGGCGCGTTCTTTCTCTGCTTCGGAGATGGCTTTTCGGATACCTGCCGCATGTTGTTCCATATCCTCCTTGCTATCGGTCGGGAGCTTGTCCGGTATGGCTTTCGCGGCTTCGTCAATTCTTGCAGGAATGAGTTCCAGCCTCTTGTTGATGGTCGCTTTCTGAGCTTTGACTATCTTCTTGTACTCACTAACTGAGTTATTTCCCACCAGCGCGGACAATTCTTTAAGCTCCGTATCAGTTTCCATTATTGCCAAGTCGGATATATTTCCGCAGATTTCAAGGAGAATTGCGCGACGCTTTTCCCAGTGGAGCTGTTCCGCGAAATATGCAGGCATTGACAGTAGCTTTACTTCCTCGTCGCTGTCGAAAATTTCCTGCCAGAATTTCTGGTACTCCTTTTCCTTTTTCGGGACACCATTAATATAGTAGTCGGTCGTATGCCCCGAAAGGACAGACTCAGCTCTGCCTCTTGTCTTTTTGTAAACTTCATGGAATACGCGTTTGAACGTAGTCGTAGTGCCGTCAATCTCGATGTCGCACTCCACGCTGTGGTCGAGGTTGTGAGCTGCGCCCTCCGCCGTAATGGTTTTCGGCGAGAAATTCGCGCGTTCCTCTGACGCTTTGCCGAACAACAGCCATGTAAATGCGTCAAACACCGTGGTCTTGCCCGTGCCGTTTGCGCCGTAGATATTTGCGTCGTAGCCGCCGAAGTTGAATTCGGCTTTTTTTATCCCCTTGAAGTTTTCAAGGTACATTCTTATGAGTTTCATTCCTGTTCCTCCTTATTTTTATCCCCGTGATAGTAATAACGATCCGGTTCGGGGATTGTGTAGAATCTGCTCATGACGTTGCGTTCTTCTTGCCATTCTTTGAGCACCTGCGCAATTCTGCTGTCCAGATTTTTTATATCCTCCTTGCTTGCCGGAAAAAGCCCATCTTCAGCGCTGAAAATGTCACACGCTTTATCTTCAAGGATATCAATAATCTCATCGCCTAAACAGCCGCCTAAATCTTCAATCGTGACACGCTTGCCTTTGCCAATGCAAACATAGTCACCACCGTCGGTGTAGCCGTACTTGATAAGAAGCTCCTGCGCGATTGCGTCCAACTCGTCGCGCCTTGGACTTTCGGGGATATCGCGTTCAATCTCCTCAAAACAGTCACCGCTATCTGCGTTAAAGCAGTAAAACCATTTAATGCCGTTCATGCTTCTTCTCCTTTATTATTTCAAGAATTCCCTGGAGTATCTTTTCGCGCTCCTCGGGCGATTTCTCGCCTGCGTCTATGAAACGGGTCATGATTTATCCTCCAAATCTTTTGTTGGCTTGTACCGGATAAAGTTTTCGCCGTAAATCTCATTGATACGGTCAAATATGTATCCCAGTCCCAAACCCTCTTTTGTTGGCTTCCAAAGCCCGTCTGTTGGGTCGTGCGCGCCCCCCCCGATACAGAATGCATACTGCTTCGGGTGCGTTCTTGCGAGCTGCTGAAAGCGTGTTTCGCCATTTTCGTGGTGGCAACCATATGCACAATAGATACAGCCAGTCCGACTGAGACCTGTTGTTTTCAGCGGGAGAGTAGTCGCATCTGAAAACCTCTCTTGATCCGGATCCTCGCAATCGTATACAATCTCGCCGTACACGGAGCATATCTTTATGTTGTGCGCCTTGATGTACATTAAGATATCCTGCTCTGCCCAAAAACTCATTGGGTTGCTAATAGGATTGGTGACATCAAAGGCATTGCACCCGTTAATTAGCCAATTATATTTACGCAAACGGCTTTCGCAAGCCATTTGTGCGGTAATAGGCACCTTCCCGGATTCTTTGCCATACCGGTGAGTTGGTTCTTTTTTCATAATATTGCAACACCGGTTGTCAATCATAAAATCCATATCAATCAACGGCTTATAACGGCTATAGTCGTACATGCCTTTGCTTCCATTGAAATACTCCGTAGCACACTTGCCGCACGGGACTCGCTTTGCCACGCTTACCGCATGGCTGACCTCCTTGCTTATTATGGGGTACCCTTTTTCCGATAACACCTGCTTAAATGTCCTTTTGGGGTAAAGGATACGGACATTCGGAAATGTTTTCACGAACGCCTGAATTTCGGGATATTCTAGTCCCGTGTTCACAAAAACCGCTTCAATTTCCGGATACATTTCTCGGACGATGTGGAGCAGGACTGTGCTGTCTTTGCCGCCGGAAAACGATACATACACACCGTTTTCTCCGTAATGGTTTACCCATTCGCGGATTCTTTGTTTGGTGCGCCAGATCTTCATGTCCAACGGCAGAGACTGCAGCTGTTTAAGCTCATCTTTTGTCGGCATCGACCTTCCTCGATTCTTTCACTTGACTTTTCCTTTCGATTGTGGTAAAATACCACTGTAATACATTTTCTTTGCCGCTTTCGTGATTGCCGTCACTTAGCGGCTTTTCTTTTTCTTCTTTGCCCAGTTCGACTTCAATCTGCTCGAAGCCCACAGCGGATATCCGCTTTCCTGCGTGCATTCGGTGTGCGAGTGTTCTGCGGGGCAGTCGTTCTTGTAGGCGCAGGTGCCGCAGTTTACCGGGTCAGCGTCTGCCTTGTCTATTGTTGCCAGGCTGTACGGCATTGCGGCTTGTCCTCCTTTCTCTGAAAAATGCTCCCTTGAAGCTCCATACTGCGACAATGCAGGCAACGGCTACGATGATGTCCGCGCCGTTCATGGAGTAGCTCCAGCCGTTCAGCGCGGAAGCTATCCAGCGCAGGTGGAAGCCTATCAGGGCGGCTATCGCGTAGGGTATGTATTTCTTCATGCCTCGCCCTCCTCCGCAAATTTGAAAATCACGTCCAGGAGCACCGGCTCGTCAACCCTGCCATCGCGTACGATAACGTACCTCTTTCCGTCCTTGTAGATCGCAGCATAACGGATTTCAGAGCTTCCTGTCTCGACTTCTGTGTCTGCGCCAAACCACCGGAGCAGTTTGAGAGTTTTGCGGAACGCATTCACATAACCGTCAGCCTAGTCAAACCAGTTGTGCATTTTGGCTGTGCGGGCGAAATCAACCGAGCTGATAAGCTCTGCATAAAATTCGGCAGCCATGTTTTTGTCAAAGTTTATTTCGTATTTCATGCCTGCACCTCCTCGTGCTCTATAATGGAAAGTTCAGAACCCATGCAGCGAACAATGCCGTTGTTTCGCAGCACGGTTACGAAATAAACGTCATACAGTTCGTTGCCGTTCTCAGCGCTGACCGCCTGCATAACGAGCCCAACGCCATGATCGGCGTGATTTACTGTGTCGCCTGTCTTAAATTTCATGGCTGTGCCTCCTCGACAGCGTTCATGAATTTCATGAGCTGTCCCTTTTCGTATCGGTAGTTCTTGCCTACCTTTGTCGCCGGTATCTTCCCTTGCCGCGCCAGCGTCCGTACGTGCTGGACGGTCAGCCCGAACAGGAGCGCGACATCTTCGCTGTCCAGCACCGGCGGCATTCCCGCCCATGTCTTGTATGGGCGGCGCTTGATTTTCGTTGACATAATTTATTCCTTTCAAAATCGTTTTGTTGATATGCTTGCTCAGAGCAAACATTAGCGGCAAAAAAATATGCTATCTCTTTCGGAACGGCTAAGCCCAAGCACCTCTGCTATGTTCATTATTTCAGAAGCCTTGAATCCACGTTCGTTGTTTATCTTCTGGTACATTGCCTCATGGGAAATACCTACCGCAGAAGCGAGTCGCCTTACCGTATAGCCTCTTGCTTCCATAAACTGACGGAGCTTATTGGTGTCTGTCATTTTTATCACCTCTTTTCTTGTTTGCTCTCTGTCAACATCTACATTATAGCACTTTGTTTGCTCATTGTCAACATTTTATTACTAAAAAGTTTGCACAAAGTCACACGTCAAATTTTGTTGAAAATGTATAGTCAATTTATGTTGACAAATAGCAAACACAGTGATATAATGTATATGCTAGGAGGTGATAAAATGTCAATTCTAGGCGATAATGTGAAACGAATCCGAATTGAAAAAGGCTTATCCCAGGACGAACTTGCTCAAAAAGTTGGATATACTAGCCGTTCAACAATAAGCTGTATCGAAAGCGGAAAAAGGGACTGTTCGCAAAGACAAATCGTTGCACTTGCTGACGCGCTTGGAGTATCTCCGGGTGATCTTCTTGAAAAGTCCGACGCTCCACCAGATACGGTCAAAGCCGTAAAGTTCGTTAGTGCTCCGGAAATCGAAAAAAAGATTATTGATATGTTTGTATCTTTGCCAGCCGACAGCCAGTCAAAGGTGATAGAGAAGCTAAAAAGCATATCAAAAAAATTTTCACCTGTCTCGATGATTTCCCGAAGCTCAAACGACCGCCCACCAGAAACGAAGCTGCTCACACCTGAACAGCGCGAACGGCTCGCCAAAGCCCCGGACGAAACTAAAAATCCGGACAACGACATCTGATAAGCGGCTATAATTCGACCCCCACAGGGTACAATACTTGTGGAGGTGAGAGTTATAGAAAACGCTTACAAACTTTACAAGGACGCGCGCGACGCATCGTGGAACTGCCTTATCAGGACTGGCGCGGCAGAAATGCCGATAAAGGTGTTGAAAATAGCAGGGTTCTGCGGTGTGAGAGTGGCAAAAGACAGCGTGGTGCAGTACCTGGAACCGGGCGTTTCCGGCTGCACGATCTTTGACGGAACCGGCTGGCAGATCATCTACCGGGATTCCGAGAACCGGGGGCGCACACGCTTCACTATCGCGCATGAGCTCGGGCATATCCTGCTCGGGCATGAACTCAGCCCGGATAAATCCGGGCATTTCCGAACAGCCTCGGACAGGCGCGAACCTGCGGAGACCCAGGCGGACGAATTCGCGGCGCGGCTTCTCGCTCCTGCCTGCGTGCTCTGGGCATTGGAGTGCTACGAGCCGGAGGACATCATGCGCGTCTGCGACATCAGCGCAGAGGCGGCGCGGTACCGCTCCGAGCGCATGAAAGTACTGCGAGATCGCGGGAAATTCCTCACATCACCGCTGGAGCGGCAGGTGTACGAGGCTTTCAAGCCGTGGATCGAACAACAAAAAGGCCGTCCTGAATAAGGGCGGTGTACATAAAATGGTTGTATTGTGAAAATTCAAGTAGGAGGAACCAATATGAAAAAAAGCAAGGCTATTATTTCGCTAATTATCGCGCTCTCATTAACGGGCTGCAACTCTGCGAATCAAACTACTGAGCTTCAAAAAGACTACAACAAGTTAAAAGACAAATACGACGCTGTCCTTTCTGAGCTAAAAACCACAGTGAGTGAAAATGATGATTTAAAGAAAGAAATAAAGTCGCTTAATTCGGAAATTGAAGAGTACAAAAAGGAATCATCTAACCAGGAAGCAGAGACAGAAAATGTAAATTCGCCGAATTCGATTATATTTAACGGCATGGAAATAACACCTAAAACTGAATCTTCCTCCCTGGTTCTAGACGAGAAAGAATATAGTGATCATTATCAAGAAAAAGTCATTGTGTATCCGCTGATCATAAAGAATGTTGGAAATGAAACCAATTCATTAAACCACTATTTTGCCCATTACTATGGTTCACAGGGCAAGGAAATGGATATGTTGTATTTTGATTTTGAGGACGGTTTTGATATATACACAAGCCTTCGTCCCGGGGCAAGTATCGAAGGCAATTTCTATATGCTTTATGACGGAAATGGTGATTACTACATAAGGTTCAACAATTTTTCGGAAGTAAAAGAAATCTGCGTTACCGTTAATGTTGTACTTTGAGGAGGCGCGAACACCATGTTTAAAGACGATTTCCGCACATTCCGGAACAAAGTACAGCAATATTCCGACAAGTTCGACACCATGACCGAGGAAGCCACGAAGAACGCGATAATCATGCCGTTTCTCGTTCTGCTCGGCTATGATGTGTTCGACCCGGAAGAAATTATCCCGGAGTACACCTGTGATGTTGCCGGAAAGAAGGGCGAGAAGATAGACTATGTTATCCTGCACGATGGAGAGCCCACGGTCCTCATCGAAGCCAAACGCGCCGGGCTGAAACTCCAGAAACAGCAGCAAGCGCAGCTCTATCGGTACTTCTCAACAAACCGCTGCCGCCTAGCAGTACTGACGAACGGAATCACATACAGCTTTTTCAGCGACATCAACGCCCCGAATGTTATGGACGACGAGCCTTTCCTGTCTTTCAACATTCTTGAAGATGATGAAGAACTGTTTCTTTCGTCTCTGGAGCAGTTCCACAAGTCAGTTTTCAACGTCAAGGACATACTCACAAAGGCAGTGTTTCTGAAATACCTCAAGGTAGTTGAGCAGACGCTCCGGCAGGATCTCATAAATCCCAGCGACGAGCTGGTCAAGTATTTCCTTTCCCGCCCGGAGATAAAGACCGGAAATCGCATTACCGCGCAGATGATAGACAAGCACCGCGCAGCTACCAAAGAAGCCATGCTGAAAGTTATGGGCGCGGTGATATCCGTGGACGCTGCACCAGCTGAGCAGGCTCCTCAGACTAACACAGGGGTGAACGATATCATCAGCAGTCTCCCAGCCGGGAACGAGTACCGTTCTACTGACGTTTACGGCGTGACAAATATTCAGGTGGTTCGTGACGGCAAGGTCATAGGCAGGCTCAGAGTTTCCACCTATCATGGAAAGCTGAGATACGACTACACAGAGCTCGGCGGCAGCGGGAAGCTGCATTTCCTTACTGGCGCAGATGAATGTGAAAAGTATCTTGATCCGGCTTATACATAAAAAAAATTCCCCGCACAAGCGAGGAAAAACATATAAAATAAAATCATTCAACAAAACGATTTCGCAGGCGCTAAAAGCCTACATAGGTATTATACCACAAGCGCCTGTGCCTGTCAAGGAGGTTAATATGGCACGGCTAAAAAATACGCCCCGTGCGGACGGACGTGTGCAGTCCCGCGTGTACATCGGCGCCGGAGCGGACGGAAAGAAGAAATACAAGTACGTCTATGCGGCGAACAACAAGGAGCTCCAGGAAAAAGTCACCGAGCTGAAAACCAAGCTCGGTAAAGGAATCGACCTGTTGTCCGAGCATGACAGCCTAGATTCATGGGGTAAGCGCTGGCTCAAAAGGAAAACAAACCGCGTGTCCGAGAACTGGGCGAAAGCACTCGACATCAACTACCGAAAACTGGAGCCGCTCCTGCGCATGGAGGTGACCGAACTCCGGCGCATAGACCTGGAGGACGTGCTCACCGACCTCGCCGCCCAGGATTACTCCGAGCGCGTAATAAAGGCGGTGCGCGATATAGCCTCCGGAATCATGGAGATGTGCGTAGAAAATCGCGTGATAGAGTATAATCCGTTCCGCGCAGTGGAACTCCCGAAAGTACGGCAGAAGCCCGGAAACGAACGGCGCGCACTTACTCCCGAGGAGCGGCGCTGGATTGAGGAAACGCCGCATAGAGCGCAGACGGCGGCTATGATCATGATGTATGCGGGGCTTCGGCGCGGGGAGCTTATCCCGCTGCTATGGAGCGACATCAATCTTGAAAAAGGCACCATCAGCGTGAACAAGTCCGTTGAAATGCTGGACGGACACCCCTCGGTGAAATCCGGCGGCAAGACGGAGCACGCCACGAGAATTGTGTATATCCCGCAGGTGCTGATAAATTACCTGAAGCCGATAGCAGGGAGCCGCTTTGAGTTGGTTTGCCCCTCTGCCCAGGGAAAAATGCTGACCGATTCCGCATGGAAGCGCCTGTGGAGCAGCTACATCAAGGATCTGAATATGAAATACGCTGATTTTGGCAGCTACATTATAAACGGCAAGCCCATGGAGCGGCCGTCAAGCAAGTGCAAGCCAGGCGGCGTGCCGATATTGATTCCACAGTTTACGGCTCACTGGCTCCGGCACACATTTATCACGCTGATGTATCTTTCCGGCGTTGATGTTCTCACGGCCGCCGAGCAGGCGGGGCACTCCGATGTAAAAATCACTATGGAGATATATACGCACCTTGATGCAGAGTACAAGAAGCGCACCATGGAAAAGCTGGATTATTATGTTGAGTATGGGTGTCAGATGAGTGTCAAAAACTCCAAGAAGCCGCACCACAAAGCCAATATTTCATAGCCTCCGACGCTATGTGCCGTGCGTTCGAATCGCATCAGGCGTACCAATCAGAAAACCCCGCCAGATGGCTGTTTAAGCCGCTTGGCGGGGATTTTTGATGTCAGTTTTGGTGAAATGTGCTGAATGTATTTTGCCGCATTTTTGCGTATTTTTTCGTGAGTATGGGTGTCAAATCAACCTCTTCATTTACCTAACCACCGCTTGACAAAAATGCTCACTTGTTGTATAATTGCAATATCACTTATGGAAACGCTGAACAAAATATGAACGACTCGTTCAGTCGAGCGAACTCACGGGTCGGGTTTTGTTATATTCGTCACGAACCTGAGAAAGAAGGACATGATTTGGAAATCTTCATCACCGTAATCGTTACATTTTTTGCGGGAATGGGCGCCGGTCTGGGTACCGGATTCGCCGGAATGAGCGCCGCCGCTGTGATAACTCCAATGCTCACGACATTCCTGGGAATCGACCCGTATGTTGCGGTTGGAATTGCGCTGGCTTCCGATGTGCTGGCAAGCGCGGTCTCTGCGTATACATACGGAAAAAATAAGAACCTTGACATCAAGAACGGTCTTGTAATGATGGCGGCGGTACTTGCGTTTACCGTTGTCGGAAGCTGGGTTTCCAGCCTGCTTCCATCTGCGGCTATGGGCGGATTTTCCGTGTTCATGACGTTTATACTCGGTATAAAGTTCATCGTGAAGCCCGTAATGACCACCAAAGAGGACATGAAAGCGGTTTCCCCGAAAAAGCGCGTTATACAGTCGCTTATTGCCGGAACCGCGATCGGCTTTATATGCGGATTCGTGGGCGCCGGCGGAGGAATGATGATGCTTCTTATTCTCACCTCCCTGCTTGGCTACGAGCTGAAAACCGCCGTTGGAACCAGCGTGTTCATCATGACCTTTACTGCGCTGACAGGCTCCATTTCACACTTTGCAATGGGAGACTCTCCCGACCTGCTGGTGATGGCGCTTTGTATCGTGTTCACGCTTGTATGGGCAAGAATCGCGGCTGTGTTCGCAAATAAGGCTTCCCCCAAGACCCTGAACCGTGCAACAGGCATAGTCCTGGTTATCCTCGGCGCTGCTGTAATGGGATTTAATCTCGTTTCAAAGCTGACTACCGGCTGACGTCTTCCGCCCCAGCGTTTCCCTCGTTTAACTTTAGGCAACACCGCACAATTATTGCCGTGCGACTGCGCCGCGTAAGCCGCAGGCGCTGCTTGGCAAAGTTATGTGGTGTTGCTTTTTGATTTTCCTTGACTTAGTGACAGAATTGTGCTATAATATAGCAGCAAGTTAGCTTTGGTATACTTTATTGAAACCGGAATGTACTTCAATTAATGATAATATACTGTAATGACGTAGTATGCACGAAAACAAAGGCTGACATCACAAAAGTCTGGAGGCTAATCACTTAAAATATGACGATGGACGAATTAAAGCCGGGACAAAGCGCCTATATCAGCGCTGTCGGCGGAAGCGGAGCGCTCAGGCACCATCTCCTTGACATGGGTCTTACCCCGGAAACGGAAATCACACTGCAAAAGGTCGCGCCCATGGGAGACCCGGTGCAGTTCCAGCTTCGGGGGTATGAGCTCACGCTGCGCCTTGACGAAGCCCGCAAGGTGAATGTTGAACAGATACATACAAAGCCTGTCAGGGCTTCGGTGGTCGGAGCCCGCAGGGTCAGCGCCGCCCCGCACCCAGGAGTTGGCGAAATCGCAAAAACCGGGGGATATCACCCAGTTCACGGCGGAATCACGATTCCGAAAGGAGCGCCTCTGACCTTCGCCCTTGCCGGAAACCAGAACTGCGGCAAGACGACGCTGTTTAATCAGCTCACAGGCTCCAGCCAGCACGTCGGGAACTTCCCCGGGGTCACCGTTGACCGCAAGGACGGCACGATTCGCAGCCACCCGGAGGCTTCCGTGACCGACCTCCCCGGGATTTACTCGCTTTCGCCCTATTCAAGCGAGGAGATAGTTACCCGGGATTTCCTGATAAACTCACGCCTGAACGGGATCATCAACATCGTTGACGCGTCAAACATCGAGCGGAATCTGTACCTCACCATGCAGCTTATGGAGCTTGGGATTCCAATGGTTCTGGCGCTGAACATGATGGACGAGGTTCGCGCCAACGGCGGGTCAGTCCTTGTCAATGAGCTGGAAGAGATTCTGGGGATCCCCGTGGTGCCTATCTCCGCCGCCAAAAACGAGGGTATCGACGAGCTTATCGACCACGCTATCCACGTTGCCAGGTACAGGGAAAGCCCGGTAAAGCTGGATTTCTGCCCGGAAAGCAGGGATTCAAAGGACAAGGTCGGCGCTGTACACAGGTGTATTCACGCGGCTTCGCTGCTGCTTGCGCCGGATATCCAGGCGGCTGGTCTGCCGGTGAGGTTCTCCACCACAAAGCTGGTGGAAAACGACGAGCTGATTGCAGAAAAGGTCAGGATCCCCGAGGAAAAGAAGCAGGCTTTCGACCAGCTTGTAAATATCATGGAGCAGGAAACCGGCATGGACAGAGAAGCCGCGCTTGCTAATATGAGATTCACGTTTCTTGAAAACCTCTGCGCCAGAACAGTTGTGCGGCCGCACGAAAGCCGGGAGCACAGGCGCAGCATGCAGATAGACCGTCTGCTCACCGGAAAGTACACCGCAATTCCCTGCTTTATCGGGATAATGTCGCTGGTTTTTCTGATGACCTTCAGTCTTATCGGCGCGTGGCTTTCCGACCTGATGGGCATAGGCGTGGATTATCTGATAGGCTGGATCGCAAGGGGGCTCGAATACCTTGAGGTAAACCCGGTGGTTCAGTCGCTGGTGGTGGACGGTGTATGCGCCGGAGTGGGCAGCGTACTCAGCTTCCTGCCGACCATAGTTACGCTGTTCTTCTTTCTCTCCATTCTGGAGGACACCGGATATATGGCGAGAGTTGCATTTGTAATGGACCGCCCGCTGCGTAAGCTCGGGCTTTCCGGGAGGAGCTTCGTGCCTATGCTGGTGGGGTTCGGCTGCTCGGTTCCTGCGATAATGGCGACCCGCACGCTTTCCAGTGAACGCGACAGAAAAATGACGATACTCCTGACCCCTTTTATGAGCTGCTCTGCGAAGCTGCCGATTTACACCATGATGATCGGCGCTTTTTTCCCGGCACAGTACAGGGTTCTCGCGATGATCGGGCTTTACGTTTTTGGCATCCTGTGCGGAATGCTTTACGCTTTTTTGCTTAAAATCACAAAATTCCGGGGCGAGCCGGTTCCTTTCGTCATGGAGCTTCCGAATTACCGCCTGCCCAGCGCGAAAAGCGTATTCCAGCTTCTGTGGGAAAAGGCGAAGGACTTCATACAGAAAGCGTTCACGGTGATTTTTGCCGCCTCAATAATCGTGTGGATACTCCAGACCTTTGACGCGCGGTTCAACATAGTCGAATCACCGGAGGACAGCCTGCTTGCATGGCTCGGCGGACTTATAGCCCCGATATTCGCGCCGCTCGGCTTCGGCGACTGGCGGGCTTCTACCGCCCTGCTGACTGGCTTCACGGCAAAGGAGAGCGTGGTTTCAACGCTGACGCTGCTCCTCGGCGGGGATACTTCGCAAATAACCGCGCTGTTCACTCCGTTTACAGCCGTGGTATTCCTGGTGTTCGTGCTGCTGTACACTCCCTGCGTTGCCGCCATTGCAACAGTTAAGCGTGAGCTGGGAAGCGCCCGCGCCGCAGCCGCGACCGTGCTTATCCAATGCGCTATTGCGTGGGTAATGGCGTTTCTGGTGCGCTTCGTGGGGCTTCTGCTCGGACTAGCCTGAAAGGAGCGCTTATGAATTTTGCCAGCATTATTATAGTTGTACTTGTCGCCGCCGGATTCGCGGCTTCTGTAAGATACTCGCGAAAGCACGGCTGCTCCTGCGGAAAGCATGAATGCAGGTGCTGTCAACTCAGGTGCAGCAAGCGAAAATAAACAAAGGTCAGTTCAGGCTAAAAACTCTGAACTGACCTTTGTTATATTCGAATCAGAATTCGTCTTCGTTATCGTCCGGGGCATAATATTCCGGGAAATACACCGTACCGTCAAAGTAAAAATCCTCGCGGTTGGAGCGGATATATTCCCGAACCGCCTTGTCCAGCAGGGAGTCGCACTCGTAGAATTCCCGGTCGAGGTCGTCGAACTCAGCGCCGTGGCGCTCCATCTCCTGCCAGCGTGTTTCGCGGTCGAAGCTGGGAGTTCCGCCCAGCCTGTGAGCCGCCTGCTCCAGTATTTCCGCGACTGTTTCGCAGCCCATCTCGCGGAGTCCCTCCAGCGCCAGCGACCAGACTATTCCCGTATCATTATAGAAGAACTGGTCGTGGCCGCCGTTTTCCACCTCTGCGTAATACCACTGCACCGCCCAGACGTACTTCTGCGGCTCGGTGAAATTCTCCAGCGCGTCGTACATCTCGGTTTCGCCGTCGTAAATGCTCACCGCCCACCACAGCGGAGTTATAACAGCCTGGACGTCACCGTCGTCTATCTGCTCGTCTCCGACCGTATAATGCCGCGGCACCATCTCTGCGTTCATTCTGCACCTCCTGAAAGCTGCTCCAGCTTGTTGTAGATAAGATACATCTTCTGCACTGAGTTTTCCAGAAAATAGTAGTGCTTGATATATGGCACCAGCAACGCCAGGAAAAGCACAGCCAGGATATAAAGCCCAGCCCCGCCAATCGTCAGCGCCATGAACAGCGCCAGCAGGAAAAATATCGCAAAGCCCAGCATTACAAGCAGGTGGACAAGTCTCTCGTGTGAGAAAAAGCCTATCCGCACATGGAGCCTTGCAAGCTCCTGCGCGTATTCCTCCCGGGTGTGCTCTCCGTCAAGAAACAGCCGGAGATGCTCCAGATAATCCTTTATCTGCTTCGTCATTTGTCGAATTCCTCCAGCGCCAGGGATGCTTCCTCCCATGCCTGCATTGCCTGCTCCTGCTTCGCCCGCAGCTCCTCGATTTCCGTGGAAATATCCATCGCCTTCTGGTAGTCGGTGAGCCCGGTCAGCTCGGCGGTCTTTTCCCCGATAAGCGCGTCAAGCTGCTCGATTTCCGCCTCAGCGCGCGTTACCTTTGTGTTGAGCTTGCGGCGTTCGCTCTCGCGTTCCTTTTTCAGCTTGTAGTCGTTGACTTTCTCGGGCTTCGCCGCCTTTTCCTCCTGCTTTGTCTGCGCCGCGTTCTCCGTAGCAAGGGTGTACGCGTCATATGAGCCGCGGTACTCCTTTACTCCGTCCGGGGTGAGGTAATATATCCTGTCTGCCAGCTTGTTTATCAGATAACGGTCGTGGGAGATTATGAACAGCGTGCCGTCATAATCCAGCAGAGCGTTCTCCAGAGCCTCGCAGCTTGATATATCAAGGTGGTTCGTAGGCTCGTCAAGCAGCAGCATATTCGCGCCGGAAAGCATCAGCTTCAGTATCGCGATACGCGCACGCTCACCGCCGGAAAGCTCCGAAATGCGCTTGAAAACGTCGTCTCCGCGAAACAGGAAGGAACCCAGCGCGGAACGCACCTGCGTTTCCGTCATGCGGGGATATGCGTCCCACAGCTCGTCTATCGCGGTTTTGCTGTCGGTAAGCCCAGCCTGCGCCTGGTCGAAGTAGCCGTACTGCACGCGGCTCCCATAGCTAAAGCTTCCGGAATCCGGCTCGTACTTCCCGGTGAATATCTTGAACAGCGAGGTCTTTCCGCAGCCGTTTCCGCCTATCAGGAATACGCGTTCGCCTTTCTTTATGTCGATGTTCACATTGCGGAAAAGGCGCTTTCCGTCAAAGCTGAGCGCTATATCCTTTGCCATGAACACGTCGTTTCCGCAGCCGTCGTTGCACTTGAAGCTGAAGTGCAGCGAATCCGGAGCTTCCTCCGGCTTTACAAGGTCGGCGGCTATGCGGTCTATCTGCTTCTGCTTGCTGGCTATCGTGACGTAATTGTGCGCCTGATTCCAGCGCTTCTGCTGCTCGATTATTCCCTCTATCCTGCCTATCTCGCGCATTGCCGCGTCGTATTCCTTGCGGCGGCGCTCCATGTCCTCGGCTTTCAGCTCCAGGAAACGCGTGTAGTTTCCCTTGTAGTCCCGGATACGGCAGTTTTCAAGCTCTATCGTGCGCTTCGTTACCTTATCCAGAAAATAACGGTCGTGGGAGATCACGATATACGCGCCGCGATAGTCGCTCAGGAAGCGCTCCAGCCACTCGACGGACTGAATATCCAGGTGGTTGGTAGGCTCGTCCAGCAGAAGAAGGTTCGCGTTGGAGAGCAACAGCTTCGCAAGCTGTAGCTTCGATTTCTGACCGCCGCTCAGCACGGAAACCGGGAGCTTTAGATTGCTCTCTGAAAAGCCAAGTCCGGTCAGCGCGGAGGCTGTGCGGCTCTTGTAGGTCAGACCGCCCTCCCGGTCGAAGCGGTCGGTAAGGAGGGTCTGGCGCTCGATTATCTCCGGGGAATGGTTTCCCGCGTCAATGCGGTCGTGGAGCTCTTCAAGCTCAAGCTCCATATCCTCCAGCCAGGAAAATACCGTCAGCGCTTCGTCATATACCGTCTTTGCGGAATCCTTGCAGGCGAACTGCTCCATAACGCCGATCTTGCAGCTTCCGGCGATATGGACTGAGCCCTCGTCCGGGATATGCTCGCCGCGCAGCATTCGGAAAAGCGTCGTCTTTCCGCTGCCGTTTACGCCGACAAAGCCTATTCGGTCGTCATCGTAGACCTCAAGAGAAACGCCGCTGAACAGCGTTCTGTCTGCGAACGACATTGAAACGTCGTTCAAACTCAATAATAGCATATCATCACCAAATCTGTCTATCAAAAAACCAGCCGCCGGCGGTTGGCTGGCGGTTGGCTCAATACGGTCTGGTCGGAATTACTCGCCGATACCCTTCAGCTTCTCAGGAGCGTACTTGGTGTTGACAAGATAATCGTCAAGGTCAACGGAATAATCCGCGTAGATCCCCTTGAGCATTTCGTCAAAAGCGTCGTCCCTGAGCGCGTGGAGGAAGCTCTCGTTCTGTGATTCCAGCCAGGTTGTCTTTGTTGTAATATCATCGCGGACTACCACATAAACGCAGTTGTTCTCGGCGTCCTCGAAAATCGTAGCCTTGCTGTCGGCAGCGGCGTTCCAAACATACTCGGTCAGCGTTTCGCTGAGGGAAGAATTTTCCTTGCTGACAAACTTGTCGCTGTCGTCGGCGGATTCGTTCTTCTCAACGGTCACTTCATCAATCGCTTTCTGGCAGTAAGCGTTGTACTCTGCATCGTCGGTGTTAACAACCGGCTTTTCAGCAGCTGTGGGAGCTTTTTCCTCTGCGGGGGGTTCGGTTTCAGCCTCGGCGCTGCCCGCTTCCGCTGTCTGGGGAGCGGTCTCTGCGGTAGGAGCTTCGGTGGTTGCAACGTCCGGAGCAGACTCAGGCTCGGGAGCGGTTTCCTGGGTGGAAGCCTCAGCGGTGCTGCTCTTTTCCTCGGCATACTTATCCTCAGCGTCAGCCCACGCATTGTTCCATGCCTGTCTGAGATCGTACTCATACTGTATCTGAGTCCAGTCCTCGCCGGCATTGTAGCGGTCTGCCCAGCTCTGCGCAAGCACCTTCACCGCGTTCTTATCAGAATCTTCCTTTAACTCAAGACCAGCGTAATCCGTCAGGTCAACCTTGAGATACTTCACAACTGCGTAATTTTCGTCCGCATACTTGTTTATCTCGTCCTCGCCAACGGGAGTAAGTCCGTCCTTGTCGTAATTATGCAGGAAAACGTACTTCTCCTTGTAGCTGTTTTCGCTAAGGCTGCGAAGAGAGGATTTGCCTATGCCCATATTCGCGTAGTGCTCGCCGAAGCTGCTCTCCTCAATGCCGTAATACTGCGCATAGTATCCGAGGTCGTCGTCAAGAGTGTTGATGTAGTCGTTAATGCTCGTGGTATCATCAGAGGAAAGGCTCAGCCCGTATTCGGTAAAAAGGCTCTCGATGGCGGCATAGCGCTTAATTCTTTCGACCGCTGTGTCTTTCAGCCAGGCAGAAGCAGGCTTGCCGTCTATTGTTTCGGTGAATACCTTGACCTCTGCGGTGCTGGAATCGTCGCCGCGCGCTTCCTTGATTTTTGTCGTAGCTTCATTGTATGCGGTGAACGCAACATCATAAAGATATATTCCGGTAGGGATCTGCAGCCCGTTTACGCTTCCGATATAACCGGAATCAGCGCAGCCGCACAGCGAAGCGGTAATTACAAGCGCTGTGGACGCAGCGATAATCTTTCTGAATTTATTTGACATCTTTATCCTCCTCAGGCTCTCAGCGTGATGTTCTTCTCTGCAAGCGCCTTGAGCACCTTGGCTACAACTGCGTCTGCTTCTTCATCGGTCATGCTGCCGTCCTTGCGGAGCACCAGCTTATAGGAAAGGCTCTTTTTGCCGGCGGGAACCTGCTCGCCCTTGTACATATCGAATATCGCAACGCTCTCCAGGTGCTTTGCGCTTCCCTTAATTACGGAGATGATCTCGTCTGAGGTCACATCATCATCGCATACAAGGCTCAGGTCTCTTGTGACCGCCGGGTACTTCGGCAGCGCCTTGTACTTACGCTCGTCGCCGCGGCAGTCGAACAGCTTCGGGATATTCAGCTCTGCGCAGTAAACGCGGCAGTTAATATCGTAGGCGTCTGTAACAGCCGGGTGAAGCTCGCCGATGGTGCCGACCTTTTCCTCGCCGACATAGATGTCCGCGCAGCGGCCGGGGTGGTATGTCCGGTTGTCCTTTACGGGAACAAAGCGTGCGTCAACTACCAACGCGTTCATAAGCTCCTCGACTGCGCCCTTTACCGTGAAGAAATCCTCCTCAGGGCCGTAAGCGCAGAGTCCGAGAACGTCTGTCTCAATGGGGAGTTTCTCGTCTGTGGGCTGGAATATTCTGCCCAGCTCGAAGAAGCGCACTTCAAGGTTTCTTGCCCTGATGTTCGCGGTTGCCACTGTCATGAGGGACGGGAGCATACTAGTCCTCATAACGCTGGTGTCCTCGCCGAGAGGATACTGGAGCACTACGGACTTCTTCATGTCGTCCTCAAAACGGAGCTTCTCATAGGAACGCGGCGAAATGAAGCTGAAAGACATGGTTTCATAGAAGCCCTGGGCGAGCATTACGTCCACCATCTTGTTGTCGAAGCGCTGGCGCGGAGTTACCTCGCCGACGGAGGACAGCAGCGGCAGCGTCGTAGGGATCTCGTTATAGCCGTAGATCCTTGCAACTTCCTCTGCGAGATCGCACTCGCGGACGATATCGACGCGGGTGTTCGGAACGATAACATTGCCGTTCTCATAGCCGAAGCCGAGCTTCCTGAATATCGCGATCTGCTGCTCGGCGGGGATATTCGTGCCGAGGTGCTCGTTTATCCAGTCGGTGTCCAGCTTTAAGGTGTGCGGAACCTTCTTTGCGTTGTCGATGTCGATGTATTCTCTTACGACCTCGCCGCAGCCGAGCTCCTCAACAAGCTCCAGCGCCCTCATGAGGGCGGCCTTTGCGTTGATAGGGTCGATTCCCTTTTCAAAGCGGGAGGAAGCGTCGGTGCGCTTGTTTATCTTCTTCGCGGTCATGCGGACGGAAACGCCGTCAAAACACGCGGACTCAAAAACGACCGTGTTTGTGTCGTCCATGATTCCGGAATACTCGCCGCCCATTACGCCTGCAACGGCGATAGGCTTCTTTTCATCGGCGATTATCAGCATTTCAGGGCTGAGGGAAACCTCTGTGCCGTCAAGGATTGTGATCTTCTCGCCGGGCTCAGCGTTTCTTATGTTTATCTGTCCGCCCTCGACATAGCGGAGGTCAAATGCGTGCATGGGGTTGCCGTACTCCAGCATTACGAAGTTCGTGATATCAACGAAATTGTTGATGGAGCGAACGCCGCTTGCCTTGAGCCTTTCAGCCATCCAGCGCGGGGATGGGCCTATCTTTACGTTCTTTACTACTGCCGCCATGTAGCGGGAGCAGAGCTTTGTGTTTTTGACGTCAACGCTGATGTAATCCCTGGCGCTGCCGTCAACGCCCTTGAATTCCGGCTCCTTGATGTTCAGCGGCAGGTCAAACGTCGCGGAAGCCTCCCTGGCAAGACCGAGCACGGAAAGGCAGTCGGGACGGTTGTTGGTTATTTCGAACTCAACGGTGGTATCGTTGTAGCCCAGGGCGTCGTGGATATCCTCGCCCACTTTCATCTTGTCGAAATCGGGGTCGTCGTTGAGAATAAGGATACCGTCCGCGTTGGTGTACGGAACATCGGACTGCTCCATGCCCAGCTCCTCGTAGGAGCACATCATTCCCTCGCTGGGAACGCCGCGCAGCTTGCCCTTCTTTATCTTCATATAGGACATATCCTTGTGGTTATAGCAGGTAGCACCGTTCAGTGCGACCGGTACGAACGCGCCTACAAACACATTCTGCGCGGAGGTAACTATCTGTATCGGTGCTTCTCCGCCTACGTCTATCTGGCATACCCAGAGGGTGTCGGCGTCGGGGTGCTTCTCCATTGCAACGCACTTTCCGACAACAACATTGGTGATGTCCGCGCCCTGCTTTGACCAGGTTTCCACCTTGCTTCCGCTCATGGTCATTCCATCGCAGAATTCCTTTATCGGCATATCAGCTTTAACGTAATCGTTAAGCCACTTCATTGAAAGATCCACTTTTATATTCTCCTTAACTTAATTTATCAGAACTGCTCCAGGAACTTCATGTTATTCTCATAGAGCAGGCGCATATCCTCTATCTCGTAACGGAGCATTGTGATACGCTCAATGCCTATGCCGAATGCAAAGCCGCTGTATTCCTCGGGGTCAATGCCGCAGTTCTCGAGAACCTCGGGGCGTACAACGCCGGCGCCAAGGATTTCTATCCAGCCCTCGCCCTTGCAGAGCGGGCAGCCCTTGCCGCCGCAGCGGAAGCACTGGAAATCTATCTCGCAGCTAGGCTCTGTGTACGGGAAGTGGTGCGGTCTGAATTTCAGCTTCATGCCCTCGCCGTAGAGCTTCTTTGCAAATGTATCAAGGGTTCCCTTTAAATCAGCGAAAGTGATCTTCTTATCGATAACAAGCCCCTCGCACTGGTGGAATATCGGAGAATGTGTGCCGTCAACCTCGTCCCGGCGGTAAACGCGTCCCGGGCTGATGATGGCGATGGGGGGCTTCTGCTTCAGCATGGTTCTTATCTGAACGGAGGAGGTCTGCGTTCTCAGCAGAACATCGTCATTAATATAGAATGTATCGTTAGGGTCTCTTGCGGGGTGTCCCTCGAGAGTGTTCAGCATATCGAAGCAGTGCCTGGTGTCCTCGATCTCGGGGCCGTCAACAACGGTGTAGCCCATCCCGAGGAATATGGATTTCAGATCGTCGAGAACTATGTTCATGGGGTGGCGCTTTGCTATGATACGGCGCTTGCCGGGCATTGTTACGTCAACCGCCTCTGTCTTTAAGCGGAGGTCAGTGAGAGCCGCTTTCAGGGAGCCAGCCTTTTCCTTTACCGCATTCTCAATATCCGCGCGGATATCGTTTGCAAGCTGACCCATTACCGGGCGCTCCTCTGCGGAAAGCCCGCCCATCTGCTTCAGGATCGCGGTGAGCTCGCCCTTCTTGCCAAGAAATCTGACTCTGAGGTCGTCGATTTCCTTAATATCAGCGCTGTCCCTGACTGCCTTGAGCGCTTCCTCTCTGATCGCCTGTAACTGTTCTTTCATCATTGGTAATAATCAATCCTTCCCTGTCGGAATATTCAGCCCTCCGTCTGGCGGAATGCTTTTCTGACAATCTGTCGTTTTCAGAATGTCAGTTTTTGATCTTTTTCATGTGTCTGTGACACGCCACATTATATTATATCACACACCGGCACAAATTTCAAGCCCTGTTGCGATAATTATGCCTAATCTGCCTCGCCGGTCTGCGGCTGATAATCGCTGAACCTCACCGACATAAGCGTGTCCCTGCCGTCCCAGCGGCTGATGGTGTACTCCATGTACTTCTCAGGAGAAGCCTGGATCCCGCTTATTCCTGCAACGGAAGCGACTGTCGGCGGAAGATATCCCACGATAAGCGTGTAAACATCTCCATCGCCCGAAACAGATATTATCTGCGGAGAATAGGTCAGGTAGCGGATATTCTTGCTGGCGGCATAGGTGTGCGTATCCGGGTCGTAGGTGAAGCGAACCTCCGCGGTGCCCACCGTCTGGTGCTCCAGGGAGACCGAGGAGCCGAAAATGTCTCGGCAGGAAGCGTTTACGTTATACTCCGGGATAGTAAGCCCGCCGTCCTGGCTCTCAAATTCCGTCGTGTCGGAATTTAAGATGATATTCCATATTGAGCAGGATATCTTTGATGAATCCGGGATCTCGTCCGCTTCCTCGAAGGGGGCGATATCATTGACCACGACCGGGAAAATAAACTGCGCGAACTCGTTTTTCAGCGAGGTGTTATCCACAAGGCTCGATACTATCTGCGAGATAAAACGCACCGATGAAAACGTTCCGATCAGCGCCATGATTATCACGAACACCCCGAATCCGAAGAAAAAGCGGTTTCTGCGTGGCTTTTCGGGCTCGTTCTGCGCCGGGTCGTTCCCCGAGCCAAGCTCCACGATATCGTTTTCTATATCCGGCTCCTGCTCAAGCGAACCGAAAAGTTCGTTTATCACGCGGCTGTTCTGGCTGTCCTTCTGCGGCTCCTTCTCCGGCGCCGGAGCGTTCTGCCGCACATCATTTTTTTTCGGTGCCGGTGTTTTCTTTTTCTTAGCCATAATTTCCTTTCTTGGCAGAATCCCTGAACGGGAAACGCGCTGTATTGCTTAACCCCTTATCTGACCATTGCCATTTATAAGGTATTTGTAAGTGGTCAGCGCTTCAAGTCCCATAGGACCCCTGGCATGAAGCTTCTGGGTGGAAATTCCTATCTCAGCGCCCAGCCCGAACTCAAAGCCGTCGGTGAAGCGCGTGCTTGCGTTTACATAGACCGCCGCCGCGTCAACTCTCTGCTGGAAAAGCTCCGCGCTGCGCAGACTCTGGGTAACTATGCACTCGCTGTGCTTGGTGCCGAACCGCGAAATGTGCTCTATCGCTTCGTCGATGTTCTTCACTATCTTCGCAGAAATGCGGTAATCAAGGAATTCCGTAGCGTAATCAACATCATCGGCTATCTTCTCGACCTCTATAAGCTTGGAGGTCGCTTCGTCGCCGCGCACCGCAACCTTGCCCTGCCACTTCTCCGCAAGCATTCTGAACAGCTCGGGAGCCGCCTTTTCATGGACGAGTATTCCCTCTATCGCGTTGCAGACGGAGGGGCGCTGAGTCTTGGCATTGTTGATTATCTCGACAGCCATGCCGATGTCCGCGCTCTCGTCAACGTAAACGTGGCAGTTGCCCTCGCCGGTCTGGATGACCGGGATAGTCGCATTCTGGATTACTGCGCGGATAAGTCCGCCGCCGCCGCGCGGAATAAGCAGGTCGATGTATTTGTTCAGCTTCATCATTGCATTTGCAACATCCCGGGAGGTGTCCTCCACAAGCTGAACCGCATTTTCGTTACAGCCGGAATCTTTCAGCGCCCTGCGCATTAGCCCGACAAGCGCCTTGTTGGAGTTTATCGCGTCGCTGCCCCCGCGGAGTATCACAGCGTTTCCCGCCTTGAAGCAGAGCGCCGCCGCGTCCACCGTTACATTCGGACGGGACTCGAAAATTATGCCTATCGTGCCGATAGGAACGCGCTTTTTTATAACGTGCAGTCCGTTCGGAAGGTCGCCGCCGCCTATCACTTCGCCGATAGGGTCAGGCAGGGAGATAACCTTGTCAACCCCGT
This sequence comes from uncultured Oscillospiraceae bacterium, assembly GCA_934448295.1. Taxonomy (GTDB): domain Bacteria; phylum Bacillota; class Clostridia; order Oscillospirales; family Ruminococcaceae; genus CAG-115. The sequence continues at coordinate 27,709 of CAKSEY010000011.1, forward strand.
CAGCCATGCCGTTTATGCGGGCTTCGGTGAGGGTCAGGCGGTCTATCATCGCCTCGGACATACCGTTCTTCCTTGCGGCGTCTATGTCAAGCTGATTCGCGCCGATTATCTCCGTCACATGCGTGCGCAGAGCCGCCGATATGGCTTCAAGCGCGGAATTCTTCTGGCGCGTTCCCATGGCGGAAACTATCGGTTCGGCTGCCTTTGCGTTAGCGCCGAGCTGTTCAATATATTCCATAATATACCTCTTTTCACTGATTATCTGATGGCTCTGAAATATGTACATACCGGCTCGCCCTCGAAAAGCTCATAGAGCTGAGCGGGATCCTGATTGCCTATAATTACCGTGTCTATCCCGGCTTCGGTGGCTATCTGAGCCGCCTCTATCTTCGTTAGCATTCCTCCGGTTCCAAGGCTGCTGCCCGCGCCCTGAGCCGCCGCGATTATCTCCGGGGTTATCTTGTCCACAACGGGGATCAGCTTCGATTCCGGGAGCTTCGGGTCGCCGTTGTACAGACCGTCAACATCGGTCAGCATTACAAGCAGGTCTGCGTCGCAGAGGGAAGCAACTATCGCGGAAAGCGTATCGTTCTCGTCAAAATCGAGCTGCTTTATTGAAATCGCGTCGTTCGCGTTGATTATCGGAATGACCTTCATCTCAAACAGACGGTTGAACGTGTTGATTACATTGGTCTTGCGCTCCTTGTTGGAAATAACGTCGCGCGTCAGCAGGATCTGCGCCACCTTGTGGTGGTATTTCCCGAAGGTTTCGCTGTAAAAAGTCATGAGCTCGGACTGACCGATCGCGGCGCACGCCTGCTTTCCCGGCATATCGGTGGGCTTGCATGGCAGACCCGCCTGAGCGGCTCCCACACCCTGCGCTCCGGAGGTCACAAAAATAACCTCGCGGCCGGAGTTCTTTATATCGGACATTACCTCAATAAGGTGCTGGCACTTTCTGATGTTGAGATGCCCCGTAGGGTACGCAAGAGTTGAACTGCCGACCTTTATCACGATTCTTTTCTTGTTCTCAAATTGTTTCATGACGAACCCACTTTCAGAAATTGGATAGATAAATGCACATAAACGTACATCATATATTATAACAAAATGCGGCGGGAATTTCAAGATAATTCCGCAAAAAAAACATGATATTTTCGTGTAATTGGAAAAAGCTATCCTGCTAGTCTGAAAATTATGCGAAATACATAAAAAGCCTATTGATTTTTTATCGTTTTTGTGGTATTATTATTTTATTGGCTATTAACAAATACTCATGAAGCAAGGAGCAGTAATGGATAATTTAGCAGAACAGCTTGTCGAAAAACGCCGCACCGGCGCCGACACACTAAAGAAAATTCTCATCTCAGCGGCGGCGCTGATAATCGCGTCGTTTTTTATGTACCTCGCGATCTCCGGACTTCTTACAATGGTCATATTCGCGGTGCTTGCCCTCGGCGGCGGTGTCTGGCTGCTGGGGAATTTCAACACGGAATACGAATATATCCTCACGAACAACGAAATGGATATCGACAAGATCATCGGCAAGCGCAAGCGCAAACGCATGATAACCGTAGATATCTCCCAGGCGGAGGATTTCGCGCCGTACCCTCCGGAGAACGAGATCAGCGCGGACGCGACCGTCCATGCCTACACCGGGTCGGACGTTGACGCGTACTACCTTCTGGTAAATCACAGCGGCTACGGCAGGGTGAAGCTCATATTCAACCCTAACAAAAAAATGAGGGAGGCAATTATGCAGGAGCTGCCGAATACGCTCCGCATAAAGCTCAGGAATAATAATGTCAGCTAATATTTTTATACGCGTTGGTACAAATATCATAGAAATGAAGCGTATCAGGCGCGCCGCGAGAAATCCGAAGTTCCTGGCAAATTTCTTTTCGGCGGACGAGATACGCTATCTGGTGTCCCGAAAGCTCTCAACGGAGCTTATCGCTGAAAACTACTGCGCGAAGATCGCTTTTGCAAAGGCGATAGGCACGGGCTTCCGGATAATCAGACCGCAGGAGATCACAGTGCTCCGCGACAGGCTGGGTTCGCCGTTCATTATAACCACCGGCAGGGCTAAAATGCTGGAGGAGCGCGAGCACTATGTGTTCAATGTCTCGGTTGCGCACTGCAAGGAATACGCGACAGCCACCGTTGTTGTCAACAGGGAATAATTATTGTGCGCCGCACAGCCTGCGGCGCTTTTATTTTTCACTACGCAAGGAATGATTCAGATGAAACGACTTGTTATCGGCATGACCGCCCATGTGGACTCCGGAAAGACCACGCTTTCCGAGGCAATGCTGTACACCGCCGGAGAAATACGGAAGCTCGGCAGGGTCGACCACGGGGACGCGTTCCTCGACACCGATCCCATCGAACGCAGCCGCGGCATTACCATCTTCTCGAAGCAGGCTGTAATGCGCCTTGGCGGGAATGAATACACCCTGCTGGACACGCCGGGTCATGTGGATTTCTCCGCTGAAACCGAACGTGCGCTGCGGGTGCTGGACTACGCGGTGCTCGTCGTCAGCGGAACGGACGGAGTTCAGAGCCACACGGAAACTCTCTGGCGGCTGCTGAAAAGATACGGCGTGCCTACGTTCATATTCGTGAACAAAATGGACATTTCGTTTCTGGAAAAGAAGTCCCTCGGAAACGAGCTGAAACGGAAGCTCTCCGCAGGCTGCGCCGACCTTTCGCCCAGCCGACCGCAGGAGGAGCTTTTCGAGGAGCTTGCGGAATGTTCAGAGGACATGATGAACAGCTTCCTTGAAAGCGGCGGTATTCCGGACGAGCTTATTTCCGCGGCAATATCCCGGCGGGAGGTGTTCCCCGTTGTGTACGGCTCTGCGCTGAAGCTAAAGGGCGTGGAGGAGCTTTTAGGGCTGATCGGCAGGTACACCGTCATGCCGGAGCCTCAGCCGGAATTCGGCGCGCTCATCTACAAGATAACCGCCGACGAACAGGGAGCGAGGCTCACCCACATGAAGATAACCGGAGGCTCGCTGCGGGTAAAATCCGTGCTTGAATGCGGCGGAAGATCCGAAAAGGTGAACCAGATACGCGTGTACTCCGGGACGAAATTCACGACAGTGGACGAGGCTCCCGCCGGGACGCTCTGCGCCGTTACCGGGCTGACTTCCGGCTCTGCCGGGGAGGGTCTCGGCACCGAAAGCAGCTCCCCTGCCCCGCTCCTGGAGCCGGTGCTCACATACCGCATTATTCTGCCGCCGAAAACCGACATTCCATCCGCGCTGGAGAAGCTGAAAACGCTGTCGGACGAGGACCCCATGCTGCGTATCGTCTGGAATGAGCAGCTAAAGGAGATCCACATTCAGCTCATGGGTGAGATACAGCTTGAGATACTGAAAAGCGTTATCGCGGAACGTTTCGGGCTGGACGTGGATTTTGACGAGGGCAGCATTGCCTACAAGGAGACCATTGAAGCTCCGGTAGAGGGAGTGGGGCACTACGAGCCGCTGCGCCACTACGCGGAGGTTCACCTCCTGCTCGAACCCGCCGAGCGCGGCACTGGGCTGCATTTCTTCACCGACTGCCGCAAGGACGATCTTGACATCAACTGGCAGCGGCTGATTCTCTCCCATCTGGAGGAAAAACAGCACATCGGCGTGCTCACCGGGTCGCCGATAACAGATATGAAAATAACCGTTGTTGCGGGAAAGGCGCACATCAAGCACACCGAGGGCGGCGATTTCCGGCAGGCGACCTATCGTGCGGTAAGGCAGGGGCTGCGCTCCGCGAAATCCGTTCTGCTGGAGCCATGGTACGAATTCCGGCTGACCGTACCGCAGGAATGTACCGGGCGCGCCATGACCGATTTACAGCGCATGGACGGCAATATCGAACCTCCGGAAACTGTCGGCGATGAAACGATATTCACCGGAAGCGCTCCGGTTTCGGAGCTACGCGGATATCAGGGCGAGGTCACAGGCTACACCCGTGGAAAGGGTCGGCTGAGCTGTATTCCGAAAGGATATTTCCCCTGCCACAATGCCGAGGAGGTAATCGCGCAGACAGGCTACGACTGCGATTCCGACACGGAAAACTCTGCGGACAGCGTTTTCTGCTCTCACGGCGCGGGTGTGCTCGTCCCCTGGAATGAGGCTCCGGCGAGAATGCACGTTGACAGCGGGCTGCGCTTCGGCGAAAACGACAGGGAGGAGCCGGAGCAGGTCGTAACTCCGCAGCTTGTTTCGAACTACAAACAGCGCGTTGCCGCCGACAAGGAGCTGATGGAGATATTCGAGCGCACATACGGCAAGATAAAGCGCAACGAGCGCTCCGCCATGCGCACCGAGAAAACTCCCGCCGCAAAGGCGCCGAAGCTCCCGCTGCCGCCGCAGGGGCCGGAATATCTGCTTGTGGACGGCTACAACATAATCTTTTCGTGGGAGGAGCTCAATCGGCTTGCAAAGGAAAATCTTGACCTCGCACGGGCAAGACTCATCAATATTCTGTGCAACTATCAGGGCTTCCGGCGGTGCAACCTGATTCTGGTATTCGACGCGTACCGGGTAAAGGGAAATCACCGTGAAATCGAAAACGAAATGGGCATAACTGTGGTCTACACCAAGGAAGCGGAAACAGCCGATATGTTCATCGAAAAAACCGCCCATGAGCTGAAAGGAAAGCACCGCGTGCGCGTTGCGACGTCGGACAACGTGGAACAGATAATCATACTCGGAAACGGCGCGGTGCGGGTTTCTGCAACGGAATTCCTTGCGGAAGTCACCGAGGTGGAAAAGGCGATACGTCAGATAATCGAGGGGTAGAATGTTTGAATTAAAGCAGATAGCCGTTATACACACGGATTTCCCGGAGAAATTCGGGATCCCCAGGCAGAGCGGGCTTATCGAGGATCTGCGCTCAACGCTGGTCTTTATGCCGGAATACCGCGTTCCGGAGGCGCTTCGGGGAATAGAGCAGTACTCGCACCTCTGGCTGCTGTGGGAATTCTCCAGGGCTGTCAGAAACGGCTGGAGCCCAACTGTACGTCCGCCCCGGCTCGGTGGAAATACACGAATGGGCGTGTTCGCGACCCGCTCGCCGTTCCGCCCGAATCCGGTAGGACTTAGCTGCGTAAGGCTGGAGCGCGTGGAGCTCAACACGCCGGACGGCCCTGTTCTCCACCTTTCCGGCGCCGACCTCATGGACGGGACCCCGATATTCGACATCAAGCCGTATCTGCCTTATGTAGACTGCAAGCCGGAGGCCTCCAACGGATTCGCGCTTGCCCAGCAGGAAGGCGTGCTTTCCGTGGATATTCCGGAGGATATCGCGGCGGGATTTCCGGCGGAGAAGCTCCCGGCGCTGAAAGCCGTGCTTGCGCAGGATCCACGACCGCAGTATATCTCCGACCCGGAGCGGGAATACACAATGAGCTTCGCGGGATTTGAGGTCAGCTTCACGGTTGACGGCAACAGTCTGAGCGTTACCGCTGTTCGGAAATCATGATATAAAGAATGGAGAGGAATGAATCCCCTCCATTTTTTGTATGTCTGACGTGTAGTTATGTTGCGATTCCCGCAAACTGGCTCTGGTACAGCTTGTAGTACTCGCCCTGCTGTGCCAGGAGCTCCTCGTGGTCGCCGGCTTCTACTACTCTGCCGCCGCTGATTACAACTATCTTGTCCGCGTCGCGGATAGTTGACAGTCTGTGCGCGATTATCAGGCTGGTTCTGCCCTTCATGAGGGCGACCATCGCTTCCTGAATGTGCATTTCTGTTCGGGTGTCTATGCTTGACGTTGCTTCGTCAAGTATGAGTATCTTCGGGTCTGCAAGAACCGCCCTCGCGATGGAAATAAGCTGGCGCTGTCCCTGGGACAGATTGCTTCCGCCCTCGGTCAGCATGGTGTTGTAGCCCTCGGACAGCTTGGACGCGAAATCGTCCACCCTCGCTACCTTAGCCGCCGCAACCACCTCTTCGTCCGTTGCGTCTATCATGCCGTAACGGATATTCTGCGCTATCGTATCCGAGAAAATGACCGTATCCTGCAATACTATGCCGATACTTCCGCGCAGCTTGCTCACCGGGATATTGCGGATATCCTGCCCGTCAAGCGTTATCATGCCGCCGTCTATATCATAGAAGCGAGTCAGCAGATTCACAACTGTGGTCTTTCCGCTGCCAGTCGCGCCGACTATCGCTATCTTCTGTCCGCTCTTTACCCACAGGTCAAAGTTCTTGAGCACCTGCTCGCCCTTGACGTAGGAGAAGTCGATATCCTTGAAGTTGATGTCGCCCCTTACGTTCTCGATCTCGAACGGCTCATTGCCGCCGACGTCCTCAGGTTCGCTGTCCATTACCTCAAACACACGCTCCGCGCCTGCAAGCGCTGACTGTATCTGCGCGTACTGGTTCGCAATCTCGTTTATCGGGCGGGTGAACTGCTTAGAATAGGTTATGAACGCCTGAATGGTGCCTATCGAGATATAGAACATATCGGTTTCCGGGCGGGAAGCCATTAACGCTCCCGCTACCGCGATAAGCAGGAATCCGAAGTTGCCGATGGTGTTCATGCAGGGACCCATTACTCCGCCGAGGATCTGAGCCTTTATGCCAACGGTTTTCAGCTCGTCGCTGGTGCGGTTGAAATCGCTGCAGATCTTGCCCTCGTGCGTGAATGCCTTGACGGTTTTACAGCCGCTCACGGCTTCTTCTATCTGTCCGTTGAGCTGACCGAGCTTCGCCTGCTGGAGCGGGAAATACTTGCGCATGAACTTTGACAGGAACTTCGTCACAAGAAGCGTGAGAACGATAGTCACCATGCTGATGAGCGTCATCAGCCATGAGTGAATCAGCATCATCACAAAGCAGCCGACCAGCATTACAACGCCGGAAATCAGCGAACCCAGGGACTGCGAAACGGAGTTCGAAACGTTCTCGACGTCGTTCGTCATTCGGCTGAGTATGTCGCCGTGCTTGTGAGTGTCCATGTACTTTATGGGAAGTCTGGAAATACGCGCAAACAGATCCTTACGCATTACCTTTACCGTGTACTGCGAGAGCATAGCGGCAAAGAGGTTCTGGAAATAGGTGAACACAGCGGAGCACAGATATACCGCCGCCATCACGCCCAGCCACATGACAAGGGCGCTTTCGTCAAGCTGTGCGATAGCGTCTATCGCCTTCGCCTGGATAGACGGAGCGATAACGTTCAGCAGCGTTGCAAGGAGCATTACCGCCAGCATCGCGATTATAAGCCTGCGGTTCGTGCCTATGTAGGAAAGTATCCTGCCGAGGGTCGCCCTGAGGTTCTTCGGCTTTTCGCCCGGCATCATTCCGGGTGGACCGCCGCGCCTTGGCCCGGGGCCTCCGCCCGGTCTGAGATTAACTGCGGGAGCTTTGTTTTCAGCCAAACTGCTCAGCCCCCTCTCTCATCTGGGAGTTGTAGATATCGCGGTATACGTCGCAGCTCTGCATGAGGTGAGCGTGGTCGTCAAACGCCACAACCCTGCCGTTGTCGATGACCGCAATCTTGTCCGCACGCATTACGCTGGCAACGCGCTGTGCTATCATTATTACAGTGGTGCCCTTTAGCTGCCCGCGGAGCGCCGCCTGAAGCTTTGCGTCCGTGGCAAGGTCGAGCGCCGACATACTGTCGTCAAATATGAGTATCTCAGGCTTCTTGACTATCGCGCGGGCTATTGAGAGCCTCTGCTTCTGACCGCCGGAAAGGGAGCTTCCCTTTTCGGTTATCATGTCCTTGTAGCCGTCCGTGAAGCCGCTGATAAACTCGTCCGCCTGGGCAATCTGTGCGGCGCGGCGAACCTCCTCGTCGGAAGCCTGCGGGTCGCCCCAGCGGATATTGTCCTCGATGGTCTCGGAGAAAAGCTCGCTCTTCTGGAGAACGAACCCTATTTTTTTGCGGAGATCGTCCAGCTTGTATTCCTTGACGTTCACGCCGTCAACCAGCACCTCGCCGTCGACCGCGTCGTAGAATCTCGGGATAAGGCTGACGAGCGAAGTCTTTCCGCAACCCGTGGCGCCCAGTATCGCTACCGTTTCGCCCTTGTTCACCCGGAGGTTCACGTCTGTAAGAACGTTGCCGTTCTGCACTCCGGGATATCTGAACGATACGCCCTTAAATTCCACAGTGCCGGATTCCGGAGCGTCTGCTCCAAAAGAGCCGTCCGCAATAACCGGGTCGGCGTCAAGCACCTCGCGGATACGTCCGGCGGAGGCCGCCGCCCTTGTTACCTGCTGGAACATCATTCCTATCATCATCATTGACATGAGTATCTGCGTGATGTAGGTTATAGCCGCCATTATGCTTCCCACATGGGACTCCTCCGCAACAACCCGGGCGGACTCGCCGCCTATGTAAATTACGGCGATAACGGAAGCGTTCATAAGTATCGAGAGTATCGGCACCAGCAGAGCCATCAGCTTCTGCACGCGCAGATTGGTGGAAACCAGGTCGTCGTTCGCCTTATTGAAGCGGTCGGCTTCGTAGTTCTCGCGGGTGTAAGCCTTGACTACCCGGGCGCCGCTGACGTTCTCCTGAACAACGGAGTTCACGCGGTCAAGCTTGCTCTGAACCACGCTGAAAAGCGGAGCGCCCTTGCGCAGCACCAGAATTATTACCACTATCTGGATGGGCAGGGTGAAAAGCAGGATATATCCGAATGAAGCGTTTATCGACAGCACCATAACGATACCGCCGATAAACTGCATAAGCGTTCTGACCATCATCCGGAGCGCCATGCCGACAAAGTCCTGGCAAGCGGTTATATCGTTCGTGAGCCTTGTCACCAGCGAACCTATCGTGAATTTATCGGTCTGCTGAAAGGACATTTTCATTACCTTTGCAAAAGCGTCCTTGCGCAGGTCGTTTGAGAAATTCTGTGCTGCAAAATTGCCGAAAACGCCCGAAAGTATTCCGCCGCAGCAGCCTAATATCGTAAATATCAGCATTTGCACGCCGAGATTTATGATAAGCTCCATGTCTCCTGCAACGATACCCTCGTCTACTATCCTCGACATGAGCGACGGCTGTACTAAATCCATGCTGACCTCCAGGATCATGAAAAGCGGGGTCAGCAGGGCGAAATACCAGTACTTTTTCAGGTAGCCGAGTACCTTAATCAATTATGTCTCCTCCGACTTCCTTATGGAGGTTCTCAGCCATCTTGGCAAGTATCTTGCGCGCGGTCGCCTGCTCCTTCTCGGAAATGTCCTTGAGCATAACCTGCTCTGCGCGCTCGAAGGCTTCAAGGATCTTCTTGTGCATTTCCCTGCCCTTTTCGGTGATGTAAACGTGGGTCTCGCGGCGGTCAACGTCGTTCTTTTCGCGGCGGACTATCCCCTCGCGCTCCATGTTGCGCAGTGTAATGCTGATAGTAGGAGCCTTGAGCTTTGTGATGTTAACAAGCTCAAGCTGGGTCATGCCGTCCTGCTCCATAAGCGGCTTCATAACATGGCGGTAGGAAGAACGCATTCCGATCGCCTCCAGCTCGCGGCATACATACTTGCTGAACAGAAAAGACGCGTCGTTTACGCTCTTGATGGTCTCGTTGCCCTTGAACATATAGGTGTTGTTGTTGCTTGTTTTCATTGTTTTTTCCTTTCTCCGTATAAGTGTCAGCCTGTGAAAGCCCTGAAAGAACTTTGCTTTAACTATTTATTATTATAACAGTTTTTCGGTTAAAGTCAATAAATATTAAGTGAAAAATTGATGAAAATTGACTATAAAACTTCTCATATAATTCACACATATGGCAAAAATCGACTGGTTTATGGATATTATTATACAATATGAGTATTATCTCTGAATTCTTTTCTTCTATCCGTTTGTAACCGTTTTGTAATACTTTTGTAACCGCCTTGACATATTTCAGCAAATAGTATATAATATAGCTATGTTCGTTTAAATTCTAACAGCAATTTTACTAAAAATGCAGCAAAGCAAAGGACGGTAATACTCAGGCATGATCAAAAAAACAGCGGCTGCCGCAGCGTTTCTAGCGGCGTTCATCATAACGGCAACAGGCGTTTCAGCAAAGTCAGACAAGGAAGCGTCGCTTTCCCACATCAGCGGTACATACGATTCCCCCCAGAAGGTGACTGTTGAATGCGGCAGCGGCAGCAGGGTTTACTACACCACGGACGGCTCAAAGCCGGATACCGATTCAAAGGTGTACAGCGGCTCTCCCATTATCGTAAAAGAAAACACCGTAGTCAGAATGGCGGCATATTCAGACAACGAGCTTGTTGCCTCCGACAAAGCGGAAATCAGGATACGCACCGCTGCCCCGACAGCTTCGGCGGACAGCGGTGAATACAAGGATACATTCAGCGTTCAGCTTTCCTGCTCCGACAAAAAGGCTGTCATCTATTACACGCTGGACGGCAGCACTCCCACAAAGGAATCCAAGAAGTACAAAAAAGCCATAACAATAAAGGAAAACACCACGCTTAAATTCGCGGCTTTCTCTCCGGATAAGTCGGGCAGCAAGGTCGTTACCAGAAAATACACCATTTCTTCGGACGAATTTGACAACAAGCTTTGCCAGGACCTCTACGAGCTCGTAAACAAGACCCGCGCGGAATACGGGCTTTCTCCGCTGAAAACCATCGACGGCCTAACGGAAGCCGCTGAGATCCGCGCAAAGGAGTACTCACGCAACTACTCGCACCTGCGCCCGAACGGCTCCAGATGGGAAACCATTCTCACGGAATACGGGCTGAAAAGGAATACCAGGGCGGAGAACCTCGCATACTACTACAAGACCGCAAAATCCGTGCTCAACTGCTGGATGAACGATTCCTGGCACCGCGGAAATATCCTCAGCCCGGACGCGGAATACATAGGCATCGGCTGTTACAGCGACGGCTATACGACATACTGGTGCCAGTTATTTATCGGTGGTGAGGACTGATGCTGAAAAAGCTCTTATCCCCGGCGCAGTGTGCAGAGTGCAGACTGTGCTGCGGATTCGTTGACAGCGACAAGTGGGAGATCCCCCTCTTTGCAGGAAGCAAGGAAGCCGCCTTCGCGGAGAAATACGGTTCAATGCAGAGAATCCCGGGAACGGACAGCGCTGTTTACCGCATGGAGTTCCATGGCGACGATATCGTAATGTGCCCCGCCGCCGGCGAGCATGGCTGTCAGCTCGGCGAGGAACGTCCGTTTGACTGCCGTATCTGGCCATTCCGCGTCATGGAGCTGAACGGCGCACGGGTCGTCACTCTTTCGCCGGTCTGTCCGGCTTCGCTTGAAATGTCGGTCGGCGAGGTGTCGGAGTTTGTAAACTCGGGCTTCGCGCAGACGCTGTTTGAACACGCGCGGAGGTTTCCGGAAACGGTCAAGCCATATGTTGACGGGTACCCGATATTCGCATACGAAAAATAATCACGGAGGGGGTTCCCTCCTTTTTTCGCGACTGTTTTAAGGCTCCAAAGGCAGCTTATCTTCACATTTTAAGAAAATGCAACCAAAAATAACATTGATGTTATCATCAGTTGGTGGAATAACAAAGTAGGATATGATATAATCTACATGAGGTGAAAACATGAGCATTGAATTCAGCAACCTGAAGATCTATCGGACGCAAAGCGGACTTACACAGGAAGAAGTCGCTGAAAGGCTTGGAGTATCCAGGCAGGCTGTGGCAAAATGGGAGCGCGGCGAAACTGTACCGGATATCGAGAACTGCCTGGCTCTGGCGGATATGTACGGCACGACCGTTGACATGCTTGTCCGGAATCTGAACTCGTTTGCGGAAAGCACGGAGGGAAAGAAGCACATCTTCGGGCTGTCAAAGCTCAACGACAAGGGGCAGATGACCCTGCCGAAAAAGTGCCGCGACGTCTTTGGTCTGAACCCGGGCGACACCATTCTTGTCCTCGGGGACGAGGATAAGGGGATAGCGCTCGTAAAGCTCGGCAATGCTCTGGACATCACTCACCCCAGAGGAGGAAAAAAGAATGACAGCAGTTCGGGCGGTAGATCTGACAAAAAAGTACAAGGCAAAGACCGCGGTTGACGGCATCGACCTCTCCGTTGAAGCCGGCGAGCTATTCGCGCTTCTCGGAGTGAACGGCGCAGGAAAAACCACCACCATAAGAATGTGCACCTGCCTGTCCGCTCCGACGTCGGGCAGCGTGGAGATCTGCGGGCATGACGCTATAAAGGACAGCACCGCCGTAAAATCCATCGTGGGGATTTCCCCGCAGGACACGGCTGTGGCGGAAAATCTAACCGTACACGAAAATCTTGTACTGGCGGCGAAAATCTACGGATTCTCAAAGGACAAGACTAAGGAACGCGTTGAAGAAATGATACGGCTTTTCAATATGGAGGAGGTACGGAACAGCAGAGCCAAAACGCTTTCCGGCGGCTGGAAGCGGAAGGTTTCCATCGCTATGGCGCTGGTTTCAGAGCCGCAGGTGCTTTTCCTTGACGAGCCGACACTCGGGCTTGACGTGCTTGCGCGCCGCGAGCTGTGGAGCGTGATACGGTCGCTCCGCGGGAAGATCACGATAATCCTCACGACCCACTACATGGAGGAGGCGGAGCAGCTCTCCGACCGCATTGCGATAATGGTCGGCGGGAAAATAAAGGCGCTCGGGACTCTTTCTGAGCTGGAAGCACTCACCGGGCAGACCGGGCTTGAAAACGTGTTCGTCAGCATTGCAGAGAGCAAGACGGGAGGTGACGCTGAATGAAAAAGGTACTCGCTTTTTCCGGCAGAAATTTCAAGGAAATAATCCGCGACCCGCTCAGCTACATATTCTGCCTTGGATTCCCGCTTGTAATGCTGGTTTTAATGAGCATAATCAACCAGAGTATCCCGGCAGAGGCAAACATGACGATATTCAATATTGAGAACCTCTCCGGCGGTATCGCGGTTTTCGGGCTTTCGTTCATCATGCTGTTCACCTGCCTTACCGTTTCCAAGGATCGTTCAGGCGCGTTCCTTACGCGGCTGTACGCTTCGCCTATGCGCAGCGGGGATTTCATTGCGGGGTATATGCTCCCGGTGCTCCTGCTGTCGGTGATCCAGTCGGCGATAACCTTCGCGGCTTCAATGATAGTGGGCGCGGTTCTCGGCGAAAATTCCATTTCAGTCGGCGGAGCGCTCATGTCAATTATCGTATTGATTCCGGGGGCTGTGTTCTTTATCTCGGCGGGACTTCTGTTCGGCTCGCTGTTCAACGAGAAAGCCGCTCCGGGTCTGTGCTCCGTTATCATTTCGCTGGCGGCAGTGCTCGGCGGCATATGGTTCGACGCCGAGGGCACGGGTGGAGTTTTGTTTGACATCTGCAAGATTCTGCCGTTTTACCACTGTGTAAAATCGGTCAGAATGGCGACTGCCATACAGTTCGACGGATTCGCTCCGCATTTTCTGATAACGCTTGCATATGCGCTGGTTTTCGCGGTGCTCTCGGCGGTGGTATTCCGCACGAAAATGCGCGCAGACTTATCATAACAACCGATTTGAAGCAATATAGAAAGGGACGTTTGATTGCGTCCCTTTTTGTTATTCAGTTTTCCTTTTACGGAAGCACAGCGCCGCAAGCATGAAGACAGCCGCCCCCGCCAATATCTCCAGCGGATATATTAAAAGCGCCTGCTGCGGTATTATCATGGGGAGAACTGCAAGCGCCCCCGCAGGCGGAATGTACTGCCCGGCGAGCTTCATGACAGCCAGCGCCGCCAAAACGGCAAGCACAGCCGCCAGGGTAAGCGGAAGCCCCAGCTGCGCGCAGATACTCCACCGGAAAAGCGCCCCGGAAAGCGCGCAGGCGGCTATGATGAGCACAGTCTTTACAGGCTTCTTTCGTGAGCCGCTCGCCGGATTTGAGAACTCCGTGAAAGCCACCAGAAGCGGAGGAGCTATGCAGAAATTAAGCCCGAAATGTATCAGCGGAAACGCTAGCGCCGCCGCCAAAACAGTCCTCACTGCAGCAGAAATCAGGCTGAACCTGTCCGGGCGCGGCAGCGGCTGAAAATCCTCGTGTGCGTAAAGCCCGCGCTTCTCAAGGATATACTGCGCAAGAACCGTAAGAGCCGTCATCGCAACCGCAGATATCGGATAGATGATAGTTTCAGTGTCCATCAGCACAGGGAGCGACGCTGCGGAGATCATCGGGGCAAAGCTGGTTCCGGAGAACAGGTACAGCGCCTGGCACAGAAGATAGGCTCCGGCAAGATTCGCCGCCTTTGGAAGCGGACTGAACCGCACGATAAGTATTCCGAGAACGGAACACACGGCGATAAGCAGCACCATTCTCCCACGGCTGACCCGCCAGGACTGTTTCGGCGCGGCTATGGCACCTACGGTCAGCGCGGTTATCTCCGGGAAAATTATCTCCTTTTCACCGAGAAGCTCGGCGGTTCCCACCATTGCAGCGGCAAGCAGAATACATGCCGCCGTCCTTGCGCAAAAGCTCCTTTTCGTCACCGGGTGAACTCTCCGTACTCGCAGCCGACATGAGCCACGTTCATATCGTCAAGCAGGTAGAGCTTCGCGCTGTCGTCCCGGGCGTACAGCTTTATCCTGCCGGTTCCCGTTCCGCCATTCCACAGCCTGTTATGCTGCCTGGAGCCGTCCGGCGCTTCGTAATTCATCAGCAGCATTTCAGATTTTTTGCAGCGTATCCGACATTCAAGCTTTCCGTCCGCAGAGGTCTGCGCAACGTGCCAGAGCACCTCCTCGTCGGTTTCGGTGCAGTCGAATCGGGTCTGGGTGAAAAGATGCGGCTTTGAAAAATTGAATTCGAACTCGTGCCCCTCGTACCAGAACGCGGAAAGGAGCTTTCTGTCAAGCGGAACTCCGCCGACCACGGGTCTCCCGCCGCCAATATCGAACACGCTGTTTTTCAGCTTCTTTCCGCTGAAATTGCTGTATATATCATTTGACGAAAGCCACAGCCACGGCGAAGTGAATCCGCTCCCCCAGTTTTTGTCAGAGTACCCGTAGCAGGTGTCGGGGTCTACCGTGTACTTCACGCCGTCAAGAGTAACCTCGCCGCTGAACGCCGTTTTCATGCCCTCGGCATGCCAGTACATCTGGAATGCGTTCGCGGCACGGAACGGTTTCCCGGCTCCGTAGCCAACGTTGAACGCTATCTGCTTGTCAACGGAGAGGTTCCAGCTCATTTCGCCAGGGGAACACATATATTCCGGGTGAGCTGTGCACTCCTCTTCCGTGAGGGACACGCTGCCCTCCAGCAGGCAGTCGGAAGCAAAGCAGTCGTCCGCTATAACGGAGTAGGGCGCGTCCATGCAGACGGTAACGTGCTTCCAGCCAAAGAAACGGTGAATCTGCTTCGCGCCCTCGCCCCAGCAGCCCGCCTTTACCATGAGGTACGACGGCTTTACCTGGTGCTCCCTGTTCGCGGGGAGCTGTCCCAGTATAGGCGTGCTCCCGCCAAGCCCGGGGTTGCAGAGGAAGTACTCAATGAAGAATGAGCGCTCCTCGCCATTCTGAGCGTTATGCCCGGTAAAGCTGTGCCACCACCAGTCGTAGCCCTCATTGCGCAGAGCTCCCCGGAGCATACAGCCATCACGGCTGGGGTCGTGTATATTGAATCTTTTCATGGTCGTGATCCCTTTCACTAGTTTATGGTATAATTGATTATACCACAATTAATCTGATTAGTCAATCGCTGAAAGCCATGTTGCAAAAAACAATGAAATGTAGTATAATCAAAATGAGGTGAGGAGCATGAGTGAAAAAAAGAGCCTGTACGAACAGCTCTATGAGGATATAAAACGCGATATTCTTGACGGAAAGCTCACGGACGGAACACGCCTGCCATCAAAAAGGGCGCAGGCGGAAAGGCTCGGCGTCAGCGTTATCACGGTGGAAAACGCGTATGCCCAGCTCCTGGCGGAAGGCTACATTGAAGCCAGGGAGCGCAGCGGCTACTTTGTCTGCGCCGGAGATATCCAGGAAGCTCCCGCGCCGTCTGATATGTCCGAAATACCGGAGGAATTGCCCGAAACTCCCGCCGCGCAGCCAAATTTCGGAAACCCGTTCTTTCCGTTTTCTGTGTGGACAAAGCTCATGCGGGAGGTTATTCTTGAGAAAGGCAGCGCCATGCTCTCGCCAGTGCCACCCGGGGGAGCTGTGGAGCTGCGGCAGGCTATCTCGGCTCACCTGAAAGCGTTCAGGGGGATAAACGTCCCGCCGCACAGGATAATTGTGGGAGCCGGCACGGAATACCTCAACGACCTGCTGGTAAAGCTCCTGGGGAATCAGCTCACATACGCTGTTGAAAATCCCGGATATCACAAGCCTGCGCGTATCTGCCGCCTTAACGGAGCGCTCTGCCTGCCCGTGGGTCTGGACGGGCACGGTATCTCCGCACAGGAGCTGTACTATAAAAATGTGGACGTAGCCCACATTTCACCGGCGCACCACTTCCCTACCGGGATCGTTATGCCCATCTCCCGGCGAATGGAGCTAATGAAGTGGGCTGCCCGGCGAAACGGCTATATCATTGAGGACGATTACGACAGCGAATTCCGGTGGTCTGGACGTCCGGTTCCGGCAATGTTCGGGCTGGATACCTCCGACCGGGTGATCTATATGAACACGTTCAGCATGACCATCGCGCCGTCCGTCAGGATAGGCTACATTTGTCTGCCCGCCGAACTTTACGAGCGCTGGCGGGAGCGCATGGGCTTCATAACCTGCCCGGTACCCGCTTTCGAGCAGTACACGCTGGCGAGGTTCATTGAAGGCGGTCATTTTGAGCGGCACATAAACCGAATGCGCAAGCATTACCGCAGGATACGCGAAAACACTCTTGCGCTTGCGGAGCTTTTTGGCGCAGGGAGCGTCGCCCCCGAAAACGCCGGGCTTCATTTCGTGATGAGCATACCGGAAAGCTCCCCGCTTAACGATATTTACAGCCAGTGCGGAATCCGGATAACCCCCATGTCGGCGCACTTTGACGAGGGTGCAGAAATCCCGCCGGAAGCCGCCGGGAAATACGTTGTGAACTTTGCCGGCGCAGACGAGGATAAGCTGGATAAAGCAGTACAGACAAATAAAACCGGAGCATAAAAGCCCCGGTTTGTTTTATTTCCGGCTTTTGGCATATTCCGAAAGGAACCGCCTTATCTTTCCTGTGGCTGGCGCTTTCATATCAAGCTGAGCCTTTGACTTTATCATCTCAAGAATACCCAGCGCCGCTGATTCGCTGGTATACTCAACCTCCAGCTCATAGTCAGTCCTGCCGAAATATTCGCTCTTGTCCAGGTCGATCTCCGCGCCGACAAACAGCTTGACGCTCCGCGCGGTCGAAAGCTCTCCAAGCAGCGATACATCCGGCGCTTCGGCCCCGGAAAGCTCGGAAAGCTCCCTGCCGGAAATGGTCTGCGGAAGTCCCGGCAGTTCCTTTTCAAGCTCCACACGGCTGACCGCGCCGTTTCCCATAGTTTCCGCCGGAAGCTTCATCTGGAGGAAGTATTTGCCGGAAACCCTGCGCACACGCACGGTGATGTGCCTTTCGCTCATTTCAAGCTGCGGCGTGTCGTAATAATAATTGACCTGCTCCAATTCCCTGTCCCAGCCGCTGAACATTCCGTGGATCTGTTCGTACTGCTCAGCGCTGAGCATGACCTTAAACTCGTTCTCTATCATTTCGCACCTCAGATGTAGTCAAGCAGTCCGCGCACGCTGACCTCGCCGGAATTCACCTTGAACCTGCCGCTTTCGTCAGTGCAGATAAGGAATCCATTGGGGGCTATCCCCTCGGCAAACGCTTCGCGCTCGTTTCCGTTTTCAATGATACGAATACGTTTTCCGATGGTCAGACAGTGCTCCCTGTATTCTGCGGAAACGGCGTCGAAGCCCTCCCGGGTGAATCCGTAAAGCCGCTCTGCGATGTCCTCGGCAAGAGCCTCGCGGCTCCGGACGGTTTTTCCGGTGAGCATTTCTATCGAGCCGCCGTGCGGGATATTCGACTTTTCAAAGAATTCGGCGGTCTGGGAAATGTTGACCCCGATACCGCATATTATGTCTATCGAGGAACCAAAACATACGCTCTCGCATAGAATACCACAGAGCTTGTGACCGCGCAGTATAATATCGTTCGGCCACTTGACGCCGAAGCTCTCCTGCGGGAACAGCTTTTCAAGAGCCCCGCATACTGCGACAGCCGCGCACAGCGTGACTGTATCCGGGTGCGGCGGGTTCTTCAAAAGCAGCGAAAGCGGGAGCATTCCACGGTCGGCAAGCCAGTCGTGACCGCGCCTGCCGCGCCCGGCGGTCTGGAGCCCGGCGGTGACGAGAGTTCCGTCCGGAAGCTCGCTGCGGTGCAGCTTCAGGTAGCTGTTGGTGGAATCCACCTCGTCTAAATGAATGTACTTCATGCCCTGCTCTTTGCCTCGACTATTCTCATCTTGATATCGCCCCTGCTGGAAAGCTCGATTATACCATAGGTCGGGGCATTGTGGTTGCGGGGACTGTCAAGGCTTCCGGGATTCATGACGTAAACATCGTCTATCTTCTCGTTGCGGTAGAGATGAGTGTGACCGTAAAGCGCGATCTTGCAGTCGTTCTCCTTTGCAGCCTCCACCAGCCTGTCAAGACCGCTGTGCACATCCTCAATGTGGCCATGACAGCAGTATATCTTATAACCGCATGCGGTAACTATATGCCTTGTCTTGTGCATTCCATAGTCGCAGTTTCCGAGGACGTAAACCATCGGCTTCTCCGGGTGGAGATTGTGTATATCCCGCGCTTCGTTCTCGCCGTCTCCCAGGTGGATTATAAGATCCGCGTCGAGATTTTCGTCCACCGCATCGTTCAGAACTTTAAAATTATGATGTGTATCTGAAACAACTAGTATTTTCACTTTATCACCTTTCCGAAACACTCGCTCTGTGTTGAATTATACAGTTCTACTTATAGCTATTATATCATAAAAATTACTAGAATAAAAGGGGGCAACTCGGTTTTTTTAAAATTATTCACAGAATATTTACATAAAATGTCATGCAACAGGAGGTGCGGATCATGGCAAACAACGATTTTGACCAGCTTATAAAGTCTGCAAGCGAAAAACTGGGTTCCTCGCCTGACGCGCTGCGGCGCTCGATTGAGAAAAAAGACCTCAGCTCGCTGTCGTCAATGCTCACAAAAGCAGACAAGGAAAAGCTCCGCAAGGTGCTCGCCGACAAGGAGCTCATGAAAAAGCTGAAATCCGCCGGTTCCCCGGAGGAGGTCCTGCGGCTTATCGGCAGCGTCAGGTAGAAATCTGGGCATACTGGAGGTGCGGTGAATGGATGACATAGAGGATATCCTCCGCGCCTTGGCAGAGGATTCTCCGGAGGACGGCGGCTCCGGGCAGGAAAGTTCCGGCGAGGGACTTTTCTCCGGGATAGACCTCGGGACGATGGCAAAGGCCGCCAGTCTGCTGGGAGCCGCAGCCTCGCCCAACGACGACGAAAAGCTCCTGCTTGCGCTGAAACCGCTTCTGCGGGAGGAAAATCGGGGCAAGGTCGATACTGCCGTGCGGCTGCTGAAGCTCATATCGCTGCTTCCTCTGCTGAAAGAAAGCGGGTTATTCGGGAAACTGGGGGGATAGGAATGGTTTGGAATTCGGAGCAGTCGCCGCTTTATCAGTCGGTGGAGAAATTCAACGGCGGCTCCCATCGGCAGCCAGAGCCGCAGGAAAGGGTCTGCGAAGCTCCGGAACCTTCTCCGGAGGTGCACGAACAGCCACGCTGCAAGCCGGAGCCGCAGCACGGTGAGTTCCGGAATGCCGCAGGCTCAGGGAACTTTATTCAGCGCATTACCTCAGACCGGGATTTTATGCTGATAGCCGCCCTGATCCTGCTGCTATGGCACGAAAAAGCAGACATGAAGCTAATTGCGGCACTCGCTTTTGTTCTGCTCGCGTGAAAATTTCAGGAAAATTTTCAATAACCCCTTGAAAAAATCGTTGGAATGGGTTATAATAATGTTTAAAGCATGAAAGGCTTTGACCAGTCAGAGTACCCGGATAATGTCACCCACAGAGAGCGGCGCATTGGTGTGAGCGCTGCGGAGGCACCCGGCGAAAGTGCGGCTGCGAGCCGCTCCGGTGAAGGAATGTAGCCGGCGCCGTTTCCCGCGTTAAGGGGCTCGAGGGGCTTTGCCCGAAGCGAAGTGGAACAGCGCTGACACGCCTTCGCACCGTCCGGTGCGGAGGTTTTTTTGTTCACCGCGTCGTTTCTCCCAGACATCTACCGGAGGTTTTTATGTTTGACCGTCTTAAAGAAGAGATAAATTCCATAAAAGCACGAGATCCGGCGGTGCGCTCCTCGCTGGAGGTGCTGTTCCTCTATCCGTCGTTCAAGGCGGTAAGATCCTACCGCAGAGCGCACTGGTTCTATGAGCACGGGCATTTCTTCATCGCCCGCTGGATATCCCAGAGATCCCGCGACAGAACCGGGATCGAGATACACCCCGGCGCGAAAATCGGCAAGGGACTGTTCATCGACCACGGCGCGGGCGTAGTCATCGGCGAGACCACTGAAATCGGCGACAACTGTACTCTTTACCAGAATGTGACCCTCGGCGGCACCGGAAAGGACACCGGAAAGCGCCACCCCACCCTCGGCAACAACGTGCTGGTCGGCGCGGGCGCAAGGGTGCTCGGGCCGATGAAGATAGGCGACAACTCCAAGATAGCTGCGAACGCCGTGGTGCTGGAGGAAGTCCCGCCGAACTGCACGGCTGTCGGAGTTCCCGCAAGAGTGGTAAAGCGCGATGGAGTGCGGATAACAAACAGCGATCTCGACCAGATACACATTCCGGACCCTGTATCACAGCTCCTCTGCGAACATATGTACAAGATGGAATGTATGCAGAAGGAGATAGACGACCTGAAAAAACAGCTTGCTGAAAAATAGGAGGACAACATCATGAAAATCTACAACACCATGTCACGCCAGTACGAGGAGCTGAAGCCGATAACCCCCGGCACGGTAAAAATCTACGCGTGCGGCCCTACGGTATACAACCTTATCCATATCGGAAACGCCCGCGCCCTGTGCATATTCGACACGCTGCGCAGATACCTTGAATTCCGCGGATACAAGGTGTTCTACGTCCAGAACTTCACCGACGTTGACGACAAGATAATCAAAAAGGCAAACGAGCTTGGCAAGACCGCGCACGAGGTCTCCGAGAATGCTATAAAGGAGTACTTCATCGACGCCGACGGGCTCAACGTGCGCCGCGCGGACGTTCACCCCAAGGTCACGGAGAACATGGATATCATCATTGATATCGTAAAGACACTCATCGACAAGGGATTCGCTTACGAGGCTGACGGTGACGTATACTTCGATACCACAAAGTACCCCGAGTACGGCAAGCTCTCCCATATGCCGCTGGAGGATCTCCAGGCGGGCGCGCGCATTGAAGTTGGCGAGAAGAAGCGCAACGCAATGGACTTCGCAGTCTGGAAGGCGGCAAAGCCCGGCGAGCCCTACTGGGATTCTCCCTTTGGAAAGGGACGCCCCGGCTGGCACATTGAGTGCTCCGCCATGAGCCGCCACTACATCGGCGATACCCTGGATATACACGGCGGCGGCGCCGACCTCATCTTCCCGCACCACGAGAACGAAATAGCCCAGAGCGAATGCGCGACCGGTCAGCCCCTCGCAAATATCTGGATGCATAACGGCATGCTCAACGTTGACGGCACAAAGATGTCCAAGTCAAAGGGCAATTTCTTCATGGTAAGGGATCTTTCCAAGGAATACGGCTACGAGCCTATCCGCTTCATGCTGCTTTCCGTTCATTACAGGAGCCAGCTCAACTACACCATCGAGGTCATAGAGAGCTGCAAGGCGGCGCTCCAGAGACTCTACAACTGCCGCGATTCCCTTAAGAGGGCGCTTGAAGCCGCTCCCGAGGGAGCAGCCTCCGAGCAGGCGCTCGCTGACGTAAAGGAGACCCGCGAGCAGTTCATCAGGGTAATGGACGACGATTTCAACACTGCGGACGGAATTTCGACTATTTTCGAGCTTGTCCGCAAGATAAACACCGCCGTTACCTCCGGTACAGCCACCAAGGGAACGCTCCAGACCTATTTTGATGAATTTACGGCATTGACAAATGTACTCGGTCTGTTGTATAATGGTAATAATGAGGAAGAGCAGATCCCCGCTGAGGTAACTGAGCTTATCGAAAAACGCAAGGCTGCCCGCAAGGCAAAGGACTTCGCGCTGGCTGACTCACTCAGAGATCAGATTGCCGCGCTCGGCTGGACTGTCGAGGAAACACGGCAGGGTACTATCGTCAAGAAAAGCAACTGAGGACACTGAATGAAACGTAAATTACTTGCCGCGCTGGCAGCGGCTTCCATCCTTGTGAGCACAGCGGGGCTTTCCGGCTGTACGTTCACAAGCTCAAACTACAACGCAATGCAGGATTATGATTTTTCGGACTTCGAGCTGGTTCAGCTTGAACCGCCGAAGGACGGAGATACTATCGCGATCTTCGACACGGATATGGGAGAATTCCGCGCGGTGCTCTATGACGAGTACTGCCCAAATGCCGTGGCGAAATTCGTAGAACGCGCGGAAGCGGGATTGTACGACGATCTCCCGGTTTACGCGGTAGTCACGGACACCTACTTCCTGACCGGAGGTCACGAGAACGACAAGGGCACTTACACCGGCCGCGACAGCGACGAAGAAGCCATTGCGCTTGAGTGCAACGTGAATCTCTGGCCGTTCAGGGGAGCGCTTGTGACCTACTCCGAGCTGCCAGGGTACTCCGACGCACGCTATATCGTCTGCAACACCGACCCCACAATGACCCAGGAGCAGATAGATGAGCTGAAGAACTCCCTGGCAGAAAACGAGAGCCGCTCAGACGAGGAGAAGCAGAACCTCTCCGACCTGTTCGACAAATTCATCGAGGTAGGCGGCGTATTCGGAATGGCTGGCTCTGTCACGGTGTTCGGTCAGACCTACGAGGGACTTGACGTTGTTGAAAAGATAAGCAAGCTCCAGTCAGATGAAAACACATACCGCCCGCTGGAAAACGTCATGGTCAAGTCGGTTACCATCTCGGAATACAGCAGCGAGGCGGCTGAATAAGGAAAGGCTAATTAATGAGAATAAGAAATCTTTTTGCAGGCGCAGTAATTGCGGCGGTCTGCATGACAGGCTTTACAGCCTGCAGCTCAGGAAACGGCAGCTCCCAGGCGGAAAGCAGCTCCGCGCAGAGCGGGACAAGCGCTTCGGCGGCTGATATGGTGAAGAATGCTCCCGCTTCCGGCGGTAATGTCGGCGATGTAGCCATACAGTCCGGGGATATCGTGGCAGAATTTGAGATAGACGGATTCGGCACGATAAAGGCAAAGCTGTTCCCTGACATCGCACCGATAGGCGTGCAGAATTTCATTCAGCTTGCGCAGGATGGATTCTATACCGGAAAGAACATTCACCGCGTGATAGACGGGTTCATGTTCCAGGGCGGCTCCCTTAACGGCGATGGAACCGGCGGAGACGCTGCCTACACTGGCAGCGACGATGGCTCCAGCACTTTCGGCATCGAGGTCAGCGAGAACGCGCGGCACTTTTACGGAGCGCTCTGCTATGCGAACGCAGGCGGGCAGAATTCCACGCAGTTCTATATCGTGAACAGCAAAACAGTGGACGACCCTGCGGAATATGACAACGTGATAGAACAGCTCAAGGCGGAACGGGATAAGTATGAGGCTGGCTCTGATGGGTACGAATACTACACCTATTATATCGACAGCTACACCAAGGTAGCGGACAAGCTCCGCAGTCTCTCAGACAAGTACAAGGAGCAGGGCGGTACTCCCTCGCTGGACGACGATTACACAGTTTTCGGACAGGTCGTTGAGGGATTCGACGTAATTGACAGCGTTTCCGCAGTCGAGGTCACGGAGAATTCCAGCGGCGAACAGAGCAAGCCTGTAAACGACATCACTATAAAGTCAGTTAAAGTCTACACTGCGGAGTAATTCGCAGCGTGACGGGAAAGGACAAACACCATGAACATCAAGCGGATACTGCTGAGCGCAGTGCTTTCCGCAGGAGTGCTTCTCTCTGCGGCGGGCTGTTCCCTCTTCGGGCAGGGCGGTTCCTCGTCCGGCAATGTCGGGGATATCACCTTTGCGGACGGCGATAAAATCGCGGTCATCGAAATAAAGGATTACGGTACAGTAAAGGCCAAGCTTTTCCCGGATATCGCCCCGATAGGCGTACAGAACTTTATTCAGCTTGCAGAGAGCGGCTACTACAACGGGCTGAAAATACACCGCGTGCTTAAGGATCAGCTGATCCAGGGCGGTTCCCTGAACGGCGACGGAACAGGCGGTACTGCCGCTTACACCGGAATCGACGAGAAAAAGCAGGTCAGCACAGGAACTTTCCCGATAGAGGTCAGCGAAAAGGCGCGAAATTTCTACGGAGCGCTGGGCTATGCCGCTGACGAATACGGCGAGAACGCAGTGCAGTTCTACATTGTGGCAAACAAGACGCCGCAGGATATCACAAAGGTAGACAAAGCCAAGGTCAAGGCGAAGGCTGACGAAATAGCCGCTGAAATCGCAGACTCCACGGCAGAGGCGGAGTCCACCGAGAAGAAAACCGCCTCCTATCAGCAGTCGTATCTCACCAACAATGCGAATATGCTCTCAGCGAAGAACAACGCAGACGCTGCAAAGAAGTACTCAGAGGTCGGCGGACTGTACCAGATCGACGGCGGATACACGGTTTTCGGTCAGATATTTGAGGGGCTTGACGTGATCGACCAGATTTCCGGGGTCGAAGTCGGCACCGGCGCGACAGGAGAAAAGTCTATGCCGATCCAGGATATCATAATCTCCTCTGTCACCATTGAAACCTACAAGGTCAGCACGGCGGAAGCCACTGCTGAGGCTTCAAAAAACAGCTCGGCTCCTACAAGCTCGGCTCCTGCGGCCTCCGTACCGGAATCCTCCGCTTTTGACGCTGAAAGCTCTGCACCGGAGGCTGTAACTGCGGAAAGCTCCGCTCCGGATAATGCTGCTACTGCTGAAAATTCAGCTGCTGCGCCTTCAACCGCCGAGAGCGCCAACAATGCGGCTTCCACTTCTGAAAGCGCACCTCAGGGCCCCTCTGAAAACACACTTCAAAGCAGCAACGAACAGCTTTCTACCGTAGACACAAACGAAGCTGCTTAACCAGAATATCCAATAAAATAACTCCCTCCGGAAAACGGAGGGAGTATTTCTTATGCAAGAAACACATCACAGTCAGTGCATATGCATGGGATAAAGAAGATCTGGACTCCCGCCGACTGAGCCTTTGCAAACTCTTCGGCGAAGCGAGGGTCAACCTCAGAATTCGGGACGACCTTTTCCACGCCGCGCAGCATTATCACAAACGCTATCGCCGTGCGAAATCCCCTGCCCGACGCGGCTGTAAGCTCCCGGAGGTGCTTCGCCCCGCGCTCGGTGGGAGCGTCGGGGAAAGTCCCGATCCCGTTTTGGGCGAGAGTAGAGCCCTTGACCTCGATAAGCCACTTTTCACCGCCGCGTTCAGCCATGAAATCTATCCTGCTGGAGCCGAAACGCTGCTCCGGCTTTATCTCAGTGAATCCCCGTTTTTTCAGCCACTCCCCTGCCAGCTTATTCGGTGCGAGACTGTCCAGGTTAACCCAGCCAAACCCAGGAGTGCTGACTGCGATAAGCGTATACCGTGTTTTTCGCGTTGGGTCGGCGTTTCTTTGCAGGCTTACCTCGGCGCCCGGGGATAACACGCTGGTACAGCGCCCGGTGTTCCGGACGTGCGCGGTGCAGATCTCCCCGGAAACCTGCACCTCAGCAGCAAATCTGTTTATTCTGCGGAGGAATACCCCGCGCTCCATGTTATCGTAGTGCAGGCTCAAAATACTTCGATATCCTCGTTGCCGCGAACGAATACGGGGATTATGTCTATCGGGGCGGGAACAGTCACGCGCTGACCGCCCTTGTAGACAGTTCCGGTGCTCGCGTGCTTCCAGACAGTTCCGGCAGGAAGATATACGCTGCGCTCCTGCGCTCCCGCCTCGGTGACCGGGGCGACCAGAAGCGACGCGCCAAGGGTGTACTCGTCCTCGGTGTTCCATGCTTCGCTGTCCTGCGGGAATTCATACCACAGCGGGCGCATGACCGGGGCGCCGTTTGCGGAGCACTCGTCCATGGTCTTTCTCATGTAGGGACGGAGCTTTTCACGGACGAACAGGTACTTTTTAAGTATCTCGTAATTATCCTCGCCGAAGCTCCAGACCTCGTTATCCTGCCCGGAGGTAAGCTGGCGCACTCCGTTGATGAACTCCTCTTCCCTCTCATACCACGGGGAGCGCTCGCCGTGCATACGGAATACCGGGCAGAAGCAGCCCCACTCAAACCAGCGCACCAGGAGCTCGCGGAAGCCCTCGTCCTGGATATTTCCGCCAAGGAAGCCGCCGATGTCGGAAGTCCACCAGGGGATCCCCGCAACGCTCATCGAAAGTCCTGCCTGGAGCTGCTCCCTCATTGCGCGGAAGCTTGAATGAATGTCGCCCGACCATGTGAGCACGCCGTATTTCTGGCTTCCCGCCCATGCGCAGCGCACAAGGCTGAGCACGTCCTTTTCACCGGATCCCTTCAGGCCGTCATAGAAGCCCTTTGCGTACATGAGCGGGTAAATGTTCGTGCACTGGAGCGCCGTTCCGGCATAATAGCGGTAGTTGTCAAAATCATAGGGGCCGTACTCCGGCTCGGCTTCGTCCAGCCAGAAGCATCGTATGCCCTTGCTGTAATAATTCTCGCGGCACTTGTCCCAGACGAATTTTCGCGCATCGGGATTGGTTGCGTCGTAGAATACGGTGTTGCCCATCCAGGTCATGTGGAGCCCGTTTCCACGGTCGGCGGAAACCAGCATTCCCTTGTCTGCCATTTCTCCGAAATTCTCGCTGCGCTCGTCTATCGTGGGCCAGACGGAAACCACCGTTTCTATGCCCAAAGAACGCAGCTCCTTTACCATGCCCTCCGGGTCGGGCCAGTCGCGCGGTTCGAATTTAAAGTCGCCCTGGCGCGTCCAGTGGAAGAAGTCCACCACAATAGCATCCATCGGAAGCCCCCGCCGCTTGTGCTCCCTTGCGACCGCCAGCAGCTCCTCCTGCGTGCGGTAGCGGAGCTTGCACTGCCAGTAGCCAAGCCCGTATTCCGGCATCCTGGGCGCTCTTCCGGCGGCTGCTGTGTAGTGCTCGGTTATCTCCGCAGGGGTATCCCCGGCAGTGAGGAAGTAATCAAGATAATGCGTTGATTTTGCGTACCACTCGGTCTTGTTCATGCCAAAGGTCGCGGTTCCAACTGCGGGATTGTTCCAGAGGAAGCCGTATCCCCGGCTGGAAATATAAAACGGAACGCTCGCCTGTGAATTCCTGTGGCAGAGCTCCAGCGCAGAGCCTTTCTTGTCAAGATGACTGTCCTGGTACTGTCCCATGCCGAATATCTTTTCGTTGTCGTATGCCTCGAACCGCGCCCACAGCTCATAGTCCGTGCCGCCCTGTCTCGGCTTCAGCTCCCTGCCGTCAATTCGCAGCGGAACACAGTAGCGGTTTATGCGGTTGCGGTTGCGCCAGTATTCCTCGGTGAGCACCTCGCCGCGCTGGTTCAGAAAGCCCAGCCTGCCCTCGTTGTCCAGCTTTACCGTGAGCTTTCCGTTGATGAGGTAATAGTCGGTTCCGGTCTGGTGGTACTGCGCGTATTCCTCGCCCTTGTACCACGGGTCGGTGGTGTCCACCGTTTCGCTGCGGATAGTGCAGGAATGCGTTACCGGCTCGGTGAGGGCGCTGTAATACGGCGAACCGCTGAGCCGCTCGTCCTCCGGGATATCTCCGGCAGCCGGGTACATTCTCACCCGGACTGAGCTATCGCCCCAGGGCTCTACAATGAGCCTTGCTCCGCCAAACGAAGCCGTGAGCCTGTTGTTTTCTGTGTTAACTGTCATGTCAGGTTTCCTTTCTGGTAATGTATTCTGTTTTAATTATATCCCTGGTTTATAGATATGTCAAGACGGATAGTGCAAAATCATTTTAAGGTCGGCAGGTGATTGGAAAGCTCCAGCCGGGACTTTGCCCCAAGCAGTGCGGCGGTGCGCTTCAGACTGCTTTTCACGCTGTCTACGCTTACGCCAAAAATGATGCTTATTTCCTTGTTGGTCATCCCAGACGCCGCCATTATGCCGTATGAATACGCGGCGGGAGACAGCCCCAGCTTTATGCGGAGGGGATCCGTTGCGGCAGTCAGCCGCTCCAACGGCTGGAGATAGTGCTCTGCATAGTTTTCCCGGCGCTCATTGTTAAGGTATGTTATCTCGTAAGTCCGGACAGCCTCAACGCCGCGCCGGAATCGCCCTCCCTCTGACTGCGCCCGTTCTATGACAGGCATTAGCTCCCCCGGAGCAAACTGCTTCATATGCTCGAAAAGCTCCGGCTGGGCTGAGCATATCTCCGCAGGAACTGTAGGAATGTGGTTCTCCACAGACAAATACATCGCGTCCGTGAAATTTCTTGCAGCTCTGTCAAAATCGCTCAGCATCAGGAATGCCTGCGAGGAGTACAGGCGGAGCTTTATGCCTGCGATCTCATTGCCTGCATAGGTCGCCGCGTTGATGAATTTTTCCGCAACCTCCGCAAGCTGACTATTCTGCCCGCGCGAGAGCCAGAACGCCGCCTTTGTCATGCAGAAATACGGCGCAGTATAGCGGTTGTACATCACATCGCTTTCTTCGGTGCTCAGCACATACCAGGTGTCCTCTATCCCGCCGCCGCGCATGGAGCGCAGCATTCCAAGGCAGATCTTTGCAAACTCGCTTTCTTCCGTGTTTATGCACCGGCGCTCTACCTCGTGTATTGCGGAGACCAGGCTGAAAAACCTCTTGTAATCCCCGAGATAAAGCGCGCTTTTGGCGGCGTTGAACAGCGCGCAGACCTGCGTTTCGGGCAGCCCGGAGCAGGAATTCGCCGCCGACGTCAGCAGCTCTAGCGCCCCGCCCAGGTCGCCCTGATAAAAGCGCACCTCTCCCGAAAAAATGTTCTGGGTGAATTTGCCGTGATCAAGCATTTCCGTGTACATCCGCTGATATCGGCTGAACTGCGCGTTCTCGGTTTGAAGCGAATAGCCCCGGCGGTGCACCAGGGCGAAAATGGACGGAGAATACATACTCCACGGGAACATAGGCGAATCAAACCTGCGGATGTTCTTGAACAGATCGTAGGCGCGCATTATATCCGCGCCCATCTTATCCAGAATGTAGAAGTCCTCGTTGGTGCGCAGCGCATAGGCATAGCACAGCAGCGATCTCCTGTCGTCCTCGTCATAGTCTCCCTTTTCGCGGATATATGAGGCGATCTCGGCGAATCTTCCTGCCAGAAGCGGCTTTACGTCAGTGTGCATCAGCAGCGCCAGCATACGCATGAGCCTTGGTATCAGCGAGCGTATTTCCAGCGGGCAGTTACGCACAAAATTCAGCAGCATTTTTGACGACTTTATCATCATAGAATATGATATCCTGTCGTATGTGCGAACCTCTCCGGCAAGCTCATATTCTCCCGCAAGATAGTATTCGCAGAAGCACAGGAACGCCTCCGTGCGGCGGCGGTACTCCCTGGCAAAGCATATTCTGAGGTCATGCTGAACATTCTTCGGCAGCCTGTAAAACAGCATATAAGCGCTGCGCTTCAGCACCGGATGGATATCCACACAGTGCGCCCGGCGGTTTATAGACGCAAGAGGAACCACATCATTAATGCTTTCAAGCTCCTTCAATATGCCCTGGGCGCTGAAAACATCTTTTCCAAAATGAGCGGTAATGGACATAAAGGCATTCAGATCCATGTAGAATCCCTCTGCCAGCTCGCTGAAAGTGGACGCAGCGATCAGCGCCCCCCAGGTGCGCTGTGGCATTTTCTCAAGGACAGCGTGTATAAGCCTGTCCTCGTTGGTCGAGTTCGAAAAACGTTCGCCGTTCGCTGCAAGCATGAAGCACAGCCTTGTTCCCAGGAATCCGCCGTGGCAGGCGTTGTAGACCGCAGGCGCGTTCACATCAGCCCCCGCGCGCCGGGCGTACTCCCTTATTTCATTCGTGTTCATACTTATCTGCTGCCGCTCCACAAGAAGAAACCTTAGCTTTACCGCAAGCTTGCGATAGGCGCTTTTCATGCTGCTGCCCACAAACACAAGCTTTGCGCAGGTGCACTCGCTGAACAGGAGCGAGGAGCGGCGGTTTCCCAGCAGCGTCTGTAATGCGCAGGAGCAGTCAACGACAACAAGAAGTTCCCTGTCGAATGAAACCTCTCTCAGCCGGCTGCGTATAGCCTTATACTCGCTGTCGGTAAGCGGCTCCTCGGCGGATATGCCAAGAAGCCGCATTATCTGTGAAAAGCAGTCGCCCGTGCTTTCAGCGGAGGTTATTGAGCGAACGGAGATCCCCGCCGGGCGGGTGCGCCTGATATATTCCCTGAGAACCGTGGTTTTTCCAATGCCGTCGTCGGCGCATATCACAGTCACAGGGGTGGAATAAATACCATGAAGAATGTCGCCCACTCTTTTCGGAATATATATCCTGCCGAATTTCTCCATTCCGCTCCCCCACTATATACGCCCGGTAGTCGCCGGGCACCCAGACTGTGATAAACCGCCATCTGCGTCTGTCACTGCATTATTCGCTTCGCGAAAAACGCTGCATGACGGCAGGCACAAAGCCTATCCGTCATGCGGGTTCCTAGCATCTGACGATTTCTCGGCAGTCTGATTTATTACTTTTTTTCGACAAACCCATCGGCTTCATAGTCAATCCGAAACCTTGATGAAGTGTGCAATGTAGCTCTGGAAATCTCCCCAAAGGGACGGAATATCAAAGCCGCTGTTCATCAGGACTTCCGCGCTGTATACCTTTCCGGTCTCCTCGTGGCGGTAATAAAAGCCCTTTTCAAGCCCGACAAGGCGCACCCTGTGCAGGAAAACGCTCGGCTCCTTGAGCACCTGAATGTACTCCAGGAGAGCCTCGCTCTTGTCCTTGGCAACGAACATCCACGCGTCAAAACGGTCGTTATCGAACGGGTTGCCTATACGGTAATGGTCGCCTGTGCGCACCAGCGGATTGTACTTGTTGAACTCCTCAATCTGCTTGCGGATATTCCACTTGTCGTCGTCGGAGATCTTGGTGATATCCAGCTCGTAGCCGAAAGTACCGACCATTGCAACTCTGCCGCGGGTCTCGAATGGGGTTATCCTGCCAACGCAATGATTCGGACTGTCGGAAACGTGCGCGCCGAAGCAGGAGCAGGGATAGCACATTGAGGTACCGTACTGTATCTTAAGCCGCTCGATAGCGTCGGTGTCGTCTGAGCACCATATCTGCGGCGAATAGTACAGCATACCCGCGTCAAACCTGGAGCCGCCGCCCGCGCAGTTTTCAAGCAGCAGGTCGGGGAAATCGGTCAGCAGGCGCTCCTGAATTTCGTAAACGCCCAGTACATAGCGGTGCCATATCTCGCGCTGTCTTTCCGGCGGGAGCACCTCGTTTCCGACCTCGCAGAGCTGTCTGTTCATGTCCCACTTGACGTACTCGATATTCGCGGAGGACAGTATTTTATACATCCGGTCGTAGATGTAGTCGCGGACGTCCTTGCGGGAGAAGTCGATAACTAGCTGTGAGCGGCAGGTGGTGCGGGGACGTCCCGGAATATGAATACACCAGTCCGGGTGAGCCTTGTAAAGCTCGCTGTCGGGGCTTATCATCTCCGGCTCGAACCAGATACCGAACTTCAGACCGAGCTTGTTTACCTCGTCAACAAGGTGCTTAAGACCGCCCTTTATCTTGCTTTCATTCACGAACCAGTCGCCGAGGGAGGAGCGGTCGTCGTTTCTGTGGCCGAACCAGCCGTCGTCCATTACCAGCATTTCAATGCCTGCCTTGGCGGATTCGCGGGCAATGTCAAGCAGCTTGTCCGTGTCAAAGTTAAAGTAGGTAGCCTCCCAGTTGTTGATGAGTATGGGGCGGCGGATATCCTTCCACTTTCCGCGGGTGAGGTTATTGCGCATTACGTCGTGGAATGTACGGCTCATGTCGCCGATACCGTTTGCGGAGAACACCATGATGACCTCCGGCGCCTGGAATTCCTCGCCGAGGTCAAGGTGCCAGCTAAAGTCATACGGGTTGATTCCGGAGAAAACGCGGGTCTTTTCGTACTGGTTGACCTCGCAGCCAGCAACGAAGCTTCCGGAATAGCACAGCGCAAAGCCGTAGCAGTCGCCGTAATCCTCGCTTGCCTTGTGGTCGACTATCGCGATGAAGTTGTTGTGAGCGTGGCTGGTCGAACCGCGGCAGCTATCGACAAGCTGCTTTCCGAAGTGCAGCGGATTGCGCTGTACATGGCGCTCTCTCGCCCATGTGCCGTAAAGGGTTATCATGTCGTAATCCTTGCTGTCAAGCTCCACGCAGGTGGAAAGCAGTCGGCGCAGCTCAATGGGGTCGGAGCCGCCGTTCTTTACCTTGACGGCGCGGGTTATAACGTTCAGCTTCTCGAAAACGCTGTACTGGAGCGTTATCTCAAGTCCGTTGTGAGGGTCCTTGCAGTAGACCTCGAGGCTTGTCACCTCTTCTTCGTTATTGGCGTAGGTCGCCGGGAGACCCTCCAGCTTCTTCTTGCCCTTATAGATACGGTAGCTGTCGTAGTAGCACTCGCAGGCGCTCATACCGTACTTATCCATGAGCTGCATACACGGCTCGCGGAAATCGGCAACGCCGCTGGTGGGGAACTCTATCGCGGCGCAGTCGAACGAGTGCGGCCCCATTCCGTCATGTGTGGAGGGCACAAACGGCTCGTCATTCGGGATACGCAGCATATGCGTGATATCAGTTTCGGGAATATACGCGCCATAGTACAGGTGCAGAAGATTGTTGGAATTCGTTACATGGAACGCATAGGTAGTATCGGGGGTGTCCAGCTTGAACACGCGCTTGCTTTCGTCGAAGGTTATCGGCATCGGGATACCTCTCAAATAATGTGATTTTCCGGAATATCGGATAGATACAGTATAACATATATATCGCGATTTTGCAAGCGGAAAACTGTGATTCCCCGCAAAATATTTTGCAGGAAAACAACAAAAAAAATTCAGAAATGTAGGTTTGTCAATGATTTTGTACACGATAATTAGAAAGAAATTCAACGGGAGAAAGCCAGCCCAGAGGACGCATCGGACGATGATTAGAACGAGCGAGATGGTCTTTTAACTGCTTGTTAAGGTCACCACAGGAAGAAAAGCTGTGGCAGGAATAAAACTTGTTGTGATCTTCACGATGGCTGCGTTCAACCTTACCATTATGGCGGGAAGTGTATGGCTTGATAAGCTTGTGGTATATACCGAGCTTGGCAGCGGTAGTCTGGAACAGCGTAAGCTTTTCTTTTAAGCCTTGAATAAACCTTGTCGTAAATTCAGGACCATTGTCGGTCTGAACGCATTCAATCCTTATGCCACGGCGTTTATACCATTTCACAGCTCGTATAAGGAAATCGGCTGATGAATATGTGCTGTGTTCCTCATATCCATAAACAAAGCGAAGTCTGGAAAATTCATCGATAGCAGTGTATTGATAGAGCTTCTGTTCCTTATTGGCGAGGCAGCCCATAGGAACATATTTGACATCTATTTGAACACGCTCTCCCGGATAAGTCATTTGTTCGTAGGGCTTGGGCTTATAGGTTGGCTTTGCTGGAGCTTGCGGAAGCAAAGCCAACCTTTTAAGGACTCGATAGAGGCTCTCGACCCGACGGGTATAACCACGTTTGCGAAGCCTGTGCCAAAGCTCGGTTAGACCGAGCTTTGGATTGCGCCGCCGCATATCCCTGATGAGCTTCAGCTCATCAGGGGTGTGCTCATTCGGGTGGTGATGCGGGCGCTTGGATTGTTCTGCAAGGGATTCAACCGTTCCGTCCCAGCGAGCTTTCCAGAAATAAATATAAGAACGACTCTTGTTGTATTTCCTTGATGCTCTTTTTACTCCGTATTTTTCGGAATATTTCATTAGGGATTGACGAAACCGCATTTCCTGTGTTATACTGTTCATTGAGAGATAGACCTTCTTTCACTTGAATTTTGTGTGGTAACTTTATTCTAGCAGTTTTTGGTCTATCTCTCAACCTTTTTTCTTAACTTTGTCCAATATCTATTGTAGCACTACAGGAAAACAACAAAAAAAATTCAGAAACCTATTGACAAACGCGTCGAAAAGTGATAGTATATAGATATTGAAAGCGCTTTCAAGATACAGTTTTATAAGCGCTGAGCACAATTAAATATGCCCTTACAAACCTATGATGTGGAGATAAAAATGCTTGTGCACTCCCAGAGAGCGGTCGGTGCTGAGAATACCGCAGAACGCAGAGCATATCAAATGGACCACTGAGGGCACGGTCAAAGGCTGGTTTTGTCCCGCCGAGTATTCTGTGACGTGCGCAAGCGTTAATTGCAGGGATATGTCAGTATCCGGAGAGTGTGCGGCAGCTTTGCCGTAAATTAAGGTGGTACCGCGGTGTAGTGTATACTCCGTCCTTAGAAACAGAGAAATTCTGTGATTAAGGGCGGAGTTTTTGTTTTTCTGAAAGGAGCACGACAATGCTGAAACCTACTCTTGAACAGGCAAAGGAACTCACAGGATACAGCGTTATCCCCGTTTGCCGGGAGATTCTTTCCGATTTTACAACGCCTATCGAGGTACTTAAGAAGCTGCGCAGGGTCAGCCGGCATGTTTATATTCTCGAAAGCGTTGAGAATCAGGAAAAATGGGGGCGCTACACATTCCTCGGCTACAATCCGAAGCTTGAGATATCCTGCATAAACGGCGAGCTTACCGTTAAGGACGTGCTCACCGGAACGGTGGAGACCTCAAAGCAGTCCCACCCGGCGGACTACATAAGAAAGCTAATGGCGGATTACAGCAGCCCCGCACTGGAGGGCTTCCCCTCGTTTACCGGAGGTCTGGTGGGGTACTTCTCCTACGACTACATAAAGTACAGCGAACCCACGCTGAACCTTGACGCAAAGGACGAGGAGCACTTTAAGGACGTTGACCTCATGCTGTTTGACATGGTCATCGCATTCGACAACATCCACCAGAAGATAATGCTGATAACCAACATTTCCTCCAGGGACATCGACAGCGAGTACGCGAAAGCCGAAAGGGAGCTTGCTGAGATGGAGCAGCTTATCCGCTTCGGAAAGCCCGCCGATATCCCGCACGGAAAGCTCACATCGGAGTTCCGCAAGCTGTTCGACAAGGAGCGCTACTGCGATATGGTCGAAAAGGCGAAGCACTACATCTATGAGGGCGACATCTTCCAGGTGGTGCTCTCCAACCGTCTTGACGCGGATTTCGAGGGCAGCCTGTTCGACGCTTACAGAGTGCTCCGCGCAACGAACCCCTCGCCTTATATGTTCTTCTTCTCCAGCGACGATATGGAGATAGCGGGCGCTTCCCCGGAGACCCTCGTAAAGCTGGAAAACGGCGAGCTCCACACGTTCCCGCTTGCCGGAACACGCCCCCGCGGCGCAACGGACGAGGAGGACAAGGCTCTTGAGACCGAGCTTCTCCACGATGAAAAGGAGCTTTCAGAGCACAATATGCTGGTCGATCTCGGCAGGAACGACATCGGCAAGGTAAGCAAATTCGGCAGCGTTGAGGTCGAGAAATATATGTGCATAGAGCGCTACTCGCACGTTATGCACATCGGCTCGACCGTTCGCGGCGAGATACTCGACAGCAAATCCGCGCTGGACGCGGTGGACGCTATCCTCCCGGCGGGAACGCTCTCCGGCGCCCCGAAGCTCAGGGCGTGCGAGATAATCAACGAGCTGGAAAACAACAAGCGCGGAGTTTACGGCGGCGCGGTGGGCTACATTGATTTCCGCGGAAATCTCGACACCTGCATAGCTATCCGCCTTGCATTCCACAAGAACGGCAGGGTGTTCGTGAGAAGCGGCGCAGGAATCGTTGCTGACAGCGTTCCCGAGAACGAATTCAACGAGTGCATCAACAAGGCGAAGGCAGTAATGAACGCGCTCACAATCGCACAGGAGGAGAATTTATGATACTTCTGATAGACAACTACGACAGCTTTTCATATAATCTTTATCAGCTCATCGGCGGGATAGATCCGGACATAAAGGTCATTCGCAACGATGAAATGACGGTTGACGAGATACTCGCGATGAAACCCTCTCACATCATCGTAAGCCCCGGTCCCGGACGTCCCTGCGACGCGGGCGTGTGCGAGGACATTATAAAGGCTGCCGCCGGAAAAATTCCGGTGTTGGGCGTGTGCCTCGGTCATCAGGCGATATGCGAGAGCTTTGGCGCTGAAATAACCTACGCGAAGAAGCTCATGCACGGAAAGAAATCCCTCACGGAGCTGGACACGGAAAGCACGCTGTTCCGTGGACTCCCTGAGAAATGCGAGGTAGCAAGGTATCACTCCCTGGCGGCTTCCGAGGACGGATTCCCGGAGTGCCTGAAGGTCACGGCGCGCACGGACGACGGCGAGATAATGGCGGTGGAGCACAGAGACTACCCGATTTTCGGGGTACAGTTCCACCCGGAATCAATACTTACACAGAACGGAAGAAAAATGGCTGAGAATTTTCTGGAGGTAACATTATGATTAAGGAAATGATCAAAAAGGCTGCGGCAGGAACCGACCTCGCCTACGACGAGGCTGCGGAGGTCACCCGCGAAATAATGACCGGAAACACCACTCCGGCGCAGACTGCGGCTTACCTGACGGCGCTCCACATCAAGGGCGAGACGGCGGACGAAATTTCCGCAAGCGCATATGTTATGCGTGACTGCGCGCTCCGCGTGAACTATTCCGGCGACATTCTGGAGATAGTCGGCACCGGCGGAGACGGCTCCAACTCCATCAACGTTTCCACCATTTCCGCTCTGATATGCGCCGCAGCCGGAGCCAAGGTGGCAAAGCACGGCAACCGCGCGGCCTCCAGCAAGTGCGGCACCGCCGACTGCCTTGAGGCTCTCGGGGTGAACATCTCCACCGACCCGGAGGGCAGCGTGAAGCTGCTTGACGAGGTGGGAATGTGCTTCCTGTTTGCGCAGAAGTACCACAGCGCAATGAAGTATGTCGGACCCGTCCGCAAGGAGATTGGTATTCCCACCGTATTCAACATTCTGGGGCCGCTCACGAATCCGGCGCACGCAAACTTCCAGCTCCTCGGAGTTTACAAGCCGGAGCTTCTCGTGCCGATGGCTAAATCCCTGATGAAGCTCGGAGTAAAGCGCGGTATGGCGGTTTACGGCACGGACAGTCTCGACGAAATTTCCGTCAGCGCCGCTACGCTGGTTGTGGAGTTCGCGGACGGCGAGTTCAAAAAGTATGAGATCACACCGGAGCAGTTCGGGTTCGCACGGCACGAAAAATCCGAGCTTGCCGGAGGAACTCCCGCTGAAAATGCCGAAGCGGCGCGCCGTATCCTCTCAGGAGAAAAGGGCGCGGGCAGGGACGCTGTGCTCCTGAACGCGGGCGCGGCTCTGCACATTCTGAAAGAAATTTCTATCGAGGAGGGCATACGCCTAGCGGCTGAGGTAATAGACAGCGGCGCGGCGCTCCGCACTCTGGACAAATATATCAAGGTCTCCAACGAGGTAAAGGCATGATTTTAGACGAAATAGCAGAGCGTACCAGACAGCGCATTGCAGAGGAAAAAGCCGCAGTCCCGCTGTCGGAGATGAAGAAACGCGCGCTCGCGACGGACGCAAACACAGGATTCCCATTTAAAAAGGCGCTCGGCGGCGATGACATCTCGTTTATCTGCGAGGTAAAGCGCGCTTCCCCGTCCAAGGGAATGATCGCGGAGGATTTCCCATACCTTGAAATTGCAAAGGACTACGAGCGCGCGGGCGCTGCCGCGATTTCCTGCCTGACGGAGCCTTTCTGGTTCAAGGGAAAGGACGAGTACCTGACTGAAATAGCGAGCGCCGTGAATATCCCGGTACTCCGCAAGGACTTTACCGTGGACGAGTACATGATCTATCAGGCAAAGACCCTCGGAGCTTCCGCAGTACTGCTTATCTGCTCGATACTGAGCCGCGAACAGCTTGCGGAATACCTCGGAATTGCGCACGGTCTTGGACTTTCAGCGCTGGTTGAGGCTCACGACGAGGAAGAGGTCAGAACTGCTCTTTCGGTCGGCGCGGGAATAATCGGGGTCAACAACCGCGACCTGAAAACGTTCACCGTGGATATCCACAATTCCGCAAGGCTGAGAAAGCTGGTTCCGCCGGAGGTGATGTTCGTTTCTGAAAGCGGTATCAGGACAGCCGCTGATGTTGCGGCACTCCGGGAGAACGGAACAAACGCGGTGCTCATCGGCGAAACGCTCATGCGCAGCCCGGACAAAAAGGCGGCTCTGGCGGAGCTGAGAGGTCGCTGAGATGAAGATTAAGCTGTGCGGAATGTTCCGCGAGTGCGACATAGATTACGCGAACGAGGCAATGCCGGATTACATCGGGTTTGTGCTGGAGTTCCCGAAAAGCCACCGGAGCGTTGACTTCGAAACGGCGAAGCGGCTCCGGACGCGGCTGGCTCCGGGAATAAAAGCCGTAGGGGTTTTCGTGGATTCCCCGGAAACCACTTGCGCTGAGTACGCCAACCGTGGTATAATAGATGTGATCCAACTCCATGGAAGCGAGGGCGCTGACTACATCTCGCGGCTGAGGAAGCTCACCGGAGCGCCGATTATCAAGGCGGCAAAGGTGAGGAGCTCCGAGGACATCAGGCAGGTGCAGGGGCTCGGCGCGGATTTTATTCTGCTTGACAACGGCACCGGAACCGGAAAAATGTTCGACCATTCCCTGCTTGACGGCGCGAAGATACGTCAGCCGTTCTTCCTGGCGGGGGGGCTCGACCCGGATAATCTGAAACAGGCGGCGGAAGTAATAAAGCCCTACTGCGTGGATCTATCCAGCGGCATTGAAACCAACCGGGTAAAGGACAAGGAAAAAATGCTTGCGGCGGTAAGGGCTGTAAGAGAAATACATGACTGAAAGGAAAATACAGATGGCAAAGGGACGCTACGGCGATTTCGGCGGACAGTATATCCCCGAAACGCTCATGAACGAAATACACAGGCTGGAGGAAGCCTACGAATTCTACAAGCACGACAAGCAGTTCAACGACGAGCTGAACACCCTGCTTCGCGAATATGCAGGCAGACCCTCCCTGCTCTACTATGCGGAGAAAATGACAAAGGATCTGGGCGGCGCGAAAATATACTTCAAGCGCGAGGATCTCAACCACACAGGTTCCCACAAGATAAACAACGTGCTGGGTCAGGCTTTGCTTGCGAAGAAGATGGGCAAGACCAGAATCATCGCTGAAACAGGCGCAGGTCAGCACGGAGTTGCGGCGGCTACCGCGGCGGCTCTGCTCGGGCTGGAGTGCGAGATATTCATGGGCAAGGAGGACACCATCCGCCAGGCTCTGAACGTTTACCGCATGGAGCTTCTCGGCGCAAAGGTAAACCCCGTCACCAC
This sequence comes from uncultured Oscillospiraceae bacterium, assembly GCA_934448295.1. GTDB lineage: Bacteria > Bacillota > Clostridia > Oscillospirales > Ruminococcaceae > CAG-115. The sequence goes on from CAKSEY010000011.1 coordinate 67,300, forward strand.
CGGAACCATGACCCTCAAGGACGCAGTAAACGAGGCTATGCGCGACTGGACGACACGCGTTGACGACACGCTGTATGTTCTCGGCTCGGTAATGGGGCCGCACCCGTTCCCGATGATAGTGCGCGATTTCCAGAGCGTTATCTCCAAGGAAGCAAGAGAGCAGATACTCGAAAAGGAGGGAAAGCTCCCGACCGCCGTTATGGCGTGCGTGGGCGGCGGCTCCAACGCGATGGGTATGTTCTACAACTTTATCAACGACAAGGACGTTCGGCTTATCGGCTGTGAGGCGGCGGGACGCGGCGTAGATACCGGAGAGACGGCGGCTACGATCGCTACCGGAACGCTGGGTATCTTCCACGGAATGAAGTCCCTTTTCTGCCAGAACGAATACGGTCAGATAGCTCCGGTTTACTCCATCTCCGCCGGTCTGGACTACCCCGGGATCGGCCCGGAGCACGCTCATCTCCACGAGATAGGCAGAGCGGAATATGTCCCGGTGACTGACGATGAAGCGGTGAACGCGTTTGAATACATCGCCCGCACCGAGGGTATAATCTGCGCGATAGAAAGCGCGCACGCCGTTGCACATCTGATGAAGATAGCTCCGACAATGAGCAAGGACGACATCATAATCTGCTGTCTGTCCGGACGCGGCGACAAGGACGTTGCGGCAATCGCAAGATACAGGGGGATAGATCTGCATGAATAAGATACATAACGCATTTGAGAACAAAAAGGCATTTATCGGCTTCCTCACCGCCGGAGACCCGACATTTGAGGACAGCTACAATAATATCATGGCGATGGTAAAGGCAGGCGCCGACCTCATAGAAATCGGTATTCCGTTCAGCGACCCCATCGCAGAGGGGCCTGTAATTCAGGATGCGAATATCCGCGCGCTCAGCAAGGGCATGACCACCGACCGCGCGTTTGAGCTTGCGGAAAAGGTTCGCCAGGGCACGGATATCCCGATATGCTTCATGACCTATCTGAATCCGGTGTTCAAGTACGGCTACGACAGGTTCTTTGCACGGTGCAAGGAAATCGGGGTTGACGGGCTTATCTGCCCGGATATGCCTTTCGAGGAGAAGCACGAAGCCGCCGATGTCGCCCAGAAGTACGGCGTTTCCGTTATTTCGCTCATTGCCCCGACCAGCGAAGAGCGCATAAAGATGATCGCCAGCGAAGCGGAGGGCTTCATCTACATAGTTTCCTCAATGGGCGTTACAGGAGTCCGCAGCGAGATAAAAACAGACCTCGGACACATCATGGAGGCTGTAAGGAAGTACGCGAAGGTTCCTGCGGCTATCGGATTCGGTATCAGCAAGCCGGAGCAGGCAAAGAAAATGTCCGGGCTTGCGGACGGAGTTATCGTCGGCAGCGCGATAGTGAAGCTTGTTGCGCAGTACGGCAGCGAGGCTCCCGAGCATATATACGAATATGTGAAGTCCATGAAGGACGCTGTAAGATAACAAAAAGCCCCGGGAAGCTTTTGTGCTCCCCGGGGTCGTTATTATTTCTTGAACAGCTTCTTGAATCTCTCCATGGCTTCCGTGGTGAGTTCGTGAGTGCTGAACGCGGTCAGCCTGAACCAGCCGTCGCCGTTAGCGCCGAATCCAGCGCCGGGAGTTCCCACAACCTGTATCTCGTTAAGCAGATAATCGAAGAAAGACCAGCTATCCATTCCGTTCGGGCTCTTCAGCCAGATATACGGGGAATTGATACCGCCGGTGTACTTGATTCCCAGCTCGTCGCAGGTTCTGGCAATAATGCGCGCGTTCTCCTGATAATACGCAATGGTTGCCTTGGTCTGCTTCTGTCCCTCGGGAGTGAACACAGCCTCCGCCGCGCGCTGTACGGGATAGGAAACACCGTTGAACTTGCTGCCCTGACGTCTGTTCCAGAGATCGGCGATCTTTACGTCCTCGCCGCTGCTGTTCTTCTGAACCAGCTCGTCCGGAACTATCGTGTAGCCGCAGCGTGTGCCGGTGAATCCAGCCGTCTTGGACAGGGAGCATATCTCGATAGCGCACTTCTTCGCGCCCTCTATAAGATAAATGCTTCTGGGGAGCTCAGGTTCGGTGATGAACGCCTCATAAGCGGCATCAAAGATGACGACTGCGTTGTTCGCCAGCGCGTAGTCCACCCACTCCTTAAGCTGAGCCTTTGTATACACGGAGCCCGTGGGGTTATTCGGAGAGCAGAGGTAGATTATATCCGCCTTTACGTCCTTGGGAGGCATTGCAGCAAAGCCGTTTTCCTCAGTGGAATCGGCGTAAACCACCGTATTTCCGCTCATGATGTTGCTGTCAACGTAAACGGGATACGCAGGGTCGGTAACTACGACAGTATTGCCCTCGCCGAAGATGTCGATAATATTGCCGCAGTCGCTCTTTGCGCCGTCGCTTATGTGGATAACTGCGGGGTCTACTTCAGCGCCGAAGCTCTTGTAATAACCGGAAATCGCGTCGCGGAGGAAGTCATAGCCCGCACCGCTGTCCTCGTAACCGCGGAAGGTCTCCTTTACGCCCATTTCCTTTGCAGCCTTCACCATTGCGTCAACAACAACGGGAGCCAGCGGCTGTGTAACATCGCCGATGCCCATTCTGATGAGATTTGCCTCAGGGTGAGCGGCAGTGTATGCCTTTATCCTCTTTGCGATATCAATGAAGAGATAATTCTTTTTCAGGTTGAAGAAGTTTTCGTTCAGTTTTGCCATTTTCCAATGTCCTTTCGTCTTTCATTACGTTTTCACTGAAACGTTAGTCCACACTATATTTTACTATATTTCTTGCGGTTTGTCAATGCTTTTTGAATATTGATTAAAGTTTTTAACCTCTAAATATTTTTCTCCCCTTGACAAACAGGAACAAATGTGCTAAAATAGACATATAAGATTGGTCAACGGTGGTGTAACAATGCGAAATTTGTCGAAGTCGGTAAAAAGCTCACTGAAATATGGTTTGTTCACGGATATCACCCGGATACAGGCCGAAAACCATATATGCGAATCCTATTCGGTTTACCCGATGGATATTGACGACAATTCTTCATGGATAGAATTCCACTCTGTGAAGTCTCACAGGCTTGCCGTGCTGATGCACAGAAAATACCGTCTTGCATTTGTACTCACTGAGCTGAAGATAAGATCCCCGGATTTTCATGTGGAATATGTTGACAGCTTTGACGAGCCAGAATGGTACATCGACGATGTAGATGTGTTCAACAACGATTTCCCGTATTTACGCTGGCACGAGCCGGAAACCATTGTGAATCCTCACGGGTTTGATCTTATGGACATGAGGTTTGCAACTGAATAAGCAACATCCCGGAGCAATCAGGTATGCCCCGGGATGTTTTTATACCTCGCTGCGGCTTATTTCAAGCAGCTTTTCGGAAATGCCGGAAACCTCCGCAAACGCTTTCTCCATCATTTCAACAAGCTCTTTCTGTCGCTCTATCGCGCTTCGTATGGACTGAACCTGCTCAATTGAGGAATTCGCCACGCCCTCCATCGCCGAGGCTGAATGTGCGACCTTTGACTGATACTCGGCGCTTTCGCGGATATTCTTCTGGGTTTCGAGCACGGTCTTGTTGGAACGGTTCTGGAGCTCGACGATCTCGGCTGCCTCGCTCTTTGCCCTGCCTATCTCCTCGATCCCCTCGGAAACATTCTTTTCGTTGCCGGAAACCGCTTCGCGGGTCTGCTTCATGCTCTCGTTCATTCTGTCGATCTGCTCGGAAATGCTCTGCGTAGCCTTTCTGCTGCCCGCCGCAAGCGTGCGCACCTGGGAAGCTACCACTGCAAATCCCCTGCCGTACTCCCCTGCCCGCGCCGCTTCAATGGACGCGTTCAACGCAAGAATATGGGTCTGCTCGGCGATATCGTCAATGGTTCCGGAGAATCCGGCGATCTCACGGACGCACTCGCCGAGACTGTCCATTCTGTCGCGTATCAGCTTTCCGGATTCGCCGATCTGCTCGACCGCTCCCGCCGCGCGCTCCATCGTATCTATGTAGCCGCTGCTCTTCTTATAGGACTCGTCCGCTATCTGAGCCATGCTGTCAGTCTGCGTGAGCACCTCGTTCATAAGCCTGTCCATGTCGGATATTCCGGAGGTGGTGTCGCGGACGTGCTCCAGCGTATTTTCACAGCCTTTCATTGTCTTATCGGCTTCGCTCTCGATACGGTGGTTGTTGTCAGCGGAGTTCTGCATTGCTTTGCTGAGGTTGATCATCAGCCCGGAAAGCTGCTCGGAAGCAGTTCCGCAGTTATCCAGAATATTCTTTACCTGCTCGGAATTATGCAGATTCTCCAGCATTTTTCTTGTCCTGCCGGAGAGCGCGATAAACACTGCGGACATAGCGACATACTCCATCGCGTAGCCCAGGGTATACGCAATAAACCAGCCCATTCTTGTGCGGTCGCCGATGTCCGCGTTTCCGGAGCGGAAATATACCGCCGCTACAAGGCACACAAATCCTATCACGGAGGTCAGCACCGTGAATTTCTTGTCAAAATAAAGGCAGCTCAGCGCCATAGCAAGCAGATATGTCATGTATATGCCGATGTGAGAGTTACTAGCCATCAGTGCGATAACAACAGCAACGGCAAAAACGCTGTAATACTTGATGAACTTCGCCGGAACCTTAAGCTTGTAGAGTATCATAGGGGAAACGGTGCAGACAACTCCGAACGGAGTTATCATACAAAGCTCCGGGATAGTCACCTTGAAGATCCCCAGAGCGGACAGCAGGAAAAACAGAGGGAAAACAAGAGTTATTCCAAGCATGACCTTGCACATCAGATGACTGACGGCTTTTTCATTCTTTTCAAAAAAATCCTCATTCATTATAAACACCCTTTCATTGCCAAGCCAGATAATCAGCATTATGACCCGCCACATGACCATAATTCTATTTCATTATAGCATTTAAAGATTATCCTGTCAATGTAATATAAGTTGACAACTTTGTAATTCTTACCTTAAACATCGCTTGATTTTCGCCGATACAACCAGCAGTTGATTTTTCCGAAAAAAAAAAGAACCCCCGGAAAACCGGAGGTTCTATTTCTATTGGAATACCGATTACATTACGCCGCCTTCAACGACTAAGCTGTCCTTGTCAACGTTCTCGCCGTAAACGGAAGCGAGGGTAGCGTCATAGTCAGCGTGGAAGAACTGCTCGTCAGCGAGGGAGGTTATCTCATCGTTGAGCCAGTTGAGCAGGGTCTCGTTGCCCTTGGTAACAGCCGGAGCGATAGCGTCTGTGCTGCCCAGGGATTCAACGCCTACTGTGAATCCGGGGTTGTTCATAGACCATGCCAGAACCTCGGTGTTATCGGTGGAGAATGCGTCTCCTCTGCCGTCCTGGAGTGCGGAATAAGCCTCGTTATACTCGTCGTACTTCTGGAGCTTTACGTCAGGGTAATTCTCGGTGAAGTAGGATTCAGCGGTGGTGCCTTTTACAACGATAAGGGTCTTGCCGTTGAGCTGCTCGGCGTCCGTGATGACCGCGCTGTCAGGGGAAACTACGCCGAGAGCTACCTTCATGTAGGGCAGCGCGAAGTCAACCTTTTCCTTACGCTCGTCGGTAACGGTGAAGTTAGCGAGAATAACGTCAACCTTTGCGGTCTCAAGGAATTCAACGCGGCTTGCAGCCTCAACGGGAACGAGCTTCAGTTCAACGTCGAGATCCTTTGCGATGCGCTCAGCGAAGTATACGTCGTAGCCCTGGAACTTGCCATCGTTGTCAACGTAGCCGAAAGGATTCTTGTCCGAGAAAACGCCAATGGTGATCTCGCCGCTTTCCTTTATCTCGTCAACTGTGCGGAAAGAGCCTGCCGCTGCGGAAGAACCGCCGTCAGCTGCAGAACTGTCGCTGCTTGTGCTGTTTGAGGAGCAAGCCGCCATGGAAACTGCCATAGCTGCCGCTGCAAATACAGATGCGATCTTCTTAAAAGTGTTCATGTCTGTGTCCTCCATTTGTCCCTTTGTTTGTGTTATTTTTATATGTTTACCTGCTCAGCGTGAGTAGGTGAACGTCTTAAGGAAGCGCTGTGCGCGTTCTGTCTGCGGGTGGTCGAAGAATTCGTCCGGGGTGTTTTCCTCAACGATAACTCCGCCGTCAAGGAACACTATCCTGTCCGCGACTGCCCTCGCGAACGCCATCTCGTGGGTCACTATCACCATGGTGGTGTTCTGGTCGCCTTTGGCGAGGTCAAGAACTACGTTCAAGACTTCATGCACCATCTCCGGGTCAAGCGCGGCGGTTATCTCGTCAAGCAGCATTATATCCGGATTCATGATAAGGCTGCGGACTATCGCAACTCTCTGCTTCTGTCCACCGGATAGCTCCGCCGGGTAGGAATTCGCCTTGTCCTCGAGACCTACGCGCTTTAACAGCGCCAGCGCCTTTTCGGTGACTTCCTCCCTGCTGCGGTTCTGGACCTTCATGGGGGCTAGCAGTATATTCTTCATCACCGTCATATGCGGGAACAGGTCGTAACTCTGGAAAACCATGCCTATCTTCTGGCGAACCTTGTAGAGGCTGGGCTTTCCATGCTCCACCGGTTCCCCGTGGAGCTTCACCGAGCCGCCCTGAATGGGCTCCAGCCCGTTTATGCAGCGGAGCAGCGTGCTCTTGCCGCAGCCGGAGGGTCCGATGAGTACCACGACCTCGCCCTTTTCAACGCTCAGCGACAGGTCGTTTATCACGGTATTGTCGCCGAAGCGCTTGGTCAGATGATCAATATCTATAATGTGTTCAGCCATGGTCATTCACCTCTCTTTTTCGTGAGCTTCCGCGACAGCAGCGACAGCGGGAAGCATATTATGAAGTACATCAGGAATATCGCGGCATAGACCCACAGGGCGGCGTTCGGGAATTCAAATCGGTTCGCGTCGATTATCTGCTTGCCTACCTTGAGGACCTCTGTTACGCCTATCAGCGAAACCAGCGCGGTGGTCTTTATCATACGCGTTGACAGGTTGATGATATCCGGAACAAGTCCGCGTATCGCCTGCGGAAATATGACGTAAGCATAAAGCTGGAATCTGCTCAGCCCGAGGGAAAGCCCGGATTCGAACTGGTGCTTCGGAATCGACAGAAACGCCGATCTTACAAGGTCGCCGACCTCGGAAGCTCCCCATATCGTGAGCATTATCACCGCTGCGGTCTCTCCGCTGAAATTAAGCCCGGTGAGCTTTGTCACCCCGAAAAAGATGATGAACAGCCATACAAGCTGCGGCATTATGCGGACTATCTCGATGTATACCCGGCATATTGCCTTGACAACGGGATTCTTCACAAGCATGAACGCGCCGACAAAAATACCTATCACGAGCGAAAGCGCGATGGATATCAGCGACAGCCTGAGAGTCACCCACAGACCGCCCCACAGACGGAGCATATTATTGCCCATGAAAAGGACTTCAATTCCCTGCACGGCGAACCCTCCTTTCAAGTATCGTGAATACTATGGAAATCGGGAGGATTATCACAAGGTAAGCCGCAACAAGCATTGTCAGAGCCTCTCCGGTGTTGTAGTACATACCGATGAGATCCTTTGCAACGTACATCAGGTCTGCGAGGGAGACCGCGCTGAATACGCTGGTTTCTTTCAGCAGGAAAATGACGTTTGCGGCAAGCGCGGGGATAGATACAGAAGCCGCCTGCGGAAGCACTATGTACCGCATGACCTGCCATCTGCGAAGTCCAAGGCTTTCCGCGCTTTCAAGCTGTATCTTCCCGACGGATCTCAGCCCGCCGAGGAAGCTCTCAGCCATATAGCTTCCGCCCAGAAAAGCAAGACCAATAACGCCGCAAGCCTCGCTGGAAAGCAGCACGCCCGCCTTCGGAAGTCCGAAGTACAGGAAAAACAACTGAACGATGAGAGGCGTATTTCGCGACAGCTCAATATAAACCGCCACTATCTGCCGCGCCACGGGTACCTTGTAGTACTTCACCAGCGCGCACACAAGCCCTATCACGATCGACAGCAGTATTCCGATAACGCCTATCGTCACCGTAAGCACGGCGGCTTCAACGTACATCGGCGTAAATTTCTGAACAAATGACCAGTCCCAGTCCACAAAATCACTCCGTTTATAGATTTGTCTTGTGTGCCGCGGAGATGTCAGCTCATTCACTGCTTTCCGGTGATTGTATTATAGCACACAATGCATATTATGTCAATAGGTTTAGTGTAAATTGATTTACAAAAACATTCAACAAGTAGTCAGATATTTGTGCAGTTAACCGACAAGAAGCCGGATACCCGCTTTATTATATGCTCCGAACCGGCAGAAAGCGCCGATTTCCTCAGCATACTTATTAAGTATAGCACATTAGTGGGAATAATTCAAGTAGCATGGGAAAGAAATTTCTGTTTTTTTGTTTTACGGCTAGATAAAATGCCATTCTGCAAGCCAAAAGACGGCAAACCGCGAGGCTCACCGTCTTGTGTTATGGAATATCTGCGCTCATACGGAAAACCGCATTACGCTCTCTCAAATCTGAACCATTCAAAATCAAAATTGCTGCCCGGCAGGAACGTGAACGACACGTTCTGCTTTCCGCTTATTCCGCTCAGCGGGAATTCTCTCTCGCAGGAATCGTGCGCGTCAGCCCTGAATTCGCAGAGAAGCCGCTGTTCGCCGCCGTCGTTTTTCAGCACCAGATGTATGCTGTTGAGCGCCAGCGGGGAGGCTCCGCAGATCACTATCTTTGCGGGCTGTTCCTCTGTGAAATCGAACTCGCCGAAATCAAGCACGACGTTATTGCCGATCCCGGTGACGCTCTCGCCGCTCACCGTGAACTTATCGCCGTAAATGTGCTCCGCGTTCGCGGCGTTGTTTTCAGCGAACTCCCTGCGGCGGCGCTCAAACCTGAACCCGCTGACCTGGTAGCCGCTGTCGCTCTCTATCGCGAATGTGTGGACTCCGCGCAGCAGCTTCGGCAGCTTGAAGGTCTCCGGCTTGAACACCATCCACTCGGGCTGCTTGTGGTAGGTGTAGCTTCCCAGAAGCTCGCCGCCCTCGCCGGGGATACCGTCATAGAAGCGTATCTCCACCGGGTCGAGCGTGTTCGCCCAGATGGAGACCTCCACCGTGTCTGCGCCGTCCGCGCCGAAATCCACATTCTCGTAAGCCGCCCACGAAGTCCCGCCGAATGCGAAGCCTATCCCACGGTTCACGCCGTTGCCGAGGTTCTCGCTGCCGCGGCTGTTGAGTCCTGCCGGAACAAGCTCATACGGGTCGGTGAACGCGCTGCCGAGCCCCTCCGCAGTGAACGGAAGCACCGAAAGCAGATGGAAGCGCTGCGTGCCGTTTCTGCACATCGCCCGGAGGAAGAACTCGCCGTTGCCCTTTGCCCTTACCACCACCGTGTTATCGGGCTGTACTTCAAGCTCCGCGAGGTTCGTGGTGATACCGTTGGTGTTGGTCACGCGGTACTCGATGTCCTGAGCGTAGTCAGAGCCAGCCGGATAAACCTCCGTGCGCACCGTCACTTGCCGCTTTTCCGGCGTGAGCTTCAGCGCGTCCGCGCACAGCTCCAGCTTTCTTACAGGGAGCTCGTCAGTCCTGCCGCACTCGGTGGGAGCCGCAGAAGCGCTCTCATTGCAGGCGGTTCCCGGAACCATTTCGGCGGGCACCGCGCGAAGCGTTACCGTTTCCTCCGGGAGACCCGGAGAGGTCAGTGTTACGCGAATCTCTCCGGTCTTGCCAGTGGCTCCGATGACCGCCAGCAGTCTGCCGGAGAACAGGCGGCGGGAAGTCCCCTTGTACTGGTCGTAATCCGTGCTGTCGCCGTTGTCCATGCCAAGGAGCCTGCCTGCGCCCTCCACGCTGATGTTAACGCGGTTTCCTGCGTTCGCGCAGAACGTTCCGTTATCATCGTATGCGGCGATTTCAAGGTAAATCAGATCCTCGCCGTCAGCACGCAGCTCCGTCTTGTCGGGGACTGCCTCAAGGCGCACTGCGTCGCCGAACGAGCGCACCGCGTCCTCCGCTATGACCGCGCCGCTCTCGTCGTATGCGACCGCTTTCAGCTCCCCCTTGTGATAGGGGATAATATAGTCTGCGGTGAGCTGCTTTCCATGGGCGTGGTCGATATCGAAAGCGCCCTGGGAAGCTCCGTTCAGGAAAAGCTCCACCCGGGGAGCGTTCGAGCACACGCGCACGTCTATCGGCTGACCCTCGTTAAAGTCCCAGTGCGGGAATATGTGCACAAATGGCGATTTTCTGTGATCCGTCCACTCGGCGCGGAAAACATACGCGCTGTCCTTCGGGAATCCCGCCGTGTCGTACTGCCCGAAATAGGAATTCTTCGTGCTGTAAGGGGTAGGCTCACCGATGTAGTCAAAGCCCGTCCAGATGAACTGCCCGGCGCAGAATTTCGCGTCCCTGTCCCTGATTATGCAGTCCTCGGTGTTCTTTGCACCCCAGCCGGTGCAGCTGTTTCCAAGGGAGGAGCACTGCTCGTCGTCGTCCGCAAGCACCGTCTGCGAAAGCGGGAAGTGATAGATCCCACGGCTCTGTACGACAGAGGCTGTCTCGCTGCCGTAAATCGCCCAGTCCGGGTGCTTTTCGTGGTGCTCGTTATACAGCCGCTCACCGTAGTTATATCCCGCCAGCTTCATGATATCCGCGCACTTCTGACCGTTCTCCCACTGCATATAGTTGGAGCCGAACGTCACATAGCCGTTGCCGCGCGGGTCGTGGAGCTGAACCAAATGCTTCAGAAGCGCCGTTACCTCCTGACCGCGCTCGTCGGCGTGGGTGTCGAAAATCTCGTTGCCTACGCTCCAGCCGATGATGGATGGGCGGTTTCTGTCGCGGCGTATCCAGGAAGCCACGTCGCGCTCGACCCACTCGTCAAAGAAACGCGCGTAGTCGTACTCCGTCTTGGAGCGCTCCCACATATCGAAGCCCTCGGAAAGTATCAGCATTCCGGTCTCGTCCGCGAGATCCATGAATTCCTCCGCCGGCATATTGTGGGAGGTGCGTATCGCGTTCACGCCCATCTCTCGGAGCTTCCTGAATCTGCGGCGCAGCGCGGTTTTATTCGATACCGCGCCCAGACAGCCGTTGTCGTGGTGCTCGCAGGAGCCGTGCAGCTTGACGTGCCTGCCGTTCAGGAAAAATCCGCGGTCTGCGGTGAACTCTATTTTCCTGAATCCGAAGCGCTGGGATATTCTCTGAATGACCTCGCCGCCGCGGAGTATCTCGGAAACCAGCGTGTAAAGATTCGGGGATTCGATATCCCAGAGAGCGGGGGCGCTCACATTGAGTTTCTGTGTCGTGAGGGAATACGTGTTACCGGGGACTCTTACCGCCTCCGGAATGCAGGAGATATCCACGGCGCAGGCGTCGGATACTGCGGAAGCAACTTCGTTTCCGGCGCTGTCCTGAATGGTGCTGCGAACCTCCACTCCGGCGATGGGAGTTCCCGCCGGGCGCAGTATCTCGGAGGTTATCTCCGCCGTCCAGCACCCGCCGTTTTCGGTGGTGGAAACGTATATTCCATCGTTTCCGAAACGTATCTCGGGGGATTCGCACAGCCATACCTTTCGGAATATTCCCGCGCCGGAGTACCACCGGGAATTCGGCGAATGATGGTCAACCCGGACGGTTATCGTGTTCTCTCCGTCGCGGATAAGGTCGGTTATATCGAACTGGAACGCAGAATAGCCGTACTTCCACTCCCCTGCCTGGGCTGCGTTCACATAAACGCGGCTGTCCATGTAAACTCCGTCAAAGCGGATATATGTGCGGACTCCCGGCTTCTTTTCGTAGGTGAAATTCTTCCTGTACCAGCCCGTAGAGGTCTCGTACAGATTGTTGGCGTCGTATATCAGCCAGTCGTGCGGCAGGTCTACCGGCTTGAAATCAAAGCTGCCGGAGTACTCAGAGCCGAACGGCGCCTTGTAAAAGTCCCAACCGTCGCAGAACAGCGTGCGGTTTGAATAGTTTATCATGTGCTTATCCCTTTTCTGAATTCAATATGATACTCTGCGCTGAGCTTCGGCAGAGGCAGACGGTACTTCTCCGCAAGCGCAGGCCCGCAGGAATTGGAGCCTACTCCCGCCATCATGCTGTCAATGCAGACAACGCTGCTGCCGCATTTTTCAAGCTCGAAATTGTGGCGCTTGCCCGCAAGCTCCTCCTGCGTGTACTCGGAAGCATTGAACGAAAAATCGCCGCCGCAGGTGAACCTGACGATGCTTTCGCCGTCCGAGACGCTCATATATTTACAGCCGCAGTGCGAGGAATTCTCCTGCGGTCTGATGTAATCCTCGTGCATTTCCGAGATGTCCGCCGTGAACCTGCCGACATAATCAAGATGGCGCTTGTCAACATAGCTCTCATGCGGCCCGTAGCCGAAATACTCCACCCTGGAGAAGCTGCGCGGCAGAAACAGCCTGATACCGAAACGCGGCAGGAATTCCACCTTGTCGGAGATTTCCGCGTCACAGCTAATGTCAAGCCCGGCTCCGCTTATCCTGTAACGGACGTCCATGCGCGCAAACGGCTTGTCTATGCTCCAGCCGAAGGACTGCCGGAGGGTTATCTCCGCGAAATCCGCGCCGGAGGTCACGTCAACGCCGTAGTTTCGCACCGTGAAATCATTCAGATGTGCGCGGTACCAGTCGTTTTTCATTACGTCATTGTCGGTCGGCGCGCGGAAGAAATTGAACTGCACCGGCTTTTCAAGAAGCTCCCTGCCGCCAAGCCTTATGGAATCAAACGCCGACAGCCGCTTATTGAAGCGGTATTCCACGTCCCCGGCGGTTATTTTCACAAGGAGAGATTCCTCGCTGACTGAAACGGGAACGCTCGCTGCCGGAGCAACCGCGAATTCCCCGCCGGACAGCTTCACCTGGTCGAAGCAGACTTCAAAGCCCTTTTCGCAGAACGCGGTATCCCTTTTTGCGGTGAAAATGAACCTGATGTAGCTCTCGCCGTGTGCTTCTGCGGCTTCGGAAATATTCACATCAGCGCTTCCCATGGGAGGAACCGAGAAATCAAGCGCCCCGGCGGAAACAACGTCGCCGCCGCGCGTTATCTCCCAGCGGCAGTCAAGCAGCTCTCCCGCGTCCGCGAATTCAAGCATGCTGCTGAAAATGAAGCTTCCGGGCTTTGCGCCGCTCTTTACGCGAACCGGGCGGTAGACCTGCTTTAATTCCAGAAGCCCGGTGTGCGGAGTTCTGTCAGGGTAGTTCAGACCGTCCATGCAGAAATTGCCGTCGTTGTGCTTCTCGCCGAAATCCCCGCCGTAGCCGTACTTCGGCTTTCCGTCCGGAGTTGTCCCGAGCGGAACGGCGTGGTCGCACCACTCCCAGACGAAGCCGCCGCAGAAGCGCTCGTTTGAGTAAAACGTTTCGTGGTAGTCCTCAAGGTCGCCGGGGCCGTTGCCCATAGCGTGGCAGTACTCGCACAGCACGAACGGACGCGTTTCCTTTTCATCGGCTATGATGTCGTACATTTCCTTTGCGGAGGGGTACATTTTCGAAACAAGGTCGAGGATATCGTCCGGGGTGTCGTCCAGACGGTAAACGCTTTCATAATGGAGCAGGCGCGTGTCGTCAAGGCTCTTGACCAGCTCCCCGGCGGCGCGGAAATTCGTGCCCCAGCCGCTTTCGTTTCCAAGAGACCAGAACACCACGCAGGGGCGGTTTATATCGCGCTTTACAAGGGATTCCGCGCGGTCGAGTATCGCAGTCCTGAAACGCACGTCAGAGGCAAGCAGAGCGATACCGGAATAGCCCTTCGTCCACTTGTAGTCGTTGTAGACCTCAACGCAGCCGTGAGTCTCAACGTCAGCTTCGTCTATGACGTACAGCCCCAGCTCATCGCAGAGCTGATAAAACTGCGGTGCATTCGGGTAGTGGGAAGTCCTGACCGCGTTTATGTTGTGGCGCTTCATCTGGACGAGGTCGTTCCTCATCTTTTCGAGCGGCGCGTAATATCCGGTGTCCGGGTAGCTGTCGTGGCGGTTCACGCCCTTGAATTTCACAGGTCTGCCGTTTATTTTGAATACGCCGTTTTCCGCGCTTACCCTGCGGAATCCCACGCGTTCGCCTATCCTTTCGCCGCAAGCCGTTATCGTGAGCGAGTACAGCTCCGGTATTTCTGCCGACCACAGCCGGGGCGCGGTTATTTCCACTGAAACGGTTTCGCCGTCTGCGGCGGTGAATTTCGCGCATTTCCTGCCGTCCGGGTCAGTCAGCACTGCGGAAGCTGCGGCTCCCTGCGGCGTGAAAATCAGCCTTGCGCGGCTCATGTCCTCTGAAAGCTCCGTGCGTATCGTGTAGTTCGCCAGCCGCTTTTCCGGGCGGGAGAGCATATACGCGTCGCGGAATATTCCGGACATCCTTATCTTGTCCTGATCCTCCAGATAGGTTCCGTCGCACCATTTCAGCACTGCGGCGGTAATGCGGTTTACGCCCTCATGCAGAAGCGGAGTTACGTCAAATTCGCTGACGCTGTGCGACACCTGGGAGTACCCCGCGAATTCCCCGTTGACGTACAAATACAGGCAGCTGTCCGCTCCCTCAAACGTGAGAATCCGGCGCATTCCGTCCGGAGTATAGCTGTAATCCCTGCCGTAAACTCCCACCGGGATATCGTCCGGGACATAGGGCGGGTCAAAGGGGATCGGGTAGCATACATTCGTGTACTGCGCCCTGTCGTAGCCGTGGAGCTGCCAGTTTGACGGCACCGGGAGCTTATCCCCGGGCAGTGCGGCGAAATCGTTCTCCAGATCTATGATACTATTATAATAGCGGAAGTCCCACTCGCCGTTCAGCAGCTCAAACCGCCCGGAGCTTTCGCGCCCCGCAAACGGATCCTGCGCCTCCCCGAACGGAATAAAATAGCAGTGCTTCGGGAGCGTTCCTATATGAAGCGCCTGCGGATCCTCGTGGTATATCATGCGGCTTTTCTGCGAGCCGGGTGCGGAAATTTTTGAAATATCCATAATTCATGCTCCTTTTCCGGATTTCTGAGGTTGATTTTATTGTACAGCATCTTGACAAACAAGTCAATAGATGATATTATTATTTTATAACGATATGAATACGGAGGGTGATTTTTTGGTTTTCTGCGATTATCCCATTCTCCGGGAGGAAAAGGAGCTTCCCCTGTATCTGGAAAACATGGGGCTCCAGCGCTGTCAGGATCACATGATACGGCAGGAGGGTTACGGCTTTCCGCAGATACTTTACTCCACCAAGGGCAGCGGCACGCTGGTAGTTGACGGAGAAAAGCGCCCGGTGCTGCCCGGTTCCGCGATATTCCTGCCGGCGTATTATCCTCATGAATACTACGCGGACGGCGATATCTGGGACATACACTGGGTGGTGCCATCCGGCTATGCGGCGGACGATATCCTGCGTAAATTCGGGCTGGATAAACCGCAGGTCTATCAGCTCAGCGACACGCGCACGCTGGAGCACATCTTCCGGAAAATGCACGACGCGATACGCGCAGACAGCATTTACGGGAATATGCGCGCCTCCGGCTATTTGTATGATTTTCTTATCGAATTCTACCGGCTGATCTCCCCGGTGAGCACAGCGGTGTCTACCTCCCCGGCGCTCATGCGGGCTATCGACCACATAAATTACAGCTTCGGTTCACCCATAACCATGGAACAGCTTTGCGGGGTCTCGGGGGTCTCAAAACAGCATTTATGCCTGCTTTTCCGGAATATTCTGAAGCTCCGCCCGATGGAATATGTCGCAAAGCGCCGTATTCAAGAGGCAAAAGCGCTGCTGACCTCCACTGACAGCAGCATTGAAGAGATCGCGGAAGCAGTCGGCTTCGGCTCGGAAAGCTACTTCTGCAAGCTGTTCAAAAGGTACGAGGGGATAACTCCGTCAGCATTCAGGAACACGAAATAGGGAGGTAAAGATGAACTACTACGAAATATTCCGGGAGTGCTTCCCGCAGCTCCGTCTTAGCGAAAAACAGTTCACGAGCCTGTCTGGATTCGACCGTTGCAGGCTGTTCACCTACGGAAACGGATACGCGCTTGTGAGCGGCAATAAGCTGCGGCTGATATGCGTTCCCCCGCAGGAGCAGAGGAAAGGAGCCGGAACAGAGCTGCTCCGGCTTGCCGAGGATCATGTCAGGAATCAGGGCTTCACGCGAATGGAGACCGGCGACACTGGCTCAGGGCTGTTTATCGGCGCGGTCGAGGAAAGCGTTCCTTTTTTCGAGAAGCACGGCCATTCGTTCGGGGAGAGAATCGCGGAGATGTCCGGCGGCAGGAACGAGCTGCTCCTGAATCCCACAGATATCCCGGGCGTCAGCTTTGAGATACGGCAGGCGGACGAGCGGGTCAGAAACGCCGTCAAAAAAGTTGACCCGGAATGGGTGCAGTACTTCACTGACGGCGAGGTAATGTGCGCTGTTTCCGGCGGAGACATAGCCGCATTCTGTACTCTGGAGGAGGACGTTTCCTGCGCGCTTTCGGACGAAACCTCCAGAATGGGGAGCATAGGCTGCGTTGGCACGGTTCCGGAATTCCGCAGGCGCGGGATAGGTCTGGAGATGGTGAAGCGGGCTTCTGCTGAACTGCTGGAGCGCGGCTCTGACCGGATTTTCATACATTACACCGGGGTCTACGACTGGTACGCAAAACTCGGGTATCACACGGATCTATGGCTGCGAATCGGCGGAAAGGAATTCTAAATGGAACAGAAACTTAAAAAATTCAGCGAACTCACCGCAAAGGAGCTGTACGAGATACTCCGGCTGCGAGTGAATGTCTTTGTGGTGGAGCAGAACTGCCCCTACCCGGAACTGGACGGTCTTGACGAATGCGCATATCACCTGTGGTTCGAGGACGAAAACGGCATTGCCGCCTACCTGCGGCTCATTCCCCCGGGGGTAGTGCGGGAGGACGGCGCGATAGGGCGGGTTATCTCCGCACGGCGGCGCAGCGGACTTGGCAGCCAGCTCATGCAGGCGGGAATCAGGGCAATGCAGGAGCTTTACGGCTCTGAAAGCATAACGATAGAGGCGCAGGTCTACGCAAAGCCATTCTATGAGGTCAACGGATTCCGCCAGATCTCGGACGAATTCGACGAGGACGGGATTCCGCATATCCTGATGAAATGGGAGAAAAACGCATAAAAACTGGGAGGGCGCTTGCCCTCCCAATTATATATTACCAGTTATATATTATATGTCGAAAATAGAATCCAATTCAATGCCGGGGTCGCGGTATTTGCTGAGCTGCGCGATATAGAAGCTCACAGGAACATCATCAATATACTTCCAGCCCTTCTCCGAGTTTCCGACATACTTCACCGTTCCGCCGCCCGCGAACATGACCGTGTACGCGTCGTAGTAATCATCCGCCCATACGCTGTATGTGCCGTATCCCACGGTTCCCGGCAGAAGCTTGCTAAGATCCTCCACATTGTCGAGCTTTTCTAGCTGCGCCCCATCGCGGACGTAATAATAGCCCACTGCCGCGACCGGGGTTCCGTCAAATATCGGATTGTTGTAGGTATTTTTGCCAAGGCAGATGGTGTCCGCCTGAGCGTCGTTCCATATCTGTCCGGTGAACTCGTTTACCTCGGCGTCATAGCCGCTGGGGCAGTTGAATTTTCCTTTTTCGCCGACGTAAAGCAGCGAACCCGCAAAGCAGGTGAGCGTTCCGTTTGTCACAGAAATCGTTCCGTCGCTTACTATGGAGCCGTACAATCCCACGGAATACCGTTTGAGCACAAGCTTTCCGCCGTTTTCAATGTAGATCTTCCCATAAATATCCGCGCCTCCGTTCAGGGTCATGGTAACGCCCTTCGGGATTATCAGCTCCTCGTTTTCCTTAAGCACAAAGCATTTCTTTATGATGCGGCTCTTCGTCAGGATAGGGGTGTCATACTCGTCGTTGATGCTGTAAAGACTGCTTTTCAGACTTTTCAGCCCGCTTTTCTTGGATTCCTTTCCGAATACCACCGTGGGAGCCGCGTCCTCCGCGCCTGCGGTCACTGCCGGGAACGCCGATGTTACAGCCGCTACCAGGAGAGCTGCCGCAATAATTCTCTTATAGCTTTTCATAGTAAATACCTCCTTGTTTACGGCTTTCTGCCGTTTCTATAATTAAAACCACGCAATTCAGAAAAAGGCTGCAAATTTTTTTGCGGCATTTCAAGTTTGTATCATTTCACCAAATCGCTTCCCGCAAACTGTCGATTCCTACAAAAACAAACGTACTCTTCAGCAAGCCGACAGATTTCAGGTGTTGTTTTCACCCGCAGAGCCGTCTGGCAGCGGGAAAAAATGTAAAACCTATTGACAATTAAGCCGCAATGTTTTATAATAAATGTATGTTGGCTTTTTTGGACGGGATAATTACGAGGTAATATATATAATGAACAAAAAGAAAAAAGGCTGGAAGCTAAACCTTATCGTCTGTGCGATAGCCTTTATAATAATGGTAGTGTACCTGGTATTCGTTGACAGCATTGACAATGTGGTGGCAGCCCTCACGAAGATAAACAAGGGCGCACTCATTCTGTGCATTGCGTTCATGATAGGCTACTGGGTCAGCGAGGCGGCGACAGTACACGTCATGCTGAAATCCATGCACCCTAAAATGAAATTCTGGGACACCTGGCTGGTCACGATAATCGGGCAGTATTTCAACTGCATTACCCCCTCCGCTTCCGGGGGTCAGCCCATGCAGGCGTACTACCTTGTGAAATTCGGAGTTCCGCTGGGGTGCGGGCTTACTGCGCTGCTCAGCCGGTTCATCGTGTATCAGTTCGTGCTGACGATGTACTCCGTGTTCACGCTCGCGATAGGATTCAGCCACTTCGGCGACGACCTGACCCAGAAAGGACTCATGCCGTTCGTGCTTATCGGATTCGTGATAAATACCGCCGTTATCGTCTTTCTGATTTCGATCGCGCTGTTCAAGAACGCAACGCTTAAGGTCTGCAACTGGATAATCTCCCTGCTGGCTAAAATTCATATCCTCAAGCACCCGCTGAAATACAGGGTGTATCTCACGCGCGAGGTAAACAAGTTCTACGAGAATTTCAAGTACCTGCGCAAGAATATCCCGCTGCTGCTGAAAGCGGTGTTCTTCACGTTCATACAGCTCACACTGTACCTGTGCATTTCCTATGTCCTGTACCGCGGCTTCGGAATGGGCGACGCAAGCCTGCTCCAGATAATGAGCTACCAGGCTTATGTGCTGATGATATCCTCGTTTATCCCCCTGCCCGGAGCAATGGGCGGCGCCGAGCTCGGCTACCACGGATTCTTCAAGGATATCTTCACCGAGCAGTATGTCAATACGTCCATGATGCTGTGGAGAATAATGACGTTCTACCTGCCTATCATAGTGGGACTATTCTTCACCATGACGATGAAGAACCGCGGTATTGAAGAGCCCACCAACGACGAGGCAAAAGAAGTAATGTACGAAATGGAAAGATCCGCGTCCCATGAAGCGGATAACTCTAAAAAGAACCCATAAACACAAAAAGGAAGTAGACAAATGGCTGATTTAAAACACGAAATAGAAAGACGGCGCACCTTCGCGATAATCTCCCACCCGGACGCCGGAAAGACCACGCTCACTGAAAAGTTCCTGCTTTACGGAGGCGCGATCTCCCTCGCAGGCGCCGTAAAGGGCAAGAAGAACACCCGCCACGCGGTCTCCGACTGGATGGAGATAGAAAAACAGAGAGGTATCTCCGTTACCTCCTCCGTAATGCAGTTCAACTACGAGGGCTACTGCATAAATATCCTTGACACCCCCGGACATCAGGACTTCTCCGAGGACACCTACCGCACACTTATGGCGGCGGACAGCGCCGTAATGGTCATCGACGCGGCAAAGGGCGTTGAGAACCAGACCCGCAAGCTGTTCAAGGTCTGCGTTATGAGAAATATCCCGATATTCACGTTCATCAACAAGATGGACCGCGAGGCGCGCGACCCGTTCGACCTGCTTGAAGAAATCGAAAAGGAGCTAGGAATAAAGACCTACCCGGTCAACTGGCCTATCGGCTCCGGCAAGGAATTCAAGGGAGTTTACGAGCGCGAAAAGCGCCGCATTATCTCCTTTGAGGCGAACAACGGCACCCGGGAGGTAGCCGCCACCGAGGTAGACCTCTCCGACGCTTCACTTGCCGACGTTATCGGCGAGCACAACTACGAAAAGCTTTCCGAGGACGTGGAGCTCCTGGACGGCGCAAGCGAGGAGTTCAACATGGAGCTTGTAAACACCGGTAAGCTCTCACCGGTATTCTTCGGGTCGGCGCTGACAAACTTCGGCGTGGAGCCGTTCCTTGAGAACTTCCTCAAAATGACCACCGCTCCCCTGCCGCGCACTACCCCGGACGGCGTGGTTGACCCGTTCGACCCGGAATTCTCTGCATTCATTTTCAAGATCCAGGCGAACATGAACAAGGCTCACCGCGACCGTATCGCGTTCATGCGCATATGCAGCGGTAAGTTCGACAAGGACATGGAAGTACTGCACGTCCAGAACAACAGGGTAATGAGGCTCTCACAGCCGCAGCAGCTCATGGCGAGCGACCGCGAGATAATCTCCGAGGCTTATGCCGGGGATATCATGGGCGTATTCGATCCGGGTGTATTCTCCATCGGCGACACCGTGTGCTCCCCGAAGAAGAAGGTAAAGTTCGAGGGTATCCCGACCTTTGCGCCGGAGCACTTCGCGCGTATCCGCCAGAAGGACACGCTGAAGCGCAAGCAGTTCATCAAGGGAACCACCCAGATAGCGCAGGAGGGCGCGATACAGATATTCTCCGAGCCGCAGAGCGGTTTTGAGGAGGTTATCGTCGGCGTTGTCGGCGTGCTCCAGTTTGAGGTGCTTGAATACCGCCTGAAAAACGAGTACAACGTTGACATTATCCGCGAGGGTCTGCCGTATGAGCATATCCGCTGGATAACCAGCCAGCAGCACCTTGACGGCGGCTACGACGTCCTCAGCAAGCTGGTGCTGACCTCTGACACCAAGCTGATTCAGGACGTAAAGGGCAACTATCTGCTGATATTCACCAGCGAGTGGAACATCAAGTGGGCTCTCGACAAGAATCCCGGTCTGGAGCTTGCAGAGTTCAACAGAGATTGATCATATGCATTACAAGGCGCATGGTTTAACAGCCATGCGCCTTTTTCTATGCCTTTTTCTCAGGATTTTCCGGCGCGGTGTGACATATTTTTCCTGGTCAGGCATATATAATAGTTATATAAACGTACAAGCGGGTGATGGATTTGATAATATACGCAGACGTCCTGCTGGCGGTAAATCTCTACATAAACTACTTTCTTCTGCGGGGGACTTCCCTGCTGCTGCGCCGCAGACTTTCGCCGCCGAGGTGTCTCTGCGCCGCCGCTGTGGGAGCCGCATTCTCCCTGGCTCTCCTGCTGCCGGAGCTTCACCCGGCGCTCAGCGTGCTTATAAAGCTCGCGGCGGGAGTCCTCGTGACCCTGACCGCGTTCGGGGTTCAGAAGCGTATCGACTTTCTGCTGTCCGCGCTGTGCTTCCTGGCGGTCAGCTTTGCTTTTGCGGGAGGAATGGCGGCGCTGTGGAGCTTTGCGGCTCCGCTGGGAATGTACTGCAACAACGGCTGCGTGTACTTCGATATCCCGATTGGCGCGGCGGCGGTGATTACTGCGGCACTTTACGGAGGATTCCGGCTGGCGCGTCTTATCATCGACCGCAGGAAGCCCGCCCTCCGGGAGACGGTGACTATCCGCGCGGGGGGAAAGGAAGCCGTGCTCGACGGTCTTGGGGACACCGGGAACTGTCTGCGTGACAGCTTTTTCGGAAAGCCGGTCATAATTGCTTCCGCCGAGAAGCTGCGGGAAATACTGCCGCAGAACGTGCTGAGCTACCTTTCCGGAAA
This sequence comes from uncultured Oscillospiraceae bacterium, assembly GCA_934448295.1. Classification (GTDB taxonomy): domain Bacteria; phylum Bacillota; class Clostridia; order Oscillospirales; family Ruminococcaceae; genus CAG-115. The sequence continues at coordinate 89,210 of CAKSEY010000011.1, forward strand.
ATCTGACGGGCTTGACGGTATACGGCTGGTTCCGTGCAGCACTGTGACCTCCGAGGGGGTGATTCCGGTGTTCCCGGCGGAGGTGCTCATCGGCGGCGCTCCCGTGGAGGCTCTGGTCGGAGTATCGCGTCAGAAGCTCCCGGGGGCTGACTGCATTTTCGACCCGGGAATAATTCCGCTGAAATACGACAGGCTGAACGATCCAGCCCGGAATATCATACAAAATCAGGAGGTAAAACCATGATTCAATTTTTCAAGTCGCTGATAGAGGAGGGGCTGGGCGCCTTTCTGAAATACGCTAATCACGACAGCACGGGGGTCTACTACATAAACGGCTCGGAATCGCTCCCCGCGCCGCTCACCCGCGAGGAGGAGGAAGCCGCGTTCCGGCTGATGGAAACGGATTTCGCCGCCGCCCGGGATACCCTCATAGTGCACAATCTGCGGCTGGTGGTTTATATCGCAAAGAAATTCGAGAACACCGGGATAGAGCTGGACGACCTTATCTCCATCGGGACGATAGGGCTGATAAAGGCGGTCAACACATTCAGCGTTCACAGGAACATAAAGCTCGCGACATACGCCTCACGCTGCATTGAGAACGAAATACTGATGTACCTCCGCAAGACGAACCAACGGCGCTGCGAGATATCCATCGACGAGCCGCTGAACGTTGACTGGGACGGCAACGAGCTTCTTCTCTCAGACGTTCTAGGCACGGACAGCGACTGCGTGAACGCCCGCATTGAGGAGGAAACGGAACGGAAAGCGCTCCACGAGGCGGTCGACCGGCTTTCTCCCCGGGAGCGCCAGATAATGGAAATGCGCTTCGGGCTGAACGGCTGCAAGGAAAAGACCCAGAAGGAGGTCGCAGACGAGATAGGCATCTCGCAGAGCTACATCTCCCGGCTGGAAAAACGCATAATTAAGCAGCTCCGGGAGGAACTGGAACGCGTATGTAATTAAATAAATGGCAGGCGATTTTAATTTGCGCCTGCCTTTTTATGCCATGACCCTGTTTTCTCTGTATAATTGTCTTAAAAAAGATACACTATTCAGAAGAAATATGTCATTATTTTCGGCAAGGTGCTGAAAAAAAGCAATTACTAAAAAAAACAGCAGAAAATTGTTGACATTGTGAGCAAATTGTGATAAATTAATAACGTATGTATTAGGGAAACGCTGATTTTATCAAATGCCCGAACTCTCGGGTCTGATTTTGTTACGCTTCGCGTTGTTTATCGCGTCCCTAAAAAACGGTCACAGCGTGAGCCGTTTTACTAGAGGTTACCTGGAAATGAAAGGCAGATTATCAAATGGCAAACTATGATGTAATTATTGTCGGCGCAGGTCCCGCAGGTATTTTTACCGCACTGGAAATGCTCCGCAAGGGTTCAAAGAAAAAAATCCTTATTATAGAAAAAGGCGTTTCTGTTGAAAAGAGAGCATGTCCCAAGGCTAAGACAAAGGTCTGCATGAACTGCAAGCCCTATTGTCACATAACCACCGGATTCTCAGGCGCAGGCGCGTTCTCGGACGGAAAGCTGTCTCTCTCCTGCGAGGTCGGCGGCAACCTTCCGGAGCTTATCGGCGAGGAGCTTGCCCAGGCGACCATCGACTACACTGACAAGATATACCTTGAATTCGGCGCAGACCCCCACGTTGAGGGAGTAAGCGACCCGGATAAAATACGCGAGATCCGCAAAAAGGCTATCAACGCAAACCTGAAGCTGGTCGACTGCCCTATCCGCCACCTCGGCACGGAAATGGCGCACGAGCTTTATCTGCGTATCGAAAAGTACCTCCAGGAGCATGGAGTTGACATAATGTTCCAGACCCGCTGCGAGGATATCATAATTGACGGCGACGTGTGCACCGGAGTTATCGTGACCGACAACAAGGGCAGCGACCGCCGCGAGATAAAGGCGGACAACATCGTCATCGCCACCGGAAGAAAGGGCGCAGACTGGCTGGAGCGCACCTGCGAGAGCCACAGCATAGCTCACCAGCCCGGCACGGTCGACATCGGCGTCCGCGTTGAGGTACGCAACGAGGTCATGGAGGAGGTCAACGCCGTCCTCTACGAGTCCAAGCTGATAGGCTACCCGCTTCCGTTCAAGAACAAGGTGCGTACCTTCTGCCAGAACCCGGGCGGATTCGTAAGCCAGGAGAACTACGACAACGACCTCGCCGTGGTCAACGGTCACTCCTACAAGGATCTGAAGTCCAACAACACCAATCTCGCGATACTCTGCTCCCACAATTTCAGCGTTCCGTTCAATCAGCCGATAGAATACGCGCAGAAGGTCGGAGAGCTCACCAATATGCTCGGAAACGGTCACATCATGGTACAGCGCTACGGAGATATCCTGGATGGAAAGCGCACATGGGAAAAGGAGCTTTCCTTCTCCAACGTAAGACCAACGCTTCCGGACGCTGTCGCAGGCGATATCACCGCCGCCATGCCCTACCGCACCATGACCAACATCATAAACTTCATCAAGGCTATGGACTACGTTGTACCGGGCTTCGCCAGCCGTGAAACGCTGCTGTATTCGCCGGAGCTGAAATTTTACAGCAACCGCATAAAGATGGACGAGCATTTCAACACAAACATTCACGGACTGCACTGCCTCGGCGATTCCAGCGGCTGGACGAGGGGCCTTATGATGGCTTCCGTAATGGGCGTGCTGATGGGCAGAGAACTTATCTGAGGAGGACGGAAAAATGCAGCTTCTTAAAGACAGAATCAGGAAAGACGGCGTTATCAAGGACGGGAACGTCCTCAAGGTGGACAGCTTCCTCAATCACCAGATGGATATTGCGCTCATAAATGAAATGGGTAAGGAATTCCGCAGGCTGTTCCCGGACAAGTCCATTAACAAGATACTCACTATCGAGGCTTCGGGAATCGGCATTGCCTGTATTACGGCGCAGTACTTCGGCTGCCCCGTGGTTTTCGCCAAGAAAACGCAGAGCATAAACATTGACGGCGAGGTGTACTCCACCCAGATAAAGAGCTTCACCCACGGCCGTACATATGATGTTATCGTGAAGAAAGCGTTCCTCTCGCCGGAGGACAATATCCTGATTATTGACGACTTCCTTGCAAACGGCTGCGCGCTCCTCGGGCTTATCGACATTGTCAAGAGCAGCGGCGCGAAAATCGCCGGAGCGGGAATCGTTATCGAAAAGGGCTGCCAGCCCGGCGGTGAGCTTGTGCGCAGCAAGGGCATACGCGTTGAATCGCTGGCGATAATAGATGAAATGGATCCTGTAAACGGCTGCAAATTCCATGACGACAACTGATTTTAGCGGCTCTTGCCGTTGAAATATAAAAACACGCGGTTCGCCGCGGACACACAATTAGGGAGGAAACAACCAATGAAGAAGAGATTACTCGCTGCCCTGATGGCAGCAGCAATGCTGCTCACAGGCTGCTCCGGAAACACGTCTTCCGGAAGCTCCGCTGACAATTCCGGCAGCACTGCGGACAACGCGACCACAGTTAAGGCAGGCTTCGTCTACATCGGCAAGATCGACGACGGCGGCTACACCCAGGCTCATGACCAGGGCAGACTCGCGATCGAAAAGCTGGGCGTTGAGACTGCTTACGTTGAGGACGTTGCAGAAACCGTTTCTGACACCTGCGAAGCTATCCGCACCCTTATCGACGAGGGCTGCAACCTTATCTACACCAACTCCTTCGGTTTCATGGAGGGCACAGTTGAGATGGCTAAGGAATATCCTGACGTTAAGTTCGCTCACTGCTCCGGCTATCAGAGAAGCGACAACCTTTCCACCTACTTCGGCAAGGTTTACCAGGCTCGTTATCTCGCAGGTATCGTTGCTGGCATGAAGACTGAGAAGAACTACATCGGCTACGTTGCAGCAAAGGGCATCCCCGAGGTTATCCGCGGCATCAACGCGTTCACACTGGGCGTTCAGTCCGTTAACCCTGACGCAAAGGTAGAGGTAGTATTCACCGACACATGGTACGATCCTACCGTTGAGAAGCAGGCGGCTATGGAGCTCCTGAACAAGGGCGTTGACGTTATCGCACAGCACCAGGATACCACCGCTCCGCAGGTTGCAGCACAGGAAAAGGGCGCTTACTGCATAGGCTATAACTTCCCGACCTCCGACGCGGCTCCTGACGCTTACCTCACCGCAGCTTGCTTCAACTGGGCAACCTTCTACACCGACGACTGCCAGAGAGCTATCGACGGCACATGGACAAGCCGCGCTTACTGGGAGGGTCTCGCAGCAAACATGACATACCTCGATGACCTGACCGACCTCTGCGCTGAGGGCACTCAGGAAAAGGTAGACGCTGCTAAGGCTTCCATCATTGACGGCAGCTTCGAGCCGTTCACCGGCCCGCTCTATGACCAGGACGGCAACCTTAAGGTTGAGGACGGAGTTAAGATGACCGACGACGAGATCTGGAACATGAGCTGGTTCGTTCAGGGCGTTGTTGGCACTATCCCCGCATAATCACTGATAACAGACAGCGCAGGCTGTATAACGCAGCCTGCACTGCTTGTTTTCACAAGCGGCATATTAATTATGCCGTTCGTGAAAGTAAGCAGAAACTTTCAGGAGGTAAGAATGGCTCAACCGTATATAAGGTTAAAGAACATCTGCAAGAGCTTCGGCACGGTGCAGGCTAACAAGAACGTCTCCATTGACGTCAACAAGGGGGAGATCCTGGCGCTGCTGGGAGAGAACGGCTCCGGCAAGAGTACTCTCGTGAATATGCTCAGCGGTATCTACACCCCGGACAGCGGCGAAATCGAAATCAACGGGAAGAACGTGGTTTTCCGCTCCCCGAAGGACGCGATAAACGCCGGCATCGGCATGATACATCAGCATTTCAAGCTCATCGACGTACTTACTGCCGCTGAAAACATCAGCATAGGTCAGGAAAACGGAGTTTTCATCAGCAAAAAGAAGATGAACGCCCGTATCAACGAGCTGAGCGAAAAGTACGGCATCAAAATAGACCCGAACAAAAAGGTGTACAATATGTCCGTCAGCGAGAAGCAGTCGGTGGAGATAATGAAGATCCTCTACCGCGGAGCCGATGTGCTGATCCTGGACGAGCCCACCGCCGTACTCACACCGCAGGAAATACGCGCGCTGTTCGATATTCTCCGGGGAATGAAGGAGCGGGGCTGCTGCATTATTATCATCACCCACAAGCTTGCCGAGGTGATGGAGATATCCGATCGGGTCACGGTGCTGCGCAAGGGCGAATCCATCACCACCGCAATAACCGCAGAATCCTCCCCGCAGGAGCTTACTGAAATGATGGTAGGAAGCGCCGTTTCCCTTGAAATCGAGCGCCCCAAGGAGAAGCTCAGCGAGAAGCCGGTTCTCTCCGTCAGCCAGCTCTCCAAGAAGTCGATAGACGGGATCGACCTGCTCCACAATATGACCTTCGACCTTTACGGCGGCGAGATCCTCGGAATCGCAGGAATCGCCGGAAGCGGTCAGAAAGAGCTTTGCGAGATAATCGCAGGGCTGATGAAGGCGGACGGAGGCTCGGTGAAATTCAACGACGAAGAGATACTTGGGCTTTCACCGCGCGCTATTCTCAGGCACGGGATCAGCATGAGCTTCATTCCTGAGGATCGTCTGGGTATGGGTCTTGTGGCAGGAATGAGCGTCATGAACAACGTTATCCTGAAAAGCTACAACCGCAATCCCGGGCCTTTCCTGGACAGGAAGTTCGCCAAAACGCTTGCAGAGCAGATAGTGCATGATTTTGACATCTCCACGCCATCGGTAACGCATGAGGTCAAGAAGCTGTCCGGCGGTAACATTCAGAAAGTGCTTCTCGGCCGCGAAATATGGCTTGCCCCGAAGGTGCTCATCACGGCGTACCCCGTGCGCGGTCTGGATATAGGAGCTTCCTACAACATCTACCGCGTGCTCAACGAGCAGAAGAAAAAGGGCGTTGCGGTGCTGTTCATCGGCGAGGATCTTGACGTGCTCAAGAGCATTTCCGACCGGCTGATGGTAATTCACGACGGCGAGGTCATTGACATTGTTGACCCTGAAACGGTCACTAAAGAGGACATCGGCATGATGATGCTGGGTCACAAGCCCGGCGAAGAGGGAGGCGAGGCAGTATGAGCATTGCAAACAGAGTACACATAACCAAACGAACCGGCGTTTCCTCCGGAGCGCTGCTTGCTTCCAGGCTTATTGCGATAGTTGTCGCGCTTGCCGCCTCGGGTCTTGTAATGCTGTTCATGGGCTTCAACCCGCTAGAGATTTTCGGTAAGATAATCACATCATCGCTTTCGACTTACAGCAGATTCGGCGAAACGATGAACAAAACTATCCTGCTGACCATGCTCTCGCTGGGAATTTCAGTCGCGTTCCGCATGAAGTTCTGGAACATCGGCGCGGAGGGTCAGTTTTACATGGGGGCTTTCGGCGCGGCGCTGATTGCTTTCGGTTTCCCGGAGCTTCCGGCAGGGCTTCTGCTCCCGCTGATGTGCCTTTCTGCGTTTGTGTTCGGCGGGATATGGGCTATCATCCCGGCACTTATCAAGGCTAAGTTCACCACCTCTGAGACCCTTGTAACGCTTATGATGAACTACATCGCGATCTCGTTCATCTCTTACCTCCAGTACGGGCCGTGGAAGGACCCGGAGTCCCTCGGCGCTGCAAAAATCGCGAGATTCTCGGACAACGCGATCCTGCCCAAGGTATTCGGGATTCATGCTGGCTGGATAATCATGCTGGTGATGGTAATTATCATGACCATCGTGCTGAAATACACAAAGCTCGGCTATCAGATAGACGTACTCGGCGAAAGCGAAACCACCGCGAAATACGCCGGCATGAACACCCTCAAGATAATGCTGGTTGCCGTGCTGCTTTCCGGCGGTCTGTGCGGAATGGCGGGATTCATGCAGGCTTCCGCCGTTGAAAAGTCCATCACCGACCAGATGTCCGGCGGACTTGGATTCACCGCTGTTATTACTGCATGGCTTGCAAAGCTGAAGCCTCCGGTAATTGTGGTCGTTTCGTTCGCATTCTCTATGCTGCTCCAGAGCGGCAAGGCGCTCCAGGTAATGGGTATCCCCTCCTCTATCACGGAGGTTCTCCAGGGCGTTATCATCTTCTTCGTGCTGGGCAGCGAGTTCTTTATTAACTATCGTATTTCGTTCCGCAAGGCTGAAAAGGAGGGCTGATATGGATATTCTGAATGAAATTACGCTGTTCCTCCAGACCTCCGTGCAGATGGGCACGCATATCCTTTTCGCCATCGTCGGCGGTATTATCTGCGAGAAAGTAGGCAATATGAACCTCGGTATTGAGGGAATGATGCTGATGGGAGCCGCTGTGGGCTTCCAGGTAGCCTGCGCTACTGCGAATCCGTTCCTTGCCGTGCTCGCCGCCGGACTTGCGGGTCTTGCCGGAGCGCTTATCTATGCGTTCATCACCGTGACCCTGCGCGGAAATCAGGTAGTCACCGGACTTGTGCTGACGATTTTCGGCACGGGCGTTGCAGGGTTCATCGGGAAATCGGTTTCCGGTAACTCAGTCCCCACCGAGGTGGTCAATGCGTTCAAGCCATATGATATACCTGTCCTGTGCGATATCCCGATAATCGGAAAGGCGCTTTTCTCTCAGAGCGCATATGTGCAGGCGGCGATCGTGGTTGCAATCCTGGCTTACCTGTACATCAACAAAACCCGCTTCGGACTCAATATGCGCGCTGTGGGAGAGAATCCTGCGGCGGCGGACGCTTCCGGCATAAACGTCATGCTGTATAAGTACGTCCATATCCTTATCGGCGGATTCCTGTGCGGCGTTGGCGGGGCCTACCTCTCAACGGTGTTCCTCACCACATGGCAGGACAATGTTACCGCAGGCGCGGGCTGGATCGCTGTCGCGCTGGTAATTTTCAGCACCTGGAATCCTCTGAAGGCGATATTCGCGGCATATCTGTTCGGTATGCTGAAAGGTCTCAACTTCAAGATGCAGGGCTGGGGCTTTACAGTTCCCTCGCAGATACTTGAAATGCTTCCGTATATCGCGACAATTGTCGTGCTGATATTCATCACGCTCAGAAAAAAGCGCGAAAATCAGCCGCCAAAGGCTCTTGGAGATCCATATTTCAGAGAAGAACGATAAAATACTTGGCTCCCCTTTCATCTCGACCGATGAAGGGGGAGTTTTTTGTTATTTTTATAATTACATATATTTCTTTAAATGTATTTTTCAAGATATAAACTTATAGATATTCACTATTTTTGCGATATTTTTATAGTTATTTTCAATAATCTTTTGGCTTTTCTATTGATTTTCGCATAATAATGTGTTATAATTCAGACAGCATATGACAAATGGCTATCGTATGCAGTCATTTAATTAATTTTATCTATGGAGGCAGAAAAAATGGAAAGAAAAGTAGTACTCATCACAGGCGGTGCAATGGGTCAGGGAAAGGCTCACGCACTTAAATTCGCGGAAAACGGATTTGATGTAGTTCTCGCGGATATGCAGGACCCTGACGGCGATGTATTCAAGGCGACCGTTCAGGAGATCGAAAAGCTGGGAACAAAGGCTCTTGCGGTGAAGTGCAACGTAACCTCTGACGACGACATGAAAGCAATGTTCGAAAAGGCCTGGAACACCTTCGGCAGAATAGACGTCGTAGTTGCAAACGCAGGCGTAATCAACTTCGGCTACACCTGGGAGCTTACGGACGCACAGGTGCAGAAGGTCATAGACATAGACCTTATCGGCACATGGCGCACCGATAAGTACGCGGCGCTCTACATGAGAAAGCAGGGCTTCGGACGTATCATCAACATCTCCTCTACCTCCGGTATGTACGGAACACCGCAGCTCGCGACCTACTGTATGGCAAAGTGGGGCGTGCGCGGACTCACAAAGACCCTCGCCCAGGAGCTTAAAGGCACCGGAATCGTTGTAAACACAGTGTGCCCGACAAAGGTAAAGACCCCGATGTGCGAAACCCAGAGCTACGTTGAGTTCATCAACGACCTCACCGGGAAGCATTTCAAGGACTGGCAGGAGATGTACGACTCCGTTCCGTTCCTCGATGTGGAGGATATTTCAGACATGGTATTCTGGCTCGGAACAAGCCGCGCGGCAGGAAAATTCAGCGGGCGCGACCTGGGGCTTGACCTCGGCACCCTCCAGCAGTAATAACGGAGGTCACAGACATGAGAATAACAAAGGGAACAAGATGGCGCGTATTCGCAGGCGTGTGGATACAGAGCCTTTTCACCTCCGCGACCGCTTATTTCAGCCTTTTCGCGCTCCCGCTGACCGGGCAGTTCGGCTGGAGCCAGTCTGATTTCAGCATGGCTTACACGATTTATATGTTTGTTTACTGCCTGATGGGCTTTGTTGGGGGGATCCTCGCAGAGAAGCTCAAGCCTATGGTGGCTATCTACATCGGTCTGGCGTTCTTCGCTTCCGGCTGGTTCCTCACCGGATTTGCCGAGACTATCCCGCAGCTTTACATCTTCTACGGAATTCTTGCAGGCGCTGGCGCGGGTACGATCTATCCCGCCTGCCTGCCCACAGCGCTAAAATGGTTCCCGGACAAGAGCGGCTCCATCTCCGGTCTGGTTCAGGCGGGAGCCTCCTGCGGGCCGTTCATCATGTCGCCTATTGCGCAGGTGCTTATCGACAGCTTCGGCGCGCAGATGACCTGCCGAATCCTTGCCATTGTATTCCTTATAGGGATCGGCGCGGTTGCATGGATGATAGTTCCCTGCCCGGAGGGCTGGCTCCCCGATGGCTGGAAGCCCAGCGCAGAGCAGGCAAAGGTGCTCAACACCAAAAACTACAACATTCCCGGAATGGTAAAGACCCCGGTATTCTGGGTAATGGTCGTTATGTTCATCTTCGCAAACGCGGCAGGAACCATGATGGTCAGCGCGACCTCCCCTATCGCACAGAATCAGATAGGTCAGGACGCAATGACAGCCGCCCTCTGCGTAAGCATAATGACCCTCGCAAACATGCTGGGACGTATCGGCTTCGGCTTTATCTACGACAAGCTCAAGGGCTGGAATTCGCTTATTCTGGTGCTTCTCATCAACGGTATCTCCATGATAATGCTCACCTTTGCGAATAATCTTCCCTACTTCATCGTTTGCATTTGTCTTGTTGGATTCTCGTTCGGCGGTCTGCTGGTGGTATTTGCGCCTATCGTCAAGAATGTATTCGGCAGCAAGTTCTACAACAGAAACTACGGTCTGATATTCATAGGCTATGGTATCGGCGCGTTTGTCGGCCCCAAAATAAGCGCAAGCTTCTATGACAGCACGAATTCCTACGTTATGGGCTATATAGGCTCCGCGGTTCTCGCGGCGGCGGCTATCGTGCTGGTATTCGTTGCAAAGAAGCTCGTCACCAGAATGCAGGAAAAGAACTGATATAAATGAAGATGCGCCGGCTAAGTTTAGTCGGCGCATTTTGGGAGGTAATATGAAACTTCTTGTAACATACAAAATGAAAAGCGGAAACGCCGCTGAATTCCTGAAAGAGCTTCACCGGCTTGGCTTCCCTGAGACAGTCCGGGCGGAGGACGGTTGCGTCCGCTACGAATACTTCCTGCCGGACGGCGGGCATGATTCCGTTGTCCTGATAGAGGAATGGGAGAACGCAGAAAAACAGGCGCTCCATCTGGAACAGCCCCACATGAAGCGCCTTGCTGAAATCAAGCCTGTTTTCGTTTCTGAAACCACAGTGGAACTCATTGCTGAGCGCTGAGCTTCCGGCGGGTGAGGAAGCTCTCAAAACGGAAGTGCTTGTCAAGGAAGTTCCCGCAGAGCCCGACCGCCTTTCCCATAGTGAATGCCGCGAGAACCGTTCCAATGCCGAGACCCTCAATGTGACCCAGACCGAAGAAGGTCAGCGCCGCAGTCACCACAAGACAGCTTACGTCAAAGCATATCTTGATTTTCGGATAGCCGACTTTGGTTATGTCTGAAAGCTCCCGGGGGAACAGGTCTGTCGGGACTATCGGAAGCCCGCAGCGGTTGGAAATCGCAATACCTATGCTGAGAAGAACGTAGCTCACCACAAACCAGACTATCCGCCACGGCAGGCTGTCCGGGAGTACGTTTATCCACAGCTCGTGCAGGTCGAGAAGCTCCCCGAAAACGAATCCCACGACAAAGCTGAACAGGTAGGACGGAACGAATTTCTTTCGCATTATCATCAGCGACAAGACAAGAAGCCCCTGAAATATGTACGTCCATGTTCCGAGGGAAAGCGCCGGGAAAACCTCCGAAAAAGCGTAAGGAACGCTTGATATTGCGGATATCCCGGCGGCGGAATACAGCATCAGGACTACTCCGAAGCTGTCTATGACAAGCGCTATCGGCAGCGCCGCTTCCCCGCGGAACAGTGTTTTTTCCTTTGACATGATGTGTGCCTCCATATATCATTTTACATGATTTATTTTAGCACTATCATCAATCAGTTTCAAATGTATTATTTTCATAATTCGATAGATTTTTTCAATCAGATGTGCTATAATACATATATGGAGGTATCAGCATGAATTTAGACCATCTCAGATATTTTGTAAAGCTTGCCGAGGTACGGCATTACACCCGCGCGGCGGAGCAGCTCTGCATTTCGCAGCCGAGCCTCAGCCACGCCATAAATCAGCTTGAATCGGAGCTTGGGGTGCCGCTCTTTGAGCGCTCCGGGCGGAACACCACGCTGACGCGCTTCGGCGAGGAATTCCTTGAATGTGCGCAGCGCTCGCTGGATTCGCTTGACGTGGGTATCGGCTCGCTTCAGCGCTCCGCGCGGGGGGAGGGCGTCGTGCGGCTGGGATTCCTGCGCACGCTGGGTGTGGATTACATTCCGAAGCTCACCGCAGATTTTCTGGCCGCCGACCCCGGGTGCGGGATTGAATTCAGCTTTCATTCCGACCTGACGGGAGGGCTTATCGACGGGCTTCTCCAGCGCAGATACGACCTTGTTTTCTGCTCGGAGCCCGACGCGTCGCTGGGGCTTTCGGCAGTCCCGGTCACCTCGCAGGAGCTGGTGATGATAGTCCCGAAAGACCACCCGCTTTCCGGTCTTGAAAGCGTTGACCTTGCCGATACTCTGCAATATCCTGCGGTGTTCTTCGCTGAAGGCTCCGGACTCCGCAGGGTCATCGACAGAATGTACGATAAGGTGGGCGGAAAGCCTGCGTCTTTTATTGAAACCGAGGAGGACGAGGTCATCGCGGGGCTTGTTTCCGCAGGCTTCGGCGCCGCAGTGGTGCCTTATATGGATATGCTCCAGAAGCTGGATATTTCGGTGCTGAAAATCTCCTCGCCGCCCTATCGCCGGGATTTCTTCATGGTACAGGACGAATCTGTCTTTCTGCTTCCGGCGGCGCAGAGGTTCAGGAGCTTTGTGCTTGGGCGAACTTCCGGTACAGCTCAGCCGCTGGAAATCTGACCGCTGACTTCGGAAACGTCTGACGGCAGGAGTGTATTATTCTTATAGCAAACGCAGTATTTCAGAGCAATTTCATAAGCTTACAGTTTTCTATCCCGGCACTCCAGAATTTCTCAATGGGAATTCCCTTCACCTGACACACTATGCTTGAATTCATTGCGCCGTGACCCACGATAAGTATATCCCTGCCTTGTGCGAGCTGCGGCTTCACCACCTGCTCTAGGAACTCTCCCGTCCTAGCGTAGAGGTGCTGAAGGCTCTCGCCGCCCTCCACCGGGACGACATATTTTTCGGGCGAAAAAAACAGCGTGTTTATGGGGCAGTCCGGAATCTCAAAGCTGTTCTCGACCCCCTCGTATATGCCGAAGCACATCTCTAAAAGGCGGTCGTCCGTTATTATGGGGATATTTCTTCCTGCCAGCACTATCTCTGCCGTCTGGCGGGCGCGTTTCAGCGGGGAGCAGTAGCATATGTCAAAGTGGATATCCGCGTATTCCGCCCGGGCTTTCTCAGCCATCTCTATCCCGTCCTGATTCAAGGGGATATCCGTTCTTCCCTGCAATTTGTGCTTTTCGTTCCAGTCGGTTCTGCCATGGCGCATTATGTACAGCATTTTAGTTCTCCATTCTTGGGTTTTATCTTCATCTGATTATATCACATCTGCGCACCATTTGTCAATGGAAATCCCGGGGCATGATAGAATAAAGCGAAGCGCAGCAAATCAAGACCCGTGGGTTCCGCCTGAACGGGTCTTTTTTTTATTCGGCGTTTCTCTTGCAATTTATTCCGCGATGTGCTATAATTAAAATAATAAATCAAGCTATCGGCGGTGATCATATGAAAATTGCTTTGTTGGTGCTCGCTGTTATTCTGGGAATACTGTTACTGCCGTTCCTGTTTCTGTTTATCTGCGGTCTGTTCGTGGATATGAAAAAAGAGTATGACCGCGACAGCAAATTCTACCGGACGATCCTGCAAGGCTCCACCACTGTTATTCTCTGGTGCCTGGGGGTTCGGTACAATATTATCGGCGAGGAAAAATTCCCTGAAAGCGGAAACTTTTTGTTCATCAGCAACCACCGCTCAAACTACGACCCCATTATCCAGTGGACTGTATTCAAGCGGTACAAGCTTTCGTTTATCTCTAAAAAGGAAAATTTCCGGATACCCATGTACGGCAGGATAATCCACCGCTGCTGCTTTATGGCGATAGACCGCAAAAGTCCCCGAAAGGCAATGGAGACTGTCAACCGTGCCGCAAGGCTGCTCATGGAGACCGAGAATTCAGTCGGTGTTTACCCGGAGGGAAAGCGCAGCAAGGAATGTAAGCTGTTGCCGTTCCACAGCGGCGTGCTTAAAACCGCGCAGAAAGCCGGAAAGCCCATCGTAGTCTCCACCATTGAGGGCACCGAAAACATTTTCAGAAACATCAAGCGGTTCAGAAAAACCGTTGTGACTATCAAAATACTTGAAACCATTGACGCAGGCAGGGTCAGGGCTGAAAAAACCTCTGAACTCAGCGAATACTGCGCTGCGCTAATGAAAAATGAACTGGAGGAACCCCCGAAATGAACTACGCGCTGTACAACCCGCTCGCCGGAAACAACACCTGCATGGAGCAATCCGCAAAGCTGCGTGAATTCTACCAGGAAAGCGAACTGACGCTGATTGATATGACCGCCGCAGACCTTGCGGAATTCTTTTCCTCGCTCTCCCCTGACGACAAAGTGATAATATGCGGCGGAGACGGCACGCTGAACCATTTTGTAAACGATACGAGGACGCTTTCCATAAACAACGACATACTCTACTATGCCGCCGGAAGCGGAAACGACTTTCTCCGGGATATCGGAAAGGAAAAGGGCAAGCATCCGTTCAAAATCAATCAGTACATAAAAGACCTGCCCTCAGTCACGGTCAACGGAAAGGAGTCGCTTTTCATAAACGCGATAGGCTTCGGCATTGACGGCTATTGCTGCGAAGTCGGCGACGAAATGCGAAAAAAGTCGGACGGAAAGCCGGTAAACTACACAAGCATTGCGATCAAGGGGCTGTTGTACGACTTTAAGCCCACTGACGCAACGGTCATAGTTGACGGAAAAGAAAAACACTACAAAAAGGTGTGGATAGCTCCGACAATGCACGGCAGATTTTACGGCGGAGGAATGATCGCCGCCCCCTCGCAGCGCCGCGACGACCCGGAGGGCAAATTCTCGCTGGTTATTTGGCACGGCTCCAACAAGCTGAAAACGCTGATGGTGTTCCCGTCTATCTTCAAGGGGGAGCATGTAAAGCACACCGAATGTATTGACATTATCCGCGCAGACGAGGTGACAGTACGATTTGACAAGCCCTGTGCGCTCCAGATAGACGGCGAAACGATACTCGGCGTGACGGAATACTCTGCAAAGAGCAGCGCCAGAGTACGCACGGAAAAGGAAAAAGCTCAGACCGCCGCTTCCCGCGCATGAGATTTTGCGGCTGCGCCCGGAACTCCTGCAAAACCGATTGACAAAACGCTGTTTTTGTGATATCATCATTAATAGCATATCAACTACGAAAGGACTTTGATAAAATGAAGATTTATTCTGTTACCGACAAGGAATTCGCACCCTACGGAAAGGTGCTGGGCGGCTACGACACGTCCGGTCTGCTGAAAGCGCTCGATGAAACCACTCCCCTGCCCGACGGCGTTGAGTATGTCATGAGCGAGGCTTCGCTGGAATGTACGGATATTTTCGGTCAGCTCCAGAACAATGCGTATGGCGGAATGCCCATTCAGCTCGGCTGGTGCAACGGTCACAACACAAAGCTCAACTGCCTGGAATACCATCGCGACAGCGAGCTTAACATCGGTCTTTACGACTTCATTCTGCTGGTTGCAAAGGCTGACGATATCATTGACGGAAAGCTCGACACCTCAAGGGTCAAGGCTTTCATGGCAAGCGCCGGCCAGGTGGTAGAGGTTTATGAGACCACGCTCCACTACGCTCCGTGCAGCGCCAGGAAGGCTGACGGCTTCAAGGTGGTCATTGCGCTCCCCAAGGGGACGAACGGCGCTATGCCTAACATAAAGGCGGTCAACGACGAGGACAAGCGGCTCAGAGCCTGCAACAAATGGCTCCTTGCACACAAGGACGCAAGCGAGGCGGCTGACGGCGCTTATATCGGTCTTGTCGGCGAGAATATCGATATCGCGGCTGATATCGACTGATTGTCAATAGGTCACCTCTAAAAACCTTGTTTGAGTGAAAATGTGTATAGCACACCGACTGCTTCTTCAAACCTCCTCGTAAGGCATACAGCCTTACTTCGTCGGCTTTCATCGCATTCGGTGCACTCTACCCATTTTCCCTTTTCAAACCGGTTTTTAGAGGTGACCAATAATAAAACTCCGGGAGATCTTCTTCCGGAGCTATTTTTATAGGTAACCTCTAAAAACCCCTATGAAAAAGAAGAAAAAAGTGATATAATAAGGATATGAAACAGAAAACACTA